>CAZVGR010000005.1:0-119962 GCA_964626845.1 uncultured Anaerolinea sp.
CGCCGCGCGGCCGCACCGTCGTCGAGGATCGCCAGCACGCGGCTGACCTGCGCGCGTCGGCCAAGGATCAGGCCGAGAACATCATGATTGTCGACATGATCCGCAACGACCTGGGACGCATCGCCCGCTTTGGCAGCGTACACGTGCCCCGCCTGCTGGAGGTGGAGCGCTACCCGACTGTGTGGCAGATGACATCGACCGTCGAGGCGCGCAGCGATGTGCCCCTTGCCGGCATTCTGGGGGCGCTCTTTCCCTGTGCATCGATCACCGGCGCGCCCAAGGTGCGCACCATGCAGTTCATCGCTGATCTGGAGGGCGGGCCGCGCGGGGTCTACACCGGCGCGATCGGCTATCTGGCGCCCAGCCGGCGCGCCCGGTTCAACGTGGCCATTCGCACCGTGCTGGTTGACCGGCAGGCCGGCCAGGCCAGCTATGGCGTCGGCAGCGGCATCGTCTGGGACTCCGACGCCGCTGCGGAGTACGCCGAGTGCCAGCTCAAGGCGCAGGTGCTGACGCGTCGGTTTCCCGACTTCGATCTGCTGGAGACCATGCGCTGGACAGCAGCCGAGGGCGTGATCCGTTTGGAACGACACCTGGCGCGGCTGGCCGAGGCGGCCGAGTACTTCGGCTTTGCCGTCGATCTGGACGCAGCACGCCAGCGGCTGGCAGCCATAGACCCCGCGACGACGCCCGACCCGGCCCGGCTGCGACTGCTGGCCGGCCGGCAAGGCGAGCTGCGGCTGGAGATACAGCCCCTGGAGCTGCCAGCTACGCCCACGGCCGTGCGGCTGGGCCTGGCCAGGGAAGCGATAAACCCGGATGACGTTTTTCTCTATCACAAGACCACGCATCGGACGGTGTACCAGCAGGCGCGGGCCAGCCGGCCAGACTGCGACGAGGTGCTGCTGTGGAACGCGCGCGGGGAGTTGACAGAGGCCAGCACGGCCAACGTGGTGGTGCTGCTGGACGGCCAATGGGTGACGCCGCCAATCGCCAGCGGGCTGCTGGCCGGCATGCTGCGGGCCGAGCTGCTAGAGACCGGCCAGGTGCAGGAACGCTTGCTCGTTGTGGATGATCTGCCGCGCTGCCAGGCGATCTTTCTGGTCAACTCGCTGCGCGGCTGGCGGGAGGCGGTCTGGGTGGGGTAAGCAGTAACAGGGTCGATTTTTTGCGGATAGCGGGGGTATCCCTTATAGCTTGAATACGTCTTTACCTACAAGAATGTGCGTGTTGCTTGCCGCCATTGCTGCCCTCGATCAGCCACCGGTCAGACGCTGCGCTGGCTCGCCGACGCGTGAAATCAGCGGGGCTCGGTCGGAGACCGGCCCAAACGGTGCGCTTTGTTTTGAAATGTATCTGTGAGTGACATGGAGGTCGCGGATGTGGTACCAAGACGGCCCTGCCAGGCAGAACGTGTTTCTCAGCTTATTAGCGCTGCTGCTGTCACTCGTTGTGGGCTTCGGTATTCCCGCGCTACAATCCACCCCCTCGCCTCGCCATGAGCAGACTGTGTGGAACGCGCCCGGCGCAGCGGCTGCCAGCACTCCCACCACAACGCCAACTTCGGCTGGCCAGTCGCTGGACGCAGTGGCAGCAGCGGATGTTTCCGACGGCGCCTTGATCGCCTGGCAAGAGCCTGGGGAAGCCACCCCCAGCAGCATCCCGCTCACCTCGCCCACGGCTGTGGTCATCTCGTCGCCCACGATCAACCCGCCTACGCCAACCGCAACCGCGACTTCAACGCCCACAGACCGCCCCACATCGACAGCAACACCCACCGTCACCGCCCAACCCACGGATACGCCAACCGCCACGGCTACATCGTCGCCAACCCCTCTACCCTCAGCAACACCATCCCCTACGGCTACCGCCAACCAACTGCCCGCCCCGCCTGCGCGCAGTCCGGCCACCAAGGCGGCTGCGGCCAGTCCAACGGCGCGGCCGACGGTTGCGCCGCGGCCAGCTTCAGTGATGCCGCCTGCGCTGGTAGAGCCAGCGCTTTCAGCCAGGCTGCACGGTGTGGTGCAATTTGGCTGGCGCCCGACCAGCGCGCTGCCCAAGGGATCGTTCTACGAGGTAGTGGTGTGGTCACCTGAGCAGGATCCTAACCAGGCATGGGGAGTTGCCCCGCCCACAAGCATGGAGTCGCTGACACTGAACCTGGATCAACTGTTCCAAAGCGGGCGCTTCCGCGAGGGCAGCCTGTACTGGACGGTACTGGTGGTGGAGCAAAACCCGTACCGCCGGCTAACGCTGCCAGCAGAGAGCGAGCGCCGCTACCTGGTGCTGGCTACGGGTGGATAGGGGAGCGCCAAACAACGGGGGGGAAGTCGTCTTGCAGGCTGTCTGCGCTTTCATTGCTATCCTTAAAAGTCGCGACCAGCGGGGCCAATAACCCGGAAGGTAACTAGCGAGCAGATGCCAGTCGTGCTATAATCTCATCAACTTAAGCACGGGAGTGGGAAAATGAGTCCAACGGTTTTTCACAAGCAAGGATTTCGGTTCTTCTTTTTCTCACGAGAAGAGAACTGAGAGTTATTCACGATATCATTGAGGAGCATGAGGATGACATTGTCGATCACTGGCGACGCCACTTTAGCAGCCGAAGTTGAAGTGCTGAACATTTCGAAGCACGGCTTTTGGTTGATGATCCACGGCCGGGAGTACTATCTCCCTTTTGACGACTTCCCCTGGTTCCGCAACGCGACGATTGGGGAGATTCTGGCTGTCGAGCTACCGCGGCCCGATCACTTGTACTGGCCAGCACTGGATGTCGACCTGCATCTGGATTCGCTGCAACACCCGGAACGCTATCCTCTGATTTATACTTCGTGATATGCACGCCCGTGCTCTGCGCCTTACGTGCCATCCTTTTCCCTCATGTCCAACGACTTCGTCCATCTCCACGTCCACTCTGAGTTTTCGTTGCTCGACGGCCTGGGCCGCATCGAGAAGCTGGTGCAGCGCGCCCAGCGGCTGGGCCAGCCGGCGTTAGCCCTGACCGACCACGGCACCATGCACGGGGTGATCCCCTTCTTCCGCGCGGCCAAGGCGGCCGGCATCCACCCGGTGATCGGCGTCGAGGCCTACATCACCCGCTGGGGCCGGCCGATGGCGGGCCGCGACGCGCAGCTCGACAAGGACCGCCACCACCTGCTGCTGCTGGCCCAGAACCAGACCGGCTACAAGAACCTACTCAAGATCTGCTCCGACGCGCAGATGCAGGGCTACTATTACCGGCCGCGCATCGACGCCGACTATCTTGCCCAGCACAGCGAGGGGCTGATCTGCACCACCGGCTGCCTGGCGGCCGAGGTCCCCACCCTGCTCAACGGCGAAAAGGGCGCGCGGCCGCAGGAGAAGCTGGCGTTGGAGCGGCTCAACTGGTACCTTGACGTCTTCGGCAAGGATCGCTTTTACATCGAGCTGCAAGAGCACGACATCCCCTCGCTGCGTGAGGTCAACAAGACCTTGCTGGACTGGTCCAAGCGGTACGATGTGGGGCTGGTGGTCACTAACGATGTGCATTATGTCGAGCCAGAGGACGCGCGCTTCCACGACGTGTTATTGTGCGTGCAGACCAGCGCGCTGCTCAGCCAGAGCGACCGCATGCGCATGTCCGACAGCAGCTATTACCTCAAAAGCGGCCTGGAGATGCGCGACGTCTTCCGACCGTTGGCCGACCTGCCGGAGAGCGCCTTCAGCAACACCCTGCGCATCGCCGAGATGTGCCAGGTCAACCTGGAGGACAAGAGCTTCCACCTGCCCGACACCGACGTGCCGGAGGGCCACACCTACGAGAGCTATCTGCGCCAGGCAACCGAGGAGGGGCTGCGCTGGCGCTATGGCGGCCGGGCCGACGACGCCGACGTGCAGGCGCGCAAGGAGCACGAGCTGAAGATCATCCACCAGATGGGCTTCGACGTCTACTTCCTGATCGTGGCCGACCTGTGCCGCTACGCCCGCGGCCGGGGCATCTGGTACAACGTGCGCGGCTCTGGCGCCGGCTCCATTGTGGCCTACGCCACCGGCATCACCGGCATCGACCCGTTGAGCAACAACCTGGTCTTCGAGCGCTTCCTCAACCCCGGCCGCGTCACCATGCCCGACTTCGACCTGGACTTCCCCGACGACCAGCGCGAGGAGATGATCCGCTACACCATCGCCAAGTACGGCGCGGCGCATGTGGCGCAGATCGTCAGCTTTGGCCGCATGAAGGCGCGCGCGGCCGTGCGCGACGTGGCGCGCGCGCTGGACATACCGCTGGAGCAGGTGGACCGCATCGCCAAACAGATTCCGGCCATCCCCGGCAAGCCAGTGACCATCGAGCAGTGCCTGGGCAAGGACGCCAAGAAGCCGGAGCTGGCCGTGCCGGAGCTGATCGAGCTGTACCAGGGGGACGTCAAGGTCAAGGAGCTGCTGGACACGGCCAGCGCGCTGGAGGGGGTGGCCCGCCACGCCAGCACCCACGCCGCGGCCGTCATCGTCACCGACCAGCCGCTGACCGAGTATCTGCCGGTGATGCGGCCGCAAAAAGCGGTCATCACCGAGGCCGTCACCCAGTTCGAGTTCCCCATCTGCGAGAGCATCGGCCTGCTCAAGGTCGATTTCCTGGGGCTGTCCACGTTGACGGTGATGCGCGAGGCCACCAAGCTGATCCGCCAGCGGCATGGCGTGGAGTGGACGCTGGACAACATCCCACTGGACGACCCCGAGAGCTTCAAGCTGTTGAGCAGCGGCGAGGTGGCGGGCGTGTTCCAGGTGGAAGGGGCCGGCCTGCGCCGCATGTTGGCCGAGATGCAGCCGCGCGAGTTCAACCACATCGTGGCCGCGATCAGCCTCTACCGGCCAGGACCGATGGATTTCATCCCCGAGTACGTAGCCGTGATGCATGGCAGGAAGCAAGCCGAGTACGTACACCCGGCGCTAGAGCCGATCCTGGCAGAAACCTATGGCGTCTGTGTCAGCGGAGACGCATTGGTGATGGATGCTCGGACGGGCCAAAGGTATCGCTTGGACGAACTTGAGCATGTGGCCGAACTTGAAATCCAGGGGGTAGATAAGCATTGGCAACCGGCGATAGGCAGGGTCACGCAATGGATCGACAATGGATTCAAACCTGTTTTCGAGCTGACGTTGCGTAGTGGAGCAAAGATCAAAACCACCGGCGATCACCGCTTGTTGACGGAAGATGGATGGCGACCACTATGTGATTTGAAACCAGGAGACTACATAGCAACGCCATTCAAACTGTTCGGACCGGTAAGCTCTCCACAATCGATCGACCGGCGTCGTCTTCGCGTCCTTGCTTATCTGATCGCCGATGGCAGCCTGACCAGCGGCACCCTGGCGGATTTCATTTCCAAGGACGCAGCGATGCTGCAGGAGTACCTGCGCTGTCTGGAAGCGTTTGATGATGTGAAACCAACATTCACGCAGCAGATACGCGGAGTCACTCGCATCGGGGCAGCCAAAAACCAGGATGCGGGGCTACATTATCATGCTCCCAACGGGTTGCTGGCCTGGCTACGGGAATTGCGCCTCAAAGACGTGCCAGGTAGTCAGCCTGGCGGTGTCAGCAGCCACGACAAATTCATCCCCGATTTCGTGTTTCAGCTTGGCCAGGAGGATATCTTGTTCTTCTTGGCATCGTTGTGGGACGGTGATGGCTACATGGGGCGCAAGCTGTGCCATTACAAAACAGTTTCGCGCCAGTTAGCCAATGATATCCAAATGCTGTTGCTGCGCGTGGGAATCTCGTCAGTTATCCACACGGCGCAATACTCAAAGGCCGCGCACAAGGACTCTGCTCCACAGAAGATACCAAGTTTCCAGGTGACAGTATACGACACGAAGCTCTTTGCATCCATGATCCAGCCCCACATGGTCAGTGCAAAGTCGACAGTACTCTGTACTGGTGTAGGCGCTCCTACAGTTTCTCGTGCCAAGTTCTTGCAAGAACTTGATAGCGTGTGGACAGGCTCATACAATTCCTTGATGCGTCAGCATGGCATCGACCGCCAGCACTTCTACTCGAACAAGCGTGAACGCAATCGCATCCCAGCACGCGTGGTAGAGCGACTCACACATCGTCTGCCGTTGCCCGACACGAAGCGCAGCCTCAATGTCCGCTGGAGCGAAATCGTTGCCATCGAGAAAGTTGGGCAAGAACACGTCTATGATCTCACTGTGGAGGGTCTGCATAGCTTCGTAGCCAATGGCATAATCGTCCACAATTGTGTGTACCAGGAACAGGTGATCTTGCTGCTGACGGAGATCGCTGGCTATACGGCCGGCGAGGCCGACAACGTGAGGCGCGGCATCAGCAAGAAGTCGGAGAAGGTGCTGATTCAGCACCGCGAGATCTTTGCCAAAGGGGCCGCCGAGAAATCGGGCCTGACTCGCCAGGAATCCGACGCGATCTGGGACGCCTTGCTGGGCTTTGCGCGTTACGGATTCAACAAGAGCCATGCCGCAGACTATGCGGTCGTCACTGTGCAGACGGCCTACCTCAAAGCACATTACCCGCTGGAATACATGGCCGCTATGCTCTACGTAGAGCGGGACAACCCGGAGAAAGTAGCCTACTACATCACCGAGGCGCGGCGCATGGGCATCGAGGTGCTGCCGCCCGACGTCAACGCCAGCGCCTTCAACTTCACCGTGGAACAGTCGGCCAACGACGGGCCGGCGACGCGCGACCTGCACATCGCCTATCCCTTCCCGGTGCCGCCCGGCGCAGCCATTCGCTATGGCCTGGCTGCGGTCAAGAACGTGGGCGAGGGGCCGGTGGAGGCGATCCTGGCCGGCCGGCAGGCCGGGCCGTTCCCGGCCCTGGAGGCGCTGTGCGAGCGGGTGGACCTGCGCAAAGTGGGTAAAAAAGCCTTGGAATGCCTGATCAAAGTCGGCGCGCTGGACCAGTTCGGCGAGCGGGCGCAGTTGCTGGAGGGCATGGAGCAACTGGTGGGCGTCAGCCGCTCGCGCCACGAGGCCGAGGAGGCGGGCCAGCTCAGCATGTTCGACCTGTTCGGCGGTGGACTGGACGCCGGCCCGGCCAGCTTTGCCCCGACCCTGACCCTGCCTGCCGTCGAGCCGCTCAGCCCGAAGCAGCGGCTGGAGATGGAGAAGGAACTGCTGGGCGTCTACGTCTCGTCGCATCCCTTGCAGCAGATGGCCGTGGACCTGACCGGCGTGATCACCTGCACCTGCGGCGAGTTGGGCGAGGCCCACGTGGGCAAGCCGGTGGTGCTGGCCGGCAACGTGGTGCGCGTCAACCAGATCAGCACCAAGAAGGGCGACCGCATGGCCTTCGTGACGATGGAAGACCTTCAAGGCCAGTGTGATGTGGTGGTTTTTCCCAAGACCTGGGAGGAGACCAAAGAAATGTGGGTGCAGGACCGCATCGTGCTGGTGCGCGGCAAGGCCGAAAAGCGCGGCGAGTCGGTCAACGTGCTATGCGACGCGGTGCAGAACTACGTCACCCGCGCCCTGGCCGCCGACGAGGCCGATCCCTACGCGGCCCTGCGCGCCGCGCCGCTGTTCGTGGATGGCAACGGGCATGGCCGGTCCAGCGCTGCACAGCGCCCGCCGCTGGACCTGGCGCCCCAGCGCAGCACCGGCCTGCGCATCGCCGACGCCGCCGACGATGTGAGCTACGGCGACGACAACGGCGCTGCGTCCGACGACGACAATCCCTTTACGCTGGAAGAGCCGGAATGGCTGCGCGAGGCGCCGGCGATGTGGGAAGGGGAACGGACGGAGAGAAGGGAAACGGGGGAAAGGGAGGAAATGGTTAATAGTGAACGGTTAACGGTTAATGAGGAACCGGGGACCACGGACGACGAGCCGCCTCCCGCCGCCGCTCTGCTGGAGGCTGATCACCCAGTCACCCAGTCACCCAGTCACCTTGTCACCTTGTCACCCAATCACCCAGTCACCCTGCCATCCACGCCCCGCGAGATTCGCGTCACCGTGCAGCGCACATCCGACGCCGAGCGCGACAAGCGGCTGCTGGGCTGGGTGGTGGACCAGTTGCGAGCCAAGCCAGGGCCGGACCGCTTCTGCGTCATCGTGCGCAAGAACGGCGCGGCCGTGCAGCTCGATTTCCCCAACGACACGACGACCTTCACGCCGGCGCTGGAGCAGCAGTTGGTGCGGAAGCTGGGTGCAGGGAGTGTGGAAGTACGGGGGGAGGGTGAACGGTAAACGGTGAACGGTGGTCGACAATCGGACGACTGTTCACCGTTTACCGACTTACTGCTGCGTGATCGTATACTCGTACAGCGCCTTCTCTGTGGTCACCGGGGCCAGGCCGCTGATGGCCAGGATGGCGTTCTTGCGCCGGCCCAGGTTCTCGACGGTCCACTGGGCCACGCCGTTCTCGTCCACTGGAATGCGGGTGATCACCGGGTCCTGGCCGTCCGTCAGCTCGATAAGCTGCAACAGCCAGCCTTGATGCAGGATATTGTTGCTCAGTATCCAGCCCTCGCTGAACCAGCCTTCGGCGCCGCTCTCCATGTCGTCGAAATAGTTGATCTCTGGAATGCTGACGTCGTCAATGAAGAAGCCGGGGTAGTTGACCGCATCATCGGTGATGTACTCGAAGCGCACCAAGACTTCCTCGTTGCCAGCAAAGGCCGTCAGGTCAGCCGTCTGCTCGATCCAGCGCGCGTTGCACGGGTCGCCCGGATCGGTGCTGCTGGGATCGCCGGAGCAGCCCGTCAACGCCCAGCCAAAGCTATTGCCGTTGGGGTTGGTGTCCACCGTATCCTCGGTGCGCAGCGGCGTCCACGTCTCGCCGCCGTCGGCCGACGCCATCACATAGCCGTAATCCCAATCATCCTCGATGTCATACCAGGTCCAGAAGTTGAGCGTGGCCGTATCCACCCCGCTCAGATCGAATGCACGCGTCAGGCGGGCATCGGAGTCATCCTCGCGGTTGGCCCACCAGGCCAGTTGACCGCTGTAAGGCTCGTTGTCGGCCAGACGGGTGGTGGTGGCGCCGCGAAAATCGATGGCCAGGTTGCCCGTGCCGCGCAGTTCGACATAGTCTGTGCCATATTGGCTCACATCGCTTTCGATCTGGGCGGGGAAGCGGCGCAGAGTCAGATCGCGCGCCATAGGCCGCAGACTCAGATTCTGGTAACCATACTGGCCATCAGCCAGACCAGGTTGATCTATCAGATTCGCAACGACCCAATCGGCGAACACGTCGTCGAAAGTCAGGCCCACCCCAGCCTGCTCCAGCACGTTGTTGAAGCCGTCAATGCTGTTGGCGTCCTCGGCGATCACGGCCTGCATCATTTCATTGCCGAAACGCTGCAAGAAATAGGCCATAAACAGATAGGATGCGCCATAGTGCTGGGTGCGATTGTTGGGATCGTCGCTCCAGGCCGTAAGCTGTGTGTCAGGGACCTGGCTGAACACGCGATCGGCGCCGCCCGTGTCGTAGCCGTTGAGCTGCATGGCCAGCTCGCTTAATCCTTCGTTGACCCAGGTAGCCTCGTTCTTGTCCTGGTACCAATGGATCATGTGCTGGAACTCGTGGGCCAGCACGCCGTTGTAGAACTCGCTGTTAGGCTCGGTGTTGTCGATGTTGATGTAGAACATCTCCCGCTCGTTGGAGTAGGGCTGGGCCAGCCTGCTGACCGCGTCGGCGCCGCTGAAGTAGCCGGCGATGCCGCTGCCCAACTGCACCGAGTGCAGGATGTGCAGCCGTGGGTCGCTGTCGATGCCAGGGGTCCACTCACTGCCGAAGAACTCACGGTTGGTGGGATAGGTCTCGTTGGCGAACTTATCGGCAGCTCGCTGCAACTGGTTCAGATTGTGGCGCACCCCTTTCTCGACCCACATATAGAGCACATCGTTCATGTAGACCAGCTCGGCCTCGATCTGTCCGTGCTCGCCTGTATCCTCGTTGCTCACCCAGAAGGTATCGCTGTCGCCCACGCGGTAGATAGGTGGGGTGTCGTGTATGATCTCAGGGATAGGCCCGGTGCCGCGCAGGCGCTCGGCCAGGGTACGCAGATCGCGCGGCGGCGCCACAGCTTCTTGCAGTTGCTGCTCGGTCAGCGCAATCGCGGCCTCTGGCGCGGACAACGATGAGCCGGGCAGGGGGGTTGCCTGGCTACGGGGCGTAGGGGTAGCGCCGCTGCCGGCCGGCGTGCGCGTCGGCGCGACGGGGAAAGCCGGCGCCGGCTGAACCTCAACCGTAACCGCCACAGGCGCCTGCTGGCTGCTGGTGCTCAACATGCCAAAAAGCATGCCGCCCGCGCCCACCACAAACAGCAGACAGCAACAAAGCAGGACCACCAAAGCTCCCAGGATCCACCATACCACGTTGTTGGGCTTCTCGTTCACGCTCGTTCTCCTTCGATTTACCTAACCGCCTACCGTGACCTGCACCACGCATTGGCCGAAGTTGCCGGTGATATCGACCGTCACCAGGCGTAGCTGATACTCGCCAGGAGGTAACCCGGCGGGATTCCATGCTCCCAGCGGCCCGTTGACCACTGGTGTATCGCGGCGCAGGTAAAAGCTGAAGTCGCCAGGCGCTCCAGCCGGCTTGAACTCAATCTTATAGTACTCGAAATTATCGCTGCGGGCCGTGCCGATCAGGCTGACCGGGCCGTTGATCTGCTGGCCCACGCCGGGTTCAATGATGATGGCGCGGCTGTCAGGACACGAGGGCGCCACAACGGCCGGCGCAGTAGGCGACAAAATCGGCGTCGCCGTCGGCTCCTCCACCGGCCGCGGCGTGGCGCGCGGCCGCGGGGTCGGCGTGATCGTCGGCGTCTCTGTGGGCGGCAGCGTGGCCTCTGGCGTGGGCGTGGGCGTGTCCAGCAAGAAAAGCGGCGTGGGCGTGGGGTCAGCCTGGGCAATGATCGGCTCGACAGCCACCGACAAGTAGTTGGCGACAAAGTAGGTAGCGCCCATCAGCGCCATGAGCAGCAGCGCCCAGCGCAGCGTCGTGTGCGTGCGGTTGAGAGCTATCTCACGCTCCAGGCTGAAAGCGGCCTGCTGGCGCTCGCGGCGGGCCAGAATGGCCGTGCGCAGCAAATAAAGCGCCAGCAGCAGGCAGATCACATAGATCCACGTTGCGTTGTTGCTGATGATCCTGACGAGAACCGCCATGCGGAGTCAATACCTCAATACGAAACGAATGCCCGTGCGTCGCGCCGGGCATTGGCTTCAATGGTGGTTTTCCTGAGAAAACGTAGCAGGCCCTCGAGGGCGCCTGAACCTGAGCGCGCTAGCCGCTTCTACCGGGCTGACGCCATTATACCACGTTTCTGGCTCGGCAGAAGTTCACAGATGCGCCAGCACGCTGCGCACTACGGCGGTCATGCGCGGCGTCATCAACGCGCCAGCCTCCAGCACCTCTTCATGGCTGGCTTCGCTGGCGCTGTCAGGGTCGTCGATCGCCACATTGCTGATGCCAGAGATGCCCAGCACGCGCATGGCGCAGTGACGGGCCACGACAGCCTCTGAGGTGGTGGACATGCCGACAGCGTCGCCCCCCATGAGCCGCAAGAAACGGATCTCAGCCGGCGTCTCGAAGGTTGGGCCGGCCAGGCCGACATACACACCCCGGTGCATAGGAATGCCCTGCGCGGCGGCCGCCTCCCAGGCCAGCCGGCCCAGATCGCGGTCGTAGGCTTTGGACATGTCGAGGAAACGCGGGCCAAAGCCAGGGTCATTTGGCCCACGCAGCGGGTTGACGCCGGCCATGCCCACCAGGTTGATGTGATCGACAATCAGCATTAAGTCGCCGCTGTTGAAATTTTTGTTCAGCCCGCCAGCCGCGTTGGTCAAAATGATCGTCTCGGTTCCCAGCAAGCGCAGCACGCGGATAGGCAGCGTCACCTGTTGCACCGAGTACCCCTCGTAGTAATGGGTGCGGCCCTGCATGACGGCCACTGGCTGCCCCTCCAACTGGCCCAGCACCAGGCGTCCCTGGTGGCCGGGGATGCTGGAGACAGGAAAGTGCGGGATATCGCGGAAGTCGATGTGTACCGGCTGCTGCACGGCGTCGGCCAGCGCGCTCAGGCCAGATCCTAAGACAATCGCGACCTTGGGCCGCAGCGGCGTGGCTTGCTGGATCGTTGCCACCGCCTGATTGAAATGTTCGCGTGTTGGGATGAATTCCACGGCTAGGCCCTCGGATGCGCTTCGTTGTAGGCCTCACGCAGGTGATCGCGCGTGACCTGGGTGTAGACTTGCGTGGTGGAGATGTTGGCGTGCCCCAGCAACTTCTGCACATCGCGCAGCTTGGCTCCGCCGTGCAGCATATGGGTCGCAAAGGAGTGGCGCAGTGTGTGGGGCGTCACCTCGCTCTGAATACCGATTGCGTCCACGTAATGCTTGATAATCAGCCAAAGCCCCTGTCGGGTCAGCCGCTCGCCGCGGTGGTTCAGAAAGAGCGCCTGTTCCTCCTGATCGCGCACCAGATAGGGCCGGCCATTGGTCAGATAAGCCGCCAGCACCTGCGCCGCGTGATCGTAGATCGGCACCACGCGCTCGCGGTCGCCCTTGCCGATGCAGTAGACCGTTCCTGCCTCGAGGTCCACATCCTGAACGTTGAGCGACACCAACTCCGTGACCCGCATGCCGGTGGCGTACAGCGTTTCCAGCAGCGCACTGTCGCGCAAGGCCTTGGGTGCATCGCTCTTGGTCGGCTCGGCCAGCAGCCGCTCCACATCGTCCTCAGAGATTGCCTTGGGCAGGTGCTTTTTGACTTTGGGCGACTCCAAGGTCAGGGTAGGGTCATTTTTAACGATGCCTTCGTCGCGCAAGTAATGGAAGAAAGACTTGATGGCCGCCACCTTGCGCGCAACCGTCGAGGAAGCGTATTCCAACTCCTTCATGTGAAGGATATAGTCGACGATCTGCGTTTGGCTGACGGCGTCCCAGCTTTCAGCGCCGACCTGATCAGTCAGATGCTGGGTAAACTGGGTCAAATCGTTGCGGTATGCAGCCAGCGTGTTATCTGAATAGCCTTTTTCGGTGGTCAGATAGTCCAGAAACTCATCAACTTGTTTTTGCATGGGTTAAAGGCCCTTTGCGAACATAACCAGCCGACAGGACGCGACGTAGAAGAGCGAGTGCCTCGCTCCCCGGCGTGCGTCGAATCGGCTGGGCGCCTATAGGATGCTGGCTAACAAGGGTGTGGTGTTGGATACGGTGCAGTGGCAAGCATCGTGTTATGGTAATAATCAGTTCTATTGTACCGATGCTTGCCATAAAGTCAAGAGCTGCCGCGCCAGGAATCAGCGGTTTTCGCCGGCGCTCTCACAAAACTCAAACACATCGCTAGCACTTCGCTAGTAGTTTTCTCACACAAGGCTGCTATAATAGAATCAAAAACGGTAACTACCCAGCCATAGCCGACGGGCGCTTGACTTTGCGTCTGCGACGCTGTCTGTGGAGCCGATTTCAGCCGCCCCTGAGCTGCAAGTGCCCGGCGCCTGAGTAGTAGCGTTACGGATTGAAAAGGAATGGTTCACATGAGACCAGACAAATACACCCAAAAAACACAGGAAGCCATTTTCGAGGCCCAATCGCTGGCCGAAAGCTATAACCACGCCCAGATCGAGCCGGAGCACCTGCTGCTGGCCCTGTTGCAGCAGGCCGACGGCGTCGCGCCGCAGATCGTCCAGGGGCTGGGGCGCAACCCCGGCCAGCTTGCCAGCCAGGTCGAAGCCGAGCTGAGCCGCCGGCCCAAGGTCTACGGCACGGCTACTCAGGTCGGCATCAGCCAGGCTGCGCAGCGCGCCCTGCAGGCGGCGCAGGGCGAGGCCGACGCGATGAAGGACGACTACGTCAGCACCGAGCACTTGCTGCTGGCGCTGGCTGGTAAAGAAGGCAACGGCGCCAGCCGGCTGCTGACGGCGGCTGGCGTCACCAAGGATGCGATCCTTCAGGCCCTGCAAGCCATCCGCGGCAGCCAGCGCGTCACCAGCCAGAACCCGGAGACCACCTACCAGGCGCTGCAAAAATACGGCCGCGATCTGACCGACCTCGCGCGCAAGGGCAAGCTGGACCCGGTGATCGGCCGCGACGAGGAAATCCGCCGCGTGATCCAGATCCTCAGCCGGCGCACCAAGAACAACCCGGTGCTGATCGGCGAGCCGGGCGTGGGCAAGACCGCCATCGCCGAGGGGCTGGCCCTGCGCATCGTGCGCGGCGACGTGCCCACCGGCCTGCAGGACAAGCGCATCGTCGCGCTGGACATGGGCAGCCTGGTGGCGGGCGCCAAGTTCCGCGGCGAGTTCGAGGAGCGGCTCAAGGCTGTGCTGAAGGAGGTCACTGAGAGCGAAGGCCAGGTGATCCTCTTCATCGACGAGCTGCACACGGTGGTCGGCGCGGGCGCGGCCGAGGGCTCGCTGGACGCGGGCAACATGCTCAAGCCGCTGTTGGCCCGCGGCGAGCTGCACACCATCGGCGCCACCACGCTGGACGAGTACCGCAAATACATCGAGATGGACGCGGCCCTGGAGCGGCGCTTCCAGCCGGTGCTGATCGACGAGCCGTCGGTGGAGGATACCATCTCGATCCTGCGCGGCCTGAAGGAGCGCTACGAGGTCCACCACGGCGTGCGCATCACCGACCCGGCCGTGATCGCCGCGGCCACCCTGTCGCAGCGCTACATCTCCGACCGCTTCCTGCCCGACAAGGCCATCGACCTGATCGACGAGGCCGCCAGCCGGCTGCGCATGGAGATCACCAGCGACCCGGCCGAGCTGGACGAGATCAAGCGCAAGGTGATGCAACTGGAGATCGAGCGCGAGGCGCTGAAGCGCGAGAAGGACAAGGCCAGCAAGGAGCGGCTGGAGGCGCTGGAGCGCGAGCTGGCCGACTTGAGCGAGCAGCGGCGGGCTTTGGATGCCCGCCTGGAGGGCGAGCGCCAGGTGATCCAGCGCAACGCCCAGCTCAAAGAGGAGATCGAGCGCACCCGCTTCGAGGTCGAGCAGGCCCAGCGCCAGCAGAACTGGCAGCGGGCCAGCGAGCTGCAATACGGCAAGCTGCGCCAGCAGGAGGCGGAGCTGGCCCGGCTGGAGCAACAGTTGGCCGAGATGCAGGCCAGCGGCATGTTGCTCAAGGAAGAGGTGGACTCCGAGGACATCGCCGAGATCGTTGCCAAGTGGACCGGCATCCCGGTCAGCAAGCTGCTGGAAGGCGAGGTGCAGAAGCTGTTGCGCATGGAGGAGAACCTGCACCGCCGCGTGGTAGGCCAGGATGACGCCATCCGCGCCGTTGCCAACGCGGTGCGCCGCGCCCGCGCCGGCCTGCAAGACCCTCGAAGACCCATCGGCAGCTTCATCTTCCTGGGCCCCACCGGCGTGGGCAAGACCGAGCTGGCCCGCGCGCTGGCCGAGTTCCTCTTCGACGACGAGCAGGCCATGGTGCGCATCGACATGAGCGAGTACCAGGAGCGGCACACCGTCAGCCGGCTGGTGGGCGCGCCGCCCGGCTATGTCGGCTACGAGGAGGGCGGCCAGCTCACCGAGGCCGTGCGCCGCAAGCCGTACTCGGTGGTGCTCTTCGACGAGATCGAGAAGGCCCACCCCGAGGTCTTCAATACCCTGCTGCAAGTGCTGGACGACGGCCGGCTGACCGACGGCCATGGCCGCACCGTGGACTTCAAGAACACGGTGGTGATCATGACCAGCAATGTGGGGAGTGAAACGTGGCACGCTGCCGCAGCGGCACGTGGCAGGTCGGAGGAAGATGCGCGGCGATATGTCTTGGAGGCGTTGCGGGCCACGTTCCGGCCGGAGTTTCTGAACCGGATCGACGAGATTGTAGTGTTCCATCCGCTGAGCCGGGAGCATCTGGCGCAGATCGTGGAGATCCAGTTGGGCCGGCTGCGTGGGCTGCTGGCGGGTCGCAAGATCACGCTGGAGCTGAGCGACGCTGCGCGGGCGCTGCTGGCCGAGCGGGGCTACGATCCGGTCTACGGCGCGCGGCCGCTGAAGCGGGCCATCCAGCAGTTGGTGCGGGACCCGCTGGCGCTGGCCCTGCTGCGCGGCGACTTCGCCGAGGGCGACACCGTCGTGGCCGGCGTGCGCGGCGACCAGATCGTCTTCCACCGGCCGGGGGAGGATGAGATCGTCGATGCGGAGTTCAAGGTGCTGTAAACGAGCAGACACCAGAGAACAGACGAGCCGAGGGCATTGCGCAATACCCTCGGCTCGTCTGTGTCATACGCTTGAGTACCTGAGCCACGGGGAACAATACTTCTCGTTTGGCATGTGTGCGATCGATGACCTTGCTTGATGCGGTGTTTTGATCGCTATGGGAATTGTGGTACACTCACGCTTGGTCGACCAGACGATTCTCTGGGTCTGCTAGCCAACCGCGAACGCACGGATGTTCAGGGAGCGGCGAGTTCTCGGTCAAGTACCGAGGTTTGGAGATAAAAAACCATGGCTGAGCGAAAGAACTGTGTCGTTGTCGCCGATGCGATAGCAGGTCTGGGGCGTATGTTACCATTAAAGATGCGTCTAGAGATGTGTTTACGCGGTACTCCTCAGGAGCGGACTTTTGGGGATTGCGATGAAGGATTGACGATTGTATTCAGACCAGAAAGTGTTAATGTACTTTGGTGGGAAGAAACAGAAAGAACATCTATTAGCGCACCTATAGGTATGCGTCTGTTCTGTGAAGCCCTTCTTGCTCATGTCAGAGTTCGTTTCATATGAACCCCTTTTTGGAGACCTGAAGTCCTGGGAAGTGGTCTTTTGTACTAGATGGTTATTGATTCGGCTGAGTTAATGAAGTTAATTGCTGATGACTACACCATCAACCATCACGATAGAACTGCTTGGTTCTCTGGCAACTGAACGCTTAACGGTTAGCGACGAGTTCGTGGAAGACGTTTGCCAGCGCGGCCTGCGCGACTTACGCATCGAGCGAGCGCTGGAGCGTTATCGGTTGGGTGCGACCACCTTTGGCGCCGCAGCCAGCGCTATTGGCGTGTCAGAGTCTGAACTTGCCCTGCACGCCTACGCCCGCGGGCTGGAACCTCCCTTCGACAGGATAACACTCATGGAAGAGTTGGCGTGATTGACTCGCTCACCATGAGTGAGAGGCACGCTAGGTGTGCTCGTTCAGGCGCGTCGTGCCGACATCTTGACGCTAGGCCAAGCTGAACTGCTCATTGAAGAATTGTCCAACCGGCCTGATGTCTGGATAAGCTCCCGCTTGTGCGAGCAGGTCCTTGAGCAACTGCAACGCGAAGCATGACCAGGGACTCAGGGATGGTTGTTTTGATTGCCGCAGCAGTTGTGGTACACTCAGGTCCGACATCTGAGAACATGGTATGGCATTGGAGGTGACAATGGCAACACAGGATGATCGTTTGTGGAAACTGCACTTGCGAAGATCGCTCGGCGAAGCGTTGACCGTAGATGAACAGGCTGATCTCGATGCCTGGTATGCCGAACAGGATCAGACAGAGGCGCTGGCTCTAGGTCTGTCATCCGAAACTGATGAGCTAAGCGCGCTAAAACAGCAGGTTGATGCCATCCTTATACGCATCGTGACGACTTCACAGAGCATCCAGGCTTTGGCTGGTGAAAACGAAGTCCTGCGTCGCGAGAACAGGGCGCTACGCCATCAACTGGCCCAACAGCGCGTGCTTCAACTGGCATGACCATACGCGACGCTATTCGGGAAGTGGTTCGCACACGCGCTCAGTTCGCTTGTGAATACTGCGGCGTTCGTGAGACAGACTCGGGCGACCTGCTTACGATCGACCATTTCCAACCGGTCAGAAAAGGCGGGGACGACAGCTTGGGAAACCTTGTCTATTGTTGCATGCGCTGCAACCAGTACAAGGGAGACTATTGGCCCGGTTCGCCATCTGCTCCCATGCTCTGGAACCCCCGCCAAGAGAGCGCTGTTGCGCATTTTGTTGAGCTAGACGATGGCACGCTGGAAGCGTTGACGCCGACGGGAGCATTCGCGATCAGTCTGCTACACATCAACCGTCCTGCTCTTGTGGCGTATCGTCAGAGGAGACGTCAAGCGCTTGAAGACGCCCATTGGTTGGAGCGTTATCGGCTGTTAGCAGCGGTGCTCGATCAACTGGTTGAACAACAAGCAGAGTTGATCAGAGAACAGCGAGCCTTGCTTACTGAGCAACGAACGCTGCTTCGACGGTTGTCTGAGAGGCTGGAGTAGTGTGACGACTTCGCCGAGGGCTACATGCGCTCGGCTTTTCGATTGGCACGGGGGACGGATCAAATGAACACCGCCGGGGACACATGAAACCGGCTGGCCAGCGCGCGGATTTGGCGGACATTCAGCTCTCGCTTGCCGCTGAGAATCTCCGACACGACGCCCTGAGAGCCGATCTCAGGCAGATCGCCCTGGGTCAGATCGTGCTCCTCCATAAAGAAGCGCACCATTTCAGCGCCGCTGGCGACCGGGATGGGGTAATGCTGTTGCTCGTACGCATCGATCAGGGCGCCTAAGGTATCCAAGAGGCCGTACAGTGGGTGCTGCTCATCTGTACCCACTTCATCCAGCAGATCGTTCAGGCGCGCAACTGCCGCTGCGTATTCCGTATCGTTGCGGATCGACAGCAGCGGATAGACTCGAGTCCAATGGGTTTGCAGTTCTCGTGTCAGGACAGTCATCGTTTCCAGCCTCCTCTGGAGTACTGTTCATGGGTCAACACATGACGTACGTACACCTTGCCGCGATTGAAGTGAATCGACGCGATCAGCCGGTACTTGTTTCCACCGATATTGAACACGATCCAATCTCCAACTTGATCGGCAAACGGAAAGGCAGCACGTAACTCGTCAAACGTGGTGAAGTCAGTCCGCTGCATGATCTTGAACCAGCGTACCAGAGCCGTTTCGCTGTCAGGATGCTTTGCCCAGAATTCACGCAGGGGCTTCTGCGAGATCACGTGCATGTACCGATTGTATCTCATTTTGCGATACCTGGCAAATTGCTGACTCCTCTCATGCTGTTGTTGTCGGCTCATCGTTACAGAAACGTGATGCCTGACAATGCATATTGGAAAGATCCGTAAACGTCACTTCATTCTCGATTCGCAAGCTGGTCGTTCCAGCAAACAAGATTCGTGGTACAATGTGAGTGAAGGCATAGGAGGCTGTACCATGAGCAACCTGACTACCGCATCGTTGCGCAGACGTTGGACGAAGCTCATTGTGTGTCTGCTGTTGAGCAGCCTGCTGGTCGCGCCAGCCAGCCTGGCCCAACAGCCGCAAGAGCCCTATCTGGTCAAGGACATCAACCAGCAGACTGTCAGTAGCGTATCGTTCGACGGTCCCCTGACTGCAGTGGGCGACAGGCTCTTCTTTTATGTTGACAACGCCTGGCACGGCCGCGAGGTGTGGACCACGACGGCACGATGGTGAAAGACATCCAGGGCGGTGCCGGTTCGGGATATCCACACGGCATGACAGTAGTGGGCGACACCCTGTTCTTCATCGCCACCGATGGCAGCGCCTACCACTATGGGCTGTGGGCCAGCGATGGCACAGGCCCTGGCACCTATCGAGTGAGCAACGTCTGGCCGTGGCACTTCTCTCCAGGATACGGGTACATACCCGGCATAGACTATGAGTCGCTGGCGGCGTTGGGCGATACCCTCTTCTTAACGGCCGACGACGGCGTCCGTGGGGCTGAGCTCTGGGCCAGCGACGGCACGATGGCCGGCACCCGTATGGTGGCCGATATCGCTCCAGGTCTCTACCCTGCCATGCAGGGAGCGTCGCCCAATCATCTGACAGCCGTGGGCGACATGCTCTTGTTTTACGCAGACGATGGCGTCCATGGGCGGGAGATGTGGGCCAGCGATGGCACACGAGCGGGCACGCGACTGGTGGCCGATATCGGCGCGGGCTACGACTGGCCGTCCTTTGAGCATCTGACCGCCGTGCGCGGCATGCTTTACTTCTCCGCCTGGAATGACGGCTATGGTCGTGAGCTCTGGGTGAGCGACGGCGCCACAGCCGGAACCCGACTTGTGGCTGACATCTGGCCGGGCGATGGTTCGTCCTATGCCAGCGCGTTCACCCTGGTGGGTGACACACTCTATTTCCGGGCCAATGACGGCGTTCACGGCTCTGAGTTGTGGGCGCTGCCGCTGCCGCCTTTGGCGGCCCGCAATTACCTGCCGCTGATCCGGCGCTGAACCGACTCAGCGCCGGTACTGGAGAAGAAGGCGAGTGCGATGGGGCAATAGAATCGGGTCGTCACCGTCTTGGATGACGTGCGCGACGGAAAGATCGTCTTCCACCGGGCGGGGGAGGATGAGATTGTGGATGCGGAGTTCAGGGTGCTGTAAGGCTGGGAAGCAGCGCAGAATCAACAAGCCGAGGGCTGAGTCAGCCCTCGGCTTATTCGTTCGCAACGAGCGTGAGTCAGATGAACACGGCGGGGGACACATGAAACCGACTGGCCAGCGCGCGGATTTGGCGGACATTCAGATCGCGCTGGCCGCTGAGAATCTCGAGCACGACGCCTTGCGAGCCGACTTCCGGCATGTCTCGTTGGGCACGGTCGTGCTCCGCACTGCCGCCCTCACACTGCCGTCGTTTCGTTCACCAGGCCCAGAATCGCATCATAATCGAAGTTGTCCACCCACTCGCGCAAAGCAGCCGCCAGCGCCGGCTGGCTCCCCTCGACATCCGCGGCCAACTGGAGCAGTTGCTTGGCATCTGCAGCCACGACCGCCTGGCGCGCCTGCACCACCCAGCCAGCCGGCAGCGCCGTCAGGTCGAACGCCAGCAGGGCATCTGTTGCGGCAGCCGACGGCGCAGCATCAGCGTAGATCATCTGCACCCCCAGATGTTTGATCAGACACGCGACAATCTCCTCTTCGCGATAAGGCTTGCCCACGAAATCGTCGCAGCCGTCGGCGAGCACGGCGGAGTGTTCGCCGCTCAACACGCTGGCCGAGACGGCCACGATCACCGTCTGCTGCCCCTGCGCGGTGGCCTTGATGCGCTGCGTCGCCTCGTGGCCATCCATGACCGGCATGCGCATGTCCATCCAGATCAGGTGGGGCTGCCACGCCTCCCAGATCGCAACCGCCTCCGCGCCGTTTTCCGCCGTGCGCACGGCAAAGCCCAGCGTGGTCAGCAGGTCGGCCAGCAGCTTGCGGCTCTCCGCGTGATCCTCCGCCACCAGCATGCCGACTTGCGGCTGCCCCGGCGCCAGGCCAATGGCGCGGCGGCCGGGTGTGAGTGGCCCGGTCGTCTCCGCGCCGGTCACCGGCGCCAGCGGCAGATCGAACTCGAAACGGCTGCCCTCGCCCGCAATGCCGGCGCTGGACGCTGTCAAGGCGCCGCCCATGAGCTGGACAAGTTCGCGGCTGATGGGCAGCCCCAGCCCCGTGCCGTGGGACATGGCGCGCCCGCTGCCGACCTGCACGAACGGCTCGAAGATCGCCACCAGGTCGGCGGGCGCAATGCCGGCGCCGGTGTCCTGCACCGCAAAGCGCAGCCGGTCTTCGCTCCGCTGGACGGACAATTCCACGATGCCGACCGTGGTAAACTTGACCGCGTTGCCCAGCAGGTTAAGCAGCACCTGGCGCAGCTTGCTTTCGTCGCCATGCACGAACTGGGGGACATCCGGCCACTGCGTGAGTATCAGCGTGAGGCCCTTGGCTTCGGCGCGGGCGCGGAACAGCTCGATCAGGTCGATCAGTAGGCTGTGCAGGTCAAAGTCCTGCTCCTGCAAGGTGAGCCGCCCGGCGTCGATCTTGGCCATGTCCAGCACGTCGTTGATCAGGCTGAGCAGGTGCTCGCCGCTGCGGGTGATGATGGTGAGATTCTCATGTTGAACATCGGTGAGATTTGGATCACGGGTAATCAGATCAGAGAAGCCCAGGATGGCGTTGAGCGGGGTGCGCAGCTCGTGGCTCATGTTGGCCAGGAACGTGCCCTTGGCGCGGTTGGCGGCTTCGGCCTGCTCCTTAGCCACCACCAGGGCCGCCTCGGCTGCGCGCCGCGCCGCCAGTTCCTGCTCGGCGCGGGCGAGCGCCGAACGCGTGGTCCGCAAGCCCCAGTAGCTTAGTCCGGCTGCGGCGGCCATCCACACCAGCAGAACAAGCCATTCCACCTCCTCTGGAGAGTAGACATTAGCGCCAATCAGGCCGTTAGCCTCTGCGATCAACAGCCCCACCACGCACAGCCCGCTCGCCAGGACGGTTACAGAAAGGCCGCGCTCGCTGAACAGCAGGCTGGCCGCCACAATTAAAAGCAGGTACCCAGCAGCGCTGGGACCACGCACCGTCCCAAAGATGATGTTGGCCAGGGTCAGGCTGACCAGGGAAAAGACAACCACAGCGATGCTCACCACCCGCACATGGCCGCGCCGTACCGCTTCCCGAGCGACCACCAGCACACCCAAGGAAAACAGCTCCAGGCCGATGAGAGCGGGCGAGGGATAGGCGGTAGTCACATCAATCAGCGTCAGGACGACCATCGCCGCTGTGCTGGTCAGTAAAACGAAATTCAGCACAGACGCATGGTACGTCTTCGCTTCATCGTCAGGAAAAACGGGCGCGGCAAGCCGGCGGCTGAGGCTTTGGCGCAACCAAGTTATCGGATTGGGCCGAGTGGGTGACGACCTGGCATGTTCACGCATCAAGGTGCTCCCTCAGATCACGCTAGATGACAGTCGCATGATGCGACCACAGGCATAACTCGATTGTATCTCAAGTTACGATAGCTTCAAAAGCTGCAAATAGCAATTTTCGATGCCAGCCAAGCTGCCAGCGTGGACGGCGGTGTTTTGGTTGGCTGCGCCGACTCTGTTATAATGGATTGACACCTTGGCCATCAGGCCCAGAAAATCCCAGGAGGTAGATTCCGTGAATCGCCACGACGTTCAGTTGCTCCAAGCCATCCGGGGCTATCCCGCCCTGTCCATCCTGCTGCCAACGCACCGCACCTCGCCCGACAACCGGCAGGACCCGATTCGCGTCAAGAACCTGGCCACCGAGGCCGCCGACCGCCTGCTGCGCGAGTTCTCCAAGCGCGAGATCCAGCCGGTGTTGGACAACCTGGACGCCATCGTGCGAGAGATCGACTATCGCTATGCCCTGGACGGGCTGGCCATTTTCGTCAACCAGGACTTCGCCCGCAAGTTTTATCTGCCCTTCCCGATCAAGGAGCGAGTGATCATCGACGAGAGCTTTGCCACGCGCGACCTGGTGATGACCATGAACCGCTCGCCGCGCTACTGGGTGCTGGCCTTGAGCGAGAAGCCGACGCGGCTGTTCGAGGGCGCTCACGACACGCTGGTCGAGATCACCGACTATGGCTTCCCCATGGTGCATACCGGGCCAGGCGGCGAGGCCGCGCTGCCGGGCGGGCCAGGCGTCAACAAGTCGGCCTACCGCGACGAGCGCAGCCGGCAGTTCTTCCGCCAGATCGACAGCGCCTTCGCCGAGGTAGCCAAGGACGATCCGCTGCCGCTGCTGGTGGTGGGCGTCGACCGCCATCTGTCCTTCTTCGAGGAGGTCACCAACCATCGTTCGTTGCTGACCGGAGCGCTGCTGGGCAACTACGACACCACCACCGCCCACGACCTGGGCAAGCTGCTCTGGCCGCTGGTGCTGGAGGCGAAAGAGGCGCGGCGGCAGGAATTGCTGCAAGAGTTGGATGCCGCTGTAGGCGCGCAGCGCTCGTCGTCTACGCTGGGCGAGGCCTGGCTGCAGGCGCAGATGGGCCGCGTGGCGACACTGTTGGTGGAGGAAGACTACCATCAGCCGGCGCGCGTCAGCGAGAGCGGCATGCTGCTGACCATCGTCGATGAGGCTGGCGGCGCCGACGTCATGGAAGATGCTGTAGACGACCTGGTGGAGCTGGTGCTGCAAAAGGGCGGTGAAGCTTTCTTCTTCGGCGACGGCGCGCTGGCCCAGCATGGTCGGGTAGCGGCCATCTTGCGCTACTAAAGACTGTCTCGGCGCTGCGCAGGAGGCGCAGCAACTCATATGGCGCGCGTGCGACGTTGGCTTGGTCTGGCGTTCGTAGGCCTTTTGGTGTTGTTCGGGGCGGCCGTCCTGTTGGACAGGAACGTGGCCGTCCGGGTAGGCGCCATCACCCAGCCGCCGCGCGCGCTGGGCTACCGCATGCTCGACGACGATGGCCAGCCGCTGGCCCAGGCGGCGCTGCACACCAGCGATGACCTGTGGCTCAGCGGCTGGACCATCCCATCGCAGAACGGCGCCGCCGTCATCCTGCAACACGGCTACGGCGCCAACAGCGGGCAGATGCTGCCCGTGGGGCTGATGCTGGCCCGCTACGGCTACGGAGTCTTGCTCTTCGACTTCCGCGGCCACGGCCGCAGCGAGGGGGATTTCGTCACCTTGGGGCACGACGAGGTGCGCGACACCGAGGCTGCGCTGGCCTTCCTGCTGGAACAGCCCGATGTAGACCCGGCGCGCATTGGCATCATCGGCACATCCATGGGCGGCGCCACGGCTATTCTGGCCGCTGCCGATCACCCCGAACTGGCCGCCGTGGTGGTGGAGGGAGTCTTCTCTGACGTGCGCGACATCGAGACCGGCATTCGCGTGCTGGGCATTCTCTCGCGCACGCCTTTCGATCCGCTGGTCAACCGCTTGATCGCACGGTATCTGGGTTTCGACCTGAACGCCATTGCGCCAGCCAGTCGGGTAAGCGACATCGGCCCGCGGGCAGTGTTGATTATGCACGGCGGGGAGGACGAATTGGTGCCGATCCGCAGCGGCGAGAAGCTGTTTGGCCTGGCCCAGGAGCCTAAGGAGCTGTGGTACGAGCCGTCGGTGCGCCACAACGCCTTCTTCCGCACCCTGCCGCTGGAGTACGAGCACAAGATCGTGGCCTTTTTCGATCGCTATCTGCTGGAGACCAGCAGCGACCAGTGAACTTCGCCACATAGTACGCCGGGGACCATTTCCTGTGGTATAATAGCATCACCGATTTGTTCGATCCGCGACGAGTGCGGTGACAGCCGTCGAGCTTCGTTGCCCCCTCTCCCCGCTCATCGCTCTCCGCTAAGGAGGTCTCATGACCCCATCTGCCATTCTCGCTGAAGACCTCACCTATCGCTATGGCAACCTGTTAGCCGTCGACCACATCAACTTTGACGTGGGTCAGGGCGAGATCCTGGGCTTCCTGGGCCCCAACGGCGCCGGCAAGTCGACCACCGTCAAGATGCTCACCGGCCAACTGCTGCCCAAGGAGGGCCGGGCCACGCTGCTGGGCCTGGACGTGGCCCGCCAGCCCAAGCAGGTGCAGGCCCAGATCGGCGTTTGCTTCGAGCTCACCAACCTGTATGAGAGCATGAGCGGCGTGGACAACCTCAAGCTCTTCGCCCGACTCTTCGGCGTGCGCGACTTCGACGCCGATGCGCTGTTGCAGCGGGTCGGGCTGGACGGCCGCGGCAAGGACAAGGTAGAGGGCTACTCCAAGGGCATGAAGCAGCGCCTGATGGTGGCGCGCGCCCTGGTCAACCAGCCCCGCATCCTCTTCCTGGACGAGCCCACCGAGGGCCTTGACCCGGCCTCGGCCCAGGCGATCCGCAACGTGATCCTGGAGGAGCAGGCGCGCGGCGCCACGGTCTTCCTGACCACCCACGACATGCACGAGGCCGACATACTCTGCCAGCGGGTGGCCTTCATCGACCAGGGCAAGATAGTGGCGCTGGACACGCCGCACGCGCTCAAGCAGCAGTACGGCAAGCGCATGATCCAGGCCCAGGTGCTGACGGCCGACGGCGACCTGCAGACGCGCGAGATTATCCTGGACCGCGACGATACCCCCGGTGAGGTCGCCGCGCTCTTCGCGGGCGAGCAGGTTGTGACCATCCACAGCGAAGAGGCCACCCTGGAGGACATCTTCATCCGCATCACCGGCCGAGGGCTCTCCTGATGAACCGCGAACTGCTGTCCGCCCTCATTGCCAAGGACTTCAAGCTCTACTTCTCCAACCGCTTCTTTGCCCTGGTCACAGTGTTGGGCCTGGCGGCATTCCTCGCGCTGTTCTTCCTGCTGCCCGACACGGTGGAGGAAAGGCTGGAGCTGGGGCTGTACATGGCCGAGATGCCGCCTGCGCTGCAAGCGCTGCTGGCCGACGACGAGGTCACGTTCTACCGCGCCGAGTCGCAGGAGGCGCTGCGCCAGGCCGTGCTGGATGGCGACATCCCGGCGGGCTATACCTTCCCCGACGATTTGCTGGCCCAACTGCGCAGCGGCGGCCGGCCGGCCGTTCAGCTTTACCTCTCGCCCGATGTCCCTCCGGAGCTGCGCGACATTTACGCAGTGGTGCTGGACGAGCTGGCCTTCACTCTCAGCGGGCAGACGCTGGACATCAAGGTCACGGAGATCATGCTCGGCCAGGACATGGCCGGCGCGCAGATCCCGCTGCGCCAGCGCATGCTGCCGCTGCTGGCCGTCTTCGTGCTGATGGTCGAATGCCTGGGCCTGGCCAGCCTGATCGCCGGCGAGGTCGAGTCCGGCACCCTGTCGGCCCTGCTGGTCACGCGGCTGACCATGACCGGCCTGTTTGCGGGCAAGGGCATCTTCGGCACAGGCTTCGCCTTCGCCCAGGCCGCGCTGCTGATGCTGATCACCGGCGGGCTGGCCCAGCAGCCGCTGCTGATCCTGACCGCGCTGCTGCTGGGCGCGTGGCTGGTGACGGGCGTGGCCTTCCTGATCGCCTCCGTCGGGCGGGACTTGATGTCGGTGATGGGCTGGGGCATTCTGGCCCTGCTGCTGCTGGCGCTGCCCACCTTCACCGTGCTGGTCCCCGGCCTGGCCTCCGACTGGATCCGCTTGATCCCCTCCTACTACCTGGTGGACACGGTCTTCCGGGTGGTCAATTTCGACGCCGCGTGGTCCGATGTCGCCCGCAACCTGCTGCTCCTGGCAGCCTGGTCGGCGGCCATCATGGCCCTGGGCGTGGTCGTGCTGAGGAGGAAGTTCCGATGAGTCTGCGACGTGTCGGCATTCTGCTGTATCGCGAGCTGGTGCAGGGTCCCAAGAATTTCATCCTGATCTTCGCCGTGGTGGTGCCGCTGGTGCTGAGCCTGGTGCTGTCGCTGTTGTTCGGCACGCTGTTCGCCGGCAAGCCGCGCCTGGGCATCGCCGACGCGGGCGACTCGCAGTTCACCCGCTCGGCCGCGGCCATGGAGTCCTTCACGGTCAGGACCTACCCCAGCGAGGCCCAGTTGCGCGAGGCCGCCGAGAGCGGCGCGGTGGACATCGGCGTGGCGCTGCCGGCCGACTTCGACGCCCAGGTGCAGAGCGGCCAGACTACGGCTATGGTGGCCTACATCTGGGGCGAGAGCCTGGTCAAGAACCGCGCTATGCTGGCCGCGGCCATGGCGGCCTGGGTGCGCGTCATCGCCGGCCAGCAGTCGCCCGTGGAGATCGTCGCCACCGTGCTGGGCAGCGCTGCGGCCATGCCCTGGCAGGCGCGCCTGCTACCCTTCATCGTCATGATGGCGCTGGTCTTCGGCGGGATCATGCTGCCGGCCTCGTCGCTGGTGACAGAGAAGCAACATCGCACGCTGACCGCGCTGGCCGTGACGCCGACCACCATGGGCGACATCTACGTGTCCAAAGGGGTGATGGCGGTCGCTATCGCCACGGTGATGGCGCTGGTCACGCTGGCGCTGAACCGGGCGCTGGGCAGCAACACCGCTTTGCTGGTCGTGGTCTTGATCCTGGGCGCGATCATGGCGGCCGAGTTCGGCGTGCTGCTGGGCATGTGGGTCAAGGATGTCAACTCGCTCTTCGCCACCATCAAGTCCATCGGCATCCTGCTCTACGCGCCGGCGCTGATCTACATGTTCCCCACCATCCCGCAGTGGATCGCCAAGCTCTTCCCCACCAACTACATCATCGAGCCGGTGATTCTGATCGCCCAGCGCGGCGCTGACTTCGGCGATGTCGCCGGGTTGTTGGCCGTGCTGCTGGCGCTGATCGTGGCGCTGGCCGTCGCGCTGGCGCTGCTGACGCGGCGGAAACAACGACAGGAATAAAACGTAAAGGTAACTACTCAGCCATAGGTGCCGGGCACTTGCCTTTGCGCCTCCAGCGACGTCTGTCGAGCCGATTGCAGCCGTCCACGAGGGCAAGCAGTGATCATGTAGGATGGACAAGTGGTCAAGAACACACCCCCTGACCATCGATCGGAAATGTGACTACCTATGACCCCGCCTGCAATTACTGCCGAGAATCTCGGCCATTACTGCCGCGGCTTGTTGGCCGGGAAGCATAAAGATAGATTCAAGCGGCTGATCTGCCGGATCTTTCGCTCTGCCCCGCTCCTGGCAGTGGGACTGGCCATGATCGTGACAACAGGCGCGGCCGCGCAAGGCATGCCTGCCTCCCCAGCTATCGGGGACGGTTCCCTGCCCGCGCCGAACGACTCTGCCAGCCGCTTGATAGTTGACGACCTGGCGCTGCCACGATACGAGATGGCCCTCTCCTCTTTGCCCGCGGATACCAGTGCCCAGCGTCGCCAAGACCCGTTTTGGCATCTCTACCGGCCGCAGATCATCGCCGCAGGCGCTGCGTTTGCCATGCTCTTGCTGCTGGCGCTGTTTCTCGCCGGCTTGAGCTGGCAGTTGCACAAGGCCCGGCTGGCGCTGCGCGCTGGCAATGCCAGCTTGGCAGCCGAGGTCCAGGAATGCAAAGCCGCCTTGAGCCAGGTCAGACAGGTTGCCGAGCAGCCTGCCGTCGAGCTAGCCAGGAGCGAAGCGCGCTTGCGCAGCTACTTTGAGCTGCCGATTGCCGGCTTTGCCATCACCTCGCCCGAAAAGGGCTGGCTGGAGGTAAACGAAGGCATCTGCGCCATACTGGGCTATTCGGCGCAGGAGCTTACTGGCATGACCTGGGCCGAATTGACCCATCCCGACGACTTGGCGGCCGACGAGACTCTGTTCACTCGCTTGCTGGCCGGTGACATCGACACCTATGCGCTGGAGAAGCGCTTTATCCACAAGAACGGGACGGTTGTCTGGACCGATCTCTCAGTGGGCTGCGTGCGTAAGCCAGATCGCAGCGTCGAGTATATAGTGGCGCTGCTGCATGATATCACTGCGCGCAAGCAGGCAGAAACGGCGCTGCAGCAGTCTGAAGCCCAATATCGGCTCCTGGCCGAAAACATGGTGGACGTGATCTGGACGATCAACCCGGCCGGCCAGTTCACCTATGTCAGCCCATCGGTAACGGCGCTGCGGGGCTATACACCGGAAGAAGTGCTGGCGCAGTCGGTGGCCGAGTCCCTCACGCCAGCTTCCCACCAGGCGATGCAAGCGGCGCTGGACCAGTATATGCCGTCCATTTTGCAGACAAAAACCCACTTCGACCTGCCACCGATGATCTTCGAGCTGGAACAGCCGTGCAAAGACGGTTCGACCGTCTGGACTGAAGCGATGGTCAAAACACTGTTTGATGAGACCGGCGTCTTCAGCGGCTTTTTAGGCGTCAGCCGCAATATCAGCGATCGGGAAAAGACCGAGCAAACACTTCGGGAGAGCGAGGAGAAGTTCAGGCTGGCCTTTAGCAATGCCAATACCTCGATGTGCCTGGTCGATCTGAAAGGAAATCTGCTACAAGTCAACGAGAAGATGTGCAGCGTTTTTGGCTATAGCAAGCAGGAACTGGAAAGCATGACGGTCA
Source organism: uncultured Anaerolinea sp. (assembly GCA_964626845.1). Taxonomy (GTDB): domain Bacteria; phylum Chloroflexota; class Anaerolineae; order JAAEKA01; family JAAEKA01; genus JAAEKA01. The sequence goes on from CAZVGR010000005.1 coordinate 29,666, forward strand.
ACGACCTGACGATCCCAGACGACGCAGGAGTAAGCCCACGGTTTATTGGTCACGCCATAAAAGGCAGCCAGGAGAGCGCGATCTTTAACAAACGTTATCGCCACCGGGACGGCCACATCATCTACGGCGAAGTGTCGTCGTCGCTGGTGCGCGATGCGCAGGGACAACCTTCCTATTTCATCTCGCATGTCCAGGACCTGACCGAGCGCAAGCGGGCGGAGGAGGAACTATCGCGGGCCAAAGAAGCCGCCGAAGCCGCCAACCGCGCCAAGAGCCAGTTCCTGGCCAGCATGAGCCACGAGCTGCGCACGCCGCTTGGCGCTATTCTGGGCTTCTCTGAGTTGATGACCCGTGACCCCGACCTGACTGACGGTCAACGGCAAAGCCTGGCCATCATCAATCGCAGCGGCGAACATCTTCTTGACCTGATCAACGATGTTCTGGACCTGGCGAAGATCGAGTCGGGACGCACCACGCTCCAGGAACACGCTTTCGATCTGCACCGGGTGTTGGCCGACCTGGCCGACATGTTCCGCTTGCGGGCCGCAGCGAAGGGCCTGGAGCTGCGCATGACGGTCGCAGCCGATGTGCCAAATCAGGTCCTCGGCGATGAGCGAAAGCTGCGGCAGACGCTGATCAACCTGCTGGGCAACGCCGTCAAATTCACTGCAGCCGGCAGCGTCAGCCTGCACGTCCAGCGGGTCGGGGAGGAAGATCCGCCTCGCCTGCGCTTCACCGTGCAAGACACCGGCCAGGGCATCACTGCGGCCGACCTCGAACGCATCTTCGAGCCTTTCATGCAGGGCGTCAACGACGGCGCGACGCCAGAAGGCACCGGGCTGGGGCTGCCCATCAGCCGGGAGTTTGCCCGCCTGATGGGCGGGGATCTGATCGTGAGCAGCACAGGCGTGGCTGGCCAGGGCAGCCGCTTCGAGATGGAGATCGTGCTGCAACAAGCGCAGATGACCCAAGAGGACGGTTCGCCCCTGGCCGTGCCGCCAATCATCGGCCTGGAGCCAGACCTGGGCGAGCACCGCCTGCTGGTGGTCGACGATGACTTCGACAACCGCAAGCTGCTAGCCGACCTGCTCAGCGGGCTGGGCTTCGCCGTGGAAACGGCCGAGAACGGCCAGCAGGCAATCGAAATCTGGCAAGCCTGGCAGCCGCACCTCATCTGGATGGATATACGGATGCCGGTGCTGGATGGGCACGAGGCGGCGCGGCGCATCAAGGCGCTGGCCACGCCGCCTGCGCCGGTGATCATCGCCGTCACTGCCAGCATCTTTGAGGATGATCGGGCGCTGTTACTGGCAGATGGCTGCGACGATTTCGTCCGCAAACCATTCTACGTGGCCGACATCCTTGAGAGATTGGCGAGGCACCTGGGCCTGCGGCTGATTTATGCCGACAAAACAACGGCTTCTGCTGCCACGCCTGATTGGCCCCAGGTACATACAGCGTTTGATCTGTCCGACTTGCCGCCTGCGTGGATCGAACAGGTGCGTATGGCGGCAGTCACAGCAAATGTTGCCCAGTTGGCTCGGTTAGCGCAGGTGATCGAGAACGTCCACCCGGCACAGGCTGCCGCACTACGGATATGGACAGAGAGCTACGACTATCGGTCCATTCTGGCCGCCGTTGAGACCACTTAGTACACTGTAAACAAATTAACTGCGTATCAGTGCCCGGCACTTTGGCAACGATTCGCACATGATCAGAGGCTCGTGTCAAGTGCCGGGCACCTCAACAACTTTGTTTACGGTGTACTTAGCCCCCACAGATAAAGAGGCTGGCTCCTATTAGCCACACCCGCCGCCGCTCTTATCGCGCTTGATTTGCAGCTTGACCTTGGGGACGAAGTCCAGATGCCAGGCGTGGGGATTTGGATCCGACGCCTCGAAGCGGTCGCCCAGCGCGGCCGGGAAGGACCAGCACAGGGTATCGTCGCCGTTGGGGGCCGCCACTTGGGCGATGCCGCCATCATCCTGGCCGAAGGTGGCGATCCACTGGTTGATGCCGCCCTCCAGGATATAGGCGTTGGGCACGCTTTCGGCGCTGAGGATCTTCCAGGCCGCGGTGGCCGCGACCTCGTCGTTGCTGGCCAGCACGAAGACGGTGTTCAGCGCCTGCTGCGCGTGCAGGTCGGGGATGATGGCGGGAATCTCGGCCAGCGGCACGTTGCGCGCGCCGGCGATGTGGAACTGGTTGTACTCAGCCTCGGGGCGCACATCCAGCAGCACCACCTTGAGGGTGTTGTTGGCGATGGTCTCCAGCAGTTCACCAGGGTGGATCTGCACCTCGCGGCTGGCCAGGGCCGCATCTTTGGTCGGCGCAATGCGCGCGTACTTCTGCTCGGTGGTCGGCGCGCCGATCACCAGCACGCTGACTGCAAAGGCCATCAAGCCCACGGCTGCATAGCGCCGCCAGCGCGGCTCCTTGCTCAGGTCGCGGCCGCCGACGCGGCGCTCCAACTGCTCCGCGCCCCAGAACATGAACAGCGCCATCAGCACCACGCCGACGACAACCGGCCCGGCCGGCACGCCCAGCCATTCAGGGATGGTGATCCTGCCCATGTAGCCCGCGTTGTTCCACCAGTCCCAGTAGTATTCCACCGTCTCGCCGAAGACGAAGATGCCAAAGAGCACCCCCAGCACAAAGAACAGCCCATCCAGCTTGGCCGTCGCCATGGCCACCAGCGAGGTGCCGGGGCAGAAACCGCCGACGATGAAGCCGACGCCCATGATCAGGCCGCCGACAATGCCCGAAGCCAGGTAGGTGGGGTTGACCCAGAGCTGGTTGAAGTCGAGGATGCCCAGGCCGACGGTGAGGAAGATCAGCACCATGGCGGTGATGATCGCGCCGAACATCACCTTGAGCACGGTCAGCTCGCGGAAGTAGAACTGCGCGGCCAGCTTCTTGGAGTTGCCGAAGCCTGAGCTTTCGAGCACGAAGCCAAAGAAGAAGCCGATGGCGCCAAAAACCGCGTACATCAGCGGTTTGCCGAGTAGCGTCTCCAGTTGCAAAGGAAAAAGCATACGAACCTCCTCAGCCGAGCAGCGGAATGGCCACGAGTTTCGCGAATTGAACGAATTGAGCGCAGGTCACGCGTGCCAATTCGATAAATTCGCGCAATTCGCGGCAGGCCTCCGCGCCGGTGCTAGAGCCATAGTCTGCGCACGAAGTAGGCCAGGGCGTAGGCGCCGGCGAAGACCGAGAACATGAACACCCACGCGCCCAGCGACAGCACCGCGCCGCCCGACAACGCCAAGCCCGAGGTGCAGCCGCGCGCCATGCGCGCGCCGTAGCCCATGATCGCGCCGCCCACGAAGGCCATCAGCCAGCGGGTACGCACGCTGATGTGGGGACCCTTGTTGGTCTCCACCTGCAAGCGGCCGCCGCGCCAGCCGGAGAAGAAGCCGCCCAGCAGCGCGCCAACGATCATCGGCACGATCCAGTCGTCCAGCGGGTTCAGGTCGCCGCCCGCCATCTTAAGCAGGTAGGGCGTGCGGTCCACGTGCTCCGGCGCGACCAGGTCCTGCCCGAAGACGACGATGCGGTTCAGCCCGCCCGACGCGCCCAGGCCGTTGCCGGTCAGGAAGAAAGCTGCGAACAGCACCAGCCCCAGCAGCAGCCCGCCCAGGTAGGGGTGGATGTAGTCGCGCTTGGGCCGGTCGAAGAGGCGTGATCGCCAGTTTTTTTGTGGTTGGTCGAGTGTGGTCATGCGTTGTTCCTGCCAGGGAATAGATGAACCTTAAGATATCACTCCGGCAATCGAGCGGAGCTCTTCCATGCGCAATCCCGCCGGGGAATGAAGTTCCCCGGCTACAAGACGGCGCCCGTTGAAACGGGCTAGCGCGTGTCGAGCTGTTTGTTTCAGCCCCGTTGACGGGGCGCCGTTGGCTAGCCGGGGGACTTCACACATGCACATGCGCCGCACGTGCAGGTGTCCCCCGGCGGCTGCCGCAGGCACACGAATTCCGTTCACCGTTCACCGTTCACCGCCCCTCACGCACCGCCACGTTCTCCCACCCCGTCACCATCGCCTTGATGTCCTCGGTGGGCGTGGCGCCGGTGGTGGTCAGGTAGACGTGGGCGACGACGAAGGTGGCCAGCAGCCAGGCGATCAGGGTATGGAACGGGGCCAGCCAGGGCAGGCCGCCCAGCATGTTGGCGATCTGTGGCCACTGCTGCACGCCCCACATCAGCGCACCGGTCAGGATCTGGAAGGGCAGCAGCAGGTTGAGCAGGCCGAAGTAGGTGATCTGCTGCAATGGGTTGAGCTTCTGGCGGTAGCTCTTCTCGAAGGGGTGCTCATGGCCGTGGAAGATCCCTTGCAGGTAGTACTTGGCCTGGACGATGGCCTGGTCGAAGAAACCCCTCGGCCTCGGGATGAACTGGCGGATCTGGCCGGTGCTGACGTGCCAGAACAGCGCCAGCGCGGCGTTGGCGATCAGCACGATGGCCAGCCCGTTGTGCAGCGTCACCATGTGGCGGAAGGCAAACAGGCCAAACATGTCCGGCCGGTGAATCACCAGCCCGGTCAGGAAAAGCAGGATGATGGTGATGGTCTGCAGCCAGTGCCAGAAGCGCTCGTAGCGATCGTACATGTAGACCGGTTCTGTTTTTGGCTCGTGCTTGGGGCGCCGCCGGGCGTTGATGACCCGCAGCGTGGCGTGCGCGCCGACCATCAGCAGCGCGCCGACGAAGATCAGCGCGCCGGCCCAGTCGATCAGCGCCACCCGGTTGTGGCCGAAGATGTAAACGCCGTCAGCCTGCGGGTCGGGCCGGTAGGTCAGCGCGCCGTTCTCCAGCGCCATCTGGCCCGTGGCGGCGACGTTGACGTGCTGCACGAACTCCGGCAGCACGCCGCCCGGCACGCGGCCGGCCAGCAGGATCGGCGCTACCAGGCTCGAAGCGTCGCTGTGGCAGGCCTGGCAGTCGCTGGTGGCTGCATCGCCGCGCACCACGTTATGGTTGATGCTGTAAGGCTGCACCTGGCCGTAGATGTGCGGGCTGCCCAGGCCCAGCTTCTCTAACTGCGCCCGCACGGCCGCCTCGGTGGCTTGGTCGTCGATGGCCAGCTCTGCCTCGGCCAGCGCGCCGTCGCCGTTGCGGTCGAACGCGGCGACGATCTCCGGCCGGTAGACGCCATCCACCAGGAACGCGGCTTGCAGGTCGATCTGCCGCACCGGGCGCACGCTGCCGTTGGCGTCCTCGTAGACCCAGAACCAGGAGCTGATCAGATTGTAGGGCGCCAGCATGGACTGGCCGTCCACGTCCGTGCGCTGCATCAGCACAGGCTGGAAGCCGGTGACCAGGTCGGTCACGGCGTTGTCGCCCTCGATGCCGCGGCAGACGCTGACCGGCGAGCCGTCGGCGTGGATCACCGTCCAGTCGTAGGATTGGATGGCCGGCGCGTAGAGCTGCGGCACGTGGCAGGTCTCGCAGGCCACCTCCTGCATGTGGCGCTCGGCGTAGGGCAGCCAGTCCTTGTGCGTGGGCACGGCGTCATGGCACGACTCGCAGCGGCGCATGGTAGCCTTGCTCTCCGGGGCCACGCTGATCTGTGCGCTCTGGCCGCGGGCCAGGGTGTGGTCGGGCCGCTCGATGTACTCGCCGATCTCCAGCCGTCGCGGGTCGTAGAGCAGATGGCTCAGCCCGGCGCTCTGGCCCTCCTGGTAGTGGACCGGGTTGTTCAACGAGTAGTGGCAGTCGGTACACTTCAGGCCGCGCTCGGCGTGGATGTCCCAGGCGTGGGTCAGGCTGCGCTTGTCCGCCAGGTTGAGGCCAGAGGCGTTGATCTTCTGGCCGGAAATCACCTGACCGGTGGTGGCCGTCTGCGTCTGGCCCAGGTCGCAGGCATCCAGCAGCAACGGCTCCTTGCCTTCATGCACCACGCCGTGGCACTGGGCGCAGTTCTGGTTGGTGGGGTCCTGGATCTGCGCCAGTTCCGGTTTCAGGCGGCCATCGGCGTCAAACGCGTCCAGGTTCCAGGCCCAGCCATCGCCAGCCGCCTCGACGATGCCGGAGCCTAACAGCGTGGCGGTGACCGCGTCGGCGAACTGGCCGCCTTGCAGGCGCTCGATGCGGGCCGTGTTGTTGGGGTTGGGGGTGTGGCAGAGCAAGCAGTTCAGCTCCATCACGCCCGATTGGACCCAATCCCAGGCTTGCGCAGCCCCACTGGCCGGGTCAAGAATGCTGGCCTCCGGCTGGCTGAGCTCGCCGTCCAGCAGCGGCTGGCCGTTGCGCGCAGTGGTGGCCGGCCCGCCGCCGCTGACCCTGCTGCCCAGCACCTGCAGCCATTCGGCCGTGGACAGGTCCAGCCGCTCGTCGCCATTGGGCGTCAGGTAGCGGTAGGTCAGTGGGTCGAACTTGCCGAACAGGCCGGTGGATGTGTCCCAGGGCGTGCCGGTGCCGGCCTGGCCGGCCTTCGTGAGGCTGCTCAAACCCAAGTCAGAGTGGAAAGAGTGCTCCTCGATGAAGGCGGTGTCGTGGCACTGGCCGCAGGTTTGGCCCAGCGAGATGGCCGCGCCGCTGGCCAGCACGTTCTGGCCGTCGGCATCCAGCATGGCGAAGGCGGGATGGATCGGCGACGCCTGCCCGGCCGGGGCGGCCGTGCCGCCGGCCAGCGCCTGGTCGACGGCCCAGACGCTCAATCCCAGCAGCGCCAGCAAGGCCAGGCTGATCAGCAGGTGGCGGCGGGCAGATGGGGCAGAAGTTGGACTTCTTCGGAAGAAGTCCAACTTCTTTTGGTGGGTGGTGTGTATCATGATGCTTATTCCCCTGCGGCTGGCTGGGCGTTAGCCTGCTTCTTGATCACGTCGCGCAGGCCCCACTTCATGGGGTCGCCGTGGTAGCCCAGCGCCTGCCAATCCATGCGGCTGTCGGCGCCGTGGCAGTCGTTGCACTGCAACGCCTTCTCCTTGGCCTGCACCATATGGGTCGTCGGATAGGCCATGGTGGTCTCGGTGAAGCCGAACTGGCCGGAGAAGTCCAGACCCGCGTCCTGCGCGCCCAGCGCCAGGGCCGATGGCCAGTCGAAGGTGGTCCAGAAACCGCCCTCGCCAGCCGTGCGCGGCGGAATCAGGATCTGGTTGAGCGTGTCGTAGGGCTGGTTGGCGGTGTGGATCTTGAAGGGGAAGATCTTGGCCGTGGGATCGTTGAAGCTGCCGGCTGGCGTCACCAGCGCCGTGGTCTGCGTTGGATCGATGGGATCGCCCAGCAGGTAGCGGTAGGCCACGTTGCCGTTGAACCACAGATAGGTGGGTTGCAGGTTCTTGTCGTAGTTGAACGTGCCCTTGATCTTCAGATATTCGTAGTGATCTTCCGGCAGATCTTGGCCGGCCGTCGACCAGTCCCAGGTGGTCTTGGTGGGATTCTTCAGCGCCATGGCGGGGATGTGGCAGGTCTGGCAGGCCACACTCTTGCTGTGCAGGGCGATGCGCTCGTCCTGGTGGAAAGAACCTTGATGGCAGTCCTCGCAGGCCACTTGCTCGGCCGGGTCGATGACGATGTTGTCGGCCAGCAGCCGGCCCTTGATCACGTGATCCTGCGTGGTGTGGCAGTCGGTGCAGATCATGTTGTGGCGGCCCATATGCACGTCCAGGTTCTCCGACGGGAAGTAGAGGCTCTCGTCCAGATCGCCATGCTTGACGTTGTTGCCGCCGCCGCCGTCGAAGTGGCACTTGCCGCACTCCTCGCGCGTCGGCGCGCGCACCGATTTCGCCGCCGCCGCCAAGTCAATGGTCTCGGCCGGCAGGCCGTAGTCGTCCTTGTTGTAGATCGCAGCGTCGGCGTGGCAGGCCAGGCAGTCCACGTTGGCCGGCTCGGCGAAGTCGAAGCTGTCGTCGGCCCAGCCATAGCCCGCGTGGCAGGTCATGCACTGCCGCTCGTTGCCCTGGGCGCTGATGCAGAAGTTGTTGATCTGGTTGGCCTTGCCCACCGTCACCGGCTCGTCGCGCCAGGCCACGTCAAACGGCTCGCTCTCCCAAGTCCAGTGCGTGGTGTGCATGAAGTCCTCAGCCGCCTGGGCGTGGCACTCCAGGCAGGCGCGGGTCACGTCCTGGCCAGTCGCGAAGGGTCCCTTGACGATGCTGCTGTGGTCGGTGTGGACCGGCCGCTTGGGCACGAAGGACCACGGATCTGAGTTGGCTGCGGCGCTTTGCGAGCTGGCTGCAGCGCTACAGGCGGCTAGCAAAAGCCCGGCTACCAGGAGGATTAAAGGCAGGAGAAGTTTTCGTGGCATGGGGTCTCTGCGCGACAATCGTAGCTCGAAAAATGGTAACTGCTCAGCCGGCCGGTCAGAAACCGGGTTTTCTCGTTGGGCAATGATTTCTGAGCTTGCAAACGCATTGCTCGGGGCTATGATAGCCGCTTCCGCAGCAAAAACCCGGTTTCTCTAAGCCCAGCCTGAGCAGTAACGAAAAATGATGATCCGTGCTCGGTGACCGATAGACGATGATCGGTGAAGCGCGGGCCGACCAGCGAATATCGGTCACCGAGCACGGATCATTGTCCATTCGCCTGAGACGTGAGCTCCGCTATCCGTGCCAGCGTCTGCCGGGCTTGGTAGCTCTGATAACCAATGCTGGAGATGGCGTTGGCGATGGTTTGCAGGAGGGCCGTGATCTGTAACGCCTGCTCGTGCGAGATGACGGTGAGCGTATCCATGGCTTCTGTCAGCGCTTCGCCGGAGACGCCCAGTCGCTCCCCGGTGGCCAGGGCGCGCTGGCGAAACAACACAGGGTCAGGCGGCTCGGTGAAGAACTGGCCGGCCGTGACCAGGCCAAAGCGCAGCCGGTTGACGCTGACCGGCGCGCTGGCGTATTGGATGCCGGCGTGACAGACGTGGATCGCCGCGTCTTCCCTGTCCAGCAGCGCAATCGAGCGCCACGACTCCTGGCAGGCCGCCATGCCCTCGGGCTGACTGTGGATGATCTGGCAAAAGCGGCTGCAGCGGCTGCACGGCGCGAAGGGCTGGCCCTCCAGGTCCGTGATGAAGGCCGCCACGCCCACCAACTGGGCGAACTGGTTTTGGATCGCTTGCAGCGTCGCGACGTCGATCAGATCGTCCAGCTCCAGGTTCACCAGATCAGGTGCAGGCTCCTTGAAGCCAGACCTGGACGCCGGCTCGCCCTGCTGCCCGGCCAGCCAGCGATCGATGGCTTCGGCCGAGAAGCGCCACTGGCCGCCTATGCGCAGTGCGGGCAGCTCGCCGTCCTTGACCATGCGGTAGATGGTCACGCGGTCCAGTTGCAGGTGGTCTTGTAGTTCACGGGTAGTAAGTAGTCGGTCGGCCATAGCTTACCCTCTGGATCAAGTGAGGTCTGGTAGCAGCATGGGGCCTTGAAAACAAGTTTGATTATGCTAGAGAATACGATTAAAGTAACTTTTTGTCAAATTTTATAAAATCATATATCATTCTGGTAAGAACGATAAGAAGGAGTTACCTGTGAAGATTGCAGTCGTCACTGATAATCAAACTACCATCAGTCAGCACTTTGGCCGCGCCCACTATTATCTGGTCTTCACCGTTGAGGATGGACAGGTCGTGCAGCAGGAGTTGCGTGACAAGCTGGGCCACGACCAGTTCCAGCATGAGGAGCACAGCCATCATGATCATGATCACGGCCATCAACAAGGGCATGGCTTCGGCCAGCACTCGCAGGACAAACACAGCCGCATGATGGCCAATCTGACCGACTGCCAGGTCTTGCTGGCCGGCGGTATGGGCATGGGCGCCCACGCGAACCTGGAAGCCATTGGGGTCAGGCCGATCCTGACCAGCGTGCGGGAGATCGACGCGGCGCTGCAAGCCTATCTGGCCGGCGAGCTGGCGGACCAGCCAAGGCTGCTGCACTAGGGCGATCCGCGGCGCGGCTGGAAACACCGGCGGTGGGCGTGGATTACCGAGTCTCCAATCTACGTTTACCCCGGTGTTCCCAGCCGCGGCTGATGTGCCCCCGTTTCTCCACTATACGCGTCTGCTGACGCCCCCTCCAGTGACTGCGCAGAAGGTCATCGCAGCTTGGGCAGCTAGGCAGGGGCTAACTCCAACAACACCTGCTCCAAGGGCGCTTCTGGCGGGCCGGCCGGCAGCGTGAACCAGAAGGTACAGCCCTGGCCCAGCCCGGCGCTCTCGACTCCCACCTGGCCGTTGAGCTTGGTCACAATACGCTGTACGATGGACAGGCCCAGGCCGTGGCCGATCGCCTGACCTTGATCGATCCGGGTGAAAGCGCTATACAGCCTGGCTTGCTGCTCCGGCGTCAGGCCAGGTCCGTGGTCGCGCACCCAAAAGCGCACGTAGCCATCGATCGGCTCGGTGGCGCCCAGCTCGATCTGCGCCGGGCTGCCGCCATATTTGATGGCGTTGCTGATATAATTCACCCACACTTGCTCCAGCCAGGGGACATAGCCCAGCGCCGAAGGCCAGGTTTCTGGCGCCTGTATCTGCGCTCCGGCTTCTTTTGCTTCCCCCGCCAGGCGCTCCAGGGCTTCATGCACCGGCTGCTCCATGCTCACCGGCGCCACGCGCAGCTCCATCTGGCGAACCTCGGCCAGCAACAGCAGTTCTTTGGTGATGGTTGACATCTTGAGGAGGATCTCAGTCAGGCTGGCCAGAAAAAGCTGGCGGTCTTCCGGTGGATACAGATCCTCTGCGCCTTGAAGCAGATCGGCATAGCCCAAAGCCACCGCAATTGGGTTGCGCAGGTCATGGGCCACGGTGTGTGCATAGGCGTGCAGATCGGTGATCAGCTCATCGCGCTCGACAATCTGCTGCTCAAGCCGCCGCTGGAGGCTGCGCAGCGTGAGGTGAGTTTGCACCCGCGCCAGAATCTCCTCCAGTTGAAATGGCTTGGTAACATAGTCTACGCCGCCCGCGGTGAACGCCTTGATCTTATCCTCGGTCTCGCTCAGCGCGCTGATGAACAGGACCGGAATGTCACGCGTGCGCGGGTCGGCTTTCAGCAACTTGCAAACCTCGTAGCCGTCCATGCCTGGCATCCGAATGTCCAGCAGAATCAGGTCGGGCGGCAAGGTCTGCGCGGCGGCCAGAGCCTGAGGACCACTGCGCACCGGCCGGGCTTGATAGCCGTTTTCGGTCAGCATCTGAGACAGCAGACGCAGATTGGCCGAGGTATCGTCGACGACCAGAACACTGGCAAGACGATCAGTTGGTTGGGAGGTCATGGTAATCCTTACTGTGCTTTTTTCAGGGCGACCAGAATGGCGTCGTAGTCGTAGTTGTCGATCCAGTTGCGCAGCGCAGCCGCCACAGCCGGCTGCTGGCTTTCCACCTCGTCCGCCAGGCGGAGAATACGGGTGTCATCGGCCGCCACCGCGGCCTTCTGCACCTGCTGGCGCCACTGAGACGGCAGTCCGTTAAAGTTCGCATTTGCTGGCGCCTGCTGACTGGGCGGCGGCGCAGCATAGGTCATGCGCACGCCCAGATGCCTGATCAACCGTTCGGTGATGTCACTCTCCCGGAAAGGCTTGTTCACAAAGTCGTCACAACCGCTGGCCAGCATCAGATCACGGCGTTCGCTTGGGCCGCTGCCAGAGATGGCGACGATCACCGTCGGCCGCTCGCTGGCGGTGGATTTGATGTGCTGCGCGGCCTCGAAGCCGTCCATGATGGGCATGCGCATGTCCATCCAAATCAGGTGGGGCTGCCACTGCTGCCAGATTTGGATCGCCTCGCGGCCATTTTCAGCCGTGCGCACCACAAACCCCCACTGCCGCAACAAGTCGGCCAGCAGCTTGCGGCTTTCCGGACGGTCCTCGACCACCAGCAGGCGATAATCGGGCTGGCCTGCCTCCAGGCCAATCGCGCGCGGGCTTTGGGACAGATCGGAACCAGCAGGGCCAGCGGCTGGCGGCAACACAACATCGAACTCAAAACGACTGCCCTGACCGGGCAGGCCGCTGCTGAACACACGCAGCTTGCCGCCCATCAGCCTCACAAACTCGCTGCTGATGGCCAGGCCCAGTCCTGCTCCTTCGTGGGCGCGGTGACCGGCGGCCGATTGCCCAAAGGGTTGGAAAATGGCGGCTTGCTCGGCTGTCGGGATGCCCTGCCCGGTATCCTGGACGGCAAAAGCCAGCCGATTGGCGTCATCGGCGGCGTGCGCTGTTATCTCGACCCAGCCAACCTCGGTGAATTTGATCGCGTTGTCCAGCAGGTTCATCAGCACCTGGCGCAGTTTGCCCTCGTCGCCGCAGACGAAGTGCGGCACATGAGGGTCGCAAGCGGTATGCAGGTTCAGCCCCTTGGCCGCCGCGCGCGGCCGGAACAGATCAGTCACGTCGTCCAACATGCGCTTCAGGTCGAAGTCGCGCGCCTGCAGCACGGCGCCGCCCGCCTCGATGCGCGCCATGTCCAGCAGCTCATTGATCAGGCTGAGCAGATGCTCGCCGCTGCGATTGATGATGGCCAGATTCTCCAGTTGTTCAGGCGTGAGCGTGGGGTCGCGGGACATCAAGCCGGAAAAGCCCAGAATGGCGTTGAGCGGCGTGCGCAGCTCGTGGCTCATGTTGGCCAGGAATTGACTTTTGGCGCGGTTGGCCGCCTCGGCTGCCTCTTTGGCCTGGGCCAGCGCTGCCTCGGCCTGCTTGCGGTCGGAGAAGTCGCGGGAGATGCCCAGCACGGCCGTGATTGCGCCATCGGCGTCGTAGAGAGCCGACGCCTTCAGGTTGTGCCAGCGCCACTCGCCGTTGTTGTGGCGCACCCGGTATTCGATGCCGTCTCGGCTGTCACCGGTGGTGATGAGTCGGTGCAGGAAGACGCCCGCGCCAGGGATGTCGTCGTCATGGATCAGATCTTCGTACCAGGCGCCCAGGTAGTCGTTGCTTTCATAGCCCAGGATCTCTTTGATGTTCGGGGAGACGTAGGTCAAGAAACCGTCCGTCGAGAGGGTGAAAATGATATCGCTGGCTTGTTCGACAAAAGAGCGGAAACGCTGCTCGCTGCTGATCAGCGCCTCCACGGCCTGCCGGCGCTCGCGGCGCACCGCGGCCTGGATCAGCTCGCGTTCCACCGCCGGGACCAGGCGCGGCAGATTGTCTTTCATGACGTAGTCGTGAGCGCCGGCCTTCATCATTCTGACTGCCGTCTCTTCGCCCATAGTGCCTGAGACGGCAATAAACGGCAGGTCCAGACCGCTGGCCTGCACAATCGCCAGCGCTCTGGGGCCGTCCAGCTCGGGCAGGCTGAAATCAGAGATCACGATGTCCCAGCTCCGGGCTTGCAGTGCAGCGCGCAGCTCGTCATCTGTTTCAACTCGCGTGGAGTCGACCTCGTAGCCTCCTTTGCTGAGAAGACGCAAGATCAACAGGGCGTCGCTTTCAATATCTTCGACTATCAAAACGGCGAGCGGCTTTTTCATAACGAGCTCTCTTGGTATTCTGGCGTATGATCTTCTTGGCGATAGCATTCATCAAGGGTGAAGTAGAAGCCAGCGCCTTGGGCAGGGGCGGCGTCGGCCCAGATTTTTCCGCCGTGGCGGTGAATGATGCGCTGGACGATGGTCAGGCCGATGCCGGTGCCAGGGAACTCAGAAGCCTTGTGCATCCGCTGGAACGGGCCGAACAGCTTTTGGGCGTAGGCAGGATCGAAACCGGCTCCGTTATCCCGCACCACAAATGCCGGCTGGCCATCCAGGTCAACCTGGCCGAACTCGATGCGCGCCTGCGCCGTCTTGCTGGTGAACTTGAAGGCGTTGTCCAGCAGGTTACTCAGCGCAATCTCCAGCAGGTTGGCGTCGCCGATGGCGGTCAGCCCCGGCTGGATGACGAACGTCACCTGCCGCTGCGGGGCTGATGCTTGCAGCGTGGCGGTCAGCCGTGCGGCCATGGCGCTCAGGTCGACCGGCTGGCAGCGCATCTCGGCGCGCGCCAGCCGCGCCAGGTTGAGCAGGTCGTCGATCAGCCGGGCCATGCGTTGGGTCTCGGAACGCACCCGATGCAGGTAGCTTTGCGCCTGCGGGTCAAGCTGGTCACCGTAGTCTTCCAGCAGGGCCAGGCTCCAACCGTCGATCCCGCGCAGCGGCGAGCGCAGGTCGTGCGATACCGAATAAGAGAACGCCTCTAGCTCGCGGTTGGCCGCCTCCAGTTGGCGCGTGCGCTCCCGCACCCGCTGCTCCAGCTCGGCGTTCATCTGTTGAATTCTGGCCTCTGCCAGCCGGCGTTCGGTCACATCTTCCCCGATGCTGGCGACGCCAATGACCTCGCCTTTGGTGTTGCGCAGGATGGTGTTGTTGAACCGCACCCACCGCACATCACCCGAGCGGGTCAGCAGCGGATTTTCGGCATGGGCGGGCATATCTTCGCTGCGCAGCCGGGAGAGGATGGTCTCCTTCACCTGCTGCCAGTTGGACGGCGCAAAGCGCGGGAAGTACTCCTGGCCCAGCACTTCCTCGCGCGGCCAGCCGGTCAGTTGCAGCAAGTAATCGTTGCAGAACGTGACGCGGCCCTCCAGGTCCAGCGTAACCGCCACCAAATCTACTTGCTCCAGCAGCTCGCGGTAGCGCGCCGCGTTGAGCCGGGAAAGCGCCCAGTAGTTCTGGGCAAAAAAGACCGAGCTGAGCATCAGGGCCGAAAGAGTCAGGCTGACAGCCAGGCTCCTCTGGGCGCTGGTCGCTTCAAGGCGCCAGTGTTGCTCGGTGGGCGCAAAGAACAGGTTCAAAACCTGGGCGTCTTGCAGGTTGATACTTTCTCTGACTTCATCGCCCGCGTGGCGCTCTGTCCAGTTCTCCGACACGTAAACGGCGTTTGCTTCGTTGAGGAGCTGCACGGCGTAATCTGCCAGGAGGTCTTCGGTCAGCGGCGCGGTGAAGCTGGGCAGATCGACGATGCCCAGCACGAAGCCCTCCAGCCGGCTGCCGGTATAGACGGGCGCCAACAGCCTGATCTGGGAGGGCAACAGGGGGATGGCGCTGGCTAACTGGCCTACCAGGCCCTCTCCTGCGGCCGTTGGCACACTGAGGCGCAGCATGTAGTCCCGGTCGATCCAATGGATGGTCTCAAGGCCCGCAAACGAGTCGATGTAAAACGCGGCGTCCTTGATCCACAACTCCTCTTTCTGGGGGGTATCCAGCCGGCCGCGGCCGGCCAGCCGATTAACGGCGTTGACGATGCCGCGATAGCGGATCTCGGCGTCGCTGGAAAGCGCAATCGCGTTGGCTTCGGTTTTTGCGCGCAGTTGCGCGAGGTTGCTTGCCTCTTGTGCTTTCCAGACAACAATTGAAAGGGCCGTCAGACCGACCGCCAGCACAGCCAGGAAGAGATTGCTGGCCAGAAAAGGCTGGGATCTGCCAGACTGCGTGTTCGAGGGGGCCATGCGCCGTGCGCTCCTTGGAGCCTAGGACCGTTGTTTTTGCCAGGCCGTGTTCCAGATATCCACGATCGTCCTCGCGCCAAGCTGCTCCAGCTCAGCCAGGTAGGCATCCCAATCCTGGTCGATATCCAGCTCACCGGTGATGAACTGCATGCTGGTTCGGGCTACGTAGGGGGAAAGTCGTTCGTTGATCAGGCGGATAACCTCAATCGACTGGGCATCCAGCGTGAGCTGCGGGCTGAGCTCAGCCGTCTCATTGGCCGCAAGGGATCGATCCAGAAAGGCGACGATCTCGTCCGGCTTTTTGTAGTCCTCGAACTCCTCGTTCTCAACCAGGTTGAACATCTGGTTAAAGCCGTACTCTGCGGCGACATCCAGCGTACCGTCGGGGTTTTTGGGGGTCTTGATGTGGGGCAGGAAGACCTTGCCATCGGCGGTGTTTTCATAGGTCAGGCCCTCGACGCCCCACACGGTCAGGGTGCGGCCTTCATCGGAATAGATCGCCCAGTCCAAAAAACTGAGCAGCGCAGGCAAGCGGGGATCGTCGGCCATGCGCGAGGAGATGGCCAGCCCTTTGCGGAAGGGGTCTACGGCAGGCAGCGCCCTGATGCCGATGGTGCTTGCTGGCACAGGCAGAGACGCCCATTCGGCGTCGGGGAAGCCGTTTTCGTGCAGCGCGTTGTTCCAGTTGGCAAAGCCCGACGTGATCCAGGTGACTGTGACGAAAGCCCGACCGTCTTGCAGCTTGGCATAGAATTTATCGTCGCTCTGGGTGAACAGCTCTGGATCCAGGATGCCAGCGTCGTAGCTGCGCCGCAGGAAGGAGTACATCGCGCGGTAATTCTCTGTAGCCGGAGCATACTCCCAGCGGTCCTCGGCGGCGTTGTAGGCGCTGACGCCAGCCCAGCCGGCCGGGATGCCGTAGCCCGCGCCCATCATGGCGAACAAATGCGCGCCGCCCCACAGTGTGCTGAGCGGAGTCGACTCAGGGTAGAGTTCTTTCAGCTTCACCAGGGCAGCAAACAACTCGTCGTAGGTGGTCGGCGTAGGAATCTGATGCGCCTCGAACAGATCGCGGCGGTAGATCCACTGCTGCACCTGAATCCTGCGTTGATAGCCGGGCAGCAGATAGTACTTGCCGTTGGCCAGGCGCAGTTTGTCCAGCTCGCCTTGCAGATTGTTCTGCTCGATGTAGGCCTGGAAATAGGGCATCTGGTCTACATAGTCACTAATTGGCAGCAGCACTCCGGCGTTAGCATAGCTTTCGATGGGCTTGGGCCAGACCTTCAGGATGATGTCGGGTGGATCGCCCGACTCGAGAGCCTGGACAACGGCTTTTTCGTAGTCCGAGTCAGCCCCCAGGCGCACATCGAGACTGACGTTCTGGCGTCGTTTGTACTCCTCCAGAATCAGCCAGTCTGGTCGAAAAGGGGCGATCTCACTGTTGTTGAACAGCACCGAAAAGGTCACCGGTTCAGCGGGTTGAATGGGCTGAGCTGGCTGGGCAGGCGGGGGGACGCACCCAACGGCAAGCAACCCGAGCAGCAAGGCAATCACCAACCTTCTGGCGCGCATGGGACTACTCCTTTGTGCTGATTACAGCGTGAACAAAGTCTTTGAGGTGCCCGGCACTTGATGCGAGGTCGTCATTACGTGCGAATCGTCGCATCAAGTGCCGGGCACCTATGCGCAGTTACTTGGTTGACGCTGTACTTACGCTGACTCCAAGGCGGCGAGGATTGCTTCAAAATCGAAGTCGCCAGCCCACGTGCGCAGTGCAGCCGCCAACGCCGCGTGCGTGTCCTCCACCTCAGCCGCCAGTTGGAGAACATACGCGCTGTGAGCGGCTATGGCCGCTTGCTGCACCTGGGCGATCCATTCGGCCGGCAGACCGTCCGTGGACGGCGGTGTGGCGGTTGGCTCCTGAGCTATGCCAGGCGTGACATAGATCATGCGCACATTCAGATGCCTGACCAGGCAGTCGACAATCTCACTTTCCTGGAAAGGCTTGCCGATAAAGTCAGCGCAGCCGATGGCCGCCGCCTCGTCGCGCTGTTCCTGCGTCACGTTGGCAGAGATGGCGATGATCACCGTGGCCTGCCCCTGGGAGGATGCTTTGATGCGGCGCGTGACCTCGCCGCCGTCCATCCCCGCCATGCGCATGTCCATCCAGATCAGATGCGGCTGCCACTGCTGCCAGATGGCGAGCGCTTCCTGGCCGTCTTGAACCGCGCACACCGCGAAACCCAGCCGGGCCAGCAGGTCTGTCAGCAGCTTGCTGCTTTCCGGCTGATCCTCTACCACCAGCAGGCGATATTCTGGCTGTCCCGGCTCCAGCCCGATGGCGCGCCGTGCGGCTGGTCGCTGAACAACGGCCGGCCAGGCGGCCAGCTTAAGCGGGATCTCAAACTCGAAGCGGCTGCCAAGCCCCGCAATCCCTGGGCTGCTCACCGTCATCTCGCCGCCCATCAGGCGCACAAACTGGCGGCTGATGGGCAGCCCCAGCCCCGTGCCCTCGTGAGCGTTGTGCCCGCTGCTGGACTGCACAAAAGGCTCGAAGATCGCCGTCAGGTCATGGGCTGGGATGCCGATACCCGTGTCCTCTACCACAAAGCGCAGCCATTCGCCGTTCGTCCCCGCCTGGCGGACGGAAAGAGCGACGCTGCCGGCGTCGGTGAACTTGATGGCATTGCCCAGCAGGTTGAGCAGCACCTGGCGCAGCTTGTCCTGATCGCCATACACCGCATGGGGCGCATCCAGGGCGAGGGTGAGCTCCAGCCCTTTGGCCTCGGCGCGCAGACGCAGCAGATCGAGCATCCCGTTCAACATGTTGTGCAGGTCAAAGCTGCTCTCTTGCAACAAGGTGCGGCCAGCTTCGATCTTGGCCATGTCCAGCACGCCGTCGATCAGATTGAGCAGGTGCTGGCCGCTGCGGTGGATAATGACCAGGTTCTCCTGCTGGTCAGCAGTCAGGTTGGCGTCGTGCCTCATCAGCTCAGAAAAGCCCAGGATAGCGTTGAGCGGCGTGCGCAGCTCGTGGCTCATGCTGGCCAGGAACGTGCTTTTCGCCCGGTTGGCGGCCTCGGCCTGCGCTTTGGCAGCGATCAGCTCTGCTTCTGTTTGCTTGCGGGCTGTGATATCCTCATAGGTGATCACCGCGCCGTAGCCGGGCAGCGGCGCAGCGTTGACGCTCAGCCAGGTGGTTGCGTCGTCGCTGAACGACAGCCCCATCTCCACCTGATACACCGGCTGCTGCTCCCGCAAAGCCCGCGCGCAGGCATAGTCCTCGGCTGGCATCGGCGAGCCGTCGGGCTGAATGATGGCCTGAACCAGATCGTTCCACTGATGTTGGTGTTGCGTCGGGGGGGGCAGACGCAGAACGCGCTCGGCGGCGACGTTGCTCTCGATGATCTGCCCCGTTTGGTCGACCAGTGTGATGCCTGAGGGGAACAGGTCGAAGAGCGCTTGCAGCTTGGCTTCGCTGGAACGCAGCGCATCTTCGGCGAATTTGCGCTCGGTGATGTCGTAGCCAGAGACAAAAACCCCCTGCACCGCGCCGTTCTCGTCCCAATCCGGCACGTAGGACATCATTAGCCAGCGCGTGCCGACGCCAGGCAGGTCGATAGGCGCCTCAAAGGACATGGCCTGCCCGGCGAACGCGCTGTTGACGTTGTACACGGTGGCCTGATAGTGTGTTTCGCCGACCACATCCCGATGAAGCCGGCCGATCAGCTCGGAGATCGGCCGGCCTAACCTGGCAACGTAGTGCTGGTTGACAAACTGGTAGCGTTGATCGGCGGAGATGTAAGAGACAAAGCCGGGGATGTTGTCGGTGATCATGCGCAGCAGGTGCCCACTGCGTTGCAGCGCAGCCTCGATGGTCACGCGGTCGGTGATGTCGCGCGCAGTGGCGTAGGTCAGGCGAGCAGCAGCGTCATAGCTGGCTCGCCAGGAGAGCCAGCGCACCGTGCCGTCTTTGTGTAGACAGCGATTTCTAAACTCTTTCGAGCCGGTGTGGAGCTTATGCCTGGCTATCTCTTCCAGGGTGGCGGCCCTGTCGTCCGGATGAACAAAGTCCAGGTAGGGTTTGGCGCTTAGCTCGGCCTCTGAGTATCCGGTCGCCGCCAGCGTGGCAGGATTGGCCCGCAGCACGGCGCCGTCTGGATCAAGGACCACCATCAGGTCTGATGAAAGCGAGAAAAGGGTGTGGCAGTAGGCCTGCTCGTGTTGCTGCTGCTGCCATTGGCTGATGTCACGGATTGCGACGATGTGGCAGGGACAGTCGCGCCAGAGCAGATAATGGGCGCTGATCGTCACCGGGAAAAGCGCGCCGTCCTTGCGCCGATGGTAGTGCAGCGGGAGCGCGGTGCGCTCTTCCTGCACCGCGCGCAGGGTGTCGTCAGGCTGCGCCGACAGGTCGATGTTGCGCAACGCCAGCAGTTCCTCGTGGCTGTAGCCGTAAAGATCTGCCGCCGCCGCATTGGCTTCCAGAATCCTGCCGCTCTGGCTGTCGATCAGGAAAATGGCATCCGCTCCCATCCCGAAGAACGACCAGTACCTGGCGGCCGACTCGCGCAGCGCGGCTTGAGTCTCCTGCGACAACAGCGCCTGGCTGCCATCATCACTCAGGCGCGCGTCCATCTGGCCGCCCGCCAGCGTATGCCAGGCTGTTTCCGCTTCCATCAGTTGCCCGACTAAGTGCTGTATTCTGGCCAGACATTCCGCCTCTGTCACAAATCCTTTTTGATCATCCATCCTTCACCTGCCTTTGTGATAAGCCCAACGCCATCAGGTCGTACTCAAGCTGTGGAACAAAGGTCTGTCCATCATTATACCACCAGTCTCCAGGATCGCATCGTAGTCAAAATCGTCGATTGAGCGCCGCAGCGCAGCAGCCAGCTCGGGCTGTGCGGCCTCGACCTCGGCCGCCAGCGCCAGAAGCTGCCCGGCGTCGGCCGCCAGCGCGGCCTGGCGCACCTGCGCCGCCCAGCCGTCCGGCAGCGCCGTCAGGTCGATCGCCGGCGGGGCAGCCGCTGGAGTGACCGACGGCGCGTCGGCGTAGACCATCTGCACGCCCAGATGTCTGACCAGGCAGGCCACGATCTCTTCTGCGCGATAGGGCTTGCCCACGAAATCGTCGCAGCCATCGGCGCGCATCGCTGCGTGTTTATCGCTCAGAACACCGGCCGAGATGGCCACGATCACCGTTTGCTGACCCTGGGCGGTGGCCTTGATGCGCCGCGTGGTTTCATGGCCGTCCAGCGCTGGCATGCGCATGTCCATCCAGATCAGGTGCGGCTGCCACTCCTCCCACACCTGGATCGCCTCCTGCCCGTTCCCGGCCGTGCGCACGGCGAAACCCAACTGGGTCAGCAAGCCGGCCAGCAGCTCACGGCTTTCGGCGTGATCCTCCGCCACCAACAGGCGGTAATCAGGCTGGCCCGGCGCCAGGAAGGCTGTGCGCGGCCTGTCCGCCAGCGGCCTGCCAGTCTCGCCGTCCGCAACCGCCAGGCGCAGCGGCAAGACCACCTCAAAGCGGCTGCCCTCGCCAGGGATGCCCGCGCTGAAGGCCGTCAGATCACCGCCCATCAGACGGGCGAATTGCTGGCTAATGGGCAAGCCGAGCCCGGTGCCGTCAGGCGCGTTGTGCCCATTGGCAGACTGCACAAACGGCTCGAAGATCGCTGTCAGGTCGGCGGGCAAGATGCCAGAGCCGGTGTCTTGCACGGCGATCAGCAAACGGTCGTCGTCGCCGCCAGTTCGCTGCGCCGACAAGTCGATGCGACCGGACGGGGTGAACTTGACGGCGTTGCTCAGCAGGTTGATCAATATCTGGCGCAGCTTGCCTTGGTCGGCGTGGACCCAACGCGGCAGGCCGGGCCAGACTGTCAACGTCAGACTGATCCCCTTGGACTCGGCGCGCAGGCGGAACAGATCTGCAATATCTTCCAGCAGGTGGTGCAGGTTGAAGTCGCCCTCTTGCAGCACGGTGCGGCCTGCCTCGATCCTGGCCATGTCCAGCACATCGTTGATCAAAGCAAGCAAGTGATCACCGCTGCGGTTGATGATGGCCAGATTCTCGTGTTGCTTGGCGGTAAGATTGGCATCTCGGGCCATCAGTTCAGAGAAGCCCAGAATGGCGTTCAGCGGTGTGCGCAGCTCATGGCTGATGCTGGCCAGAAACTGGCTCTTGGCGCGATTGGCCGCTTCGGCCTGAGCGGCCATCTGGCTGGCGTGAGCTGTCTGCGCCGCCAACTGGGCATTGGCCTGCCGCAGTTCCTCTTCGGCCCGTTTGCGTTCCCTGATATCGCGACTCACGCCGAGAATCTCCACGAAACCGCCGCTGGGACTGAGGATCGGAAACGCCATGACCTCGGCCCAGATGGTAGAGCCATCCTTATGGATGTATTCAAGCTCTCCCCGAAAACTCTCCAGCGGAAGACCTGCCTCTACAGCGGCCCATAAGTTCTGGTAGTACGCCTGGACAACAGCCTGGGAAGCAGGCGTAAGGATTTGCTCCAGCGGCTGCTGCAACGACTCGGCAGGCTTTACACCACGCATCTGTTCGACCGATGGGCTGACATAAGTCATGCTGCCGTCAAGTCCATTCACCCAAACGACATCTCTGGCATTTTCGGCCAACAGCCGGTGGCGTATTTCGCTGATGCGCAGCGCTTCCACGGCCTGTTTGCGTTCCACTACAGACCAGACGGCATCCATCAACAATGACACCTGGAAGACATCGTCTTCCTGATAGTCGGTTGCTTTGTTGGCCAGGCCGATCACGCCCACGATTTGTTGGCCCCGCCAAATCGGCGTCGTCATAAAACTCGTCAATCGTACATGGCCATCTGGAAGGCCTTTTTTCAAAGCATGGTTGGCCTGGAAGTCGTTGACAATGATCGGTCTGCGCTGACGAACGGCCTCACCCCAGATGCCGGTCTTGTCCAGCTCATAACAGGTCTGCGGATTCACCACGTCGCAGTCAGGCATAACCTCCTTCGACCACGTGTTGAGGACAAATTCCTGGCGGTCCTCGTGGTAATGATAGATATAGCCGATCTTGCTTTCAGTCAGCTCAATCGCCTCGGCCAGGGCGTAATCGAGGAATTGCTGGACGGACTCGGCCGGGTGTTTCAGAATGTTGACCAGTTTCTGCAGACGCATGTTGCTGCGTGTGATCTGCTCCTCTGCCTGCTTACGCTCGGTGATGTCCTGAAAAACCCCATAAACGCGCGCCGCCTGGCCGTCTTCTCGGTCAACATTACCAATGGCTCGCACCCAGAGATGATTTCCCTTCGCCGTGATGAAAGGCAATTCAAGATCAAAGGGCAGGTCTTCGGTCAGCGCCCGCTCAATTGCTTTCTGTATAACCGGCCGGGCGCTGGGTGCATAGAAGTTGATGGCAGAGTCCAGCTCAAGACGAAAATCAGGCTCCACCTCGTGAATCCGGTAGGTCTCTCGGGTCCAGGTGAGTTGGTTGGTCTTCAGGTCAAGCCCCCAGCCGCCGACCTTGGCCAGACTGCCCATGGTGCTCAGCAATTCCTCGCTCGCCCGCAGATCGTTCTCCATCTGCTTGCGTTCGCTGATATCGCTGATGCTGGACATGACACACGGTTCGTCGTTGACCACGATGACCTGCGCCGAGATCAGCCCGGTAAGCAACTCGCCTGATTTGCGGCGAAACTGAACCTCGCGTGCCGGCAAATGGCCCTGCGCTACCAGCCCTTCCAGCAGGCTGTTGCGATCTTCCGGGTTAGCCCAAACGTTCAGGTCCAGCATGGTCTTGCCCACAATCTCATCTCCGGTGTAGCCGCTCATCTGGACGAAGCCGTCGTTGACCTCGAAGATTTGCCCGGTTGGCAGGCTGGTAAGCGTGACCGCGTAGGGGGCGGAACGAAAAACTCGGGCGTATTTCTCCTCCTGTGCCAGGATCTGTTCCACCAGCCGCCTGTTGACCATGGCTATCAGGCTGATGGTCAGCGAGACGTTGAGCATGATGTAGAAGGTCATGGCCAGCGAATTCACCAGCCCGGTCTGGAAAAAATCGTTGGTTTGGGCGGGGATGACCAGGTGCAGACTGATGCGGGTCAGGCTGACGGCGGCATAGCCGGCCAGCACCAGGCCGGTCAGGCGGGTCACGGGGCGCAGGCTGGGGCTGACTCTTCGCAGCAGCAGCCAGGAAGCCTGAGCGGCGAAGAGCAGCAGCGCTGCCGAGATGACGATCTCGCGCACTTTCAGGCTCGGCTGCACGAACAGGAAATAGGTCAACAAGACTGGCGCGGCAGCCGCCGCGACATAGTTCCAGCCTTGCCGGCGCTGCTTGCCTGTAAAGCGCTCCAGTCCGATGAGTAGCAACAGCGCCCCGCTGATTACAAATGTGTTGGCGACGACGACCGACAGAAAATCGGGCACGCGGCCGCGCACCAGGATTAGCCCTGCGCCCGCGAACTGGCACATCATATCGGCCAGCCAGAACGAGATGCCAGCAAAACGACGGCGGTTGTTCAGCCACAGCAGCCACAGCGCGCCCATGTTGATGGTCGCAATTGCCAGCAGCAGCAGGATCAGTGTCTTGATGTCAAAGATCATCGTGGGCCGCCTTTGCCCTGCCGTTGAGAGCGGCAAGAATTGCGTCGTAGTCGTAGTCGTTGATCCACACCCGCAGGGCATCGGCCAGCGCGGGCTGCACAGGCTGGGCGGCTGCGGCCAGATCGTCGAGCTGCGCTGTGTCGGCCGCCAGCGCGGCCTGGCGCACCTGATCGCTCCAGCCGGCCGGCAGAGCGGCGAGATCGAAAAGCTGCCGGGCGCCTTCTTCCGGATTGACTGGCGCATAAAGCATGCGCACGCCCAGATGCCTGACCAGACAGTCGACAATCTCGTCGGCGCGGAAGGGCTTTTGCAGGAAATCGTCGCAACCGTCGGCCAGCACGGCGGCGCGCTCCTCTTCCAACACGCTGGCCGAAAGGGCGATGATCACCGTGGCCTGGCCTTGGGGGGTGGCCTTGATGCGCCGCGTCGCCTCGTGGCCATCCATCACCGGCATGCGCATGTCCATCCAGATCAGGTGCGGCTGCCACGCCTCCCACTGTTGCACAGCTTGCACGCCGTTCTCAGCGGTGCGCACGGCAAAGCCCCACTGGCTGAGCCACTGATACAACAGTTGCCGGCTTGCCGGGTGATCCTCCACCACCAACAGGCGGTAGGCTGGCTGGTCAGGCTCCAGGCCAAGGACGCGCGGCCCGCCTGCGCGCAGACCGGCGCGTTCCTCAGGTTCCTCGACCGGTTCCAGGGGGATGCTGAACTGGAAGAGGCTGCCCTGGCCCGCCACGCCAGCGCTAAAGGCCGTCAGCTCGCCGCCCAGCAGGTGGACATACTGGCGGCTGATGGCCAGGCCCAGCCCGGTCCCTTCGCGGGCAGCGTGACCGTTGCCAGCCTGCACGAAGGGATCAAAAATAGTCGCCAGCTCCTCAGGTGCAATGCCGGGGCCGCTGTCCTGCACGGCGAAAAGCAGCCGCCCGCTGCCGTCGTCGGCCCAACTCACCGACAGCTCGACCAGGCCGGTCTCGGTGAACTTCACTGCGTTACCCATCAGGTTGATCAGCACCTGGCGCAGCTTGCCCTGGTCGCCATGCACCCAACGAGGCGCATCGGGCCAGAGCGTGAGAACCAGCAGCAGCCCTTTGGCTTCAGCGCGCAGCCGGAACAGATCGACCAGGTCTTCCAACAGTTGGTGCAGGTTGAAGTCGACCTGGTTGAGCGTGCTGCGGCCGGCCTCGATCTTAGCCAGGTCCAGCACATCGTTGATCAGGCTTAAGAGGTGGGCGCCGCTGTGATTGATGATGGCCAGGGTGTCCGCCTGTTGGCGTGAGAGTCCGGGATCTCGGCTCATCAGCTCGGAGAAGCCCAGAATGGCGTTCAGCGGCGTGCGCAGCTCGTGGCTCATGCTGGCCAGGAAGATGCTCTTGGCGCGATTGGCGGCCTGGGCCACATCTCTGGCGTGAGCCAGCTCTTCTTCGTTCTGTTTTCGCTGGGTGATATCGTGCAGTGTGGCCAGCCGGCCGGTTGCGTGCTGAAAACGGTCAACCAACGGCGCCACATACACGTCATAGATGTGCTGGCAGCCCAGGGGCGTGCATAGCTCGCGATGGGTTTCCTGGTCACAGTCCAGCACCTCGTTCAGCTCAGGCCAGGAGCGCAGCGCCAGCGCAGCCGGCTGGCCGATGACGGCGGGGGACAGTTGCGTGATCCGCTGCGCGGCCGGGTTGATGTCCACGATGCGCCGCTGAGGGTCGAGCACGATCACGCCGTCGGCCATGCTCTCAACCAGCTTGTCGCGCGCAATGGGCGCCACATCCAGCAGGTGATAGTAAAACAAACCAACGGCGAACATCAGCCCGGACAGGGTGAAGACGAAGGGGGTGATGTCCAGGTCAGGAAAAGGGCTGAGCCCGGCGATGCTGATGACGTTGCCTATCCACGGCAAAAGCGCGCCCAGGAGGATAACGCCGGTCTGGGGGCGATAAAAAGCCGGGGTGCGCCGATAGGCCCGCACCAACAGCGCCACTGCCAGCAACAGCAAGCCATAGGAATAAAGGGCATTGAACCAGAACGCCGGGCCGCCATTGAGGATTGAGCCGGTGGTGCGCCGGCCGCCGTAAAACAGGCCGTGCCAATCGTCGGTCCAGAGCAGGATCAGAGTCAGCGCCGGCGCCACGCAAAGCAACAGGAGCCTGCGCCGCGTCAGCCAGTGCGCACGGCCGGTGTATTGCAAGACGAAGATCAAAAACGCGACAGGAATGAGCACAACCCCGAAGTAGGTGGCATCCAGCCAAAAATACTGCTTTGGCAGATCTGAAACATGCCAGCGGATGGCGTAGGTCAGGGACCAAATCACCAACGCTGACATGAAGAGTATCATCGCCGGCGCGCCGGGGGCGCTGCGACGACGCCAACTGAGCGCCACAACTGCGGCCGCCATAAGGGCTGAAAGGATGAGAGCCAGGGAATAGTGCCAGTTCATCGGGCTTGATCCAGATCAGACAGGAGGGGCTCTGCTGGCTCGGCGGCGGCCAGCAAAGCCAGGATCGCGTCATAGTCATAGACATCCAGCCAATCGCGCAACACATCGGCCAGCACAGGCCACTGCTCGTTCACATCGTCTGCCAGGCGCAGCAGGCGAGTAGCGTCGGCTGCGATAGCCGCCTGTTGCACCTGGTCTCGCCAGGCAGGGGGCAGGCTGGCGAGGTCGATGCCTGCCAGCTTCTGCTGGCTGGCCTGCGTTTGCTTGTCTGGCGTTGCAGCATAGAGCATGCGCACGCCCAGGTGATTGACCAGGCAGTCCACGATCTCGGCCATGCGGAAGGGCTTGCGCACGAAGTCATCGCAGCCGCTGGCCAGCATCAATGCTTTCTGTTCAGCCAGAACGCTGGCCGAGATGGCGATGATGACGGTGTCCTGGCCGTTGGGCATGGCCTTGATGCGCCGTGTAGCCTCATAGCCGTTCATCACCGGCATGCGGATGTCCATCCAGATCAGATGCGGCCGCCAGTCCTGCCAGACATCGAGGGCCTCCAGGCCGTTGTCGGCTGTGCGCACGGCGAAGCCCAACTGTGTCAGCAGGCTGGTCAGCAGCCGCTGGCTTTCGGGGCGATCCTCGACGACCAGCAGGCGATATTCAGGCTGGCCCGGCTCCAGGCCGATGGCATGTTCGCTGGGCGTGGCGTGTTCGTGGGTGAACTCAGCCACTTCCGGTAAGGCAATGGCAAACTCGAAGCGGCTGCCCTGGCCCGGCTCGCCTGTGCTGGCAGCGATCAGATCGCCGCCCATCAAGCGCACAAACTCGCGGCTGATGGGCAGGCCCAGGCCGGTGCCCTGCGGCGCAATGTGCTCGTTGCTTGACTGCATGAAAGGCTCGAAAATCACCGTCAGATCGTCGGCCGGAATGCCCAGGCCGGTGTCCTGCACGGTGAAGACCACGCGGCCGCTGCCATCGTCCGCGCAGCGCACTGTCAGGTCGACGCTGCCTGCGTCGGTGAACTTGAACGCGTTGTCCAGCAGGTTGATCAACACCTGGCGCAGCTTGCCTTCGTCGGCATGAACCAGACGAGGGACGTCAGCAGAGCGGGCGCAGCGCAGCTCGATATTCTTGACAATCGCACGCAGGCCGAACATCTCGTCCAGCTCATCCAGCATTCGGTGCAGGTCGAAGCTATCTTCTTGCAGCGTGATGCGCCCCGACTCGATTTTGGACACGTCTAACACGGTGTTGATCAGGCCCAGCAGATGCTCGCCGCTGCGGTTGATGATGGTCAGATTCTCCCGTTGGTCCGGCGTCAACCCAGGGTCGCGCGCGATCAGCTCGGAGAAGCCCAGGATAGCGTTGAGCGGCGTGCGCAGCTCGTGACTCATATTGGCCAGGAACTGGCTTTTGGCGCGGTTGGCGGCCTCAGCGGCCTCCTTGGCCTCGGCCAGTGCGGCTTCGGCCAGTTTGCGCTCGGTGATGTCGTGGCCCTGAGCGATGGTGGCGACCACAGTCTGGCCATCGGGGCCATAGAGCATGGCCGAGTTCCACAGCAGCGTGTGCAGCTTGCCAGTGCTGTCTTCGATGGTGATCTCCACCGTTTCCCAGCGGCGCCCCGTGGTGGTGTAGATGTAGTTCAAGGAGGCTTGGCGCTGCTCGACCGGAAAGAGAAGCCCCAGCCCCTGGCCCAGCATGTCGCTGGCGCTGCGGCCGGTCAGCCGCTCGAATGCCTTGTTGAACTGGGTAATCTTATAGTCAGCGTCCCAGACAATGATCGGCGCGTTGGCGTAGTTCAGCAGGTTTTGCAGGTATTCACTGGTCTCGTGCAGGGCATGCTCGACGCGGGTGAGCTCGGTGATTTCACGGGCAAGCTGGATGCGGCTGTAGCTGAGGTTAGAGATCATTTCGGCGAACTGCGAGTAAAACTGCATGATCTCGTCGACGCGTTGATGGCTGAAACGCGGCGCCCGCGCCAGGGCTGCCAGATAGGTCTTCTCCTCGAAGCCGTAGAACTGAGCCTGAGCGCGGAAGAGCTCGATGTCAGGTTCCTCATCCTCAAAGAAGAACTGGCTGAGAAACAGGTTGCCAATGGGGTTGCCAGCTACCACGATGGGAGTGGCCACGTCCTGCATGTGATTCCTGCATTTATAGATCTTGAAGTTGCCCGGCTCGGCTCCCTGCGCTAAAACCGTGGCGCTTTCGATGCAAAAGCTGCACGACACAGGGTCCGCCCGGTGGAACCGGGTGCAGATATCCTGCCGGCCGGTGGAGACCAGGATGTTGCCACGCATATCCATGATCGAGATGCCTATCTGGGTGATGGCGTAGAGATGATCCAGCATGGCCTGGACGGCCGGCAGGTCGATGATGTCTCGCAGCTCCAGCTTGCTGATGTCCGCATCGGGGGTGAGAATGGCGTCGAGCCGCGCCCGCACCTGATCCTTTTCGCGGCGCAGGTTCGCCTCGCTCTCACGCAGCGCATCCTCAGCGCGCTTGCGTTCGCTGATGTCGCGCGCCAGGCCGCAGATATAGGCGCGGTCATGGAACTGAATATAGTTGGTCTGCACTTCAACAGGCAGCAACTCGCCTGTCTTCTTACGATGCCACCCTTCGATAGCCAGCGACTTCTGGCGCTGCATCTCCTGCCATCGGTCTTGCCACTGTTCAGGCGTCACATCCGCGTCCACCTGCCACACAGACATGCTCAGCAGCTCGTCCTGGGAATAGCCCAGTTGCGCACAAGCAGCTCTGTTGACATAGGCCAGACGACCATCGGCAGTTGCCCAGTAGGCCGCGTCGGCGCTGTGATCGACGACGAACTGGGTGAAGTGCAGCCGCTCCTCAGCCTGAATTCGCTCGGTGATGTCCTGGATGGTGGCCACTGCGTACTGCACTGAGCCGTCAGGCTGGCGCACACAGCCCACCGAGAGCATGACCCAGAGGATGGTCCCGTCCTTGCGAATGAAGCGTTTCTCCAGCCCATAGGTGTCGATTTCGCCGGCCAGCAGCCGTTGGAACTGCTGCAAATCGGCGGGCAGGTCATCAGGGTGGGTCAGCTCAGCCCAGGTCATGCCGGCCAGCTCTTCGGCAGAATAGCCGAGCATGGCGCAGATGCTATGGTTGACCTCCAGCCATCCTTTTTCCAGCGACGTAACAGCCAGGCCGACATAGGGGGCATCAAAGTAACTGCGCAGTTGCGCCTCGCGCTCGGTCAGCCTGGCGGCGGTCTGCTCGGCGCCCCTCTTCGCCTGCTCCAAAGCGGCGGTACGCTCTTGCACCCTGTCTTCCAGCAAGGCGCGCTCAGCAGCCAGCTCGCGCAGCGCCTCCCGCCGCTGCCGCACGGCTGTGAGCAGATAAGCTGTCAGCAGCAGAAAGAAGATCAGCAGGACCAGCGCGCCGATAGCCGGCCACACGATGTCCCGCCAATGCGAAAGCGGCCTTGGGTGTTCGATGCGGGCGTTACCCTGCGGCAGAGCGCGTTTCGCAGTAGGGCTATCGAGGACTGCGCCGGAGAATTCAGTCGGGGGGTGTGAGGCCGCCAGCGCATCAAGCAGGCTGCGTTGACTCCCTGTGTACCGTGAGTAGCTTAGAGAGGCTGCATTGAGCGCCAACTTGCTGGGGGGCTGGTCAGCGGCGCTCTGCGCTTCGACGGCGGCGGGGGCGGCCATGGCCAGCGTCACAAGCACGAACAAACACAGCGTTGGCCTGTTGATCCAGTGGGGCAGGCGGCAAGACATCGTTCGAAGATAGGAAAAGATCATCGCAGGGGGCTTTCATAAGCTCAGCAGTCCACAACTCACCCCCGTAGTATGCACTCTGGTGCGCCAAAGGACTACGGGCCGAATCGTGGACTACTGACTGACCTGCTCCAGCGGCCAGCGTCTGAGTGGGGGGTAATTACTGGGCCGCAGGAGTATCCACGTCGTCTTGCCACATTGTAGCACGCTGCTATCACTTAAGCAACAGTGCATTTATTCACCTTGGACGCCGGGCGCTTGAGCCCACACCCATCGATGACCAGCGCCCGGCGCCTTATCAGTCACGCAACCGTTGTCTGGCCAGCCTGCTGGCTCCGGCCGCGGCCGCCAGAAGGGCCAGCGCAGGCAGCCAGGCGGGCGCGCCGGTCTGCGCCGCGGCATGGAAGCTGCTCCAGACAACGGCGGTGGGCGCATCGAACCGCGCCGAGACCGGACCAAAACGCTGCACAGAGCCATCCAGCGCCACAGCCTCCAGCCAATACCAGTAAGTCTCGCCAGGCAGCACATCCAGGTCGTCGTAGGCATAGAAGAAGCCGCCCGATGCGCCGGGGGACTGCGCCGGGATAAACGCCAACAGATGCTGCCCGCCCTGGCTGGCGTCACTGCGCAGCAGGTGGAAGCCCTGGTTGTCCAGCTCGCTGGCCGTTTGCCACTGGATCTGCACGCGATCCGGCTGGCTGACCGCGCTCAGCATCTCCAGGGTCACGGCCAACGGCGTCTGGAACAAGGCTGAAACCGGCCCGAAGCTCTGGGTACTGCCGTCCGTGTCGAGAGCCTCCAGCCAGTACCAATAGGTGACGCCTGAGATCACGTCGTAGTCTTTGTACTCATACATGAAGCCGGCGGGACTGCCCGTGGACTGAGAGGGGATGTAGGCCAACGACTGGGGCGGCCCCTGGCTGGAGGTGCTGCGCAACAGGTAGAAGCCGCGGTTGTCCAGCTCGCTGGCCGTCTCCCATTCGACCAGGATATGGTCCATCTTACGCTCGGCCGCGAACGACACCATGGTCACAGCCGTCGGGCCGACGATGATGGGCGTGGTGTACACGTCCAGGCCCTCTGCCAGATTGGTGTAGCCGCTGGGCGGGATGATCTCGGCCATCATCACCAGATCGGCCGGGCCTGCAGTGGGCGCCACCGTCCCAACCACGGTAATCGTGATGATCCCGCCCGGCTGCAAGGTAAGGGTCTGGCTGAAACCGTTGCTGCCGCTAGGCGTCGTGCAGGAAGAGCCGCTGGAGGCGACGCATTGCCAGGTGACGCTGCCAAGCTCCTCTGGCAACGTGTCGCTGACAATGGGCGAGGCTGCAGTCGGGCCGTTGTTGGTGATCACAATCGTGTGCGTGATCAGATTCCCCTGCTTGACTGGGTTGGGTGTGCCGCTGATCTTCAACGGAATGTTGATCACCGGCTGCAGCACGCTGCCCGCGCCGCTCTCGCCGCTGTAGCTGATAGCATAGCCGTTCTGGTAACTGGTAGTCGCCCGGTTAGTCAGCAGATTGCTGCCGCTGGCCAGCACGGTGATGGTATGGCTGTCAGTGGCCAGACTGCCCAGCCCGTCGCGCGCCGTTACCACCGCCGTGTAGACGCCCGGCGTGCTGTAGGTGTGCTCGATGCTGGTGTTGGTAGTATACGACGCGCTCTGGTTGTCCCCGAAGCTGATGGTGTAGCTGAAGGGCAGCTTGCCGCGCAGCAATGGCAACATGGAAAACGTGACTTCTTCATCTTCCAGAGTTATCGATGGGGCGGTGACAAAGGGCACCGAGCGGCTAAAGGAGGCCTCCAGACGGTACAACAGGGCTGGATGGTCCTTGCCGCCGTATTCGGGGTGGCCGCCGTGGGTGCTGCCGGTGAGGCGCAGGGCCAGCAGGTTGACGCCGGCCAGCACGGCGCTGCTGACATCAGTGGCCGCGGCGTGACCCGCGCCATACTGAGTGGCCATATAGCGGCCATTGACGTAGATATCGACGATGTCGTCGCTGGCCGTCTGCAAGCTGGCCTGAAAACCGCGCGCGTTGGGCGGCAGGTAGAAGTATTGGCGGAAGAAGCTGTAGTTGCGGTCGATCTGCGGCTCCGGCTCGACCGCCACCCACTCGGCGCCCAGGGTTGCAGCCGGCAGCCAGTAAGGCTCGGTCGTCGCCGGGGGCTTCACGGTCTCCCAGAGCGAGTCGTCAAAGATCGGGCCATCAAGCTGTGGATTGCTCGTCCAGCCGGCCGGGCCAACCGGGTTGGCGTCGCCCCAGTAGCCCAGGATCGTGGAACAGCCCGCCGAGAAGCACCACGGACTGCTCACCGACTTGACGGTCGAGGTCAGAACCAGTGAACCTGAGGCGCTCTCGCTGCTGGCGGTGGGGGCTGACTGGCTGGCGCCGCCCGCGCCCACCCCGACCGTGACGGCAAAGCTGACCTGCCCGGTGGCGCCGACCCCCAGGTTGCCCAGATTCCAGGTGACCTTGCCACCGTTGGCGCTGCCGCCGCCGCTGATGCTGCCCGCAACCAGTGTCGTGTTGGCGGGGATCACATCGCTGATGACAACGCTGCGGGCTGCGACCGGGCCATCGTTGCGATAGACAATGGTGTACGTGATCTGTCCGCTGACATAGCTCTGGCCGGCCACGCTCTTTTCCAGCACCAGGATGGGGCGAGCAATGCGCACGATATCCTCGGCGCTGTTGGTGCTGGGGTCCGGGTCTGGCCCACCAGCGCCGTCGTCGTCGATCTCCACCCGGTTGATGGTCAATTCGCCTGAGGCCGAAGCATCGACGGTGGCGGTCAGCACGATGGCGTGGGGACCATCGACAGCCACCTCGCCCAGGGTCCAGGTGACGACGCCAGCAGCATGGATGCCGGGTGGAGCGCTCTCCACGTAGGTCATCCTTGGGTCCAGGGTGTCGGTGATGAGCACGCCCGAGGCCACCTGGCTGCCTGTGTTGCTGTAGGTGAGCGTGTACCGGACAGTCTGGTTGGCCTCGAAGTAGGTGCCGCTGTGGCTCTTGCGGATCACCAGGTCGGGCTGGGCGTTAACCGCCATCACCGCGGTGGACTGGTTGTCGGCCAGCACAGGGTCGCCCACAGACGAGGTAATGTAGGCCGTGTTGCTGATCTGCTCCACGCCGGCCGGCAGCACATCGGTGATGCGCACGGTGAAGCTGATCACCCCGCTGGCGCCGGCTGCCAGATCGCCCAGGCTGAAACTGATCACCCGGCTTGCGCTGATATATTGCCCCTGATCTTCGTCATCGCCATCCGTCACGGGGCTGCCGTTCTGCTTCAGGCTGTTGGGGACATAGCTGGTATTGGCCGGGATGACGTCGGTCAGCACGGTATTAGTCGCGACCTCGTTGCCCAGGTTGCCATAGCGCAGGCGATAGAGCATCAGCTCGCCAGGCAGCGCGGGAATGGTGGTAGGAAAGGCGTTCTTTTGCACGTACACATCGGCCCCAGCCTGCGCGCTGAGCACCAGTGTCGATATGTTATCGGCCGGATCCAGGTCCAGTTCAGCGCTGGTGACCTCGGCCGTGTTGGTGATCAGCGTGACGCCAGGGGGCAGCGTGTCAGTCACCGTGGCGGTGTAGCGCAGATAGCCGGCTGCGCCCGGCGGCATATTGGGCAGGTTGAGGAGCAACTGCTTGATGGCGCTGTTGTAGGTCGCCGTCACCGGATAAGTAGTGCCTCCCACCACTAACACGGCAGAGCCGGGGACGTAGGTGGTGTTGCTGTCCAAAGTATCGGTGATGCGCACGCCGGTGGCGATGGCGCCGCCCCGGTTGTCGCCGATGTAGGTGTAGGTGATGGTGCTGCTGGCTGCAATCGGCACCGAGTCAGCCGTGGCGCTCTTGAAGATCGTCAGATCAGGACGGGCCAACACCTGGGTGGTGGCGATACGCTGGTTGTTGGTCAGGTCAGCTTCCAGGCTGGTGGTTGTGGCACGCGCCAGGTTGCTCAGCGTTGTAAGGCCATAGGGCATCGGGATGGCGACGCGCGCGTTGAGGGTGAACACCTTTTGTTCGCCGATGGCCAGATTGCCCAAAGACCACCTCAGCGTGTTGGTGGGATTCTCAGTGGGCGTTATGCCGCTGGTGTCGCTGACATAGGCGGTGTAGCTGGGCAGCACGTCGGTCAGGATGACGCTGTTGGCGATCAGGCTGCCCTGGTTGCGCACGGTCAGGGTGTAGCTGATCAGCTCGTCAGGATAGACCAGGGTGCGGTTCGCGGTCTTCAGCACCAGCAGATCGGCCGTGGCCAGAGCCAGGTTCTGCGTGTTGTTGCACGCCGTCAGCGTTGGCGTTGCGGTCTGGGTCTGATAGTTCGTCTTGCTGGCGCGCACCGTGGCCGCCCCCGTGCGCAGCAGCTTGCTGGGCGTGCTGCTGAAGCTATACGCGCCGCCGCTGCCAGAAGTGGTCTCCCAGCGTGTGCCGACCGAATCGGTCAGAACCACAGTAGCGCCGACAATCGGCACACCCGTGCCCTGGTCGGTCACCACGCCGCTCAGCAGAGTTGGCGCCAGGGCCACGTTCTGGACATTGATGACCCCTTCAACCACGGCTGTGCTCAACGTCTTGGGGCAATAGCCAGTGGTGGAAACCTTCATCGACACCGGGCCGGCGTTGATGGGATTCTCAGTGCTGGCCGTGAACGAGTAGATGCCAGTCGTCTCGACAGCAACCGTGCTGTAGCTGTGCCTGGGCGTGCCAGTGTCAGTGATGACCACGGTGGCGCCGGGCAGAGGCGTGCTGCTGGTCTGGTCGGTCACCTGGCCGCGCAAAATGGTCGGCAGATTCTTGGCCGTAACCGTCAGGTTGCGGATCTCGTGATAGTTGGTGGAGCCGCCAGTGGAGGCCGCAAAGCCCATCTTCAGCGTTTCGGGGGGAGCATTCGGCAGCAGATAAGACCCTATAATCGTCTGCAGCGCACCGGTGGCCCCGAACTGAATCTTGACCATGATGGTGTAGCTGCCCGTGCCAGTGGGCGTGACGTCGATCTGGATCTTGCGATAGCCCGCGCCATTGATGTCAGGCCGGGTGGTCACGTTGGGCACGTCCAGCCGTTGTGAGGCTTGCACGCCCGTCAGGTAGACATAGCCGCTCATCCCGTTGCCCGGACCGCGCACCACCACGGCGCGCCCAACCCGGCCTGGCCCGCCGATGCGGCCCTCGGTCGGGTTGGAGAAGTTGCCGAATTCGTCGATGCCGATGCCCACATAACCGCTGGAGAGACCGTTGAAGCCAGAGCGCTGGGCATAACCCAACGAGCCGCCATAGCCGCCAATGTTGAAGCTTTGCTGGCCCGGTTCGCCCACATTGCCATCATAAAGAAAGAAGGTCAGGCCATCAGCGCCGGTGCCGCCCCAGCTCATATACTCAAAGGTGATCGCCAGGCCATTGGTCGACTCGAAAGACCGGTCGTAAATCGCATAGCCCTTTTTGTTGTACTCCTTGGTGGTCAGACGCAGCCAGCCATCGCCGTTGGGGTCCACGCCGGTCAGAGCCGTCAAGGAGGCATCGTCGCCGAGAATCCAGCCGTCGGCGAGGGTGCTATAACGAAACGACTCGGTGATCGGGAACGTGGCGGTCGGCGCCCGATGCTCGGCCGCGCTGACCGGCGGCTGGCCCTGCTGCAAGCTGCCGGCCGCAGCCGGCTGGCTGAAAGCCAGCGATAGCCATAAAGCGGCCAGCAAAGCGCCGCTGAGCAACAGACCGGTAGCCAGCAGAGCTACTGGCAGCGGGTGGCGAGAGTTGTGAGTCGTGTTCATCATGATGTCGATCCTTAGCTGGTATCTGGGTGGGTAACTGACGGCGAGTAGAATGACGGGCTGTTACGCGGTTACTACTCAGGTGCCGGGCACTTGCACCCCAAGTGCCCGGCACCTGGGCCTGAGTAGTAACGTTACGCGTAGATATTCAAGCTACTGACCAGCATCCAACAGCCTGCTGGCTGTCCAGTTTTGCGAGCAAGTCCTGGCAATTCGCTTGAAAGATACATCACAAGTATAAAGACTCCCAGGCGTCAAAGTCAATAGGACATTAGTACCATCTACTGTATCGAGGACTGGCGCTATTTCATCATGAAATTCCGGAATCGAGCCAGATGCCCATACGCTGGGCGGCGATCCCTTGCGCAATGACCGCAACAGGGCTATAATGGCCGCAGTTGCACAGCAGACCATGACAGGAGGAGCCAGAGCGCTTGAGGCGGCAGCGCCTGACGTTCCGGAGAACTCTCAATGACCAACTACAATGCCACAGTGGCCAGACGCCTGGCCGAAGTCCATGCCAACGCCACGGTCGACGATGGTCGCGAGCTGGCCGATCTGCGCCTGATCATCTTTTCTGACTTGCACAAAGGCCAGCGCGATGGCGCCGACGACTTCCAGCCCTGCGAGCAGACCTACCTGGCCGCGCTGGCCCAGTACTGGCAGCAGGGCTTCGAGCTGTTTCTACTGGGAGACGTGGAGGAGCTGTGGGAGAACTGGCCCGGTCCTGTGATTCGCGAGTACAGTGCGGTGCTCAACCAGGAGTTGCTCTTTGCTGAGAGTCGCACCCCCGCCCGCTATCTGCGCTTTGTGGGCAACCACGATGACCTGTGGTACGACCGCGATCAGGTGCAGCGCCATCTGGACCCCTTTCTGGCCGGCCAGCCAGTGATCGAGGGCCTGCGTTTGACGGTACACGAACAAGGGCAAGAACTGGGCGAGCTGCTCTTCCTGCACGGGCACCAGGGAACCCCCGACTCGGATCGCTTCGCTCGTTTATCTGCGCTTCTTGTCCGCTACATCTGGCGCCCCATCCAGCGCGCCTTCAACGTCCGCCTCAATACCCCCAGCGCCAACTTTGAGCTGCGCCAGAAGCATGAGCTGGCCATGTACAGCTACGCCGCCAGCCAGCCGCGCCTGGTGCTCGTCGCCGGCCACACCCACCATCCCGTCTGGGAGGGCCTGGGCTTCGAGCAGGCCATGCAACAGATGGCGGTGCGAGGTCTGACGCCCCAGGTCGACCCGGCCTGGCTGAACGAGCAGATGGCCGAGGCTGTGGCGCTGCCCGGCCGCAAGCCCAGCTACTTTAACACCGGCTGCTGCGCCTACGTCGATGGCTCCATCACCGGCATCGAGATCGCCGACGGCGAGATTCGCCTGGTGCGCTGGATCGCAGCCGCCCAGCCCACACGCACAGTGCTCTTCAGCGCGGCGCTGCGCGATGTCTTGGCTGCAGTGGCCGGATAATCGTAACTGCTCAGCCGGCCGGTCAGAAACCGGGTTTTTCTCGTTGGGCAATGATTTCTGAGTTTGCAAACGCATTGCTCGGGGCTATGATAGCCGCCTCCGCAGCAAAAACCCGGTTTCTCTAAGCCCAGCCTGAGCAGTAACGGATAATCAACGACAACGCGCGCAGCTTTGCGCTTTTGCCCGCTGTAACTTATAATGCAGTGCGTCATAAACGTAACAAACCCTGGCGCTGAAGCGCGGCCAGGCATCCCGAATTCGTAACCAAACCAGGCTATTCTCCCCAGCATAGCCATTTCCTCGGAGACAATCCCATGAGCGAACAAGAGACCTCCGCCCCCCAAGGCGTAATGGCCGAGCGACTGCGCAAGGCCAAGGAACTGACCGACATGACCGTGCAGGGCGCACGCTCCACGGTGGACAGCGTGGCGGGCATGGCTGCCAGCGAGGCCAGCGCAACGGCCGAAGCCGCGTCCTCTGCTACCCAGGGCCTGGCCGAGACCCTGGGCGGCGCCACCACCCACGCCATGCAGGGTGTGGCCCACACCACCGGCGCGGTGGTGGGTGGAGCCAAGGGCACAGCCGGCGGCCTGATCATGGCAGCCCAGATCATGGGCGGCGCTACATTCGATGCCGCCAAGAGCCTGGCCGGCAGCACAGCCAAAGCGGCCGGCGGCCTGGCTGAGGGCTTCGCCGTGGCGCTGGACGACCAGGCCCAGGGCGCCGAGCAGGTTAAACAGACCGCCAAAGCCTTCGCCCAGCAAGCCTTCGACGCCACGGCCGGAGTCGGCTTTGGCGCGTTGGGCGGCGCTACCACCGCAACGGGCGCAGTGCTGGGCGGCGTCAAGGGCGCGGCCGCTGGCACGCTGGAAGGCGCCAAGGAGATCGTCGATGCCGGCGCTGACGTGGCTTACTCGGTGACCAAGGAAGCCAGCAAGGGCGGCACGGAAGTGGCCCGTCGCGTGCTGCGCCGGCCTGATGACGAGGCGTAACCCAGGTCCGCTAGACTGCACAGATCGTTACTTACTACTCAGCCATAGGTGCCGGGCACTGGAATCTGCGCCTGCAACGAAGTCTGTGGAGCCGATCTCAGCCGCCCATGAGCTGCAAGTGCCCGGCACCTGAGTAATAACCACAAAACAACAAAAGAACCCTCGCCGCGGCGAGGGTTCTTTTGTTGTCCGTCATTCCTCGGTGTTCATCAAGCCTTGGCCTGCATCCAACACATGAAAGACGTGACTGGCGACCGGTTGCCCGCCCAGGATGTGTTCGTCCACGATGCGGTCGATCAACGCCTCGTCCACATGATGGTACCAAACGCCGTCAGGGTAGACCACGAGGAGCGGCCCGCGCATGCAGACGCCGACGCAGGGCGTCAGGCTGACCTTGACCCGTTGCGGGTTCAGGTAGTCGCCCAGCGCGCCGAGGCGCCTGCTCAGGTAAAGATCCAGGCGGCGGGCCTTCTGCTCAGGGTCACAGTGGTCGCTGTACTCGCCGGTGCAGATGAAGATGTGGCGGCTGTAGGGCGCCAGGTAGGGGGCGTCGTCGTCCATGGCGTTGTCTCGGGGTGGTTGTGGGCTTAGGCGGGCTCGGTCAGGAGACCGGCCCGAGCAATGCGAAGTGCGGGCTCGGTCGGCCCCATCCGGGGTGCTTCGCAAAGACCGGCCCGAGCGACCAGGAGACCCGGTCTGAGCAGTCAGGCATGACGGGCCAGGTGGCGCGCCACCGACTCGTCCATGCTCAGCTCGCCGGCCAGCACGGGCGCCTCGTAGTCCAGCGCCCACTGGAAAAGCTGCGAGCGGGACAGGCGCAGCTCTTGCAGCATCAGGCGGGCCAGCGCGCCGCCGTCGCTCAGAAAGCCTGTATCCAGGTAGTCCTGCTCGGTCTGCTGGCGGTCATAGGCCACGCGCACGATCTCGGCCTGCCAGCCGCCGCGCCGCCAGGTGAGCCGGCCGTAGCTGGCCCGCGGGTCGCCGTCGAAGGGCATGCCCACCGCGCCCACGTTGACCACCAGCGTGCCGTCCACGCGGCGCACCAGCGGCACGTGGGTGTGGCCCACCACCAGCAGCGGCGCATGGGGCCGGCCGACCTGCACGCGCAGCACGTGATCAGGGGTTTCGGGGAAGACGCCGTCGCGTGTGCCGCGCATCGAGGCATGGACGACGCGCGCCTCGCTGCCGTCGGGCGCCAGAAGGGTCTGGCTGAAGGGCAATGCGTACAGCGTGGCCATCTGGCCGTTGAGCCGTTGGTAGGTCCAGTAGGAGCTCTGGAAGATCTCGAAGCGCGGGCCGCTGCGCGCAGCTTCCGGCTGGGCCTGATGCAGCACATATTCTTCGTGGTTGCCCAGCAGCAGCCGCCAGCCGGCCGCGCGCTGCCGCTCCTCGACCAAACGCAGGCACTCGTCTGGCCGCGGCCCGCGGTTGACGGTATCGCCAGCCACCACGACGGCGTCTGGCCGCCACGCGTCGATGCTCTCCAACACAGCGAGCAGCGCGGGCAAGTTAGCATGGATGTCGGCAAGAACGGCAAGTTTCATGGTTGGCGCTGAATCAAAGAGACGAGCGGCCTGGCAGGGCCGCTCGCATGATCAAACGGTTAGGGCGAGTATAGCGCGTTGGGGAGAGATGTCAAGCCTCAGGGACTGTTTGAAAAGCCCCGGACCGGTGGTTGGAAACCGACCGGCTGACAGCACAAAGGCCCCTCAGGGCCTGGAATCCAGCGGCTGAGGCCGCTTCGTACTTTCAGCCAGATGGTTTCAACCTCTGATTCCGATGCTGCCGGGCTTTTCAAACAGCTTCTTAGGGCTGGCGCACCTCGGCCTCGACCGTCAACGTGGCGCCGCTGGCAAATTGGAGCGTCAGCGGGAACTTGTCGCCCACGTTCAGGTCGCGGGTCAGGCCGATCAGCATGACGTGCAGGCCGCCGGGCCGCAGCTCGACCTGGCCGCCGGCCGGCACCTCGATGCCGCCCTGGACCTCGGCCATGCGCATCACGTCCCCTTCCATCTTTGTCTCGTGGATCTCGATGGCGTTGGACACATCCGCCTGGGCAGCCACCAGCCGGTCGGCCGCGGCGCTGCCGTTGGCCAGCACCATGTAGACCGCGCTGTTGGCGCCGCCGTGCTGCATCTGCTGGCTGTCGCCCTCCATCGGCATGCTGCCCATCATCTTGGCCGGCCTGGCCCAGACGTTCTGGGCGGTGACGCCCTGGCTGGCCGCCGGCGCCGGCGGCGGCTGGGTGCAGGCTGTGGCCGCCAGCAACAGGACCATGATTGCTGCCAGCAGCAAGTAGACGCGTGCGTTGCGATACTGCATAGTGGTTCTCCTCTAGAAGTGCATGGATGTGCGGACAAAGGCCAGCGCCCCGTCCAAATCGACTATCTCACCGCCGAAACCAGCCTGAAAGCGCTGGGCGTCAGCCAGAGCCTCGAAGGCCAGCACGGTGGGCGTGCAACAGATGGCAATCTCCGGCGCAGCCAGGTAGGCGGCGCTGCGTCCGTTGACGGTCCGGCCAAAGAGAAAATCGGTCACCAGGATGCTGGTAATCGCCTCGGCGCTGCGGGCCAGCGCCATCAAGCCGCAGTGGGGACAGCAAGCCAGGCGCTGGCTGCCATCGCTCCAGTGCAGGACGACCTGAGTGCGCGGGTTGAGCGAGCCATAACAGGCCAGGCAGCGCTCGCCGGCCGGCGCTGGCTCTGCGGGCACGGCGCCGCCGCGCACCTTGCGCAGCCGGCCGGCCTGGGCCAGTTGGTCCAGATCGCGGTGGATGGTCATGGTCGACACACCTAGCGTGTGAGCCAGATCGTCGATGCCAACCGCTCCCTGGTCGGCCAAGCGATCCAGAATATGGCGTTGACGGTGGTCAGGGTTCATGGGTTGTGCGATTCCATGTGATATCAACACAGATTTCGCAACTTATAACACAAAGCGCTTCTGGGTGTCAAATAGCACGGCGTCCACGAAGGTCCAGAACGCGTTGGTGGCTGGTGAATGGGCGACCTGAGAGTCGTCGACCAGGTAGAGCCAGCGCTTCATAGCCACCCCCTCGATCTCCACAATCTTGAGCTTGCCCACAGGCAGATGGCGCTGCACCGTGACCCTGGGCACAAAACTGAGCCCAATGTGCTCCTCCACCGCCATCAGGATCGCCTCTGAGTTGTCCAACACCAGCACAACTTCCATGCGG
Organism: uncultured Anaerolinea sp.; assembly: GCA_964626845.1. Lineage (GTDB taxonomy): Bacteria > Chloroflexota > Anaerolineae > JAAEKA01 > JAAEKA01 > JAAEKA01. The sequence goes on from CAZVGR010000005.1 coordinate 71,188, forward strand.
TCGAAATCGACTCCCACCTGGTCCAGCGTCTCGACCAGAGTCATTTGGGTGCCTGAGGACATCTCCCGCAGCACAAAGCGCTCCTGATAGAGCTCGCGCGGCGCGATCGAGGCGCGTGCGGCCCAGGGATGGTCGGCCGGCGCCACCAGGACGATCTCGTCCTCGAAGAAGCGGCGAAAATGCAGGCCCGCGCGCTGGACGCGATCGCTGGTCACAGCTACGTCGACGACGCCGGCGTGCAGCCAGTCCAGCACCTGGCTGCGCGCGCCCACCTTGACTGCCGCGCGCACCAAGGGATAGCGCTGGCGGTAGCGGGCCAAAATACCAGGCACCAGATACTTGCCCGACGACGTGGAACAGCCCAGGGTAAGATGGCCCGCCACCTCGCCGGCCAGCGCGTGCGCAGCCTCTTCTACCTGGCGGCAGTTGCGGATCAGGTCCTGCACCAGCGGCAGCAACACCTCGCCGGCCGGGCTGAGGCTGATACGACGGCCATTGCGCTCGAAAAGCGCCACGCCCAACGACTGCTCCAGCCCCTGGATGTGCTGGCTGACGGCCGGTTGGCTCATGTGCAAGCGCTGGGCGGAGCGGGTGAAGTTCTCGGTTTCGGCTGCGATGGTGAAGATTTGCAGGCTTTCTAAATCAAGCATGGCAGGCGACCTCTGTGAGTTACTCTACTCAGGTGCCGGGCACTTGCAGCTCATGTGCGGCTTGAATAGGTTCGGCAGACATCGCTGCAAACGTAGATTCAAGTGCCCGGCACCATAGCTGAGTAGCAACCTCTGTGATAAAATTCCCGAATAGAAGTATATCAGAGACTCTGATAATAAAACATGATCTATATCATACGCTTTTATCAAAAATCCTGGTATGATTGGGCCGTTGCAGACTATACTCAAGGTTTCTCAGGAGGAGACTATGTCTCGTTTGCGTGTTCTACCAATCCTATCGATCCTGCTGATCCTGGCGCTGCTGGTTGCAGGCTGCGGCCAGCAAGCCACGCCAGAGCCGACGCCCGTCCCGCCGACAGCTACCCCCGTGCCGCCGACGGCCACGCCGGTCCCGCCCACGGCCACCCCTGTGCCGCCCACGGCTACGCCGGTGCCGCCAACACCCACGCCTGTACCGCCCACGCCAACCCCCGAACCGGAACCAGAGTCGGGCGTGTTGGATGATGCCATGGCCTTCTTTGGCGCTGGCGTGAAGTTGATCTCGGCTGACGCCCTCTACGAGAACCTCAACGACGGCGACGCCAGCAACGATCCCTTCATCATCTCATTGCGCTCGGCCGAACATGACGCCGTAGGCCAGATCCCAGGCGCCTACAACATCAGCGTCAAGGAGCTGATGTCACCCGAGGTGCTGGCCACCCTGCCCACCGACCGGCAGATCGTCGTCTACTGCTACACCGGCCAGAACTCAGCCCAGGCCGTGACAGCGCTGAACATGGCCGGCTTCGACGCAGCCAGCCTCACCTATGGCATGAGCGGCTGGACCACCGATCCGGCGGTCTATGTCAACCGCTTCAACGCAGAAACGACCCCGCGCCAGTTCGCAACCTTCACCGACATGCCGGAATGGAGCGACGAGACCTTCGCGCTGGCCACGCCATTGGCCGAGACCAGCGCCGAGGCCGCCTACGCCTACCTGAGCGCCAACGGCGCCAAGATGATCGCGGCCGATGCGGTGTACGAGAACCTCAACGACGGCGACGCCAGCAACGACCCCTTCATCATCTCGGTGCGGGCCCAGGAAGACTACGCCAAGGGACACCTGCCTGGCGCGCTGTGGACGACGCCCAAGGACCTGTTCACCCCTGAGATGCTGGCCAAGCTGCCCACCGACCGCCAGATCCTGGTCTACTGCTACACCGGCCAGAACTCCGGCTTCGTGGTGGCGGGTCTGAACATGCTGGGCTACGATGCCATCAGCCTGACCCACGGCATGAGCGGCTGGACCGACGATCCGGATGTCTTCGTTCGCCGCTTCAACGCCGAGACGACGCCGCGCAACTTCCCCACCGAGGCTGGCGCCGTGCGCTCGCTGGCTGCCGGCTCGGACGGCGACCTGGCCACGGCCGCAGATGCTTACTTCAGCGGCGGCCCGAAGACTATCACCGCCGACGCGCTGTTCGAGATCCTCAACGACGGCGACGACAGCAACGACCCGACGATCATCTCGGTGCGCAAGGCTGAGGATTTCGCTAAGGGCCACCTCCCTGGCGCGATCAACCTGACCCACGCCCAGCTCTTCACGCCCGATGTGCTGGCGACGATCCCGCAGGACAAACCGGTGGTGGTCTACTGCTACACCGGCCAGACGGCCAGCCAGGCAGTCTCGGTGCTGAACATGCTGGGCTACGACGCCCGCAACCTGGTCTTCGGCATGAGCGGCTGGACGACAGACCCTGAGGTCTACGTGACCCGCTTCGACCCCACCAAGGCCAACGACTTCCGAACGACCACGGAAGGCTTTGAGGCTGAGGGCGAGTACGACCTGCCCGAGCCGCTGGCGGCCACCGTGCTGGATGCAGCAGCGGTCTACTTCGGTGCAGGGCTGAAGACAATCCAGGCGCCGGCGTTGTACGAAAATCTGAACGACGGCGACGAGAGCAACGATCCCTACATCATCTCGGTGCGTTCGGCAGAGCACTACGCACTGGGCCATTTGCCAGGCGCAGTCTGGTACGACGCCAAGGCGCTGTTCACGCCAGACAGCCTGAGCACCCTGCCCAACGACCGCCCCATTGTGGTCTACTGCTATACCGGCCAGACCGCCAGCCAGGTGACTTCGGTGCTCAATCTGTTGGGCTACGATGCCAGCAACCTGGTGTTTGGTATGGGCAACTGGACCAACGATCCTGCGGTCTACGTCAATCGCTTCAACCCGGAGACGACCCCGCGCGACTTTCCGGTTGAGAAATAGTCGATCTTCCCCTGCTGGTCAGCGCTGCCAAGGCGCTGACCAGGCGCACACGTGGGTGACTCTGCCTGCCTCACCAGCCAATGGTGAGGCAGGCAAGTCCCTTTTTTGGAAAGGAGCCCCCTGAAATGCAGATAAAGGCGAAACGACGCTGGCTGTGGGGGTTGGCGGCCATCGCTGTGGTGCTGATTGGCGTCGCCATTTTCCAGCCGGCCTTTGGCGGCGAGCAAGCGGCCCTCCCTGCGGTGGATGCCGTGGCGGCGCTGCCTGCGGTCGATCTGGTCCAGGCCGAGCCTGCCCCGGCCGAAGTTCAGCCGGCTGAACCATCGTCGTCCGTGGAACTAAGCGATCACGAGGCGCCGGTTGCGCAGACGCCGTCGTCCGACAACTGCATCGCCTGCCACACCAACCAGGCCCTGCTCCAGCAACTGGCCGTCGAGCCAGAAAAGGTCAAGTCGGAGCTGGCCGGCGGCGAGGGCTGAGCTGGCGAGTTGCCTCCGTTGGAGGCATGGCAAAAGGTCCTGGTGAGCGAAAAGTTCCTGACGGACGACGTACACAGCAAGCCTGGCTGCATCGCCTGTCACGGCGGCACGCCTGGCGTGGTCGACAAGGAACAGGCCCATACCGGGATGTACAAGCTGGCAGCAGCGAACCCAGACCGCGCTTGCGGCGGCTGCCACGTGGCCGTCGTCGACCAGGCGCAGACCAGCTCGCATCGCCTGCTGCCCGGCTATCTGACCGTCATGTCGGAGCGCGGCGCAGACTTCACGATGCCAGAAACGGTGCGGGCCTACACCACCCATTGCACCAAGTGCCACGCGACCTGCGGCGACTGCCACATCAGCCGGCCCCAGGCGCTGGACGGCGGCCTGATCGATGGACACGTGGTCAAGCGAGTGGCCTCGGTGTTCACTACCTGCGGCGGCTGTCATAGCGCGCGCATCGCCGACGAATACAGGGGCGCCCATGAGGGCATCCCGGCTGATGTCCACTGGCAAAAGGCAGGTATGCCCTGCACCCGCTGCCACACCATGGAGGAGTTCCACGAGGGCCAACACGGCACGCGCTACGACTCCGAACCCAGCGTAGACTGCATCGACTGCCACCAGGAAGATGTGCAACTGGGCGGCGACAACTTGCAGCACACCATCCACACCAACACTGTGCAGTGCCACGTTTGCCACTCAGCCGGCGAGTACAAGTCCTGCTTCACCTGCCACACCGGCGAGGACGACAAGGGCATTCCCTACTACACCACCGAGCCATCGCAGATGACCTTCAAAATCGGCCGCAACCCGATCCAGAGCGAGAGCCGGCCCTGGAACTACGTGCTGCTGCGCCATGCGCCCACCAATCCCGACCTGTGGGCCTTCTACGGCGACGACCTGCTGCCGACCTTCGACAACCTGCCCACATGGAAGGCGACGACGCCGCATAACATCCAGAAGATCACGCCACAAAACGCTACCTGCAATAGTTGCCACGGCCAGGAGGAGTTGTTCCTCACCGAAGCCGATGTGGCGCCCGACCTGCTGGAGGCCAATCGTCGTGTGATCGTGACCAGGATCCCGCGTACGCTGCCGGAGGTCGAGCCATGACCACACGCACCTACGCGGCTGGGATGATCGTTGTCCTGGCAACCCTCGCTCTGGCCGGCCTGCTCTTTGCGGCGCAGCCAGCCAAAGCTCAGGAGACTCCCCCGCTCCCTGGCAGCGCCAATCCGGACAACGTCGCCTGCCTTGCCTGCCACCGGCAGGAGGGGCTGCACCTGGTGTTCCCATCGGGCGAAGCGCTGCCAGTCACTATGGACGCCACAGAGCTGCTCGGATCGGTCCACGCTACGTTGGCCTGCCAGGACTGTCACACCGACATCGCCGGCTACCCCCACGGCGCGCCGCCAGCCAACGACCATCGCGATCTGCAGATCCACTACAGCCATAGCTGCGCCAACTGCCATGACCAGCAGGCCATGCAAGAGGTCGACAGCATCCATGCCCAGCTTCAGGCCTCCGGCATGAGAGAAGCCGCCGTCTGCGCCGACTGCCACGGCAGCCACAACATCCAGCCGATCGACCGGGACAAGCACCCCGAGGTGTCGCCTACGGCCTCGGCCGAGATCTGTGCGCAGTGCCACAGCGGCATTTATAACCAGTTCGCCGACAGCGTGCATGGCGAGGCGTTGATCTCCGGCAACCCCGACGTGCCGACCTGCATCACCTGCCACCCCGCGCACACCGCTACCGATCCGCGCACGCTGGCCTTCCGCCTGCAATCGCCGGAGATGTGCGGCGAGTGCCACGCCGACCAGGCGCTGATGGCCAAGTACGGCATCTCCACCGAGGTGTTCGACACCTACGTGGCCGATTTTCACGGCACCACAGTAATGCTGTTCGAGAAGACCCATCCTGGCCAGCCCACCAACAAGGCCGTCTGCATCGACTGCCACGGCGTGCATGACATCGCCCCGGCTACGCGCGACAGCGAGCTGATCCAGGCCAACATCCTGCCCCGCTGCCAGGAATGCCATCCCGACGCGTCGATCAACTTCGCGGCCAGTTGGCTGGGCCACTACGCCCCTAACTTCGAGACTGCGCCCTTAGTGACCACAGTGACCTGGTTCTACCGCATCCTGATCCCGCTGGTGATCGGGTTCTTTGTGGTCTACGTCGGCCTCGACGCCTATCGCCACATCATGGACCGGCGCGAGCGCCGCAAGGAGGTGAAAGCATGAGCGAAAGCACGCAACGCTACCTGCGTTTCCTGGTCAGCGACCGGGTGCTGCACCTGCTGCTGCTGATCTCCTTCACGGCGCTGGCCATCACTGGCCTGGTACAGAAGTATGCCGATTTTGGCATCTCAGTAACGCTGATCCGGGCTATGGGCGGCATCGAACAGACGCGCGTCTTCCACCACACCTTCGCGGTGGTGCTGATCCTGACCAGCATCGCCCATGCGGTGCAGGTCGGCTACCGCGTCTACGTGCAGCGCAAATCGATGAGCATGCTGCCAACCCTGCGCGACGTAACCGACTTCGTGGCTGCGGTCAAATACAACGCCGGGCTGAGCAAGCAACGGCCTCACTTCCCCCGCTTTAACTTCATGGAGAAGGTCGAGTACTGGGCGGTGGTATGGGGCACGGTGCTGATGACCATCACCGGCTACGTGCTGTGGAATCCGGTGTTGATCACCCAGTACCTGCCGGGCGAAGTGGTGCCAGCGGCCAAGATCGCTCACGGCCTGGAGGCGGTGCTGGCGGTGTTGTCGATCTTGATCTGGCACGCCTACTACGTCCATGTTAAGGTCTTCAACAAGAGCATGTTCACCGGCTATCTGACCGAAGAGGAGATGGAGGAAGAACATCCCGCCGAGTTGGAGAAGATTCGCCACGGCAAAGTCTGGCATCCGCCGGCTCCAGAAGTACGCTATAGCCGCATCAAGCTCTATGCGCCTTTGGCAACGCTCTTTGTGTTGGTATCGGTGCTGGGCACCTGGCGCTGGCTGACGGCCGAAACGACAGCCATCACCACCGTGCCGCGCGCTGTGGTGGAACAGGCGGCCTATCAACCGGTGCTGCCCACCCCGCGCACGGTCAGGCTGGAGGCGACACCCGCGCCCACGCCGCTCAGCGTGCTGGCTGTCAGCGACCTGGCCAGCCAGCCGCCGGCCGAGGCGCCGTTGATCCCCCACGCCATCGGCGGGGAGCGCTCGCAGTGCCTGGTTTGTCACGACGTCTACAGCATGATCAAGCCAGCGCCGCGCGACCATGCCGGCTTGACTGAAGATACCTGCCAGACCTGCCACAGCCCGCAAGGAGAGACGCCATGACTCCCCATGCACGCCCCCATCTGGCTGGCTGGGCCGTCCTGGCGTTCTTCTGCCTGCTGGCCCTGGCTCTAGGGCCGCAGCCTGCCCACGCCCAGCCGCCTGAGCCGCACCAATTCATGCAGGACTACAAAGGCCCGGTCACTTGCCGGATCTGTCACGGCGACGTAGCCGACCAGGTGATCCACAGCGTCCACTACACGTGGGAGCAGAAGATGGATCACTATAGCCCGGTGGCCGGCAGCATTGCCCGCATCAACTGGCTGGGGATGCTCAACGAGACCCTCAACATCCCCGGCGGCTGCGGCCGCTGCCACGTGGGCAGCGGCGCGTTGCCTGTGTCCCCTGACCAGGCGACCACCGCCGACAAGAACGGCATCGACTGCCTGATCTGCCACTCGCCAGTTTACGACACCAGCCTGCGCTTCCCGGTGCAGGACGAAAACGGCAACTGGACGTTGACCCAGGATCGCAACGTGCTGACCGCGCGCCAGGCGCAGCGCCCCACCACCGAGAACTGCCTGTTCTGCCACCAAAACGTGGGCGGCGGGCCGATGCTCAAGCGCGGGGTGGACTTCGCGCCCATCGAGGACAAGCACGGCGAAGACAGCAAGGCCGATGTCCACGCCAGCGCCGGCCTGACCTGCGTTGACTGCCACGCCTCGCAGGACCACAAGATCATGGGCTTTGCGCCCGACATCTGGAGCCGCGACCTGCCCGACCAGCGCCTGACCTGCGATAGCTGCCACACCTCCGCGCCGCACGCCGATCCGCTGCTCAACGTGCAGCACGCGCGGCTGGATTGCCGTACCTGTCACGTGGAGGGAACCGGCGGGCTGGTCAGCCGCGACTGGACTGCGCCGCCAGTCTACGATCCGATCACCGAGCTGTATGCGCCGGTGGACGACCTGCGCGCGCCCAACTCGGTGCAGCCAGTCTATATGTGGCACAACGGCCAGCCGGCGCTGCCAGGCGAACCCTGGCCCGGCAGCCGCTCCGACCTGACGTCGCGCATCCAACCCTTCAAGCTGTTCCAGGCCACTGCGCCGGTGGACGCCAGCAGCAGCGAACCAATCCCGCTCAAGCTGGGCATCTTCTACACGCAGGGCGACCTGGAGCAGGCCATCCGGGTTGGCGCGGCCGAGTCGGGCATGGCCTACAGCGGGTCATGGCAGACCGGCCAGCTCGACGCGCCTTTGCAGATCAGCCACGGCGTGGTGGGAGCGCAGTATGCCCGCCAGTGCCAGGACTGCCACGTGCCGGACGGCATCATCGACTTCGCCAACATGGGCTACACGCCGCAGGAAGTGGCCGTGTTGAGCACCATCAGCTCAGAAAGCGCCGGTCAGCGCCAGCCCTTGCAGATGTCGGTAGTGATCCCGGCCGCGCAGCCGCTGCCCACACCAGTGCTGCTGTCAGGCAACCTGGAGGCTGCGCGCGGCTTCGGCGTTCAGATCCCGTGGAACCCGTTCCTGGTACTGCTGGCCTCGATCGCCATCGTCGCCGGCGGCGGTTACTGGCTCTACCGCCAGAAGCCGGTCGCTGCGCCGCCGCCGGTGCAGACCGCAACGGCAGGAGCACCCGCAACGCCAACACCCGAGGCTACCGCGGCGCAGGACACGCCAGATGAGGCTGCGGCGGAGCAATCCGCAGTTGAACGATCTACCGGAAGCGACTAAAGTCGCCACTACGAACTCCGACACGGATTGACCTCGAACGGCCCCTGTTGATGACAATCAACAGGGGCCGTTTCATTGCTGGCGTCAGCGGGTTTTGGTTTACACGTCTCGGCATGGTACACTGCCGGCGAAGCCATCATGTCGCCAACCACCAGCCCCCGCCTCTCTCCGCTGGCCCACGGACGCGCAGCCGTAGCGGCGCTGCACGCTCATTACGTGCCTGCCGTCTTCATCGGCCTGAGCTACATGGCCATCGCCACCATGTGGACGCTGTACAGCGCCTACGTGCCGGTACTTCTGCAGGTCGATTTCGGCCTGCGGGCCACGGCCATCGGCCTGGTGATGATGCTGGACAACCTGCTGGCGCTGCTGATCCAGCCTTGGATCGGCGCGCGCAGCGACCGGCTGCGCAGCCGCTGGGGCAAGCGGCTGCCGATCATCGTCGCTGGTACGCCCTTCGCCGCCATTGGCTTTGCGCTGATCCCGCTGGCCGGCGACTTCTTCGACGGGCTGCCCGGCTTTGTCGCCACGGTGATGATCATGCTGGTCGCCATGGCCGCAATCCGCGTGCCTCTTTTTGCGCTGCTGCCCGACCTGACCGCGCCGGAGCGGCGCAGCACCGCCAACGGCATCATCAACCTCTTCGGCGGCATCGGCATCCTGATTGCCACTCTGGGGCTGGGCTGGCTGTATCGCATCAACCGGGCAGGCCCGTTCGCTGTAGGCGCGCTGATGTTGGTGCTATCGACGCTGCTGCTGGCAGCCGTGCTGCCCAGGCTGACGCAACGCTATGCCGTGGACGAAAACGGGGTCGAAAACGGGGAAACTCCCACCAACTCCTTCCAGATGCTGCTGGATGTGCTGGCTGAGAACTGGCGCAGCGTGCCGCTGCTGCTGCTGGCCATTCTGCTCTACACCTTCGGCATCAATGCTATCGAGACCTTCTTCAGCCTCTACGGCCGCAATGTGCTGGGGATCAGCGAAGACCGGGCGCTGATGATCCTGGGGGTGTTCTTCATCGCCTATATCATCGCCTCCGTCCCCGCGGGCCTGGTGGGCGAGCGCTTCGGCCGGCGCCGCACCATGACGGCCGGCTTGCTGGTCATCTCCGTGCTGGTGTTCGGCGCCTTCTTCCTGCGCTCAGCGCCGGCCATGCTGGCCATCATGCCGCTGGGCGGGGTGGCCTGGGCGCTGGTCAACACCAACGCCCTGCCGGCCTTGCTGGGCATGTCCACCCCCGGCCGCGCCGCCAGCACGGTGGGCCTGTTCTACGCCACCACCACGCTGGCCTCGATCCTCAGCCCGGTCACGAACGGCTGGTTTATCGATCTGGGCGGCGACAACTACAACATCGCCATCCTCTCCACCAGCATCGTGGCCGGCCTGGCCGCGTTGGTTTTGTTCGTTATGGGACGCTTTGAGCGCGGGGAGCGGTGAGCGATGAGCGGGGAGCGGACGTTTACCGCTTGCCGTTCACCGTTTTACCGTTCACCGGCAACAGCGTCCAGCGCTTGCTCCAGGTCAGCGATGATATCGGCTGCGTCCTCAATGCCGATGCTGAGGCGCAGCAGGCCGTCGGTGATGCCCAGGCGAGCGCGCTCGGCCGGGGGCACGGCGCGGTGGCTGGCCATGACGGGGTGCAGCGCCAGGGAGTACACATCCCCCAAGGTCGTGGCGGGCAGGACCAGCCTGAGCGCGTCCAGGAAGCGGAAGGCCGCAGCCTGCGTGTCAGCGCCCAGCTCGAAGGCGATCATGCCGCCGTAGCCGCGACCGCCGAACAGCCGCCGGGCCAGCGCGTGCTGGGGATGGTCCGCCAGGCCGGGGTAGTGGACGCGAGCCACGGCCGGATGGGCCGCCAGCCACTGGGCCACGTGCAGCGCATTGGCGCAGTGGCGCTCCATGCGCAGCGGCAGCGTCTTCAGCCCGCGCAGCGCCAGCCAGGCCACCTCCGGCGCCAGCACAGCGCCGAGAAGCTTCTCCAGGGCGAAGAGCCGCTGCCTGTTCTCGGCCGATGTCACCACCACGCCGGCCAGCACGTCGCCATGGCCGCCGATGTACTTGCTGGCCGAGTGGACGACGTAGTCCGCGCCCAGGCTGAGCGGCTGGCACAGGTAGGGCGTGGCAAAGGTGCTGTCCACAATCAAGGCCGCGCCGGCCGAGTGGGCCAGCTCAGCCAGCGCGGCGATGTCGGCCAGCTTGAGCAGCGGGTTGGACATAATCTCCACTAGCAGGGCGGCCGGCCGGCGCTCAGCCAGCGCAGCCTGCACCTGGGCCAGGTCGGTCACATCCACAAAGGCCGCGGTCACGCCCTGCTCGGCCATCAGCGCGTCGAGCAGGCTGTAGGTAGCGCCATAGCAGTCCTGGGCTGCGACCACGGCGCGGCCGCTGCGCACGCCGGCCGCCAGCAGCGCAGCATGGATGGCTGCCATGCCTGATGCGGTGGCAAAGGCCGCCTCGCCGCCCTCCAGCGTCGCCATAGCCTGCTCAAAGGCGTCCACCGTGGGGCTTCCATAGCGGCGGTAGACGTAGCCGGCCTGCTCGCCGGCGAACACCGCATCCATGCGGGCGGCCGACGGCTCCAGATAGGCCGCTGCGTGGTAGATGGGGGTGGTAACAGATGTTTCAACCGGTACGGGCTGCCGTTCACCGGCGTGGACGGCTTGGGTGTAGATGGATGGCATGGGAACCTCACGGAAAAGTTTGAATGCCTCAGGTTTTCTCGAGGCGGGCCTTTACTACACCGTAAACAAATTAACTGCGTATCGGTGCCCGGCACTTTGGCGACGATTCGCACATGATCAGAGGCTCGTGTCAAGTGCCGGGCACCTCAACAACTTTGTTTACGATGTATTTACGACTGTCCAGGGCTGGCTCAGTCTCGATGAGTGCTTTCTCTGCCGCCGAATTATACCTGAGCAGATGCTTCAGGGTCAATGTCGCCGGACCTGGTGCATTGCGCCCAGAGTATGGACACATGGCTAGCCGAACTATGGACAATAGGCGCAACGATGGCTGGACGACGACCTTCCCAGCCGAGGCCAAGAACCAATGGCTGGCTCAGAAGGCCAGCCCGATAGAGTTGGTTTGACATTCGGTTAATCTCACTTACAATGAGATCATCCCCTGTCTATCGCTGTGCGGGTGCTCGGACCTGGCAGATCCGTGCTGCTCCACGCCGAGTCCGCTCAGCGATGGGGCATCCTGCCCATCGATCGTGTACCGGCAAGGAGGATTGTCATGCGCCGTCATCGCATCGTATCTGCGGCACTGGGTCTTTGTTGTCTCGCGGCGCTCGGCTTGGCGCTGCTGGCCAGCGCTGTCACGATCCGCTCGTTGGCGCGTCCGGTCTTCGCATCGTCGCCTATAGCATCGCCCGCAGTTAATCTGGAGCAAGCGGTCTTGGAGCAGGCGGCCCAGGCTCTGGGTTGCGGGTCCAGCGTCGGTGTTGTCGTGCGACCGCCTGAGGTCTTCTCTGAGGCCATCTATCAGGCTGCTATAGCGCAGGGACTGTTCTCCTCGACCACGTTGCATCAGATATATCTGCCCTTGCTGATGCGATCTGGTTCCGACTCTGCGCTGCCAGACCTGCGGATCGACTCGATGGTCATTGAGGCCGATCCCTGGGTCGCGTGCGATGATCCACCTCCACCGCTGGGACTCACCGTTCACTTCTCCAACATTGGCGATGGCGACGCCAGCCCCTTCGTGTTGGACGCCAACGGCGAGGAGTTGTTCCTGCCTGGCCTGGCGGCGCGCAGCTCGAGCGTCGCCCGCGCCCAGACCTATGTGGCTGGCGGTCCCAACACTGCGTTCATCGACTCTACGGATCTGGTGGCGGAGAGCGACGAAACGAACAACCGGCTCAGCCAGATGTTGCCCATTCCCACACCCCTGCCACCCTGCACACCGACCCATACGCCAACCCCCACACGTACCGCTACGCCCACGCCTACTCCCACCGTCACGACCTGGCCAACCGGAGATCTCTGGTGGTCGAGGCAGGTCCACGTCTATGATGCCCGCGTTGGGCCACAAGCAGGCGTTTCAGGCGCGCGTGTCGACGCTGTGGCTTTGTCAACAGATACCTGCACCACTGACAGCAGCGGCAACTGCATGGTAACCGTTCATGCGCATGATACCGGCACAGTGCGAATTTCCGTTTCCGCTTCCGGCTACCAGTCGTTTAGTGGTGAGTATTCGGGTATGCCTCCGTCAGGAATAATCAACATTGGTTTGACTCCATGAGCAAGCTGGCCTTCTCTCTGGCGCTAACCACGATACTTGATGAATATGGCATACTCGTTCCCAGTTCCTCCCGGTTACCCTGAGTTGATGTGCTTGCTATGCGATCACCATCGCATCCCCAAACGAATAAAACCGATACCCCTCCGCCACCGCCTCGGCATAGGCCCGGTCGATCAACTCCTTCCCAGCGAACGCGCTGACCAGCATCAGCAGGGTGCTGCGCGGCAGGTGGAAGTTGGTGATCATGGCGTCCACGGCGCGGAAACGGTAACCGGGGCGGATGAAGAGGTTGGTCTCGCCCTCGAAGGCGGCGGTGCGCTTCCAGGGGCAGGCCTCCACGTCGTAGGGGTCCAGCCCCTGCGCGCCGGTGGCGGCCCACTCCAGCGTGCGCACGGCCGTGGTGCCGACGGCGATGACCCGGCCGCCAGCCAGCGTGGTGTCGTTAATCTGGCGCGCCACGTCGCGCGACAGGCTGGCCCACTCGCTGTGCATGGGGTGATCCTCGACGCGCGCGACCTTGACCGGCTGGAAGGTGTCCAGGCCGATGTGCAGGGTGACGAAGGCCAGCCCAACGCCGCGCTCCCGCAGGTCGAGCAGCAGCTCCGGCGTGAAGTGCAGCCCGGCCGTGGAGGAAGCCGCCGAGCCCTCGACGCGGCTGTAAACGGTCTGGTAGCGTTCGCCGTCGGCCAAGGGGGTATGGATGTAGGGCGGCAGCGGCGTCTCGCCCAGGTCGTAGAGCCACTCGGCCGTGGGCCGGTTGAAGCTGACCAGCCGGCCGGCCTCGTCCAGCTCGGCCTCGATGGTGGCGACAATGGGTGCTGGCTCGGTCAGAGACCGGCCAGAGCGGTGGAGGGGGGTGATCACCACCTGCACGCCGGGCCGCAGTCCCTTGCCGCCCACCAGGCACTCCCACGCCTCGCCGCCAGACCCGAAGGGTTTCCGGGCGCGACTCGCATCATCCCCTGGACTTGCATCGAGACCCTTCGGGTCTGGGACCGGCCGCAGCAGCAGGATCTCCACCTGCCCGCCGCTGGCCTTGCGGCCATGCAGCCGCGCCGGAATCACGCGGCTGTCGTTGGCCACCAGCAGGTCGCCCGGCTGCAAATACTCGCCGATGTCGCGGAAGGTGCGATGCTCCAGCCGGCCGGTCTGGCGATGCACCACCAGCAGCCGCGACGAGTCGCGCGGCTCAATCGGCGTCTGGGCGATCAGCTCAGGGGGGAGGGTGTAATCGAAGTCAGATGTGTTCATGGGAGGAAGCGTGAAGCGTGGAACGTGTAGGTTCAAGCGAGATGTGTTTGCTTTACGTAATGCGTAACACGTAACTCGTAACTCGGAACACCTGCTGGTTGCGAGAAGTGTCCGGTTACGGGTTACGGGTTACGGGTTACGGGTTACGCGCCGCGCCAACAAACTCACTGAACAGCCGCCGGTGCCGCTCGTCCAGCTCGTAGAAGCGCTCCGGGTGCCACTGGACGGCCAGCACCCAGCGACGGGCAGGCGCTTCGATGCCTTCCAGCAGCGCCGGACCCTCGACGGTCGCGGCCGATGCTTGCAACCCGGCCGCCAGGCGTTCGGCGGTCACGGCCTGGTGATGGTAGGTGTTGACGGCGAAGCGCCCGTCCAGCCCCAGCGTGCGGGCCAGCAGCGTGTCCGCTTGCACGGCGACGTCGTGGTAGGCGACCGCTTCCTTGGGCGAGCGGTGACCGTCCACATGCTGCACCAGGCTGCCGCCCAGGGCCACGTTCAGCACCTGGAAGCCGCGGCAGACGCCCAGGATAGGCAGATCGACGGCCAGCGCGGCGCGGGCCAGGCTCAACTCCAGCGTGTCACGGCCGTCGTGGATATAGCGCTTCTCGCTGCCCTGCATGCGCTCGTTGTAGTGCTTCGGATGCACGTCGCCGCCGCCGGAGAGCAACAGGCCGTCCAGTTGCGCCGCTTGCTGTTCAGGCGGCAACAGCGCCGTCTCCGGCGTCAGCAGCACGGGCTGGCCGCCGGCCCAGGTCACAGCCCACCAATAGTTGCGCACCCAGCCGTCGAAGTAGATTTTGTCGTTGCTGCGGGCGGTGATGCCGATGCGGGGGGGAAGTGTCATGTGTCAGGTTGCAAGTGGCAGGTTGCAGGTTGCAAGGATCGCGCGTCAAGACAGGTCGCCGTTGACAGTCGACGGATCTGGGGTAAACAGGCTGGGCTGGGCGGCGCCAGACTGGGCCTTCTCCGGCCAGACGGCGCCGATATGCTCGTAAGCCAGCCGCGTGGCGGCGCGGCCGCGCGGCGTGCGGTCCAGGAAGCCCAGTTGCAGCAGATACGGCTCGACCACGTCCATGATGGTGCCCGAGTCCTCGCTCAGCGCCGCAGCGATGGTCTCCAGCCCCACCGGCCCGCCGTCGAACTTCTCCACCAGCAGGCGCAGCACCTTGCGGTCCAGGTCGTCCAGGCCCAGCGCGTCGATCTCCATCAGGCGCAGGGCCTGGTCGGCTGTCTCGGCCGTGATCACGCCGTCGCCGCGCACCTGGACGTAGTCCCGCACGCGGCGCAGCAGGCGCAGGGCCACACGCGGCGTGCCGCGGGCCCGGCGGGCGATCTCGCTGGCGCCGTCGTCGCTGATGGTCACCTGCAAGAGCGCGGCCGCGCGGCGCACGATCTCCTCCAGCGCGGCCTGCTCGTAGAAGTCGAAGCGGTAAATGGCGCCGAAGCGCGAGCGCAGCGGCGCAGTCAGCAGGGCCAGCCGCGTCGTCGCGCCGATCACCGTGAAGCGGGGCAGCTTGAGGCGGATCGAGCGCGCGCTGGGGCCTTTGCCGATGACGATATCCAGCGCGAAGTCCTCCATGGCCGGGTAGAGGATCTCCTCCACGGCCCGGCCCAGGCGGTGGACCTCGTCGATGAAGAGGATGTCGCCCTTGTGCAGGTTAGTCAGGATCGCCGCCAGATCGCCGGCCCGCTCGATAGCCGGCCCGGCCGTCGTCTTCATGGCTACGCCCATCTCGTTGGCCAGGACGTGGGCTAGCGTCGTGTTGTGATTGAAGAATCCGTTGGCTACAAATGAATGGCTACCAGGAACGACGAAATCATAGGTCGCTGCGAAGCCTTCCTCAATCTGCTTCACGCGATCCCAATAAATAGCCGGATCTGTCAACGAACATAGCGTTTGGTACTCCGGAGTTTCCTGAATCCAGGGCGGCAGAAGTTCGAGGTAGCGTTGAATCTGTTGTCGCGTTGGAGTTCGATCGTTGCGACTCGCATGGCTAAACGCCTTATGAGTCGAATGTGGGTGAGGCCCTGATAGATGAAGCAAGGAGCGTAGACTAGAGTTCGAACATGGAACGAGTTCACTCCGACTCCAGCCGCCTGTTCGCATCCTTAGGCCCTCTGCTCGGTCCCGCTTACGGCCTAGACGAAAACTGACAATATCGTGATAGCGCTCGGCGTCGATTCCACCAACGAAGAGTGTCCAGTAGTCTACGGCTTTGATTCTCTTCCGGTTACGGCTAGCAATAATGCCAAGGTTGGCTAGAAGCAACTGCACTTGTTGGGCGAGTTGTTTTGAGCGCGTACCATATTCTACATAACCTTCTGGCCAGACATTTCCATCAGCATCAAACAAGCCTTGCAAGAATCCGATAGCTGTCGAGCGCTCTCCTGATAACACGCTGGCAGGCACCACCTTGTTGGACGCGAGTTCAGCCTTCATCCCTAAGGCAAGCATGAGATGCCCGATTGTCTGACTGAAACGCAACTGCGGCGCCCTGTCGCCGTACTGTCGTATTTCAGGAGCTTGGCCGAATAGTCTCTGTGCAATCCGCTGCAATTCAACCTGTATCTCAGGCTCGCTGCAGGTGATAACAAAGGCGGGGGAATTCTGTCCGCGTTCGAAGTGACCATCTCCAACTAGCATTCCCATCACGTAAGCCAAGTCCGCGTCAAGATCGATTACGCGAGCTCTGTTGTCGACAAGTTCAGTGGTAAAGCGCCACGGCGAAGCTTCCACGTCAACTGATCGCCCATCAGTTAGCGAGAGACCCAATCGTTTGGCTGCTACTTCCGGCGTTGGATTCTTGCTGGCTGCACCCATGTAAGCGTGTCTCAGTTCAATGGCTGCGGGAGGTCTTCCCAGACCATTGACCAAATCTTCGTAGATGTGGCGGATCCTGCAATCCGTCCAAGCGCGTCGCATGCTAGATGCGTCTGGCTGCCAAGATGCAGACTGCGGTTGACCCCACTGGTTCATGCCGCGACCGATAGCCACATAATCTTCAGTGGAAATCTCTTCAAGGCGTTTCCATTGGGGACCGCTTGGCGTGGCAACCAACAAGGCATGGTTTGGCGTGCCTTCGATTTCGAAGCCCGCTTTGGTGATGATGCGACGTGTCGTTCCGTGACCACTAGCATAGACGTATGAAGTCGTTTCGATGCCGTTGAGACCATAGACCAAGGTGCGACAAGGCACGTAAGTATCTGGTGCGAGGGTGTCTGGAATGAACGAATCGAAGGACTTCCATCCCTGCTCGGTCAGAATGAGCGAGGTGGCAGTGATGCACTTGCCCAGTCCGGGCGGACCATACAAGAGCACATGATCCAGCGACTCGCTGCGTTGCTGGGCGGCCTGTAAGAGGATCTCCAGGTTGTCGCGCAGGCGGTCCTGGCCGATCATCTCGGCCAGGCGCTTGGGGCGCAGGGCGGCGTCCAGCGCGGCTTCTTCGGGGCGTTTGCGGGCGGAAACGGTGCGGTCGTCCATGAGTCGGTAGATTGGTAGATTGGTAGATTGGTCGGGTTGCGCCTGGTTTTGGGTGGTTGGTCAGTGGGGATTATACACGAAGGGGCGCAGATTGGTCGAAACCTGATCTGCGAAACCACACAAAAGCCCCCGCTTGTACACCAAGTGGGGGCTTTTGTGGTTAATCTGCATCACAGCCGCAGCGATCAGCGACCTACAGCCAGCGCTGGTCCTCCAGGAACTGGGTCAGGCCGCGGATGCGGAAGCGCTTGCCGTTGTAGGCCAACATGGCATAGTAGAGCGGCAGCAGCCACAGCGCAATGCCGACCGGCAACAGCAAACACAGACACAACAACATGATCCAGCCCACGGTAATCCAGGACATGGTGTAGATCAGGGCCAGCAGCCAGATGATCGAGCCCACGGCCAACGACTGCACCGCATGATAACGCTGGAAGGGCCGCTTCTTGCTGGTCTCGGAGATCAGCAGAATGATCGGCAGCACAAAGCCCAGCGGGAAAACGAGCTGGCTGATGTAAGCCAGGGCCGCCATGACCCGATCGTCGTTGGTCGCGTCGGGGTCAAACTCGCGACTCTCAGTCAGCCGATCGGTCAGGGTCTGCTTGCGGGCGCCGTTCTCCTGGCGTGGCGGCGCGGCTACAGGCACGGGCAAACCGCCCTGGCTGGCTGGCTGTTCATCGACGGGCAGCGTCTCGGCGATCTCGGCCGCCTGGCTGCTGCCTGCATCGGCCAGCGCCTCAATGGCTGCCTCAGCCTCGTTGGCGGCGTCGGCGGCCGCCTGGCTGCCAGCGTCTACCGCGGCGTCGATAGCTGCCAGCGTCTCTTCGATCTTTTCGCCGCCATCCTGCGACGTTGCGCCCTCCAGGGGCGTCTCATTCTCGTTCACGTCTACCTCCTGAAACTCAAACCTCAGCGCTAAGGCACCTGCGCTGCGTGCTTACTGTCGTTTTCTAACCCACTATACGCTCTACCTGGCATAAGGTTACACGCGCCTGCGCATAATTTCCCAGCGCCCAATTTCAACACTTCACGATTCTCACACAGAGACGCCAAGAGAATCTACTAAGAAACTGGCATTATGTCATGCTGAGATCCGCCGAAGCATCCCCAGTTTCTCCTTCAGTACGAATGGCGCCGCGGCGCCTTATGCAACTCAGTACTTCACGATTTTGGTCTCACGCCAAGACGCAAAGATCACAAAGCCCAGAAAATCTTGGCGTTCTTGGCGGCTTTGCGTGAGAATCATGAACTACTGAATCTGCCTTCCATTGCGGTCTTTGCGCCTTTGCGTGAGCCAAAATCATGAAGCGCTGAATTTACCTGTTTGCCATTTCTCTGTGCTACAATCGCCGCTACAGAGGTTTTTTAGCATGACACGCACAATCTTCATGGGCACCCCCGACTTTTCTGTGCCAACATTGGCGGCCCTGGTGCAGCAGGGCTATGACGTGGCAGCGGTGGTTACACAGCCAGACCGTCCAGTCGGTCGCGGCCGGCGGCTGGAGCTTTCGCCGGTCAAAGCATTTGCCATGCAGCAGGGCCTGACCGTCTTGCAGCCCCCAACCCTCAAAGCGCCCGAGGCTGTGGCCGAGCTGGCGGAGCTGCGGCCAGATGTGATTGTGGTGGCTGCCTTTGGCCAGATCCTGCGGCCGGCCGTGCTGGATCTGCCGCCTTATGGCTGCATCAACGTTCACGCCTCGCTGCTACCGCGCTGGCGCGGCGCAGCCCCGGTGCAGGCCGCCATCCTGGCTGGCGACAAGGTGACCGGCAGCACCATCATGCGCATGGACGCGGGCATGGACACGGGACCCATCCTGGCCCAGGCTGCGCTGGCCATCCAGCCCGATGACAGCGGCGGTACGCTCACTGCCCGGCTGGCGCAGCAGGGGGCCGATCTGCTGATCGAAACCTTGCCCCGCTGGCTGGCCGGGGAGATCAGCCCTCAGTTCCAGGACGCCAGCCTGGCCACGCTGTGCCGGCCGCTGCGCAAGGAGCAGGGTCTCATCGACTGGGCGCAGCCAGCCAGCCAGATCGCACAGGCCGTGCGCGCGTTCAACCCCTGGCCGGCCGCCAGCACGGTCTGGCAGGGACAGCCGCTCAAAATCTTACAGGCCGAGGCCCTGCCCGACCAGACTGGCAAGGAGGCAGGCCAGGTCAGGCTGGCTGGCGCGGCTGTCGTCGTCACGACGGGCGCCGGCCTGTTGCGGCTTGATCTGGTGCAGCTCGCCGGCCGCGCGGCCATGCCGGCCCAGGACTTTGTGCGCGGCCAGCGCAGCTTTGTCGGCAGCCGGCTGGGCTGAGGCGGCTTTCCCCGAAGCCCCCGCATTTGGCGTTTCCCCTACCCCGTGCTATAATTGCTACTGTCTCGGGGCGTGGCGCAGATTGGTAGCGCGCTTGAATGGGGTTCAAGAGGTCGGAGGTTCAAATCCTCTCGCCCCGACCAGATAATCACGGGTCGCTGACTTGACTCGGTAGTGCCTTGGGCCGATGGCAACAGCGCTGTCGGCTCTTTTTTTGTCCAGCTTACATGCCGTTCACAGACTCCTATGGAAGCAACGGAACCTACCAGGTGGCGCGATCGCTTCTCGCCAGACGAGTTGCAGCTTTTGCAGCAGGTGCAATGCGGCATGCCGCTGACGGCCGATATCAGCCGCGCCGATGTCATGCTGCTGGTGCTGGAAGATGATGCGGCGTTGGTCATCGCTCAGGCCCAGCCCCACTCCATCGCCTCGTTGTATCGCAGCCCCTGGATCGACCGGCTCCTGCCGCTGAACGAATACCCCTTTCTGGCAGCCGGCCTGCGAGACGGCCGCAGAACCTCAGAGCATCGCCGCAACTTGATGGAGCAGGGCACGCCCATCGTCGAACAAGTGCTGCCGGTTGTGTCCGAGGCCGGCCGGCCGATCGCAGTGCTTCAGATTGAGACCAACCTGATCGCCTGGGAGCGGCATCGCCGGCGTCATCAGGCTTTTCGCTCGGCGGTTGGCTGGCTGCAAGAGATGACCCTGCGCGGCGAATTGGCCTGCGCACAACAGCTTAGCCGCTTCAGCGAGTGGGACGGCGTTCTGTTCGTCGATCCGGAGTACCGTATCCGCTACCTGAGCGGCATTGCCAACAATCTGTATCGGCGGCTCAACTACCTCAACGACCTGCAAGGGGAACACATCGGCGACCTGAACACCAAAGACGAGTTGCTGGTGCGCCAGGCCTTCGAGACCGGCGGCTGCTATGAGCATGAGGTGATGGAGGGCAGCCGCTACTGGAACCGCAAGGTGGTGCCGCTGCTCAGCTATGAGAGCAGCCGCTGGCCCTTCGCCCCCAAGACACCCAAGCCCATGCTGCGCGGCGCGCTGATCATGGTGCATGACGAGACCGAAGAGCGGGAAAAAGCGGTCGAATTACACGTCAAGACCACCATGATCAAAGAGGTGCATCACCGGGTCAAGAACAACTTGCAGACCGTGGCCTCTATTCTGCGTATGCAAAGCCGCCGGGCTGAGAGCGCTGAGGTGCAGGTGCAGCTCAACGAGGCGGTCAACCGGGTGCTGGCGGTGGCAGTCATTCACGAGTTCCTCTCGCGCGACGACGATCAGGCCATCAACATCCGCGACGTTTGTCAGCGTATCATCACCCAGACGCAGCGCGCCGCGGTGACGCCAGACAAACAGATCACGCTGCGGGTGCAGGGACCGGCGATCTATCTGCCCAGCCAGCAGGCCACGGCCTGCGCCTTGGTGGCCAACGAACTGGTGCTCAACGCGCTGGAGCATGCCTTCCCCGGCCGCGAGCAAGGCGTTGTGCTCATGCAACTGGCCGACGAGGGCGATCAAGTCGTGCTGGAGGTGATTGACGACGGCGTTGGCCTGGAGGACGAGAGCGAGCAAGGGCCTAGCGGCAGCCTGGGACTGACCATCGTGCGCACGCTGGTCGAAGGCGACCTCAAAGGCCAGCTCGTGATGAAGCGAGCTGATCCAGGCACGCGCGTCATTGTGCGCTTTGGCAAGGATGTGCGCGGCGGGGGCTGAGCTGGCGCGCTGGTCAGCGCAGTCTCCAACCTTCAACGCCATTGTACACTGCCTGTTGTCCGAATTGCCAGCTTGCCCTGTCTGGCGTATACTTCGTTTCAGTTTACACAAAGCCGCCCGTGGAGGTTATCACCTTGGAACGCAAACGCATTATTATTGCCGACGACGAGGCACTTATTCGTCAGGACCTGCGCGAGATGCTCACCAACCTGGGCTACCTGGTGGTGGGCGATGTGGGCGACGGCCGCAGCGCTGTCCACCTGGCGCGAGAGCTCAAGCCCGATCTCTTGATTATGGACATCCGCATGCCTGACATGGATGGCATCGAGGCAGCCCGCATTCTGACAGCAGAAGGGATTGCGCCGGTGCTGCTGCTGTCAGCCTACAGCCAGCGCGATCTGGTCGAGCGGGCGGCGTCGGCTGGCGTGTCGGGCTATGTCATCAAGCCATTCGACGAGTCCAACCTGCTGCCGGCCATCGAGGTCGTGCTGGCCCGCTTCAACGAATATCAAGAGATCTCTAAGGAAGCCGCCCGGCTGGAAGAACGCCTGGAGACACGCGTCATCGTAGACCGCGCCAAGGGCATTCTGATGGACCATCGCGGCATGAGCGAGCAGGAGGCCTTCCGCAACATCCAGCGCATCAGCATGAACAGCCGCAAATCGATGCGCGAGGTCGCCGATGCTATCATCCTGGCGCACCAAATGACTGTACCGTAGCGAACAGGCCAGCAGGCATGGAGATAAAAAAAGCAGCGGGCCACCTCCCAGTGGTTGCGCTGCTTTTTTGTTGCGGTTCGGCGAAGTCTGGCGCTCAACCGAGCAGGCTGCCCAGCAGTCCGAAGCCAGTCACAGACAAAGCCAGCCCGATCAGCGCAAGGATCAAAACAAGGATTACAGTCGCGATCAGACCAGCGACAAAGAAACCGCAGCCAAAGAGAAAGCCGTCGCCGAAGCTCAGCCCGGTGGGAGGCCGTTGGGGGAATTGGGACTCTGGAAGACTCTCCGGGGACGCCATGCAACACTCCTGAGATGGTGGATAATCGATTGAATCTGGCTGCGTTACTACTCAGGCATAGGCGCCGGGCACTTGAATCTGCGCCTGCAAGGATGTCTGCCGAGCTTATTCACGCTATGCAGGGGCTGCAAGTGCCCGGCACCTGAGTTGTAACCTGGCTGCGCGAATTGTAGCACACATGCAGGGCAGCTACAAGATCAGCTTTGCCATCTAAGCCTGGCTGGGCTATAATCCCCTCTGTGCGCTGGCCGTCCAGGCCGGCGTTTCCTATGTCTTTTGGCTCTCGGCGCCAGCCCTAGCGCTGGGCCGGTCTGCGCGCAGACAGCGCGTCCAGCCCCTTTCAGGAGGATACGTGAAGATCTCCATTCTGATCCCGGTCTACAACGAGCAGGCTACTCTGCGCGAGATTCTGCGTCGGGTGCGCGCCGTGGATTTGACGTTCGACAAACCGTTGACTATCTACGCTGACATGCCTCTGCTGATTGAGAAGGAGATCGTCGTCGTGGACGACGGCTCCACCGACGGTTCCCAGGATATCCTGCGCGAGGAAGAGGCCAAGGGCGACCTGACGGTGGTGCTTCATCCCCGCAACCAGGGCAAGGGCGCAGCCGTGCGCACGGCCATCGCCTCGGCCACCGGCGATATCCTGCTGATTCAGGATGCCGATCTGGAATACGACCCGCGCGACTTTCCTGCGCTGATCCTGCCCATCATCGAGGGCCGCGCAGATGTGGTCTATGGCTCGCGCTTCCTGGGCGGGCCGCGCAAGGCCATGCTTTTCTGGCACATGATCGCCAACAAGCTGATTACCCTGATGACCAATGTGCTCTACGACGCCATCCTGTCCGACGTCGAGACCTGCTACAAGGCTTTCCGCGCAGACGTGATCCAGACCATCCCGCTGCGCTCGCAACGCTTCGAGATCGAACCTGAGATCACCGCCAAGGTACTCAAACGCGGCTACCGCATCTATGAAGTCCCAATCTCGTACACCGGGCGCGAGTACCAGGAAGGCAAGAAAATTGGCATGAAGGATGCCTTCGAGGCCGTCTGGGCATTGTTACGCTACCGTGTCGTCGAGTGATCCGACGCTGACGTTGCCGCAACGTCCCTGAGCGAGATTGCTTCGTGCAGCGCTCGATTCTCTCCCCCCGCCTCAGCCCCTTGAGCGTGCGCATTAGCCGGCCGCGCACGGCCAGTTTGTCGCGCGCCGCTGTGGGCGCGGCCCTGGCTGTGGGCATTGTGCTGCGCGGCGCGCTGTTGCATCAGCCTGGCCTGCATCCCGACGAGGCCCTTTATGCCAGTTGGGCGCTGCGCATCGCCGATGGCAGCGATCCTGCCCTGCTGGCAGTCTACGTGGACAAGCCGCCGCTGGCGCTTTACCTGCTGGCCGCCCTCTTCAGGCTGGCCGGTTTCGACGGACAAGCGCTGTTGCATCCTGGGCAGTTGATCCTGGCCGGCCGGCTGGCTGCGCTGATGGCCAGCGCCGTCAGCCTGGCCCTGCTGTGGCTGATCGCCCGCCGCGTCTATGGAGCGCGCGTCGCCCTGGCCGCGCTGACCCTGCTGGCCCTGTCGCCCTTGGCCGTCAAGCTGGCGCCGACCCTGTTCACCGACCCCTGGCTGACGCTGTGGCTCCTGGCGGGGCTATTAGCTGCGTTGGGACAGCGCGCCTGGCTGGCCGGCATTGCTTGCGGCCTGGCCTACGCCACCAAACAGCAAGGGGTGCTCTTCTTGCCGTTGGTGCTGGCAGTCCTGCTGCTGAGCCAACCCCAGTCAGCGCCGCGCGGCACATCTGAGGCCCTCTCCCGCCGCCGCCTGGCCTGGCGCTGGCTGAACGGCTTTGCCATCGTTGCGGTCGCCGTGCTGTGGTGGGATAGCCTGCGCTGGCAGTGGATGCCCAGCTATTGGGATCGCAGCGCCCAAACCTACGGCGGCCTGGCCCTCGCCCTGGACGCCGGCCTGACCCAACGGCTGGCCCAGTGGGGCGAGCTGTTGAGCTACGGCTTTGGCTGGCCATTCTGGCTGGCCGCGGCGGGGCTGGTCTTCTGGGCTGCAGCCAGCGTTGTTACGCGCCGCGCCACAACGCGCCAAAGCCAGCAACCGGCTTTTAGTCGTGCTGAACAGGCCTGGCGGCCCCTGGCAGCGGACAGCGTAGCCCGCTGGTTCGACCGGCTGTTGTTGGCCTACGTCCTCAGCTATCTGCTTCTGCACATCGTCACCAATCTTGCCCCGTGGGACCGGTACTTGCTGCCGCTGGCGCCGTTGCTGGCCCTGCTGCTGGCGCGCGCCCTGTTCTGGGCTTGGGATGTGATCCCCCAGCCTGCGGGCCGTGTAGGCTGGGGCCGGGCCGTGGCAGGGGTTGGCTTGGCGGCCGGCCTGCTCTATGCCGGTTACCTGGCCGGCTTTGCCCGCCTGCCCCTGAGCGATGGCGGCGCCTACGACGGCGTGCAGCAGATTGCAGCCCATGTGCGCAGCACCGAAAAATCTGACGCCATTCTCTACCATCACTGGCTGGGCTGGCATTACAACTTCTACCTGTACGGCGCGCCGGTGGAGCTGCGCTGGTGGCAGGATCCGGCCGATCTGACCCGCAAAGCCGCCGCCGCACCGGGTCAACGCCAGTTGATTGCCTTCCCGGCCGGTCGAAGCGAGGACAGCGTGCGGGCTGCGCTGGCTGGGGCCGGGCTGGCTCTCAGCCCCGTTCTGCAAGCAGCCGATGCCCACGGCGCGCCCTCGGTGATGTTGTACAGCATCGAACCGCTTGTGGCTGGAGCGCCGGACTATGGTCCCTGAGCAGGGCGGACGCCATCGGGAGGCCTTAGGCTGGCTGTCAGCAGCGCTGGCGCTGGCCGCGGGCGTGCTGCTGGTCTATGCGCCGCTGCTGTTGACCAACCGTGTGCTGGCCACCGGCGACGCCTTCACCTACTTCACCCCGTATCGTGACTATGCCAACGCAGCCCTCAGCGCCGGCCGGCTGCCGCTGTGGAACCCCTATCTCTTCTTGGGCGTGCCCTTCCTGGCCAACCCCCAGACCGCCATCTTCTACCCGCTGCACTGGCCCTTGATTGCGCTGCCAGCCGCCCAGAGCCTGTTGGCAGCGTTAGCCCTGCACCTCTGGCTGACCGGCATGGGGGCGGTGGTTTATGGGCGGCAGGTGGCGCGGCTGGGCTGGCTGGCAGCAGTGACCATCGGCCTGATCTGGAGCTTGAGCGGCTATGTGGGGGCGCGCGCCGGCCAGATCAACCAGGTCAGCGTCATCGCCTGGCTGCCCTGGCTGCTGACCCTGCTGGAGCTCAGCGCTCCCCGCTGGCGTTTGACCGCTGACGGCCTGCCCACTGACCAGATGGGGCTTCGTTTCCGCTGGCTGGCCTTCGCGGCGTTGGCGTTGGTCATTGCGCTGCAACTGCTGGCCGGCCACACCCAGTCTTCCTTTATTAACCTGACCGGCCTGCTGCTGGCGGCGGTCTGGCCGGGGCTGGCGGCGCTGTTGCTGCTCCTGTGGACGGCCGTGCGGCGGCAACGCTCCCGCCTGGAATGGGCAGCTTTGCACGCCGCTGCTGGCCGGGTGTTGGTCGTGCTGAGCGCCGTGGCGCTCGGCTTTGCGCTGTCGGCGGTACAGCTTCTGCCAACGCTGGAACTGTCGGAGCTGTCGATCCGCAGCGGCGGTCTGTCCTGGCGCGAGGCGGTCTCGTTTTCCTTGCAACCGCGCGGCCTGCTGTTGACGTTGCTGCCCAGCTACGGCGAAAATCTGGCCGATCACTTTGCCACGCCGGCTTATGGCGAGTATGTGGCCTATGTCGGCGTGGTCGGGCTGCTCTTAGCGCTGCTGGCCCTGGCGCGTTGGCGCAACAGCGCCGGCCGCCGGCCGCTGAGCTCGCCCTGGGGACTGGCTGCAGCCCTGGCCCTGGCAGGCTTGGCCCTGGCGCTGGGCGCGTTCAACCCCCTCTACCTGATCCTGGTCAAGATTGTGCCCGGTTTCGACCTGTTCCGCGCCCCGGCGCGCTGGATGGCGCTCTACACCTTCGGCGTCAGCGTGCTGGCTGGCTACGGCGTGGCTGCGTTGGCGCAGGTGAGGCTGGCACAGTGGCGCTGGCCCGGCCTGCCTCAGGGCCGGCGCCGCTGGCTGGTTGCAGCCTTGACATTGACAGCCGCAGCCCTGCTGGCCGTACAACACTGGCCGGGCTGGACGACGGCGGCGCTGTGGCTGGCAGTGGGCGTTGCGGCAGTGGGCGTTGCAGCCTGGCAGACCCGACAGCCGCGGGCTGTGCTGCTGCTGGCCCCCTTGCTGCTGATCGAGCTGGCAGCCGCCAGCCTGGCGCTGGAGCACCGGCGCCCCACAGCGCCTGAGGCCATCACCAGCCTGCGCACCGCTCCCGCTCACCTGCTGGCCGCCGCCCAACAGGCCGAGCGCGAAGGCCGCATCCCTGGTCGTTTCCTCAGCATCTCTGGCATCACCTACGACCCTGGCGACCTGGCCGAGATCGAGCAGATCTTCAGCGGCCGCCTGCCCGAACAGGCCATCTATGACCTGGTGGTGGCCAGCAAGCTGCAAGAGATCGTGGCGCCCAACCTGCCGCTGCTCTGGCGTTTGCCAGCCGTGGACGGCTACGACGGCGGCGTGCTGCCGCTGCGGCGTTATGTGGACTTGCAGACGCTGTTCATTCCGGCTGGCCAATTGGCCGAAGACGGCCGGCTGCGCGAGCAGCTCCAGACCGTGCCGCCCAGCCGGCTGCTGCGCCTGTTGGGCGTCGAACATGTGCTCACCGACAAGGGCTTCGATGTGTGGTGGGATGATGTGTACTACGATCTGGAACTGAGCACGCGGCTCCAGCCGGGTGAGGCTGTGACCGTGCTGGAGGCTGATCGGCTGGAGGCTACCGGGCTGGGGCTGTGGAGCTATCTGGAAGGCGGCGCGGCCTTGCCCGACGGCGCGCCTGTGGCTGAGGTGTGGGTGGAGGGGAGGGACGACGGACGAGCCTTGACGCTGCGCGCCGGCCAGGACACGGCCGAAGGGCTATGGCGCACAGACACGGCCCACGCCCAGCCTGCTGCGCGCCGGCCCTGGCCGCGCGAGCAGGCCGGCTGGGACTACCTGGCCCGCGCCGATTGGTCTGAGCCATTGCTGCCGCTGCGCATCGTCGTGCGCAACGTGGCAGCGGAGGGCGACCTGATCCTGCGCGGCATCAGCCTGCTGGACGAACGCACAGGAACTCATGCCGCCTTGACGATGCCAGCCGACGGCCAGTTTCGCCGCGTCCATTCGGGCGATGTGAAGATCTATCAAAACGTCCAGGCGTTGCCGCGGGCCTACCTGGCCGGCCAGGTCCTGGCAGCCGACGATGATGCAGCCGCACTGGCTGTGCTGGCCGGCCCTGAGTTCGAGCCTGCCAGGCAGGTGGTGGTGTTGGCCGAAGAGTTGGCTGCGGCGGGGCTGCTGGCGCTGGCGGCGCGGCTTGACAACCCCGCCGTCACAGGCGCTGTCCAGGTGACCGAATACCAGCCGGAAGAGGTTGTGCTGGACGTCAGGCTGGAGGCGCCTGGTGTATTGGTGTTGGCTGATACCTGGTATCCTGGTTGGCGGGCGACGGTGGACGGCGCGCCCGCGACGCTGCTGCGCGCCAACTATCTGTTTCGGGCGCTGCTGCTGCCAGCCGGCCAGCATCGCGTCCAGTTCGAGTACCGGCCGGCTTCGCTCAGCCGCGGCGCTGGCATCAGCCTGGCTGCGGCGGTGCTGCTGGCGCTCATCGGCGCTGTGGGCGTGCGCCGGCGAGCGTGACCTGTTGAGGTGAAGTGTGAACGTGATCAATCGTATCGTCACCATCCTGGTGGTGATCCTGTTGTGGGCGCTGATTGTTCTGGTCGCGATTGTACCGGAGCAGGCCCTGTTCTGGGGGCGCCAGGCGATCGACTGGATCGAGATCAGTCTGTTTCAGTTGGCAGCCATGCAGCCGGCCTGGCTCTATCCCCTCCTGCGCGGGGCAACGGTGATCGTGACGACGCTGCTTGCTCTGGCATGGCTGATGCAGGAACTGCGCCGCAAACAGACGCCCGTGGTCAAAATGCGCCTGGCGTCGGGCGGCGAGGCCGCCGTAACCGCCGACTCTATCAGCCGGCGGCTGGCCTGGCATATCGATCAACTGGCCGATGTGAACAGCGTGAGGCCGGTGGTGCGCACACGCGGCGCGGCCGTGGATGTTGATTTGAACCTGCAAACGGCGCCAGATGTGGACGTGCCAATGAAGACGGAGGAAGTGGTGGCGGTGGCGCGTGAAGTCATTGAGACGCAGATGGGCCTGCAGCTCAACAAGGTCAAGGTCAACATCGATCATGCGCCCTTTAAGCCTGCGCTGTGAGAAGCAGGTCAACTGCTGGCAGCGGCGCAGGCTGCATCACTGTCAATCACAGCCAAAACGCGCATGCGCTGGATGGTAACGCAGCGAGCTGGCGGTGCATCTTAACGGTGTTGCATGATTACTACTCAGGTCCAGGTGCCGGGCACTTGCATTTGCGCCTACTAACGAAGTCTATGAAGCCGATTTTAGCCGTCAATGAACTGCAAGTGCCCGGCACCTGAGTAGCTACGTTGCATGAACCATAACCCATAAATCCCGCCTACGGAGAGAGCAAAATCATGGCATTGTTTGAGTCTGTCAAGAAAACGTTCAATAAGCCGGCGCCTGTGCATCAGACCTCGCAGACCGAAGCTGCCCAGTCAGCCGGCCGCCAGCACGCAGCGCAGCCAGAGCCGCTGGTGGTACCTGAAATCCAGCCGGCTGATCTAATTCCTCAATATCGCAACGGCGCTGCTCCTAAGCTGTTGGATTGTCGAGAGCCATTTGAGTGGGCGCAGGTGCGCATACCTGGCAGTTTGCACATTCCTATGAATGACATCCCAGCTCGTCTGAGCGAACTGGACCCTGACGAGCAGTGGGTCGTGGTCTGCGCCCACGGCAATCGTTCCTATGCCGTTGCCGGCTATCTGCTACACAATGGCCTGCAGGCCAGCAGTCTGGCCGGGGGCGTAACCGACTGGTGGATGCGCGGCGGTGAAACTGAGAGCGACTACCGTCGTTGAAACGAACTTGACAACGCTCTTGCAAAGCCCGTATAATGACTTGGCTGCGGTGGCCGGGCTGTTGTCGCCAAACCCTTTCCCAGGAGGCACAAAACATGTCAGAGAAACTTGTTAAACACATCATGCATAACGGCGTCATTAGCTGTAAGTCCGATACACCAGTCGCGGATGTGGTGCGGATCTTGAGCGACACCGACATTCACGCGCTGGTGGTAACAGGCGAACACGGTGAGGTAGCCGGGATTATCTCCCACATGGATATCATCACCCATCACCAGGAAGACCTGACCAAGCTGACTGCTGAACAGATCATGACAGCCGGTGTGATCAGCGTGGCCCCCGACTCCCCGGTGCAAGACGCTATCGATGTGATGGTCAAGAAACGCATTCACCGCCTGGTGGTGACCCAGCCCGATGGCGACAAGCTGATGCCGGTGGGCGTGCTTTCCACCACCGATATCGTTCGTGAGATGCGCGGCTCCAAGTGGACGTGGTACGTGTAGATGGCCGTCGCTTGCGCGGCTGACGCTTGGCAGCAGTAATTTCTGGTTGCAAGACCAAGCGCCGCCAGGTCACTACGGCGTCAGATGATTGTTGCCGGCTTTGTCTGCGACCGTGATACGGGCATTCAACAATAAGCTCCACTGTGCAGTTATGTACAGTGGAGCTTATTCATGGTCGTTGGCTGTAAACAACGATCGGCCTTGCAGTGATTTGATTAGCTATTGATGCGCTGAACGCACACCGGTGGATGAAAACCAGCCGGTTCGGCCGGCCCCTTGCCTACACCTGCACTGCGCGCAGGCGCAAGTGTCCTCAGAACCGACGAGCCAGGGTCCGGGCTGCTGCGCAAAGACCGGTCAGAACGATTTTCGGGTCAGTTGCGTGCCTGGTGGCCTTCTTGCCATTGCTGCAGCCAACGCGTAACATCGTCGGAGCGTGCCCGATGGGTCTGCCAGCTGACGCTGCCTTGCAACAGAATCTGGCGCAGACTCTCGCGGCTGATCTCGTCGACAATCTCATGTTCGATCAGGTAATCCCTGAGCGAATCCAATGTCCACGTGGTGCGCAACAGGCCCAGCTCGCGTGGCGGCATCCTGGCAATGTCAATGATGTGGGCGCGTAGCTTCGAGTCGAACTTGCCCCTGGGACCAGGCTTGCGTCGGGCAGGCTGCAACCCCTTCATGCCATAGGTGTTGAAGCGAATAACCCACTTGCGCACCTTGTCCACGTGCAGACCTACCATCGGCGCGATTTCAGGGACCCGATATTGCCCCTGAGAAGAGAGCAAGACTATCAAGGCTCGTTGTTTAATTGCCTCATTATCCCCCACCATGAGCCGCTCCAGTGTGGTACGTTCATCATGGTTCAGTGATCTGGCGAACAGTAGTTTAGGCATGGATGTGGACTCCTAAATAGTTGATTAGCACACGCATTTCGGCGTAGACATGATGGTGACATTTGCGCGGTGCGGCCGCCAGGTGCGAGGAACCGTGAATTTACCTACTGCGGCGACGCTGGTGTGGAATCTACAGGTGTCAGCCAGGGACTGGTCATCTGGCTGTATAATTCGTACCAATTCTTGAACCAATCTCAGTATACAAGAAAGTGATATGTGTTGCAATAGTACTTTCGTACCATTTCCCATGATGACTGCTGTAAGGTTCAAATCACGCACTCACCAGAAGCTTTGGATGAATCCTGGGCGTTGAGTATAATTGATCTCCAGCAAAAAATTGCAGTATGCTGATTGAGGAAGGCTAGAGCTTATGCCTGTCTATGAATATGAATGCGAGAATTGCAGGCTGCGTTTTGAAAAAATGCAGCGTTTTAGTGACGATCCTCTGCGGATTTGCCCTGACTGTGGGGGATCGGTTCACCGCGTGATTCAGCCAGTGGGCGTTATTTTCAAGGGATCGGGCTTCTATGTCACCGACAACAGGGGCAAATCTTCCACCATGCCCCCCAGCAAACGCGATGGTGAAACCAAAGGTGACGGCAGCGACGCTAAGAACGATGGTGAGGCCAGGACCGAGAGCAAGGGAGATGCTAAGACCGCTGCTCCACCAGTAGCCCCGAAAGCTGTTGAGAGCGCCTCTTCCGCCTGATACAAGCAAGCCCCAGGAATAACAAAAGCCTCACCAGGGTGGTGAGGCTTTTTAGTTCTTTGCTGCCAGGGGAACCGCGACCACGGCCGCGCCGTCCAGAGTGCCGTGCCAGCTTATAGTTGGAAACTGCCACTGGCAGGCACCACCTTCTGACTAAAGTTGGTAACATAGTTCAACAGTTGGGCACGCAGCGCTTGCCAGTCATCGCTTTCCAGGATGCGCTCCATGGATGCAGCATCGCTGGTCACGCCCCCGGTCAGAATCTGTGGGCCTTCGCCATAAACCGTGTACCAGGCCTCGGTTGGCTGCAAACCCAAACGCATCAGTTTCGGCGCAAACTCGCGGACGATGAACTCGAAATATGGCTGCTCGCGCCCTGTCTTGATGTCCCAGCTCATCAACAACTTCATCATCATGCCATCGACTCCTTGCCTCAGGCAGTCCGCCGGCCGAGGCGATTGATACTTGGGCGATCCGAGCTGTTCCCAGGAAGTAGCCGCAGGTCAGCCAAGGATCAACGCGGTACAAGATGTCTATAGCATACCAGTAAGTAGTCGATTCGGCAAGTTGGATAGGTTTCATTTGGCTCGGTTTGCCCAATGTACTGCCAAATGTGGGATGGTTACTTGACAGTGGTCAGTTGAAATCTTACAATGAGTAAGGTCGACGCGCTAATCAACCTGTTTTAGGAGCATACATCGATGCAGGCCTCTGCGCCAACTCCCTCCTATACTCGCCTTTCTATTCCTGGCGCTTTTATCTCAGGCGCGCTATTGGCGTTGATTCTACTCGCCCTGGCAACGTCCTTGCGGTCAGCCGAATGGACGGACGGCATGGGCCTGCTCACCCCCATCGTCTTGGGCGGCTTTCTACTGGGCGTTGCCCTCAGCTACTCCCGTTGGAGCGGCTTGTTTCCAGTCTTGCAGAGCCTGGTGGTAGGCACGGCCACGCTGCTGTATTGGGTGAGCCGGGCGCCAGAGATACCAGCCGATCTCAGCAGCGCTGACCGCATCATCTACATCGGCGAGAGCCTGTGGTCATGGGGTCTCTTGCTATTCTCTAACGAGCCCGCGCGCAGCAACCTGGTGTTTCTCGTGCAGTTGGGTTTCTTGCTGTGGTGGCTGGGCTACCTGTCGGCCTGGGCGGTATTTCGTGAAGGTCGGGTTTGGCGCGCCATCGTGCCCATCGGCCTGGTGTTACTGGTCAACACCTATTTTGGCCCCCCTGGCTTGGGCATCTATTTCGCCATCTTCGTCGTCTGCGCCTTGCTGCTGGCAGTCAGAAGCTTCCTGTCCGAGAAAGAGATCACCTGGCGCATCGAGCGAGTGCGTTACGCCAACGACATCCAGGTAGACTTTTTGCGCGATGGCTTTCTGTTCGCGCTGTTGGTGGTTGCGCTGGCAGTGTTTTTGCCCAACGCTGGCAGCAATGGCGCCATGTCCTCAGCGCTGGAGCCGTTGCGCGCGCCCTGGCGCGATGTGCAGGAAGAATGGGGCCGTCTGTTCAGCACACTCAACTACCAGGGCGCTGCTGTCGGGGAGCCGGTTTTTGGCGACACGCTGACCATGGGCGGCGCGCGCAACTTGGGCGACCAATTGATCATGGACGTAGCCAGCAGCAGCGGCCGCTATTGGCGCGCGGCAGCCTATGATACCTTTACCGGCCAACGTTGGCTGAACACAACCACCGTCGCTCAGTCCATCGATGGCGGCAGCCACGTGCGCACGCCCCAGTTCACCGCGCGCCGTGAGATCACCCAGACGATCACGATCCATGCGCCCACGGGCAACGTTCTCTTCGCCGCCGGCCAGCCCCTGCGCGTCAGCCTCAAGGCGACTGCCGATCTCTTCGTCATCGAGCAGGAGCCAGGCGTCAGCCTGCCCATCGCCGAGATCACGATGCTGCGCCGTCGGGAGGCGACTCTCAGCCCCGGCGACAGATACCTGGCAGTCTCCTCGCTCTCCCGCGCGACGATCGAAGACCTGCAAGAGGCGGGGACAGACTATCCCACCTGGATCACCGACAAATTTTTAGATCTGCCTGCCGACCTGGCCCCGCAGGTGGGCGAGTTGGCCCGGCAGATCACTGTCGATGCTGCGACCCCCTACGACAAGGTTGTGGCCATCGAGCAATATCTGCGCGGCTTTACCTACAATGACCAGATCGCTGCGCCGCCGCCGGGAGTCAACGGCGTCAACTATTTCCTGTTCGACGTGCAGCAAGGCTACTGTGACTACTACGCCAGCAGCTTTGCCATGATGGCGCGCACGCTGGGTATCCCCACCCGCGTGTCAGCCGGCTACTCACAGGGCGAATACCTGCCGGAGGCCGACGTCTACCGGGTGCGCGAGTACAACGGCCATTCCTGGCCAGAAGTTTTCTTCCCAGGTTACGGCTGGATCGAGTTTGAACCAACGGCTGCCGAGCAGGAGATCGTGCGTGAAAGCCGGCCAGACACAGCCAGGCCCCAGCCCACACGCGACCCCATGGACTTCTTGATGGACGATGAGGACATCCTCGGCCCCGATATGGAGAACAGCGCCGGTGGAGCAGATCAATCGACAGGCGTCGACCAGGCTGCCGCCGCGGAAAACAACCAACGATCGGCGCTGATGTTCGGTCTGTTCGCTCTGGCTGTGTTAGCAGGAGCCGCAGCCGCAGCCACCTGGAAAAAGCGCCAAACAAGTTCTCAGCGCGCCAGGCAACGTGCGCTGCTCGATCCCCAGTTCACAGCCAAGCTGTATGGCCGGCTGCTGCAGTGGGCGCAGTGGTTGCGGCTGCCTTTGCTGCCCAGCCAGACCCCCAATGAACAAGCGTCCGTGTTGGTGGCAGTGGTGCCAGAGGGCCAGGCCGCCATCCAGTCGATCACCGACCTGTACGTCGAAGACCTGTACAGCCCGCATGGGCCAGACCAGCGCAAGTCCGAGCAGGCATTGCAGGCGTGGGGCGGCTTGCAGCCCCTGCTGCGCCGGGCCTGGCTGCAGATTCGGCTGCGTCCGGCGACGGGGGTGCGGCAGATATTCAAACGCTCCCGGTAACTTATTACGTCGTAAACAAAGTTGTTGAGGTGCCCGGCACTTGACACGAGTTTCTGATCATGTACGAATCGTCGCCAAAGTGCCGGGCACCGATACGCAGTTAATTTGTTTACGGTGTACTTATTGCAGCGTAAATTAAGTTCTTGCCAGTCATTGCGAGCCGTCTGCGGCGAAACAACACCTGCACGTGCGCCGCAGGTGCAAGTGTCCCGTCTTGCCAAGCGTGGGATTGCTTCGGCGGACCTCGCAATGACATACGCAACTACTTTGTTTACGGTGTGCTGATCCCTGCAAATCTGGCTAGTTGGCCGCCAACGGCCCGTCGGTCAGCAGCGCTTTGAAGCGCGCTTCCTCTTTACGCTTGTGCGGCCCTACCACGGCCAGATGACCATGGCTGCCCAGAAAGAGCTGGCCAGCCACCCGCAGCAGGTCCTCAGCGCTGACCTGCTCGATGCGCTCCACGATCTCCTCCAGGGTCAGCCGTTCAACATCCGCAGCCTCCTGACGGCCAAACCAGCCAGCCACGGCCATGGTATCTTCCATGCTGAGCAACAAGCGTCCCTTGATGAACTCTTTGGCGCTGCGCAGGTCCTGCTCGGCCACTGGCTCGGCGCGCAGCCGCTGGATCTGGCCCAGAATGGCGGTCAAGGCCTCCAGCGCCCGGTTCGGCGCCACGGCTGCATACACCCCCGTAACCCCCGTGTCGGCCAGCGTGTTGACGTAGGAATCGACCGAATAGGCCAGCCCCAGCCGCTCGCGAATCTCCAGAAAGAGCCGTGAACTCATCCCCTCACCCAGAATGGCGTTAAGCAGGCTGAGGGCAAAACGTTCCGAGTGATTGCGCGGCAGGCCAGGCAGATGCAGCGCCAGATGACTCTGCTCCACCTTCTTGCTGAGAAGCGCCACGCGCGGGCCGGCTCCGTTGACCGGCGCGCTGGTGTAGTTGGGCGCAGGCGCGGCCTGCCAATCGCCCAGCATGGCTGCAACCATGTCCACAGCCTGTTGATGCTGCACGTCACCAGCGATGCTGATCACTGTGTTGGCGGGGCCATAGTGTTGCAGCAGAAAATCGACCAGCCGGTCGCGCGCCAGCCCGTTGACGCTGGCGGGCGTGCCAGCTACATCCCAGCCCAGCGGGTGGCCGGGCCAGGTCAACTCGTGCAGCGCCAAGCCGACCAATTCCTCGGGGATGTCCTGTGACGAGCTGATCTCCTCCAGGATGACGCGGCGTTCTTTTTCCACCTCATCCGCGGCCAGCAGGCTGTGGCGCAGCATGTCCGATAGCACATCCAGCGCCAGCGGCAGATGCGCCTGCTGCGTCTTAGCCCACAACACGGTCATCTCCTGGCCGGTGCTGGCATTGAACAGCCCGCCGTGTCCCTCGATCTCACGGGCGATAGCCTGAGACGTGGGGCGCCGCTGGGTGCCCTTGAACAACATGTGCTCAATAAAGTGGGCGGCGCCGGCTGTGACTGGTTGCTCGTAACGGGAACCAATCGAGATATAAAAGCCCACACCGATTGAGTAGGTGTGGGGCATGGCGCATGTCAACACGCGCAGTCCGTTGTCCAGTACTGTTTTACGAGGAGATAGTTTCAATTTCTTGTTTGACTTTCAATACAGCGTAATAAGCCGCCCAGTCAGGCTGCTGGCCGCAGCGGATATCGCCTTTTACTGTCCGGCCCGCAGCGCGGCCAGCTCGGCCTCAGCCACCGCAATAGCTGAGGGGTCTTGGCCTGGCCCGATCTCCAGGAAGGTCTCGAAGGCCGCAATGGCCTGCTCGCGGAGCCCTTGCAGACGATAGAGCACGCCCAGCCCGAAATAGGGTTCCGGTAAGTCAGGATTCAACTGGTTGGCGCGGGTCAGATAAGTCTCCGCCTCGCTGAGCTCGTTGAACTGGATCGCCACCACACCCAGCAGGTAGTTCAGCTCGGCGTCGTCGGGAGCCAACGCCAGGCCGCGGCGAAAGCTGGTCCTGGCTTCCTCCAGCGCGTTCAGGCTGTAGTAAGCAACGCCCAAATTGTGCCAATACCCAACGTTCTGGTCGTCCCGAGCCACTGCTTCGCGGAAGGCGTTAGCGGCAGCCTGCATATCGCCCTGTTCATAAAAGCTGTTGCCCTGATCGAAGTATTCCTGCGCTGAGAGCTGGGGCGCCAGCGTGGCCGCAGGGGGTGTCTCGTCGCGGTTGCCTGCGCAGCCAGCCGCCAGCAGCCCTGTCAGCAGCGCCAGCAGCACCAGTCGCAGCACAGCGCT
Source organism: uncultured Anaerolinea sp. (assembly GCA_964626845.1). Lineage (GTDB taxonomy): Bacteria > Chloroflexota > Anaerolineae > JAAEKA01 > JAAEKA01 > JAAEKA01. The sequence continues at coordinate 108,107 of CAZVGR010000005.1, forward strand.
GCCTCGTCGCGGTTTCCGATCTCCTGTGCTGTCCATCTCACTTCACTTCCATCACAATGACCTGGGTTTCCTGGGGCAGTTGGGCCTTGCTGATGCGCAGAACGCTCACCGGCTCTGGCGCAGGCACGCCCATCTCCTTCAGGAAACGATCCAGCGGGTCCAGGTGTTCTGGGGTGCCCTCCATGCGGTAATGCATGGGAATCACAATGCGCGGCTCGACGATGCCGATCACCTCGGCCGCCATGGCCGCATCCAGGGTGCGCCGTCCTCCCACAGGGACCAACAACACGTCGATGTTCGGTATGGCCTCCACCTGCGCCTCGGTCAGCACATGGCCCAGGTCGCCCAGATGCGCCACGGTCATATCGGAGAACTCAAAGACGAAGACCGTATTCGAATCGACCGCGCCAGCCTGGTTCTTGCCGTGAGAGGTGGCGATGCCAGTAACGAAAACGCCCTCCACCTCGTACTCACCGGGACCGGAAAACACTTTACGCCATTCCTTGACAGCCTCCGCATTGCTGTGCCCCGGTGCATCGTGGCTCAGGGTGACGATGTCAGCCTTCAGCTTAGGCAACGTCAGCCCGATGCTCTTGTCGTAGGGGTCGCAAACAACGGTCAGATTGCGATCTTTCAGCCTGAAACAAGCGTGACCGTACCAGTTGATCTCCAAGGGTCGATGCCTCCAAAGGTGCTAGTTAAGAGCATTATACCTGTAACGGGTAAGCAAGTCCAACCGTCAGACCAACTGCTCTGCATAGGCAAACAGCGCTGGCAAGCCGCCCGTGTGCCAAAAAACCACCGTCTCCCCAGCGCCAAAGCGTCCCTGGCGGATCAGGTCCAGCAGCCCGGCCAGGGCGCGGCCCGTATAGACCGGATCAGCCAGCAGCCCCTCGCTGGCCGCCAGCAGGCGAATCGCCTCCCGCTCTGGCGCGCCCAACACCCCGTAGCCCTCGCCCAGATAAGCGTCGTGGACGATGAAATCCTGCGGCAGAAACCTGTGGGCCCTGCCCAGCAGGCTGGCGGTCTGCGTCGCCAACTCAGCCAGCGCCGGCTGGAACTCGCTGGCTTTGCGGTCGATGCTGATGCCGTGGATCTGGCCTGCAAAGCCGGCTGCCCACGCGCCCACAGCCATGCCAGCCTGCGTGCCGCCGCTGCTGCTGGCCACAACAACATGATCGACCGCATAGCCGTTGATCCTGGCCTGTTCCAGCAGTTCCTGGAATGCAAAGGCATAGCCTGCCGCGCCGGTCGGGCTGGAGCCGCCGTAGGTGATGACATAGGGACGACGGCCAATCGCTGCCTGAGCCTGGGCCGTTTCAGCCAACAGCGCCAGGCGATCGCGCTCGCCAGCCCAGACGATCTCGGCGCCAAACAGCCGATCCAGCAGCAGGTTGCCCCCTTCCAGCAAGGGAGCATTGCCGCCCAGCACCAACACGCAGCGCAGACCAGCCCGCGCGGCCGCCGCGGCCGTCTGGCGGCAGTGATTGGACTGCGGCGCGCCCACGGTCAGCACGGTATCGGCCTCCTCGGCCAACGCTTCAGCCAGCAGATATTCCAGCTTGCGCGTCTTGTTGCCGCCGCTGGCCAGGCCAGTCTGGTCGTCGCGCTTGACCAGCAAGAGCGGCGCCGGTCGGGCGGGGTCCTCGGCCTGCAAGGCAGCTCGCAGGCGGGACAGCGGCTCCAGCGGCGTGGGCAGATGCGCCAGCGGCAGGCGGGGCAATGTTTCGAGGGTCATAGCAACTCCTGGACTGGTGAGCGCAAAACCCGCACGCAAACGTGCTCGACTCTGCGCAGATAGTAAAACCTCATGCCGGTCAAGGCGTCGGGCCTGAACGGGCTTTGTCGCATCAGCTACCCCGCCGCAGCGCGGCCAAGGTCATCGCCGCCAGCGAACAAGGCAAGCTGCTGGCCGGGCAAGGTAACGATGGGATCCAGCCCGATACGTGCCCGGAAAGCAGCCATGTTCAGGCCAGGCTGGCTGGCCAGGTCACGCAGATGGCGGTATTTGACGAACTCCCAGCCCGTCCAGGCCAGCCGCGTGCGCCAGAGGGGACAGCGGCGCAGCTTGAAGTCCAGCAGGCCGGCCCGCCCACCGGGCAGCGCCACATAGCGCGGGCAGGCCGCCAGCGTTTCGGACGGCATCAACAGCCAGGGGTGCAGGCTGGCTTGGGCCACAACAGCAAAGGCAAAAGCCGGCTCGCCTTGGGTGTGCCAAACCACGTTGGCCGGCGACGACGGCCAGATGCCTTGCGCCGCCTCGCTTGCCAGCCAGACCTCGTACCCCAGGCGCTGGCCCAGGTTGACCAGCAGATGCAAGATGCCGGCCAGATCATCGCTTCGCTGTTGGGGATGATCTTCGGCGCGCAGATGCAACTGCTCGCCATCGGCTTGACTGTAGGAGGCCAGGCACGCAGCGATCAGCGCTGCATCGGGCGTCTGCCAGCCGGGGAAGGCATCGTAGGCCGCCCTTGTCACCGCCTCAGCCGTGGTCGGTCCGGCCTCCAGTTGTTGCAGAATAAAAAGCTCTAAGCGGTCGGCCAGCGGCGTCTGCGCGGGAATCTGCTCTGTGGTCCACAGGCCGCCCAGATCGGGACTGGCCGGATCGTTGGGCGCAAACAGCAGCCCTGCAGGCGGCAGGTCGCGGTTCAGCGCCATGCGCATCTGCGCCAGCAAGAAGCTCAGGGGCTGGCGGGCAGCCTCTGGGTGCTGGGTCAGCTCAGCCAGCAGTCCCAGCTCGCTCCAGCGCACAGCGCAGGCTGTCTGCACCAGCGCTGACGGCGCTGGCTCGCCGCGACTCTCAATGAGCTGCTGCGTGGCCTCCTGGGCGCTGCGCTGCAAACGGTCGGCCAGGTTGGCGGCGGCGCTTGGCGGCGCCGCAGAGGCCAGCGTCAGCTCGAAGCGCCACTGGACACGGTCTGCGCCATCGCCCTGCGGCGCCTGCGTGGCCTGTGACGCCAGACGCCAGCCCGCGGCGTTGGCGGCCGCCAGCAACGCCAGGCCGCGCCGCGGGGAGCGATCGGCGCAGGCCAACACAAGCCGGCCGTCGGCCCGCAACGGTGCGCGCAGGCTGCGCAGCGCGCTGGCCATGGCGCGCGTGTACCAGTCCCAACTCCACTGCTCGATGCTCAGCGCGGCGCGCTGACGATTGGCCGCCTCGCGGCCGTACAGCCAGCCAGCCCAGAGGAAATGCAGCGTATACGTTGTCGGATCGAAAGGCGGCGGATCGGTCAGGATCAGGGCAATGCTGCCTGGAGGGACCTGCTCGACCAGTTCTGGCGTTTGCAGCGACAGCGGCAGGGTGCGGCCTTCGCTTTCGGCTATCCGCAGCCGGACCAGATCGGCTGCCTGCAAGAGAGGGCGAGCAGGACGGCTGCGCAGGGTGCGATGGGCATGCTCAAAGGCCAGCCAGAGGTTATTCTCCACAAAGCGCCGTGGCAGTTGCAGGCGCGCTGGCTCCTGGCCGCTGCGCCATTCAAAGCCGGGCAGGCCGGAGACAAGCACGTGCAGCAGCATGGCGCGAGCTGCTCGCAGCTCTTCACTATCGCTCAGGCGCTGCTCGGCGGCCGTCAACAGCTCGCTGAGCACCAACAAAGAACGCGACGGGTAGAGGTCTTGCAGGCTGCGGGCTTGCGCTGTCAGCGGGTCGCCAGGCTTGACCAGGCGGCTGAGCAGGCCCCAATAGGCTGCGCCGCGCACCTCCAGCGCGGCTACCTGGGCCACATCGACCATGTCGGCCGGCGCATCGCCCTGGCTTGCGCAGTGTGGACAGCGATAGCGCTTCTCCACCGGCTCGCCCACGCTGCGCTCCCAGACAAAGCGCTCGGCCACAATGGTCTGGGCGCATTCCGGGCAGATGGTCTCGTAGAGTGCGGCCAGGTGATGGGCCAGGGTACGCCCGCGGCGAGGAGCATCGGCGATACGGCTGAAGACGTGATCGACGATGGCGGGAGTGGGCGGCGCAGCGCTGGCCAGCACCCCCAGCAGCGCAGCCGGGCTGGCGTTGTTCAGCACCAGCCGCCGCCGGCCAGCGGCCGTCGCCCGCACCAACGCGGCCTGGCTGGCGAAGGGGTCCAGCACCCAATCGCCTGGCTGGCTAAATTCGTCCAAATAGTGGGCAGCCATCTGGCCAGACCAGGGATAGCGCTCAGTGGGCCACAGAGCGTCAGCCAATGACGGCGCTTCGGGCCAAAAAGGAGCAGGCCAGGTGATCTGAGGTGCGGCGGCAGTCATGGCTGGATAGTAACACAGTTAGCAGCATAACTCAAGTTGCGCCAGAGTTTTTGGGTATGCTATAATGGCGTCATGCGATTTTTGATCACTGGAGGAGCCGGTTTTCTGGGCGCGGCGCTGGCTAATCACCTGGTTGAGAAGGGCCATCACGTGCGGGTCTTGGACGACCTCAGCACGGGGGATCCCAGCCGGTTGGACAGCCGCGTGCTCTTCTCGCGCGGGGACGTGCGCAACGTGCCTGTGTTGTGGACGCATCTGCAAGATGTGGAGTGCGTCTTTCACCTGGCAGCGCGCGTGGCCGTCTCCGAGTCGATTCTCTATCCCCAGGAATACAACGATGTCAACGTAGGAGGCACCGTCGCATTGCTGGCGGCGATGCGGGATGTGGGGGTGCCGCGCGTGGTGCTGGCCTCGTCGGCAACGGTCTATGGGGAACAGCCTGAGCAGCCGGTGCATGAGGAGATGCGGCCTAACCCAGGTTCAGCCTATGCCGTGAGCAAGATTGCAGCCGAGCATTACCTGTTTACACTGGGCAAACTCTATGGGGTGCAGGCGGCGGCTCTGCGCATTTTCAACGCCTATGGGCCTGGCCAGCGCATTCCGCCAGCTCATGCGCCGGTGGTGCCCCTCTTCCTCAAGCGTGCGCTGGGCGGCGGCTCGCTGGTGATCCACAGCAGCGGCCAGCAAAGCCGCGATTTCGTTTACATCGACGATGTCGTGCGCGGCATGGCTGCGGCCGGCCTGACCGATGCCGCCGTGGGGCAGATCATCAACATTGGCTCGGGGAAAGAGACAACGCTGAAGCAACTGGTGCGCGAGGTGGCCGACGCAACAGGGCGAGAGCTGTCAGTGGTGAACAATGAAACCCAGAACGGAGGGGTATCGCGCCTGGTGGCCGATCTGACCAGGACGCGGCAAGTGTTGGACTTTCAACCGCGCGTCAGCTTGAGCGAGGGGCTGAAGCTGTTGCTGGAAAGAGATCCCCAATTCGATCGCAAGCGGGTGATGGTGGGCTGAGTTTATCGTCGAAAGACAAGTTAGCGCTCTGGCCGGTCTCCTGACATGCTCTGGCCGGTCTCCTGACATGCTCTGGCCGGTCTCCTGACCGAGCCGTCATGCTCTGGCCGGTCTCCTGACCGAGCCAGTGGAGGCATCTGGGCATGCCTGCCTCCTCGCACGAGGATTGACCCCACCTGACAAAACGCGCGCTCAATAGAACTCGGTGTAGACGTTCGTTTCCCAAAAATTCTTGTACTGATCGTCCCGGCTGCCCTTGCAGGCGCCGTCCAGGGAGCACTTGCCGGGGCAGGCGTAGTCCACGGCCTTGATGTAGGTGCAGATGTCCATCTTGTGGCAGGTGCGCGGGCCGCAGATCGGCTCGTGGTCGTAGAAGCAGCAACTGCGCCCCAGGTGCCAGATCCACTTGTCGAACTCGAAGACGCTGACGCCGCTGTGGGCGATGACCCGGTCGCAGGCGTCGGAGACAGCGCGACGCACGGCGTGGTTGATGGCGTCGCTGACCCGCGCCCGCTGCTTGAGCGCAATCAACAGCCCCGGATCGGTGACCTCGACGATGCCGGTGCGCAGGGCGACGCGCATGGCGTGATAGTCCATGCAGACCTTGAGGTTCTGCGGGTCCTCCAGCGGCCAGACCCCGGCCGCATCAAGCTGTCCGACCAGCAGTTGCGCCTTCTTGTCCAGTGGGTCGGTATAGGCCGGAATGGCGCGCAAACGCTGGAAAATGCCGCCCTCGCCCATGATGTGGCCGCCGGCCCGGCAGTAGATGTTCATGGCCTGGCCTTCGTACTGGTCTAGTAGCATACGGGCGACATCGTGCAATTGCCCCAGCCGTTCTTCTACGCGATCAACCGTGGAGTGGGTGGGGTCGAAGTCGTCAGAAAGAATAGCGCGCAGGCGGCCGGCGTCGATCTGCGCCATAGCCTGGGCCGAGCTGAACTCGTCCAGCACCCGCCGGCTGGCGCTGATCAGATAGTCCCAGCCGCGCCGCCAGCGCCCGTCGACGACGCCCGCCAGGCTCTTGGTGTGCTGGCAGATAGCGATGGCGAAGGTCCAGTAGTTGGCCTCAGCCAGCGCAGCATCCACCGTGGCCGGCACGAAGAGGAACTCGTCGACCTGCACCGTCTGCTGGCGCAGCCGCTGGCCGATGGCCTGGCACTGTTGTTCGTTGACGGCAATCATGGCTGATGGTTTCTCGACGGTCACCGCAGAAAAGACATTTCTCGGAAGAAATGTCTTTTCTGACAAGCACTGCTAGGCGGTCGCTTGCAGCTCAGGTCCCCAATGCACGGCCCGCTCGCCGCCGGCTAATAACACCGGCTGGCTGCGGCGCAGGATGGTGTCGGCGTTGACCACGCACTTGGTCACTTCGGGCCGGGAGGGAATCTCGTACATCACGTCCAGCAGCACCGACTCCAGGATGGTGCGCAGGCCGCGCGCGCCGGTCTTGAGCTTGATGGCCTCGTCGGCCGCAGCTTGCAGCGCGTCGGGGGTGAAGACCAGCTCGGTGTTGTCCAGGGCGAAGAGCCGTTGGTACTGCTTGACCAGGGCGTTCCTCGGCTCGGTCAGGATGCGCACCAGCGCGGCCTTGTCCAGAGGATCGACGCTGACGCTGACCGGCAGGCGGCCAACGAACTCGGGGATCAGGCCGAACTTCATCAGGTCGTCGGATGTGGCCTGTTGCAGCAGTTCAGCCCGCATCAGCTCGGGATCGAGCCGCTTGACTCCCGCCGCGCCAAAGCCCATGCGGCCCGGCCCCTGCACCCGCCGCGCGATGATCTCGTCCAGCCCGGCGAACGCGCCGCCGCAGATGAAGAGCACGTTGCGGGTATCCAGGCGGATGTACTCCTGGGTGGGGTGCTTGCGTCCACCCTGCGGGGGCACATTGACGATGTTGCCTTCGATGATCTTGAGCAGGCCTTGCTGCACACCCTCGCCGGAGACGTCGCGACTGATGGAGGGGTTGTCGCCCTGCTTGCGGGCGATCTTATCGATCTCGTCGATGTAGACGATGCCCATCTGGGCGCGCTCGATGTTCCACTCGGCCGCGTGCAGCAGGCCGACCAGCACGTTCTCCACGTCCTCGCCCACGTAGCCAGCCTCGGTCAGGTTGGTGGCGTCGGCGATGGTGAAGGGCACGTCGAGGATGCGGGCCAGCGTCTGGGCCAGCAGGGTCTTGCCGGTGCCGGTGGGGCCGATCAGCACGATGTTGCTCTTCTGCAGCTCGACGTCGCCGAAGACCGCGCCGGAGGACACGCGCTTGTAGTGGTTGTAGACCGCCACAGCCAGCACCTTCTTGGCCCGGTCCTGGCTAACTACGTATTGGTTGAGCCGGTCGACGATCTCCTTGGGTGCGGGCAGGTGCTCCAGCACCGGCTTGCTCTCGCCGTCAGCCTGGGCCGCCAGCTCCTCGCGCAGGATTTCGGCGCACAGATCGACGCAGATGTCGCAGATGTAGATGTTGTCAGGCCCTTGGATGAGGCGCATGACCTCGTCCTCGGTGCGGTGGCAGAAGGAGCAGGTGGGGGCGGGGGGTGGTTTGGGCATGAGAAAAAAGTTCTCGGGCCGGGCTCGGTCAGGAGACCGGCCCGAGCACAAAGGATACGCAGACAAGCTCGGTCAGGAGACCGGCCCGAGCACAAAGGATACACAGACAAGCTCGGTCAGGAGACCGGCCCGAGCACGAATGGGTCTAGCGCTGCAAGCGCTCGTCTTCCAGCGCCTTGATCACGTCGCTGGCGTCGCCGAGCACGTCGTCCACCAGGCCGTAGTCCTTGGCTTCGAGGGCGGTCATCCAGCGGTCGCGGTCGAAGTCTTCCTCGATGGTCTGTGAAGTCTGGCCGGTGTGCTTGGCCAGGATGTGGAAGAGCTGGGTCTGGACGCGCTCCAGCTCCTTGAACTGGATGCGCACGTCAGGGGTGTAGCCCTGAGCGCCGCCGCCGGCCGGGTGCATGTGGACAGTAGCGTGGGGCAGGGCGTAGCGCTTACCCTTGCGGCCGGCCGCCAGCAGCACCGTGCCCATGCTGGCCGTGACGCCGACGGCCGTGGTGCTGACGGGCGCCTCGATCATCTGCATGGTGTCGTAGATGGCCAGGCCGGCGTAGACCGAACCGCCGGGGGAGTTGATGTACATGAAGATGTCGCGCTCCGGGTCCTCGCGGTTGAGGTAGAGCAACTGGGCCACGATCAGGTTAGCGATCTGGTCGTTGATGGGAGTGCCCAGGAAGATGATCCGCTCGCGCAGCAGCAGCGAATAGATATCATAGGCGCGCTCGCCGCGCGCGGTGGTCTCGATGACCATGGGCACTAAAGACTGCGGATACTGGTCGAACACGTTTTCCTCCAATATTGTCACGGACTAATGAAACGGTGAATGAATTCACCGGCTGAACCTGAGAAGCCGCCTCAGCGGCTGGGGATTTCGTTCCCAGCGCCTGCCCTGCAGAGCCGGGTAGGTAAGGGGCTTCTCGGCTTCAGGCAGGGATTTCCAATCCCTGCGGCTCTTCGGCGGCAGCTTCGTCTGTTTCGGACTGGGCCTCAACTGCGGCAGGCTCTGTGCTCACTTCTGCCTCAACTGGCGCGGCTGCCAGCTCCGGCGCCGTGCCGTCGCCGATGGCGATCATGCGCTGGATGGCCTTGCGCCGCTCGATATCGTGCGAGAGGGCATGGCGGCCGCTGGGCATCTCAAAAAAGTCGCGCAGGCTGCTGTCTTCCTCGGGCGCGTCGGCCAGCAACGCTTCGACGCGCTCGTCGATCTCGGCCTCGGTGGCCCGGAGGCTCTCGACCTCGACCAGTTTGTCCAGCACCAGATCGACGCGTAGTTGCATCTCGGCCTGGCCGCGCAGCCGCTGGCGCAGATCCTGCTCGGTCTGGCCGGTCATGCGCAGAAACTCGCTCAGCGGCAGGCCGGCGCGGCGCATGTTCTGCTCCTGCTCCTGGAACAGGCGATCGACCGTGTCTTCCACCAGCACAGGCGGATACACAATGGACGCCGCGCCTTCGATCATCTTCTGCAAGACGGCGTTGGCGTACTGGGCGTCGGCTTCCTCCTGGCGCTGATCCACCAGGCCCTTGCGGATGCTGGCCTTCAGATCGTCCAGGGTGTCGTAATCGCCCACCAGAACCGCGAAATCGTCGTCGAGCGCCGGCAGATCGTTGCGCTTGACGCTGATGATTTGCGCCTCGAAGTGCGCCTCGGCGCCGGCGAAATCGGAGTCCCAATCCTCAGGGTAGGTCACGTCGAAGACGATCTGATCGCCGGCCTTGGCGCCGATGAACTGCTGGTCGAAGCCGGGCGGAAAGTCCTCGCTCTCTTCCTCCAGAACCAGCTCAAACGCCTCGTCGTCGACGATCTCTTCGTCGCCAGCCGTGCCGGTGATCTGCATGGTCAGCAGGTCGCCATAGGCCGCGCCCTCGTCCTCCAGCGGCAGCCACTCGGCCTGCTGCTCTTGCATCTTCAGCAGTTCAGCCTCCACCTCGTCGTCGCTGATCTCGATCGCCAGCCGCTCGACGCGCGCCGAGCGGTAATCGCCGAGATCGACTTCGGGCGGCATGGGCAGCACCAGCCGGTAGGTCAGCGGGTCGAAGGTCACGTCCTCCAGCACGCCAGGTCCGATCGGCTGCAGGCCAGATTCATCCAGCGCCTGTTTATAGACCTGGTCGCCCATGTCTTCAGCGGCCTGTTCCATCAGCGCCTCTTTGCCAAAGGCGCGCACCACGGCGGCGTAGGGGGCTTTGCCCTTGCGGAAACCGGGGACGGTATAGCGTTGCGCCACCTTGGACGCCGCCTTGCGCAGCGCCTTTTCTACTTGCTCTTCGTCTGGCTGGACCGTCAACGCAATCTGGGCGTTAGGCAAACGCTCTTGTGTGATTTTCAAGGGTGTAATGCTCTCCTTTCAACCTGACTGCCCGCGCACAGGGCGTCTGGGCTCTGTTTTTATGGTCGTCAGATTATAGCACAAGTCAACCGGTTTGGCGCAAAGTGGCTTTACCGTTGGCTGGAGCGCATGTTACAATTCCTGGACGAACAACAGTGTCTGATGCGGGCTGCATCGGGGCAAGATTAGACGCCTGCATGGCTCTCCCATGCCATACATCGGACCGATTTGACGCCGTTCATTAGCCCCCTCTATCTGAATTTGGTCAGTGCGAACACACGGATCGAGTCGAATCCGGTCGCGTCTGCAACCATCGCACTACTCATGCGCTGTGTTCGCACCATGGGGCGTTGCCGTTCGCTTGATGAAAAAGAACGCGATGGCCAACGCCACGATGATTGCGCCGATCCCGATCAGGGTCAGGCCATCGAACTCCTTATAGTCCAACGTGATCACCTTGCGGGCAATGGCGATCATGGCTACTTCCAGCACGATCTCGGCGTGGACGACATGCTCGTCGAAGTAGGTCTTGATGGTCTCCAGCAGCTCGATGCCGATCAGCACCAGCAGGAAGAAGCTGAAGATCTCCAGCAGTTCCTCGACGTCCAGCAAGAAAACGGGCTCTGTGAAGATATCCCGCACGATCATCCAGCCCAAGTCTACCGTCGTCAAGATCAAAACGACGGTCATCATGATGATCAGCGCAATGATGATGGTACGTTCAATTAAGTGAAATAGTCGGCTCATAGTGGCGCGATTCTAACATCATGGGTACCCAGTGTCAATTCGATGCACGACCGTTACTACTCAGGCCCAGGTGCCCTACGAGGTGAATGAGGCAGTCCGCAGCGGCGAACCAGTCATCATGGAACGTAACGGCCAGCCGTTTGCAGCAGTCCTCCCCATGACGCACTTCGAAGCGTTCTTGGCCTGGCAAGAGGCAGCTGATGACTCGTGGCCAGGCGAGCCGCCGCGCACACCGGAGGGAGACCTGGAGGCGCTGGCGGCGGTAGAGCGGATCAGGACGATGTTTCCTGATACGCCACCGGAGATGTGGACTGAGATCATCAGCAACCCGTTGTATCAGTTGGACAATCTCTGGCTGCTGAACGAGGTCGAGGACGATGAGACTTGAGCATTTACCCAAGGTCTCGCTCGTTTTCGCTAACGCCAACGACGAGGACTTCAAGCGCATCCCAGGACTGCGCCTGTGGATGCCCGACTAACTCTGTTCTCCTGTCTTGGGGTTCTTTCTGGCGTTGGTGATGTACGACAGTAGCTGCTGGCGGCCCTGTTGAATCTGGGGGCGCTTGAGCCGCCATGTCCCCACGATGCCGTAGGGGAGGAAGAGCACGATCCCCACATAGACCGCGCCGATGACAAAGCCCGCGGTCTCGCCGAACCAGCGCGACAGGTAGAACTCCATCAGCCGCAGCACGGCCGCGCCCACCATCGCCCCGCTCAGCGTGCCGATGCCGCCGATCAGCAACATCAGCAGCCCCTGCACGGTGAAGTTCAGACTGGCGATCTCCGGGCTGACGATGGGCTTGTACAAGGTATGCAGCGTACCGGCCAGCGCGGCGGTAATGCTGGCCACCAGCAGCGCGGCCAGCTTGAAGTAGAAGGTGTTGAAGCCGATGCTCAGGGCCCGGTTCTCGTTCTCACGCGAGGCGACGCAGACGCGGCCGGTGGGCGAGTCCACGAAGCGCTTGTAGACCAGGTAGACCAC
>CAZVGR010000006.1:0-81199 GCA_964626845.1 uncultured Anaerolinea sp.
CTCAGAAATCATTGCCCAACGAGAAAAACCCGGTTTCTGACCGGCCGGCTGAGCAATTACCGGTGCGACCAGTTGCGGCCGGAGAAAGCCTGCGCCGCGGCCGCGCGGCTTGAGCCTGGACAGACAGGAGTGTACTCCATGAACCGTGATGATCTTGTGGCGATGTACGACTTTACTGGCAAAACCTTCGCTGTCACCGGAGGCAGCGGCGCGTTGGGCGGTGATGTGGTCGTTGCGCTGGCTAATTGCGGGGCAAATGTGATGGTCCTCAGCCGCAGCCTGGCTGGCCTGCCAGCGATCCAGGAGCGCCTGGGGCCGCGCGCAGCTCAGGTCGCTGGAGTTCGCGCCGACGTGCTGAACCGCGACAGCCTGATGGCAGCCGGCGAAGCGATCCAGCATCGCTTTGGAAGGCTGTATGGCCTGGTCAACGCGGCCGGCGGCAACAGCCCCCGGGCCACAACTTCCCCGGCTGTGAGCTTCTTCGACATTCCAGAGGAAGGCATGCGTTTTGTGCTCGACCTGAACCTCCAGGGAACCATCCTGCCCTGCCAGGTCCTGGCCAGGCAAATGGTTGAAGCTGGCGAAGGGGTCATCCTGAACTACTCATCCATGAGCGCCTTTCGTCCGTTGACCAACATCGCAGCCTACTCGGCGTCCAAGGCTGGCATCACCAACTTCACCGCCTGGCTGGCCGTGCATCTGGCGCAGAACTACTCTGGCAAGATCCGGGTTAACGCCATTGCGCCCGGCTTCTTCTTGGGCGAGCAGAATCGCTTCCTGCTGGTCGACCAAGCCACAGGCGGCTGGACGCCGCGCGGCCAAAAGGTGCTGGATCATACCCCCATGGGCCGCTTCGGTGCTCCTGAAGACCTGTTGGGAACCGTGCTCTGGCTGCTCTCGCCAGCCTCTGCCTTTGTCACAGGCATCACCGTGCCGGTGGATGGCGGTTTCTCGGCGTATGCAGGCGTATAAGTTACAAGTTGCAGGTTGCAGGTGGCAAGTGCCACGCCAAACGCAACCTGCCACCTGCTACCTGCTACCTGCCAACTTCCACCGACACCAGGAGGAGCGAGACATATGGTAAACGCTCAAGCGATTTCGCAAACCGGCTTGTTGACCGACGACCAGGTCATGGAGGTCCTGACCAAGGGCCTGGGCGGTCGGTTCGCCGGCCAGAAGGTGCTGGTCCTGATACCTGACCACACCCGCTCTCTCCCCCTGCCTGAGCTGTTCCGGCTGTTGGTGGACATCCTGCACGACGCGCGCGAGGTCAACGTCATGGTTGCGTTGGGCACACATCCTGGCTACAGCCAGCCGGGGCTGAACGCCTTGGTGGGCATCAGCGCCCAGGAACGCAGCGGCGCCTTCCGCCATGTGGGCCTGCTCAATCACATCTGGGATGACCCTGCGGCCCTGACCTCGCTGGGCGTGCTGGATCAGGACGAGATTCGGCAGCTCGCCGGGCCGCTCTGGCACCCCTCGCTGCCGGACAAGATCGATATTCGCATCAACAGGGCTGTGCTGGAACACGATCACATCGTCATCCTCGGCCCGGTCTTTCCCCACGAAGTCGTCGGCTTCTCCGGCGGCGCCAAGTATCTGTTCCCTGGCATCTCCGGACCGGATATGATCAACGCCACCCACTGGCTGGGCGCGCTGGCGACCGTGCTGGGCACGATTGGCATCCAGGACACGCCTGTGCGGGCGATGATCCATGCTGCAACGGCTTATCTGAAGACGCCGCTGACGCTGGCCGCGCTGATCGTTCAGGGGCATGACCTGGCCGGTGTGGTGATCGGCGATGTGTTCGAGGCCTGGCGCGCAGCCGCAAACATCTCGGCGCAGCGGCACATTCACTGGAGCGAGCGCGCCTACCAGCGTGTCCTCGCCACCTGCCCGCCCATGTATGACGAGCTCTGGACGGCTGGCAAGTGCATGTACAAGATGGAGCCGGTGGTCGCAGCCGGCGGCGAGGTGGTGATCTATGCGCCGCATCTGGACGTGGTCAGCCATGTGCATGGCAAATACATCGACCAGATCGGCTATCATATCTTGCCCTATTTCCTGCAAAACTGGCAGCTTTACCGCGATATTCCGCTGGGCGTGCTGGCCCACAGCACCCACGTGCGCGGCTCAGGCGTCATGGCCGGCGGCGTTGAACAGGCCAATGTCAAAGTCACCCTGGCCAGTAAGATCCCGGCTGAGGACTGCGCCCGGCTGAATCTGGGCTACCTCGACCCGGCCAGCATCGAGCTAGCCGATTGGCAGAACCGCGACGATGAGGGCATCCTTTACGTAGCCAAGGCTGGCGAGATGTTGTACAAGGTGCGGAAACAGGCAGGCAAGTAGGCAGGTGGCAAGTAGGCAAGTTGGCAAGTAGGCAAGTAGGCAGGTAGACAGGTAGACAGGTAGACAAGGAGACAAGGAGACAAGGAGGCAGGCATGAGATATGGACTGGAACTGAGACCGGAAGGCGCGTTCGATTTAGTGTCGCTGGGCGCGCTGGTGCATCGCCTGGACCCAGGGATCATCCCTTTCCGCAAGGCGACCCACTGCGACATCCACGTCAGCGGCGGCGAGTTCAACGTGGCCGCGAACCTGGCCGACTGCTTTCGTCTCAGGACAGGCATCGTCAGCGCCATGGTGGACTATCCTATCGGCGACCTGATCGCCGAGCGCGTGCGGGCCATGGGCGTCACTCCGTTCTACAAGCATTTCCAGCACAACGGCGTCACCGGCCCCAACATGGCCACGGTCTACAGCGACCGCGGCCGGGGGGTGCGCGCGCCGGTGGTCTTCTACAATCGCAGCAACGAGGCCGCTGGGCAGCTCAAGCCGGGCGACGTCGACTGGGCCGCGATCTTTGGCCGCGGCGTGCGCTGGTTCCACAGCGGCGGCATCTTCGCTGCGCTGTCTGAGACCACAGGCGAGCTGATCGTGGAGGGCATGAAGGTAGCCAAGGCTGCTGGCGTGGTCACCTCCTTCGACCTGAACTACCGCGCCAAGCTGTGGAACCTGTGGGGCGGCCATGAGGCTGCCCTTGCAGTGCTGCGGCGCATCGTGGAGCACGTGGATGTGATCGTCGGCAACGAAGAGGATTTGCAGATGGGACTGGGCATCGCCGGACCTGAGGTGGCCGCCAAGTCCAAGCTGGACCCCAGCGTTTTCTTCGGCATGATTGACCAGGTAACGGCGCTGTACCCCAACGTCAAGATCGTAGCGACCACCCTGCGCGAGGTTCATTCCACCAACCGTCATAGCTGGAGCGCAGTAGCCTGGATCGACGGCAAAACCTATCAGGCGCCCACCTGCGAGCTGGATGTGCTGGATCGCGTCGGCGGCGGCGACGGCTACGCGGCAGGCTTCTTCTATGGGCTGTTGTCCGGCGCTTCCGAGCAGGAAGCGGTGAACCTGGGCTGGGCCCACGGTGCGCTGCTGACTACCTTTCCCGGCGACACGACCATGGCAACGGTCGAACAAGTGCGCGCGTTCGCCCAAGGCGGATCGGCGCGGATACAACGATAAAGGAAACCAACATGACTCAAGCAGACATCGCCCTGATCGGCCTGGCCGTGATGGGCCAGAACTTAGTGATGAACATGGCCGATCACGGCTTCACCGTTGCGGTCTACAACCGCACCACCTCGGTCACAGACGCGTTCGTCAGCGGCCCGGCCAAGGAAATGAGCATCGTCGGCGCACATTCGCTGGAAGAACTGGTAGCCGCGCTCAAGCGACCGCGGCGCGTGATGATGCTGGTGAAGGCCGGCAAGCCGGTGGATGACTTCATCGAGAAACTCATCCCCCTTCTGGAGCCAGGCGACATTATCATCGACGGCGGCAACTCTAACTACGAGGACAGCATCCGCCGGACGGCTTACGTCGAGTCCCAGGGCCTGCTTTTCATCGGCACGGGCGTCTCTGGCGGTGAAGAGGGCGCGCGGCACGGGCCATCGATCATGCCGGGCGGCTCGCCAGCCGCCTGGCCGCACGTCAAGCCTATCTTCCAGGCCATCGCCGCCAAGGTCCCTGAGGGCGACCCTGACGGCGCGCCCTGCTGTGACTGGGTGGGCAGCAACGGCGCAGGCCACTTCGTCAAGATGGTACACAACGGGATCGAATACGGCGATATGCAAATCATCGCCGAGGCCTATCACCTGATGCAGGAAGGCCTGGGCATCAGCAACGACGAGATGAGCGATGTGTTCGCACAGTGGAACCAGGGCATCCTGGAGTCCTATCTCATCGAGATCACCCGCGACATCCTGGCCTACCGCGACGAAGCAGGCCAGGCCGTCGTTGATGTCATCCTCGACAGCGCCGGCCAGAAAGGCACCGGCAAGTGGACGGTATCCTCCGCGCTGGATCAGGGCACGCCGCTGACGCTGGTGGGCGAGGCGGTGTTCGCCCGTTTCCTCTCGGCGCTGGTGGATGAACGAGCCGCGGCGGCCCAGGTGTTGACCGGCCCAGCCAGCCAGTATGCTGGCGACAAGGACGCATTTCTGGCCGACCTGGAGCAGGCGGTCTACGCGGCCAAGGTGGTCTCCTACGCCCAGGGCTACATGCTGATGCGGGCGGCGGCTGAGGTTTACGGCTGGGACCTCAACCTGGGCGGCATCGCGCTGATGTGGCGGGGCGGCTGTATCATCCGTTCGGTGTTCCTGGGCAAGATCAAAGACGCGTTCGACGCCGACGAGCGCCTGGCTAACCTTTTGTTGGACCCCTTCTTCCGGGCCAAAATGGCTGCGGCCGAAGGTCCTTGGCGCCGGATCGTGGCGGCGGCTGTTCAGCTTGGCATCCCTGTTCCAGCGCTGGCCAGCGCGCTGACGTTCTACGACGGCTACCGCCGTGAGCGCCTGCCGGCTAATCTCACCCAGGCGCAGCGGGACTACTTCGGCGCGCACACCTACGAACGAATCGACCAGCCGCGCGGCCAATTCTTCCACACCAACTGGACCGGCCGCGGCGGCGACGTGACAGCGCGCGCTTATCAAGCCTAATGACCAGGACTTGCGTCAATCGTGGGTTTCGATACGCCTCAATCGGCTACTCGACCCACGATTGGCGCAAGTCCGGCACACCTTAAGGAGAGCGATATGTCAACGACGACAGACTCCGCACTGGAGCACCTGTGCATCAACACCATCCGTTTTTTGTCGGCTGACGCCGTACAGGTTGCCAACTCCGGCCACCCCGGCCTGCCCCTGGGCGCAGCGCCGCTGGCCTATGCCGTCTGGACTCGCCATCTGCGCCACAACCCCGCCAACCCAGCCTGGGCCAACCGCGACCGCTTCATCCTGTCCGGCGGCCACGGCTCCATGCTGCTCTACAGCCTGCTACATCTGGCCGGCTATGACCTGTCGCTGGACGATCTGCGGCGCTTTCGCCAGCTCGGCAGCCTGACCCCCGGCCATCCAGAGTACGGACTGACGCCAGGCGTGGAGACCACCACCGGCCCGCTGGGCCAGGGCTTCGCCAACGGCGTGGGCATGGCTATGGCCGAAGCGCATCTGGCCGAGGTCTACAACCGGCCGGGCCACGAGATCGTCGACCACTTCACCTACGCCATCGTCACCGACGGCGACCTGATGGAGGGCGTCGCCTCCGAGGCTGCCTCGCTGGCCGGGCACCTGGGCCTGGGCAAGCTGATCTACCTTTACGACGACAACCGCATCTCCATCGAAGGCTCCACCGACCTGGCCTTCACTGAGGATCGCGGCCAGCGCTTCGCGGCCTACGGCTGGCACGTGCAGCAGGTGGAGGACGGCCTGGACGTAGACGCCATCGACCGCGCCATCCAGGCTGCCAAAGAAGACCCGCGGCCGTCGCTGATCATGGTGCGCACCACCATCGGCTATGGCCTGCCCACGCGGGCCGGCACGGCCAAGGCCCACGGCGAGCCGCCCGGCGATGTGGAGTTGAACGGCGCCAAGGAGGCGCTGGGCTGGCCGCTGGAGCCGCGTTTCTACCTGCCGGACCAGGCAGTGGCCTTCTTCCGCCAGGCCGTGCCCGCCGGCGCGGGACAGGAAGCAGCCTGGCGGGAGCGCTTCGCCGCCTACCGCGCCGCCTATCCTGACCTGGCCGCCGAGCTGGAGCGCCGGCTGGCCGGCGAGCTGCCGGCTGGCTGGGACGCAGACCTGCCGGTGTTCCCGGCCGACGCCAAGGGGCTGGCGACGCGAGCGTCGTCAGGCCAGGTGCTCAACACGCTGGCGGCCAGGCTGCCAGAGCTGTTCGGCGGCTCAGCCGACCTGGCGCCCTCTAACAACTCCTGGATCAAAGGCCGGCCCGCCTTTTCAGCCGAGGACCGTAGCGGCAGCAACGTCCACTTCGGCGTGCGCGAGCATGCCATGGGCTCCATCGTCAACGGCATGGCCTATCACGGCGGCTTCATCCCCTACGGCGCCACTTTCCTGGTCTTCTCGGACTACATGCGGCCGGCCATCCGCCTGGCCGCGCTGTCCCACCTGGGCTCGATCTGGATCTTCACCCACGACAGCATCGGCGTGGGCGAGGACGGGCCGACCCACCAGCCGGTGGAGCAGATGGCTGCGCTGCGAGCCATTCCCAACCTGGTGACGCTGCGGCCGGCCGACGCCAACGAGGCGCGCGAAGCCTGGAAGATCGCCATCGAGCAGCGCCAGCGTCCCACCGCGCTGGCGCTGACCCGGCAGGCCCTGCCCACGCTGGATCGTGCGCTCTACGCCAGCGAGGCCGGGACGCAGCGCGGCGCCTACGTGCTGGCCGACCTGGGCCCGGCCGCGGGCCAGCCGCAGATTATCCTGCTGGCCAGCGGCTCCGAGGTGGCCTTGATCGTCGAGGCTGGCCAGCGCCTGGCCGCCCGGGGCGTGGCCGTGCGCCTGGTCTCCTTCCCCAGTTGGGAGCTGTTCGCCGAGCAGGATGCCGGCTATCAGGCGTCGGTGTTGCCGCCGGCGGTGCAGGCGCGCGTCGCCGTCGAAGCCGGCGTCAGCCTGGGCTGGCATCGCTGGGCAGGTTCTCAGGGCCGCGTCATCGGCCTGGACCGCTACGGCGTGTCCGCGCCGGCCAAGCACGCTTTTGAGCATCTGGGCTTGACGGTGGAACGGATCGAGCAGATTGCGGCGGAAGTGCTGGAAGGCAGTAATGCGTAACGAGTAATGCGTCACTGGTTGTGCGCATGCGATCTCATCCCGGCGCAACTCCGGATTACGCATTACGCATTACTCGTCACGCCGAAGGAGAGACCTATGAACAATGTGCAACGACTCCACCAGGCCGGCCAATCCATCTGGTACGACAACATCCAGCGCGGGCTGTTGACCAACGGCGAGCTGGCGGGCATGATCGCGCGCGAGGAGATTCGCGGCGTCACGTCCAACCCGACGATCTTCATGAACGCGATGACCAAGACCGCGGATTACGACGCGGGGCTGACGCCGCTGGCCAGGGCCGGCCACAGCGCCGAGGAGATCTTCTGGCAGCTTGCCGTGGAGGACATCGTGGCCGGCGCAGACCTGTTGGGGGCCATGTACCAGCAGACCAACGCCGGCGACGGCTACATCAGCCTGGAGGTCAATCCCGGCCTGGCCCACGACACGGAGACCACGCTCTCCGAGGCCCGCCGGCTGTGGCAGCTGGTCAACCGGCCCAACCTGATGATCAAGATCCCGGCCACCAGGGCCGGCCTGCCGGCCATCACCGCTGCCATCGCCGATGGCATCAACGTCAACGTGACCCTGATCTTCTCGCGCGAGCGCTACGCTGAGGTGATGGAGGCCTATATCCAGGGCCTGGAGCAGCGCGTGGCGGCCGGGCTGCCGGTGGATCGGATCGCCTCGGTGGCCTCGTTTTTTGTCTCGCGCGTCGACAGCAAGGTGGACGCCCGCCTGGCAAAGATCGTCGAGCAGGGCGGTGGGGCAGCGGCGCGGGCGACCGACCTGCTGGGCAAGGCGGCCATCGCCAACGCCAAGCTGGCCTACGCCGACTATAAGGCTGTCTTTGGCGCCGAACGCTTTCAGCAGCTTCGAGCCTACGGCGCGCGCGTGCAGCGGCCGCTGTGGGCCTCGACCGGCACCAAGAATCCCAGGTACTCGGACGTGATGTACGTGGACGAGCTGATTGGGCCAGACACGGTCAACACCGTGCCGCCGCAGACCCTGCAAGCCTTCGTGGATCATGGCACGGTCCAGCCTGGCACGCTGGAGCAAGACCTGGCCGGGGCCGAGCAGGCGCTGCGCGACCTGGAAGGGTTGGGCATCGCCCTGCGCATCGTCACGCAGGAGTTGGAGGACGAGGGCGTCGAGTCCTTCATGGGCGCCTACAACGAGGTGATCGATCAGATGGAGCAGCGCCGGCAGGCGGCCGCCAGCGCTTGATGCGCCATGAACCGCAGCCAACTGATCGAACGCAAGCACCAGGTTATTGCGCAGATCCAGCGCGCGCGGCGTGAGTTGGAGCGCGTCCGGCTGCAACAGGACCGGCGCAGCCTGCGCCGCGCCGAGGAGCTGGCAGCGCAGCTTGAAGGGCTGATGGCCGAGGAACACCGGCTGCGGATCGAGATCGACCGGACGAGAGACTAAATACTGAGGTGCCCGGCACTTGCGTTACGATTCGCGCATCATGACGAGTTCGCATCAAGTGCCGGGCACCTATGCGCAGTGAGTTTGTTGACGCTGTACTGAAGGAGGTTAAAGACTCATGCACGGAGGCGGATGGTGGAGCTATATCAGCCACGACCCAAGCCAGGGCAAGCCCAAAGTAGACCGCAAGCTCCTGCGGCGTGTGCTGGAATATGCGCGTCCCTATTGGTGGATGGTGCTGCTGGTGTTGGTAGCCATCGTCGCCATCTCGTTAATCGAGCTGCTGCCGCCGCTGATCCTGCGCCAGTTGATCGACGTCACGCTGCCGGAAAAAGACCTGCAACAGCTTAACCTGCTGGCGCTGGCGCTGCTGGCTATTCCGGTGCTCAGCGGCCTGATCGACGTGGGCCAGCGCTACCTGAGCGCCAGGGTCGGCGAGGGGATCATCTTCGATCTGCGCCAACAGATGTACGCGCACCTGACCGGTATGGCGTTGCGCTTTTTCACCCACACCAAATCGGGCGAGATCGTCTCCCGCTTCAACAACGATGTGGTCGGCGCGCAGAACGCCATCACCGGCACCATCCCCAACATCGTGGTCAACGTGGTGACGGTCGTCTCCACCCTGGCCATCATGATCTCCATCGACTGGCGGCTGACTCTGCTGTCGGTGGCCGTGGTGCCGCTCTTCCTGTTGCCGGCCAAGCGGGTCGCTGGTGTATTGCGCGCCATCCGCCGCCAGGCCATGGACGCCAACGCCGAACAGAGCAACATCATCGCCGAAACCCTGGGCATCAACGGCGCGCTGCTGGTCAAGACCTTTGGCCGGCAACAGCAGGAAGAAAGCCGCTTCCGCGAAGTCAATGCCCAGGTGCGCGACCTGGGTGTGCGCCGTGCGCTGGTGGGACGCTGGTTCTTCATGGGGCTGAGCCTGGCTGCGGCTGTGGGCACAGCGCTAATCTACTGGGTGGGCGGCCGTCTCGTGGTGGCCGATGTGCTGACGATTGGTACCATCGTGGCTTTCGCTGCCTACCTGGCCCGCCTCTACGGGCCGATCTCGTCGCTGTCCAACATTCAGGTCGAGTTCGCCCAGTCCATGGTCAGCTTCGAGCGGGTTTTCGAATACCTGGACAGGCCCATCGAGATCCAGGACAAACCGGGCGCGCATGTGCTGGACCACGTTGCTGGCCGCATCTGTTTCCACGACGTGTCCTTTAGCTATCTGGCCGATGCCGAACGCTTGCAGATCGAGGCCAGCCAGGCAGGTTCCGCCAGCCAGAGCCACACTGCGCCGGCCAACCAGCCCTTGGTCGCTCCTGCTGCGCGCAACGGCAAGGAAGATCAAGCGCCGCTTGCAGACAGCGCCAGTTTGGCGCCGGTATCGACCCGCACCTGGGCTTTGCGTCAGTTCTCGGCGGAAATCGAGCCAGGCCAGTTGGTAGCATTGGTAGGGCGTAGCGGAGCGGGCAAGACCACGATCACCTACCTGCTGCCGCGGCTCTACGACGTCAACGAGGGCGCGATTACCCTCGATGGCTATGACCTGCGCGACGTGACCCAGGTGTCGCTGGCCGAGCAGATCGGCATCGTCATGCAGGAAACCTACCTCTTCCACGACACGATCCGCAAGAACCTGCTCTATGCCCGCCCTGAGGCCAGCGAGGCCGAGATGATCGCTGCGGCCAAAGCGGCCAGCATTCACGACTTCATCGCCAAGCTGCCGGCCGGCTATGACACCGTGGTTGGGGAGCGCGGCTACCGGCTGAGCGGCGGCGAGAAGCAGCGCCTGGCCATCGCCCGCGTGATCCTGAAAGACCCGCGCATTCTGATCCTGGACGAAGCCACCTCGCACCTGGATTCGGAGAACGAAGCGCTGATCCAGGCTGCGCTGGAGCCGCTGTTCCAGGGGCGCACCAGCGTGGTCATCGCCCATCGCCTGTCCACCATCCTGGCGGCCGACACGATCCTGGTGCTGGACGAGGGGCATCTGGTTGAAAGCGGCAGCCACGACGATCTGCTGGCCCGCGGAGGGCTGTACGCGCATCTGTACGAGACGCAGTTCCGTCAGGGCGCAGGGATTGGCGAGGTGATTGCGGCCTAGCAAAGTTGCTATGACCTGCACAGTGTGCTATTATGGCTCTGCGCCCGGCTGCCTTGGCCGGGCCTATTCGCATGGAGAGTAAGGGATGCCCACCAACGGTTCATCCAAACGCAAACACTACGACGACCTCTTTTCTGACGACTTTCCCGGTGAAGAGTCGCGCTATCAGCCGCTTAACTCAGGCTACGTCGGCTTCGAGATGGTGGTGGGCGCGCTGATCAGCGCGGCCAGCGAGTCTGGCCTGCGGCTGTTCGAGGCCGCCAGCACCCTGGACACCACCACCCTGGAGCGTCGCTTCAGCGCGTCCTGTGTGCCGCAGGAGTGGCATCATCCTGTCGATCTGTGGGCCGAGATGCGCTTCTACTGGCCGGCCGAGTACACTGCGCTCAGCCTGTATGGCGACGAGGTGATCTGCGACATGTACCACGCGGAGAACGTGCCCTGCCGCCACCAGAAGGAGCCGGCCAGCCTGTTCACCGAGCTGGAAGTGGAGTACCTGCTGCCCTTTGAGTTTGTGCGCCGTCTGGATAGCGACGAGGGGGTTGAACGCACTGCGCGCCGCATCCGTCAGCTTTTCACCGATGTGGTGGAACATGATAACATCGTCGGCGTCGAGGCCAAGGCGTTGTTCAACGGCGAGGAGTTACGGCTTTCCAGCATCAAGGCCGGGCATGTTTGGGTTCTGGACGAAGAGCTGAGCGACCATATTTTGCTGCGCGGGGCCTTTTTGGAAATCTGCCAGGAGATGCGAACAGTATTGCTGCGCTTCAACCAGGATTTCGCACTCAAGCCGGAGAAGCCAGGTGACGCACACTGAACTGAGCTTGGAGGCGCGCCCTGTGCAGGTCTATGTGGGGCTGTACGACCGCCTGCCCCATCCTGGGTTAGGGCCGGTGCAGGAGTTTGTCTTTGACCTGGGCCTTACAGCCAACCGCCCGGTGGTATTAACCGATGTGGTGTGGCGCGTCTATGACCAAAACGAACATGTGGTTGCGGTGCGCCAGCGGCTGGGCAAAGCAGCCATGCATGAGCTAACCTTAGGCCAGTACGGCGTGGCCCCTGGCATGGGTCTGATCATACCGCGCTGCTATTTCCTCGAACAAGGCGCCGTTCCCTTGAGTCATGTGCGCGTCAGCGTGGCGGGCTACGACTACGAGACTCAGGCAGCAGTGACGGCTGTGTTGGAGATTCCGCTGATTTATCACCAACAGCACGCCAAGCTGCGCTTACCCGTAGCCGAAGGCGCCTGGTGGGCGATCACCAGCAACGACTGGACGTCGATGCACAAGTCGGACCCGGTGAGCTGGACCTTTGCCTATGACTTCGTGCGGCTGGGGCCTGATGGCCAGACCTTTGCTGGCCGCGGGCTGCGCAACGAGGATCATTACAGCTTCGGTCAGCCGGTCGTAGCTCCGGCCGGCGGCAAGATCGTCTTTGTGCGCAACGACATGCCGGATCAGCCGCCCGGCCAGCCGTTGACCGCAGAAGAGTTGGGCGGCCAGCCTGCGCGCATGGCCGGCAATGTGGTTGTCATCGGCCATGGCCGCGGCGAATTCAGCTACCTGGCCCAGTTGCAGGCTGGCAGCGTGCAGGTTCAGGTCGGCCAGATGGTCAAAAAAGGCCAGCCTGTGGCGGCCGTCGGCAATTCTGGCCACTCGCCCGGTCCGCATCTGCACTATCACTTCCAGGATGGCCCTAATTTGTTTGTTGATCGGGGCCTGCCCGTGATGTTCAGCGATTTTATAGCCGTTGGCGATCGCGTTCAGCAGGCCACGATCCCCTCGCGCATGATTGTCAGCCCAGGCAAGCCGTAGGACGATTTTCCAAATCGCCCTCTGCGGGTCACTACTCAGGTGCCGGGCACTTGCAGCCCAGGATCGGCTGAATTCGGCTCGGCAGACTTCGTAATCAGGCGCAAAGTCAAGTGCCCGGCACCTGAGTAGTAACCTCTGCGGTTGCAGAAGCTCGTAGGACGATTTTCCAAATCATCCTACGGAGATGCCCGGTGAGTTTAGCAAGCAAATAGACCAAGGAGAAAAACATCGTGATTGATAGCCCCAATGGCACCGAAGAGTTGATGGACGACCTGTCCGACGAAATCCTGCACACCGAGCTGACCGATGACGCCTACGAAGAGTTGGCAGTGTCGGAGGGCGCAGTGGTGGTGGGCCTGGCCTTCTGGGACAGCTCGCTGGCCGACGAGATGGAAGAAGAGCCGCCGACGGCTGCAGACCGGGTTGTGATCGACCTGGACCTCTATCTGGACGACAGCACCTTGTTGGAGTTGTACGCTGCCAGCCTCTTCTCGGCCGACAGCCAGGAGCCGCTGGTGGGATTGGCGGCCATCGAGAAGGCGTTGGTCGATCTGGCCGATAGCGAAAGCGAGCTGAGCGAGGTGGCCCAAACTGAGGACGGCGCGCTGGCGCTGGTGTTTGGCGTCGACGACAAGCCCAAGCTGATTATCGCTGTCGGCGCCTGGTCCGTCAGCGAATGGGACGAACTGCCCGACGACTGAGATCTTATCAGCACGGTCCCCTGCCGATGACAGCGCTGTTGGCCCGCTAAGGCCAGCAGCGCTGTTTGTTTTTGGGCGAAGGACAGGTGAATAGGGTGAAACTTTACTGAACAAAACCTGGAAATAACTTATACATTATAACGTCGACGTAATGACAAGCTGTATCTCAATCAATCTCAGCACGAACAACAAAAGGAGAAGTAAAATGTCTTCCAAGAGTCAGTGGTTCCGTACGATCCTGTTGACCCTCTTAATTGTGGCCTTGGTAATGCCTGCTGTAGCCAGCGCGCAGGACTCTGGTCTGATCAGCCCCACCGAAGGTGCTACCGTTAGCGGCACTGTTGAGGTCAAGGCCGTGTTCCCCGGCAGCCCTTATGTGCGCTGGGACCTGTTCATCCTGCCTTTTGGCAGCGATAGCGACCGGATTTGGGTCGCCAGCGGCAGCGATGCCGGCGAGGCTGCCCTGTCCCTGGACACCACCAAGTACCCTGACGGCGCTCATGCCTTCAGCCTGCGCCTGGTGAAGCCCGATAGCAACTATGACGAGCAAATCGTCAACTTCACCATCGCCAATGCTGGCGCTCCGGCTGCAACAACGCCTGCGGCTGGCCCGACCATTGTCGATGTGGCAGTCTCGGCTGGCTCCTTCACCACTTTGGTAGCCGCGGTACAGGCTGCTGGCCTGGTGGACACTCTGCAGAGCGCTGGTCCTTTCACTGTCTTCGCCCCCACCGATGAGGCCTTTGCCAAGCTGCCGGCTGGCACCGTCGAGGGTCTGTTGGCTGATATCCCGGCTCTGACCAACATTTTGCTGTACCACGTGGTGCCCGGCAAGGTGATGGCCGCCCAAGTTAGCGATGGCCTGACTGCCGCCACAGCCCAGGGCTCGAATGTAAGCTTCAGCGTAGCCAATGGCACGGTTAAGATCAATGACGCTACCATCACTGCGACTGACATCGAGGCCAGCAACGGCGTGATCCACGTAATCGATAGCGTGATCCTGCCTCCGGCGGGCGCTGCTGCTGCTGCGCCAGCTCCATCAGCCACCGGCCTGATCAGCCCTGCTGAGGGCGCAACCCTTAGCGGTACGGTGGATGTGACCGCTGTCTTCCCTGGCAGCCCCTACGTGCGCTGGGACCTGTTCATCCTGCCCGGCGGCAGCGACAGCGGTAAGATTTGGATCGCCTCTGGCAGCGATGCAGGCGAGGCCACGCTCTCCCTGGACACCACGCAGTTCCCGAACGGCGATCACGCCTTCAGCCTGCGCCTGGTCAAGGCCGACAGCAACTACGACGAGCAGATCGTCAACTTCACGATTAGCAACTAGCGAGTTTCTTCCTTCATCTCCCTCCTGCCTGGCTGGCCAACTGGTCAGGCAGGAGGGTTCCTCCTTGTGTAGGCGCAAGGGACGTAGACGGACTCCGGTCCAGAAGCGTCCCTTGTGTCTTTTCTCGCGCCTACGCCACTGCTGACTGTTGGTTTCGATACGCCTCAGACGGCTACTCAACCAACGCTCAGCAGCGGAGCAGGAGCATGTGCCTTGCCTTACACCCGCTCCGGTGGTATCATACCGCCGCCTCCAGTCCCTCATCCAGGAGAAAGCCATGCTCAAAAAGATCCTCGTCGCCGTCCTTGCCGTCCTCGGTGTTCTGGCCGCGGTCGCCCTACTCATGAGCCTGCTGGCGCGGCCGGCTGCTGATTGCCCCGCTTGCCTGCGCGACCTGCCGCGGCCGCTGGTAATCGCCCACCAGGGCGGCGAAGAGCTGTGGCCCAGCAACACGATGTACGCCTTCGAGCGGGCTGTGGCCTTGGGCGTGGACATGCTGGAAATGGATCTGCACATCACCGCCGACGGCGCGCTGGTGCTGATCCACGACGAGACGGTGGACCGCACCACCGACGGCACAGGCGTGGTGGAGCAGATGAGTCTGGCCGAGGTCAAGACGCTGGACGCGGGCCACTACTGGACCGAGGACGACGGCCAGACCTTCCCCTTCCGCGGCCAGGGCATCACCATCGCCACGCTGGAAGAGCTGTTCCAGGCCTTCCCTCAGATGCCCATGAACATCGAGATCAAGCGGGTGGACAACGTGCCCGTGGCCGAGCCCTTCTGCCAGATGATCCGCCAGTACAACATGCAGGACAAGGTGCTGGTGGCTTCGTTCCACGAGGATCTCATGGGCGAGTTCCGCGCCGCCTGCCCCGAGGTGGCCACCTCGACCACCCAGAACGAGGTGATCAACCTCTTTGCGCGCCACTTCGTTGGCCTGGCCGCCAGCTACAGCCCCCCTGCGCAGGCCGTGCAGGTCCCTGAATACCGCAGCGACATCCACATCCTCACCCCCCGTTTCATCAAGGACGCCCACAGCCGCGGCATGGACGTCCACGTCTGGACCGTCAACGAGGCCGATGACATGCAGCGCATGATCGACCTGGGCGTGGACGGCATCATCACCGACCGGCCGGATATTCTGCTGGAGCTGCTGGGGCGGTGATCAAACGCCTCTAACACTTCTCCAACACTCCGCCGACGTTATTCTAACAGTGGGATGGTAAAATGGTGGTTGGTAGATTGGTAGATTGGTAGATTGGTAAATTGGTAGATTGATGGCGCGCGGAGACCGCCAATCTACCAATCTACCAATTTACCAATCTACTTCCCAAAAACCAAAAGGAGCACTGAACAATGAGTAAGATTGTTGGCATCGACCTGGGTACGACGAACTCTGTGGTGGCTGTAATCGAAAGCGGCGACGCGGTGGTGATCCCCAACGCCGAGGGCGGACGGACGACGCCGTCGGTGGTGGCCTTCACCAAGAGCGGCGAGCGGCTGGTGGGCCAGACCGCCCGGCGCCAGGCCGTGGTCAACCCCGAAAACACCGTGGCCAGCATCAAGCGCTTCATGGGCCGGCGCTTCGACGAGACGCGCGGCGAGCACGTCTCGTATGAGATCGTCGATGGCCCTTCCGGTGACGCGCGCGTGCGCATCCCGATCAAAAACAAAACCTATTCCCCCCAGGAGATCAGCGCGATGACCCTGGGCAAGCTCAAAGCCGACGCCGAAGCCTATTTGGGCGAGCCGGTGACGCAGGCCGTGATCACCGTGCCGGCCTACTTCAACGACAGCCAGCGCCAGGCCACCAAGGACGCCGGCAAGATCGCCGGCCTGGAGGTCCTGCGCATCATCAACGAACCCACCGCGGCCGCGCTGGCCTATGGGCTCGACAAAAAAGAAAACGAGACGATCCTGGTCTTCGACCTGGGCGGCGGCACCTTCGACGTGTCGATCCTGGAGGTCGGCGACGGCGTGGTGGAGGTCAAGGCTACGGCCGGCGACACCCACCTGGGCGGCGACGACTACGACCAGGTGCTGGTGGACCACATTGCGGACGAGTTCAAGAAGCAGGAGGGCATCGACCTGCGCAGCGACCGGCAGGCCTTGCAGCGCCTGAAGGAAGCGGCCGAGAAGGCCAAGATCGAGCTGTCCAGCCTGGTCGAGACCGAGGTCAACCTGCCCTTCATCACGGCCGACGCCAGCGGTCCCAAGCACCTGCAAGTGACGCTGAGCCGCAGCAAGTTCGAGCAGCTCAGCCAGGCCCTGACGGCTCGGCTGCGCGGCCCCTTCGAGGCGGCCCTGCGCGACGCCAAGCTGTCGGCGCAGCAGATCGACGAAGTGGTGCTGGTGGGTGGCGCAACCCGCATGCCCATGGTGCAGGAGCTGGTGCGCAGCCTGGCCGGCGGCAAGGAGCCGCACAAGGGCGTCAACCCCGACGAGGTGGTGGCAGTCGGCGCGGCCCTGCAGGGCGGCGTGCTGGGCGGCGAGGTCAAGGACGTGCTGCTGCTGGATGTGACGCCGCTGACCCTGGGCATCGAGACCCTGGGCGGGGTGGCGACGCCGATCATCGAGCGCAACACGACGATCCCGGCCCGGCGCAGCCAGGTCTTCAGCACGGCTGACGACAACCAGACGGCCGTGACGGTACACGTGCTGCAGGGCGAGCGGCCCATGGCGGCCGACAACGTCAGCCTGGGCCAGTTCAATCTGGAGGGCATCCCGCCGGCCCGGCGCGGCATGCCGCAGATCGAGGTCACATTCGACATCGACGCCAACGGCATCCTGCACGTCAGCGCGCAGGACAAGGCCACCGGCAAGCAGCAGAGCGTCGTCATCACCGCTTCGACCAACCTGAACAAGGGCGAGGTGGAGCGCATGGTGCGCGAGGCTGAGATCAACAAGGCGGCCGACGAGCGGCGCCGGAAGCTGATCGAGGCCCGCAACGAGGGCGACGCGCTGGCCTACAGCGTCGAGCGCAGCCTGCACGATCTTGGCGACAAGGTCGGCGACGGCGACCGCCAGGCTATCGAGCGTCTGGTGGCCGAGCTGCGCACGGCCGTTAAGGGCGAGGACGCCAACGCCATCCGCCAGGCCATGGAGCAGGTGCAGCAGGCCAGCTATCGCATGAGCGAGCAGGCTTACGGCGGCCAGCCCGGCGCCAATGGCGGCAGCAACGGAAGCAACGGCTATCACGGCCCCAATGGCGCCGGCAGCCCTGAGGACGTGGTCGAGGGTGAGTTCCGGACGGTGTAATGCCTGGCGGGTCACGCCGGTGACGTGACAGACGCCCAAGGTCAAAAACGAAGCAGGGACCACTACAAATCCATGTGGTCCCTGCTTCGGCGCGTGAAACGCTTGCGCTTTTAGCTGATTGGCGTGTTGAAACCAGGACGACCATCCCGTTGCATCGTCACCAACAGCCAATGAACGTTAAGCCACTGTTCTGGTCATAAAGTTGGTGCGGCGATTCGAGGTTGGGCGAGTCCCCACACTGAACTGTGGGGCTGTCCCCGATGCGACGTTCCGGCCCCAGCCACATCTTTCAAGATGTGGGTCTATTCCGACCCTAATGTCGGAACGTTAGCGCGATTGCCGTGCTTTACCGCGCCCACCTCCGCCAGCATCTCCTCCACGGACTCGCGGCTGGCGTCGCTGCTGCTGCCGAGCATCGCCGCGAGCTCGGCCACCTGCTCCGTCCCGGTCAGCGGAACTACCTCGGTGCGGGTGCGCTCACCGGCCACCTGCTTGCGCACGGTCAGGTGCAGGTCGCTGTAGCCGGCCAACTGTGGCAGGTGGGTGATGCACAGCACCTGATGCGAGGCGGCAGCCTGCTCCGCGCCGTTCTTGACCGTCAGCTCCCACAGCTTCCTGCCCACCACCGCGCCCACGCGGCCGCCGATGCCCACGTCGATCTCGTCAAAGATCAGCGTCGGCGTCTGGTCGGCCCGGCCCAGCACGGTTTTCAGGGCCAGCATCAGCCGCGAGGTCTCACCGCCCGAGGCTACCTTGACCAGCGGCTTGAGCGGCTCGCCGGGATTAGCCGACACCAGGAACTCGACCCGGTCCAGGCCGCTGCTGTCGAAGCCATAGCGGCCGGGCGCCACGCCGTCCGGCGCCTCGCCGTCGCTCACTACAGCGCCGTCGGCCTGGGGCTGCCATTGAAAGTCCACGTCGAACTGGGCGCGCGCCATGCGCAGGTCGGCCAGCTCAGCCACCACCTCGCCGGCCATGCGCGTCGCAGCCTCGCGGCGGGCGCGGGAGAGGGCTGCGCCGTGGCGGCCGATGCGCTGCGCCAGCCGCGCCTCCTCCTGCTCCAGCTCGCCCGTGCGCACCTCGGCGTTGCCCAGCGCGTCCAGCTCGGCCTGGGCCCGCGCGCCGAAGGCCAGCACCTCCTCGATGCTGTCGCCATACTTGCGCTTCAAATTGAAGATCAAATTGAGGCGTTCGTCCACCTCGACCAGCCGTTCCGGGTTGAACTCCACGCCGTCGGCGTAGGCGTCCAGGCTGCGCGCCAGGTCGCTGAGCTGGTCGTTCAGCGCCTCGGCCGCGTCCAGGATCGACTGGGTGTCGGGGTCGATGGCGGCCAGGCGGGCCAGCTTGCCGGCGGCCTCGCTCAACAAATCAAGAGCGCTGGCCTGCTGGTCGTCCCCTTCGGAGAGCAGCGCGCGGGCCCCTTCCGTCAGGCGGATCAACTGCTCGGCGTTGGCCAGGCGGCGGCGCTCGCCCTCCAGGGTCGCGTCCTCGCCCGCTTCCAACGCCGCGGCGTCGATCTCCTCCACCTGAAAGCTCAACAAATCGAGGCGGCGGGCCAGCTCGCGCTGATCGCGGCGCAGGCCGGCCAGCTCCTTGCGCACGGCCAGCAGGCGGCGCACCTCGGCCGCCAGCTTGTCGCGCGGCCCCAGCAGACCGGCGTAGCGATCCAGCAGGTGGACGTGCTCGCGCTGGCGCATCAACGACAGGTGGTCGGTCTGGCCGTGGATGTCCACCAGCAGGTCGCCAACCTCTCTGAGCACGGCCAGCGCCACGGCGCGGCCGTTGACGCGCGCCACCGTGCGCCCGCCGCGGCGCAGCTCGCGCGAGAGCAGCAGCAGGCCGGGCTCGTCCCCCTCCAGCCCCTCCCGCTCCAACACTGGGTTGACCGCCGCCGCAGCCGCAGGCGTCAGCGTGAACACGCCCTCCACCTCGCACTGCGCCTCTTCGGCGCGGATCATCTCCTGGCCGGCCTTGCCGCCCAGCAGCATGTCCACCGCGTCGATGATGATCGACTTGCCCGCGCCGGTCTCGCCCGTCAGCACATTGAAGCCGGGGCTGAAGGCCAGCGCGACGTGGTCAATGATGGCGAAGTTGGTGATGCGGAGTTCGGATAACATGGGGAGTCTTGGATGATTCGTAACCCGTAATGCGTAACACGTAACACGGAAAAGAGGAAGTCGTGTCCGAGATTCCGGGTTACGGGTTACGAGTTACGCATTAGGGGTCAGCGCAGCGTGGCGTAGATCGTGCTCAACGACAGGAACAGGAACACCGCCATCGGGATGAGGTTGATGCGCATGCCAAACATGGAGGCGGCGAGCAGGCCAAAGCCGACGCCGAGGATGATGGCGATCACGCCGACCAGGCCCATGTAACGGCCGCGGCGGCGGCCCACCGAGCGGCGAATGATGGTGGCGGCGGCGCCGCCCACGGCTGGCCCCAAAAAGACGGCCAGGATGATGCCAAAGAACAGGCCCAACATGCCCAGCAGCAGCTCGATAATCGGCGTGGCCAGGGCGGCCAGCACAAAGCTAACGATGGCCAGGACGAAGTAGTCCTTGGTCTCGGCTGTGAAAAAGACATTCTGCTGGGCGCGGATGCACTCCTTGCAACGGTAGCCTACCTCGGTCAGCTCGACGCACCTGACGCACACCGGCTTGCCGCAGCGGTTGCAGCGCAGGGTGGTCTCGGTCTCCGGGTGGTTGGCGCAGAACAGCACCTGGCCCGCCGCCGATGGGCTGTGTGCGTGGTCGTCTTCTGCGCCGTTGCCCGCTGCCAGGGACGGCGCTGGCCCATAGCGGGATGGATCGGCCGCTACTTGTGCGGCTGCGCTGTCCAGGGTCGCCTGGATCGCGCTGGCCTGTTCGGCGCTGGCCAGGCGCGCCAGGCGCTGCAAGGCCACCCGCGCCTCGCCGTTGTTGGGGTTGATGGCCAGCACCTGCTCGTAGCAGGCCCGCTTTTCCTCGACGGCATCCACGGCCGCGGCCAGGCCCAGCCAGGCCGTGCTGTTGCCCGGCGAGCGCTCGGTGGCCCGCCGGTAGAGCCGCTCGGCTTCGGCCCGGTCGCCCAGGCCGGCCGCCGCCGCTGCCTCAGCCAGCAGCTCGCTTAAAGTCAAAGTTGGTTCTTCCAAGTTTCTCTTTCCTCTGCTCTGTAGGTCACGTTATCAACGTGACTTTCGGTCCGTCACTCAGCCATAGGTGCCGGGCACTTGAATCTGCGCCTACGCCGATGTCTGCCGAGCCAATCTGAGCCGTCCATGGGCTGTGCAAGTGCCCGGCACCTGAGTTGTAACTACCAATCAACCAATCACCAATTTACCAATCTACCTCTCCACCAATCTACCAATCAACCATTCCCCTGTCCGTCATGCCCCTTACGCTACAGGTTCCACTTCAGCCGCTGCATCAGGTTGCGGTAGAAATAGGCGGGCGGGCGGATGCGCACGAAGTTGGCCGAGTGATCGCTGGCCGCTACTTCGACCGCATCGCCGTTCTGCACCTCCACGTCGAACTGGCCGTCGACGCTGAGCACGATCTCGTGGTCGGCCTTGACCTCTAGCCGCACCACGGCGCCTTCTGACAGCACCAGCGCCCGGTCCAGGCTCAAGTGCGGGGCAATGGGCGCCACGAGGATATTGCGCAGCTCAGGGGGCAGGATGGGACCGCCCGCAGCCAGGGCGTAGCCGGTCGATCCGGTGGCGGTGGAGACGATGACGCCGTCGGCCGCGTAGGTGGTCAGAAAGTCGCCGTCGATCCAGGTGGAAACGCGCACGATGCGCGCCAGCCGGCCTCGGCTGACCACCACCTCGTTCAGGGCCTGAAAATGCAGTTCCTGGCCGGCCGCGTCCAGCGCCACGCCGTCGCGGCGCAGCGTCACCTCCAGCATCAGCCGCCGCTCCAGCCAGTACTGGCCGGCCAGCACCTGCTCCAGCGGCTCCTGCCAGTTCTCCGGCTCCACCTCGGCCAGAAAGCCCAGCCGGCCCATCTTGACCCCCAGGATGGGGATGCCGGCGTAGGCGCCCATGCGGGCCGCGCGCAGGATCGTGCCGTCGCCGCCCAGGGTGATCAGCATGTCCAGGTCAGGCATCTCGCCCAGGCGGCCGATGACGCCCGTCTCGTCCCAGGCCGAGTCCAGCCAGGCCGCGCAGCCATGCGCCTGCGCCAGCGCGGCCATCTGCTGCGCGAGCGCGGTCGAATCCGGCTTGCGCGGGTGGTGCAGGATGCCGATGCAGCGCATAGGCGGGGAGAGAGTGTGTTGGGGGGTCATGGTGTGCCTTGGTAACCGGTGATCGGTTTTCCGAATTCCGGTCACCGGTTACCGTTTACCGACGAAGCCAGCCACTGGACCAGCTCGGCCCGCGCCACGACCTGCTGGCTGCCGTCGGCCAGGGTACGCACGGTCCAGTCGCCGCTCTGCAGCTCGCCCTCGCCGACGATGACCACATGGGCCACGCCGGCCTTATCGGCCGACTTGAGCTGGCTCTTGAGGCTGCGCTCGCCGAAGGGCAGCAGCGCGCCGACGCCGGCCTGGCGCAGCTCTCGCACCAGGGCCAGCGCAGCCTGCTTGGCCTGCTGGCCGGCCTCGCCCTTGCCGGTGTAGGAGACCTGCACGGTCGGGCTGGGCAGGGCCGGCGGCTGCGCGCCCTGGGTTTTCAAGGTCAGGATCAGCCGCTCCACACCGCTGCCGAAGCCGATGCCAGGCGTGGGCGGGCCGCCCAGCAGCTCGATCAGCCCATCGTAGCGGCCGCCGCCGCAGACGGCAGCCTGGGCGCCAATGCCCTCGGCCCAGACCTCGAAAACGGTCTTGGTGTAGTAGTCGAAGCCGCGCACCAGACGGGTGTTGACGGTATAGGGCATGTTGGCCTGGTCCAGATAGCCCAGCAGGGCCTGGAAGTGTTGGCGGCACTCGTCGCACAAAAAGTCAACGCTGCGCGGCGCGGCGTCCAGCAGCGGCTGGCTGGCGGTCTCCTTGGAATCCAGCAGGCGCAGCGGGTTGACCTCCAGCCGCCGCCGGTCCACCTCGTTAAGTTGGTCGCGGTAGGCCGAGAAGTATTCGACCAACGCAGCCAGGTGGCGCGGCCGGCAGTCAGGCTTGGGGCAGCCGATGGAGTTGACCTGGAAGGCCAGGCCGCGGAAGTCCAGCTCGCTGAACAGGCTCCAGGCGATGGACATCACCTCGAAGTCCACGGCCGGGTCGATCTCGCCGACCACCTCCACGTTCCACTGGGTGTGCTGGCGGTAGCGGCCGGCCTGGGGGCGCTCCTGGCGGAAGATCGGGCCGACGGTGTAGAGCTTGACCGGCTGAGGTAGCACCCGCATGCCGTGCTCCAGATAGGCGCGCATCAGGCCGGCTGTGAACTCCGGCCGCAGGGTCAGGCTGGCGCCGCCCTTGTCCTCGAAGGTGTACATCTCCTTGTCCACCATCACGGCCGCGCCCTCGCCCACCCCGCGCTCGAACAGCTCCGTGGCCTCAAAGATCGGCGTATCGATGCGCTGGAATCCATACAGCCCAGCCAGCCGCTCGGCCGTAGCCAGAACATGGCGCCAGTAGGGCCAGTCATCGGGCAGGATGTCGTGGGTGCCTTTGGGTGCTTGGTACATGGGAAGATGCCTTTGTGCGTAAAACTTCAGAAGTCGCCGCAACTGCAGAGTACGGAATGTGATTGCCGGAGGTCGTGTGCTGACTCGATTCGGCGACTTCCGATGTCTGGTAGGGCGCCTTGTCGCTGATTATAGCTGATATTGAGAGGGCTGTCTAAACGAGATGGCGGCTTTCACGGCGTCCTGCAAAAAAACCAGGCGAGTATGACGCGCGTCATGGTCGGACGACCGCACATGGCGTATAATGTTGCCAACGCATTTGATCAAGCTCCAGTGAGGTGACTCATGAAATCCCGCTATCGTTGGTTCGTCGTCGCTACCTTCTTCTTCTTCATGCTGCTGCACCAGTCGGACAAGCTGCTGATCGGCACGCTGACGCCCAACATCATGGACACGTTCGGCATCACCATGACGCAGATGGGCGCGGTCAGCACCGGCGCGTTGATCGTGGGCGCGCTGTTCTACCCGATCTGGGGCTATCTGTACGACCGCTTCGCGCGCGCCAAGCTGCTGGCGCTGGCCTCGCTGCTCTGGGGCGCCACCACCTGGCTCAACGCCATTGCCCCCACCTACCGCGCCTTCCTGGTTACCCGCGCCAGCACCGGCATCGACGACTCCAGCTACCCTGGCATCTATAGCCTGATCGCCGACTACTTTAGCCCCAACAAGCGCGGCCGGGTCTACGGCCTGCTGCAACTGGCCATGCCCCTGGGCTTTCTGACCGGCATGATCCTGGCCCTGGCCCTGCGGGACACCATCGGCTGGCGCGCGGTGTTCTACATCACCGGCACGCTGGGCGTGCTGCTGGCCGCAGTGATCTATTTCGGCGTCAAGGAGCCCCAGCGCGGCGGCAGCGAGCCGGAGCTGGCCGGCGTGGAGATGAGCACCACCTACCGCTTTAGCTGGCCGGTGGCGCGCGGCCTGTTCAAGAAGCGCACCCTGCGCCTGCTCTTCCTGCAAGGCTTCTTCGGCGTCTTCCCGTGGAACGTGATCAGCTTTTGGTTCTTCACTTACCTGGAGCGGGAGCGGGGCTACGAGGGCACGGCGCTGTTCGTTACCATGGCTGCCGCCGTGTTAGTGCTGGCCCTGGGCTACCCGGTGGGCGGCGCGCTGGGCGATGCGCTGTTTAAGCGCACCCCGCGCGGCCGCGCCATCGTCGCGGCTATCGGCGTGTTGACCGGCGCAGTGCTGATGGCGCTGACCCTCAACGTGCCGGCAGAGAACCAGGCGCTGTTCCTGGCCCTGCTGGCCGCCACAGCCTTCTTCATCCCCTTCTCCTCGCCCAACGTGGTCTCCATCGTCTCGGACGTGACCCTGCCCGAGGTGCGCAGCACGGCCATCTCCATCCAGTACCTGATCGAGTCGGCCGGCGCGGCCACGGCCCCGCTGCTGGCCGGCTTCATCGCCGACCGCACCTCGCTGGGCACGGCGATCCTGGGCATCAACACCACCGCCTGGCTGATCTGTGGCGTGATCTACCTGGCCGTCGTCTTCCTGGTACCGCGGGACATCGCCACCCTGCGCCATGAGATGCAGGAGCGCGCCGACTACGAGCGCGCGCTGGCGGCAGAGCCGATGTCCTCATAGCCACAGAGGTGAGGATACCTCGATAGCTCAGAGATCTGTTTCTTCGCCAAGTTCCTTGAGAGCGGCGGCAATGAGGCGATCGTCCAGGCGAAAGCCTCGATGGCGCAGCGACCGTAGGACATTGCTGGCGGAGCCGATCAGCCCTCGTCTTTTTGCGAGAAGGATGATCCCAAGAGTGCCTTTGACAGGAATCGAGAAAATGCGAGCGCAACGCCGCGCAGCGCCATCGTCAAGGATCGCTGTCCAGCCTGGGTTGGCGATGGCGTAGGCTATGACAGCCGTTTCGCCCGCGCCCAAGTCCCAGGCTAACAGCTCATCTGGCGCTGTGGGTGTACCCCTCAGTAACCATTCGCCTCTGGCGATCTGCATGCGCGCCCGATCGCCAGCCGGGCCAGCCAGAATCTCGCTCGCGACTATCTGAGGGACAATCACCTCGTCCGCCAATTGGCGTATGAGACTCTCGTGACCGGCGGCAGCAAGAGCAATCAGGGGAGATGCGTTGAGCACCCAACGCTCATCCCGCTGGACTCCGCAAGCAATTCATCCAGACTGCTCTGGAAAGGACTCACACCGAAGCGGTCAAGTGCGCCTAGAAACTCCGCCCGCGAAAGGCCGGCGATCTCTGCGGCCTTGGCTTGCGACACCATCTCTAGCTCATACCACTTGACGGCCGCAGCGATGCGCATATCAGCAACGAAAGAAGCTGGTTCTTTGCGCAGCGCTGTCAATGCTGTTCTTGGAAGCTCCATCGTTACTTGAACCGTGTTCATACCTGACTCCACAACTAATGCTCCTGAGATTAATCGATACGATGTTTCGATCCGTATCATACCACGGATACCTTGAGATGACTTCATGATCAAGGGCCAGGCGTGGCGTTAAATTCGCCTACGTTGTGCGACCAGTCCCAATCTCCACCAACACCTGCCCCCGCTCCACCACCTGGCCGGCCTGGCAGTGGACCTTGACGACCTTGCCCGCGGCCGGTGCGGCGATGCGCAGCTCCATCTTCATGGCCGAGAGCAGCACCAGCGGCTGGCCCTGCGTGACCTCATCCCCCTCGGCCACCAGCACGTCCAGCACCAGGCCGGGCATGGCGGCCTCCAGGCTGCCCGCGCCTGGCCCGCCGGCCGCGCCGCCGCGGCGCTTCTGCTGCGGCTGGGGACGCTCCAGGGTCCAGGTCTGGCCGGCTATGGCCACGTAGCGGCGCAGGCCGTCGCTGGCCACGTGCGCGCGCAACCGCCGGTCGCCGGCCTGCAAGTTGAGCCGGCCATGCTCCGGCCGCTGGGCGCGTATCTGGTAGGTGGCCTCGCCGATGGTCACCTGGAAGCAGTCGCCCTCGCGCTCGACCGCGACTGTCCTGATCTCGTCGCCGATTTGGTAGGTGAATTCGGTCTTCATCGTTGCCTCAGAGGACTGACAGTGCTGCTCACGCCATGCGCCAGCCGTCGCGTTGCATCTCGTCTGCCGGTCAACCAGCGCTGTCAGTCCTGCCGACCGACGCGATAGCCGACCAGATGTTGCCACGGGCTGTACGGGTCGCCTTGTACCTTGCCGCCCACGGCCATGGGCGTTGCGCCGACGGCTGCGCCCTCCAGCAGCTCCGACAGGGCCGCGGCTGCCAGGATCAGGTCAGGCGGATCGCCGGCCGGCGGCTGCCAGTCGGCAAAATGACGATCTACGAAGTCGGTCGTAGCTTCGCCGCGCTGGAAGACCTCATGGTTGATCACGTCGCGCAGGAAGGGGATGTTGGTGGTCAAGCCCAGCAGCACGTAGTGGCGCAGCGCCCAGTCCATCTTGCGCACGGCGTCGGCCCGGTCCTCGCCCAGCACGATCAGCTTGGCGATCATCGGGTCGTAGTAGACCGTCACCTCGTCGCCGGTGGTGACGCCCGCGTCAACCCGCACGCCCGGCCCCACCGGCTCCACTGCGCGCAACACCTTGCCGACGCTGGGCATGAAGCCGTTGGCCGGGTCCTCGGCGTAGATGCGGCACTCGATGGCATGGCGGCGCTGGCCCACCTGCTCTTGGGTAAAAGGGATCGGCTCGCCGGCCGCAACCCGAATCTGCAGTTTGACCAGGTCCACGCCCGTCACCTGCTCGGTGATGGGGTGCTCGACCTGCAAGCGGGTGTTCATCTCCAGGAAGTAGAAGCTGCGGTCGGCCGGGTCCACCAGGAACTCCAGCGTGCCGGCGTTGACGTAGCCCACGGCCCGCACAGCCGCGACCGCTGCCTCGCCCATACGGCGGCGCAGGCCGGCGTCCAGCAACGGCGACGGCGTCTCTTCGACGATCTTCTGGTGGCGGCGCTGCACTGAACACTCGCGCTCGAAGAGATGCACTGCGTTACCGTGGCTGTCGCCGAAGACCTGGAACTCGATGTGGCGCGGGCTGCGGATCAGCCGCTCGAGATAGATGCGGTCGTCGCCGAAGGCGTTCTGCGCCTCGCGGCGGGCCGAGGCCAGGCTGGCCGGCAGCTCGGCAGGATCATCCACGATGCGCATACCCTTGCCGCCGCCGCCGGCCGTGGCCTTAACCAGCACGGGGAAGCCGATCTCGGCAGCCGCGGCCAGCAGGTCGGCGTCGGCCTGGCTCTCCTGGTAGCCGGGAACGATGGGCACGCCAGCCGCCTGCATGGCTGCGCGCGCCGAGGTCTTGCTGCCCATGATGCGCATGGCCGCGGGGCTGGGGCCGATCCAGGTCAGACCGGCCCCTTGCACAGCCTCGGCGAAGTCCGCGTTCTCCGACAGGAAGCCATAGCCGGGGTGAATGGCATCGCAGCCCAGGCGTTGCGCGGCATCGAGGATGCAGTCGGCGCACAGATAGCTCTGGCGAGGAGACGGCGGGCCGATGCGCAACGACTCGTCGGCCAGCATGGTGTGCAGCGCGTCAGCGTCGGCGTCGGAGTAGATCGCGACCGTGCGGATGTTCAGCTCCTGGCAGGCCCGAATGATACGAACGGCGACCTCGCCGCGGTTAGCGATCAAAATCTTGTTGACCATGAGGGGGTTCATGCGATTATGCCTGGCCTGCGACAGCAGGAAGGACCATAGGCGCCGGGCGCTTGAATATGCGTCTGCAACGCTGTCTGCCGAGCCTGTGCAAGCTGTGCATGGGCTGCAAGTGCCCGGCGCCCGAGCAAGTAACCAGGTTGCGGTGTAATCCAGTTAGCGCGGAATTATACCTTTGGTCGGCCAGGTTGCCAAAGGGCCGACCGGCTGCCCTATGCCGAGTCAAATCATCCTCCATCGGGACTGACGGGATGCACAATTACTTGACATGTGGTGCAATCTTGGATACACTCACAACCAGTTTGCTAACAGCAACGGAAAACGTACCTGTCCTATGAGATCATCGCTTCTAGCTACTGCTCACTTCACTTGCTCCTGTCCTTAGCGAGAGCTCTGGCCGTGTGTGCCAGCGGCTCTCGCCCGTTGACATGCGTGCGATGAGGCAGTAAGAAGCGATTTTTGAATCGATAACCTGATAGTATCTTGGCGCTAACATGCCAGGCATGTTGTGCGCCGAGCTTGTGGAGCGTTAGCGCGAAAGCCCATCGCACGGTTTGAGGACCGGCGATGGGCTTTTTTTGTTCGTTAAAGAAAGGATCAATTTCATGCCAACTGTTCTTATTCCTACGCCGCTGCGCCGCCTGACCGCCAACCAGGCCAAGGTGGACGCACCGGGCGACACCGTCGATGCGCTGCTGCGCAACCTGAACGACGCCTATCCGGGCATCGGCGAACGCCTGTTCGACGGCGACGGCCAGATCAAGCGCTTTATCAACGTCTTCGTCAACGAGGACGAGATTCGTACCCTGCAAGGCGCAGACACGCCGCTGGCGGCCGGCGACCGGGTGTCGATTGTGCCGGCGATGGCGGGTGGAAAGTAACGAGTAATGCGTAATGCGTAACCGGAATTGCGGGAGGCTTCTCCGGGTTACGCATTACTCGTTACTCGTTACGCAAGAATCGGAGCACACCACCATGACACGCATCAACCGCGATCAACTGGTCGCCCTGGCCAGGAGCCAGATCGTCGAGACCACGCCACAAGCGCTGAGCCAACGGCTGCGCAACGGCGCCAGCCCGCTGGTGGTGGATATCCGCGAGCGGGAGGAGTATGAGCAGGGCCACGTGCCGGGCGCGCTGTTCATCCCGCGCGGCTTTCTGGAGCTGCGCATCGAGCAGCACGCTTACGATCCCGCCACGCCCATCGTGCTCTACTGCGCGGGCGGCGTGCGCTCGGCCTTGGCCGCACGCAACTTGCAGGAGATGGGCTATACCCACGTCGAGTCGCTGATCGGCGGCTTTGGCGGCTGGAAAAGCGCGGGCCTGGCGGTCACTGTGCCGCGCAAGCTGACAGCCGAGCAGAAGGTGCGCTACAGCCGCCACCTGCGCCTGCCCGACGTGGGCGAGGAAGGCCAGTCCAGGCTGCTGGACGCCAAAGTGCTGCTGATCGGCGCGGGTGGGCTGGGCTCGCCGGCCGCGCTCTACCTGGCCGCGGCCGGCGTGGGCAGGCTGGGCATCGTCGACTTCGACGACGTGGACCTGAGCAATCTCCAGCGCCAGATCCTGCACGGCGAGAGTTGGATCGGCAAGCCGAAGGTTGAGTCGGCCGCCGCGCGCATCAAGGACATCAACCCGGATGTCACCGTCGTGCCGCACCGCGAGCCGATCACCAGCGCCAACGCCTTGCAGATCATCCAGGACTACGACATCGTGCTCAACGGCTCGGACAACTTCCCGACCCGCTACCTGGTCAACGACGCCTGCCACATGCTGCGCAAGCCGCTGGTGGACGCCAGCATCTTCATGTTCGAGGGCCAGGTGACGATCTACCACCCCGGCGCGCCGGAGGAGGGCATTGCCCAGGGGCCGTGCTATCGCTGTCTTTACCCCGACCCGCCGCCGCCCGGCGAGGTGCCGAGCTGCGCCGAGGCCGGCGTGCTGGGCGTGCTGCCCGGCATCGTCGGCTCGATCCAGGCCGTGGAGGCGATCAAGCTGGTGCTGGGCAAGGGCGAGCCGCTGCTCGGCCGCCTGCTGACCTTCGACGCGCTGGAGATGAGCTTCCGCACGCTGAACATCCGCCGCAACCCGGCCTGCCCGGTCTGCGGCGACGCGCCGACCGTCACCGAGCTGATCGACTACGAGCAGTTCTGCGGCATGCCGGCGAGGGAGTGACGCCATGACCCTACCCTTGGTTTTGACCCGCAGCCAGGACATCGTCTGGGCCGTGGCGCCGGACCGGCCCTACCGGCCGGCGTCGATCCTGGAGCAAATCGGCAATACGCCGCTGCTGGATTTGAGCTTTCTGGTCGGCAGGCCGGGCGTGGAGCTGTACGCCAAGGCCGAGTGGTTCAACCCCGGCGGCTCGGTCAAGGATCGCGCTGCGCTGCGCATGATCGAAGACGCCGAGCGAGCCGGCCGGCTGATGCCGGGCCAGACCATCATCGACGCCACCAGCGGCAACACCGGCATCGGCTACGCGCTGATCGGCGCGGCCAAGGGCTACCCCGTCCATCTGGTGATGCCGGCCAACGTCACGATAGAGCGCAAGGCGCTGGCCCGGGCTTACGGCGCGCAGATCGTCGAGAGCGACCCGCTGGAGGGCAGCGACGGCGCCATCCGCCTGGTGCGTGAGATCGTGGCCGCCCAGCCAGGCCGCTACTTCTACCCGGACCAGTACAACAACGCCAGCAACTGGCGCGCCCACTACGACACCACCGGCCCGGAGATCCTCTGCCAGACCAACAGCCGCGTGACCCATTTCGTGGCCGGCCTGGGCACCACCGGGACCTTTATAGGCGTGGGTAGACGGATGAAGGAGACCAACCCGGCGATCCAACTGGTTGCGATCCAGCCGGCCGACGAGCTGCAAATCATCGAGGGCCTGAAGCACATGGAGACCTCCATCGTGCCTGGCATCTTCGACGCCAATCTGGCTGACCACGAACTGCCCGTCGAGGCCGGCGACGCGCTGGACATGGCCCGCCGCCTGGCGCGCGAGGCTGGCCTCTTCGTCGGCTTCAGCGCCGGCGCTGCCGTCCACGGCGCGCTGCATGTGGCTAACGAGCTGGACAGCGGCGTGGTCGTCACCTTGCTGCCCGACGGCGGCGCGAAGTATCTCAGCCTGGGGCTGTTCGAGTAAACCATGCTCTACCACCTCGTCTCCCAGCAGTACTTCGACGGCCAGCCGGCCGATGAGCCCTACGCGCCGGCCAGCCTGTTTGAGGAAGGCTTCATTCACCTGTCGGCCACGCCGGAGCAGGTGACGTGGGTCGCCAAGCGTTTCTATGCCGATGTGGTCGATCTGGTCGTGTTGCATATCGACGAGACCGGCCTGGACGCGCCTGTGCAATGGGACGAAACGCCTGACGGCCGCTTCCCGCATCTGTATGGGCCGTTGAACCGAGATGCTATTGTGGACATTGCGCCCGTGACACGAACACGTAACACGTAACCGAAGACTTCGCCGGATGCACACGGCTTCCGGGTTACGAGTTACTCGTTACGTCTCAAGAACGCATCTGACTTGAACTGAAGGAGTGAATCATGAGCAATCCGTCTTCCATCGTCGATCACAGCGCCTTGCGCACCAACCAGGCGTCGATCATCGTCTTGCTGGCGCTGGCATTTGTGCTCAACCAGCCATGGCTGGTGGTCTTCGTGGCGGCTGTGATGTGGATCGGTACGTTTGCGCCCAAGGCCGGACTGTTCAAGCTGGTCTACCAGCATGTGCTCAAGCCGCTGCGCATCGTGCGGCCAGCGCCCAAGGCCGACGACCCGCGGCCGCATCTGTTTGCCCAGGGCGTCGGCGCGCTGGTGCTGACCTTCAGCGGAGTCGCCCTGTCCGCCGGCCTGCCGCTGCTGGGCTGGGCGCTGGCGGGCGTCGTCGTGGCGCTGGCGGCCGTCAACCTGTTCCTGGGCTTCTGCCTG
Organism: uncultured Anaerolinea sp.; assembly: GCA_964626845.1. Lineage (GTDB taxonomy): Bacteria > Chloroflexota > Anaerolineae > JAAEKA01 > JAAEKA01 > JAAEKA01. The sequence goes on from CAZVGR010000006.1 coordinate 31,885, forward strand.
GGCTGCTTCATGTACTACCAGCTCGCGCGGCGGGGCATCCAGGCCAACTTGCCCTGGTGGCAGACGCCGCAGGGCGCATAACCTACACTATACGCTGCTCGGGCCGGTCTCCGACCGTGCCCGCCTGAGGGCGTGGTCGGAGACCGGCCCGAGCTCAAGAGTTGTGAGGCAACACGTATGTTCGACCGACTGATCATCCTGGCAGCTTTCACCCTGCTGCTGGCCACGGCCTACTTGCTGTGGCGCATGCGCTTGCAGCAGCAAACCCAGCGCCTGGCCACGGCCGATCCGGGCGGGCCGGCCGAGCTGGCCAGCCTGCCGTTGGCCGGCGGCCCTGCCGTGCTCTACTTTACCACGCCCACCTGCGCGCAGTGCCGTTTCCAGCAAACGCCCGCCCTGGCTCAGGCGCAGGAGCGGTTGGCCGGCCTCCAGGTGCTCAAGCTGGACGCCGTCGAGCACCAGCGCCTGGCCGCCTATTACCACGTCATGACCGTACCCACCACCGTCGTGCTGGACAGCCAGCGCCGGCCGGTGGCGGTCAACCATGGGCTGGCGACGACCGAGCGACTGCTGGCGCAGGTAGGGCAAGCGAGCGTAACGAGTAACAAGTAACTCGTAACCGGAGACTCCTGCGCCAGAGCGCGAGTTCCGGGTTACGCATTACGCATCTACACACCACCATCATCACAGAGGAAAGCCCCATGTCACCCATCTACAACAACATCGCTGATCTGGTCGGCAGCACGCCGCTGGTGCGGCTCAATCGGATGGCTCAGCAAGCCGGCGCCGTGGCCGAGGTGCTGCTCAAGCTGGAGTTCTTCAACCCGGCCGGCAGCGTCAAGGACCGCATCGGCCTGAGCATGATCGAAGCGGCCGAGGCTGCTGGCAAGATCGGCCCCGAGACCATCATTCTGGAGCCCACCAGCGGCAACACCGGCATCGGCCTGGCCTTCGTAGCCGCGGCCAAGGGCTATCGCTGTGTGCTGGTCATGCCGGAGACCATGAGCCTGGAACGGCGCAAGCTGCTCAAGGCCTACGGCGCCCATCTGGTGCTGACCCCCGGCCCCGAAGGGATGCGCGGCGCCATCGCTAAGGCCAACGAGCTGGCCGCGGCCGACCCGCGCTACTTCATCCCCCAGCAGTTCGAGAACCCGGCCAACCCGGCCATCCACCGCCGCACCACAGCCGAGGAGATCTGGAACGACACCGACGGCCAGGTGGACATCCTGGTCAGCGGCGTGGGCACAGGCGGCACCATCACCGGTGTGGCCGAGGTGCTCAAGGCGCGCAAGCCTGACTTCCGGGTCATCGCCGTGGAGCCAGCCGACTCGCCGGTGCTCAGCGGCGGCCAGCCAGGCCCACACAAAATCCAGGGCATCGGCGCCGGCTTTGTGCCGGCCGTGCTCAACACCGGCGTCATCGACGAGATCATCCAGGTGAGCAACGACGACGCCATCGTCACGGCGCGCCAGGTAGGCCGGGACGAGGGCATCCTGGTGGGCATTTCATCGGGCGCGGCGGTTTGGGCCAGCCTGCAAGTCGCCCGCCGGCCGGAAAACGCCGGCAAGCGCATCGTGACCATCATCCCCTCCAACGGCGAGCGCTACCTGAGCACCGTGCTTTACGCTGACCTGGCCTGAACCCGTTGCTCAGGCTGACGTGTCCGTTATCAATGTTGACATCTGAGTTGAGTAAGGAGAGTAGACCATGCCAGTATTTGATGAGTTTGTACAAGCCAACGCCGACTATGCGGCTGGATTCAAGCAGGGCGATCTGCCTATGCCGCCAAAACGCGCTGTTGCCGTGCTGACCTGTATGGATGCCAGGCTGCATCCGGAGAAATTCCTCGGTCTGGAAGTTGGGGATGCTCATGTCATCCGAAATGCCGGCGGCCGTGCTTCGGATGATGCCATCCGTTCGCTGGTAATCTCACAGCGCTTGCTGGGCACCCAAGAGATCGTCGTGATCCACCACACCGACTGCGGTATGGTGACCTTCACCAACGAGCAATTGGCGTCGAAGATCAAGCAGGACCTGGACGTCGATGCTTCTGGGCGTGATTTCCTACCCTTTAGCGACCTGGAGCAGAGTGTTCACGATGACCTGGCGATTCTGCGCTCTTCACCGCTGATTCCCGCCAACATCCCCATTTCAGGCGCAATCTACGATGTGCGCAGCGGGCGTCTAACAGAGATTGGGCGCGCCTAGCCAGCGGTGAACAGCGCATGAGCAAGGCAAGCGGATCGATGCTGCACGCCAGTGTGCAGCATCGATCCGCTTGCCGTTGGAGGAAAAGCATGTTACACACCCTTCGCCACGATATGCGGGCTGTTTTCGACCGAGATCCCGCCGCCCGCAGCGTGTTGGAAGTGCTGCTGGCCTATCCGGGCCTGCAGGCCATCTGGCTGCACCGGCTGGCCCATTGGCTGTGGCAGCACAACTTCAAGCTGCTGGGCAGGCTCGTGTCGCAGACCAGCCGTTTTCTGACAGGCATCGAGATCCACCCCGGCGCTCGCATCGGCCCCGGCTTCTTCATCGATCACGGCATGGGCGTGGTCATCGGTGAGACGGCCGAGATCGGGGCCAACGTGACCATGTACCACGGCGTGACCCTGGGCGGCGTGAGCTGGCAGAAGGGCAAACGCCACCCCACCGTTGGCGACTCGGTAGTGCTGGGCGCCGGCGCTAAGGTGCTGGGGCCGATCACCGTGGGCGATCACAGCCGCATCGGCGCCAACTCAGTGGTGGTCAAAGATACGCCGGCCGAGTCCGTGGTGGTGGGCGTGCCCGGCCGGGTGCGCTCGCGCGATAGCCTCCTGCAAGCGGCTGACCCGGAGCGCGATCTGCAACACAACGTCCTGCCCGACGCCACGGCCGAGGCGCTGAAGGCATTCTCCGAGCGCATGATGGCGCTGGAAAAGGAAATTATGGAGCTGCGCAGCTTTCACAGCAACGGCAACGGCCACCTCAGCCCACCGCCGTTAGAGTGGACGCCTGATAAGTACCTGGGCCCATTCGGCATTTGACCGTGCTGTGGATCGGCGGATCTGTGCCCTGCTCAGAGAAAATGGGGTTACTGCTCAGGCTGGGCTTAGAGAAACCGGGTTTTTGCTGCGGAAGCGGCTATCATAGCCCCGAGCAATGCGTTTGCAAGCTCAGAAATCATTGCCCAACGAGAAAACCCGGTTTCTGACCGGCTGGCTGAACAGTTACAAAATGGGTTCCACTTTGCCCATCCGGCTTTGATGCAGAAGTCTTGACAAATACTTGCGCACTATGCTATAATCGCCCTGCTTACGAATTGAGGTTTCCTTCTCGTCCCATTACTCACATGTCCCGTCTCTCTTTGGATTCTCGGATCGCTAAAAACAGTGATTTGGTTATAGATCGTGTGCTGGACAACGAAGCTTTGCTGATTCATCTGTCCAGCGGAGATTACTTTAGTCTGGACAGCGTAGGCACACGCATCTGGGAGAGCATTGACGGGTCAAGAACAGTCCAGGACTTGGTGGATTTGATCCTCGAAGAGTACAATGTAAGCAGAGAGCAGGCTGTTACTGATGTCCTCCAGTTGGTCGCTCAACTGGCTGACGAAGGGCTGATAGTAACCCGATAACCCGTTCGGAACCGCTACACGGCTACACTGTGTAACCGTCGTTCTGTCAGCAGCGCTCCTAGCGCAACAAACCCAACTCGGAGGTATCATCGTGAATCAGAATTCCCCTGTCAAGAAAACCTACCAGACCCCGACCTTGACCAAGTATCAACGACTCCAGAAGGTTACGTTGGGCACTGTTTCCAATGGGGCCAACTGGCTGATGCCGGGCAACTAGTAAGCCTGTAAACATCGTTTCGTCCCCAACGAGCCACAATCCATAGTCCGGTTCTTCCGGCAAAAACGCAAGTTGACTTGCTCGTGAGAAGGAAAGTTGGTATCCAGCTTTCCTTCGTTGCGTTTACGCTCCCTGATGCTTCCCTTGCCGCCACATGCTGCACAGGTCTATGACAGACTGGCGGCGCTTTTTGAACAAACCCCCGCCTTCGGCGCTACACTCCAGATCGGCGACTGCCAGGTCAGGCTGCGCACGACAACACGCGGCCTGCGCCGTCAAGTGCTGCGCCCGCTGGCCTGCCCCGTCGTCGCCGGAGATGGTGTAGCCGATTTCACGGTTGACCTGATCGACCTGGGCGATCAGCCGTTACCTGCGCTGCCCTGGCGGCCCCAGCATATCTCGCTGGAACAGGAAACCGGCGAGTACCAGCAGGAGCCGTTTCTCTTTACGCGCCATGGCGACGTGCTGCTGACCGCCCTTAACCAGGACGAAGGCCGCACCATCGGGCTGGTGCATGATCCCACCCATTGGCCCTTGCGCCATTACAAACAGTCGATCTTCATCACGCTTTACCAGCATCTGCGCCGCCGGGGGCTGCATCTGATCCATGCCTCGGCCATCGGCCAAAACGGCCGGGCCGTGCTGATCGCCGGCCAATCAGGGGTGGGCAAGACCACCACCATGCTGACCTGCGTGGCGGCTGGCTTTCAGTTTCTGGGCGACGACACCACCCTGTTGCGCTACACGTCAGACGGCGCTGTCGATGTGATCGCCCTGCTCAGCACACTGGATGTGACTGACAAGACCGCGGCCTGGTTCCCAGAGCTGACGCCGCATCTCTCCCCGTCACGCAGCCATACCGGCAAGCGTCAAATCATTCTCTCCGAGGCATATCCCAGCAGTGCAGCCATTCGCGGTCAGGTGAGTGCCATTCTGACGCCAGAAATCACAGACCAAGCGCGCACGACCCTGGCGCCGGCCAGCAAAGCTTCCCTGCTGAGTGATCTTCTGTTTTTCAGCGTCGATCTGCAAGATGTGACGCTGACCCGTCAGCATGTGGAGTTTTTAGCCCAGGCCGTGGAGCAGATACCTGTCTATCGTCTGTTGCTAGGCAGCGACCGGCCGCAAATTCCCCCGTTGCTGAGCCAGCTCCTGAGCGAATTGCCATAGGACATCTGGTCACGTTGGCAACGTGACCTACGGGCGGAGTTGTTGCACCCGCTGGCTGACTCTGGCCAGCTCGTCCTCGGCCTTTGCCAGCAGTTTCACGTGGGCGTCTTGCGGCGCACCCTGCGCTGTCGTCTCCAGCCCCTCGCGCATCAATTGATAGGGAATGCGGGTCAAAGCAAAGAACTCCAGCTTGAGCTGGGCCAGTTGACGCGCGCTCAATCCACCAGACGCAGCAGCGCCATTGCTCTGCCGCTGGTCGATCTCCCAGGCTGGTATGCCATCCAGCAAGCTGAAGGCCAGCTCGAACCAGCGATTGCCGAAACGGCGCTGAAAATCCCCCAAAAGGTCATAGACCCTGGTCACGCGCGCATCCTCAAACTCATAGGACAACAATTGATGAATGTCGCCGTTGACACCATGCTCACGCTGATACTGCTCACGCGCGGGCGTGCCTGGCATCAGTAGCAGCTTGCCGAAGATCAGCGGCGGAAAATAGCCCAACAACCCCTGCTGCTCGATGAAGCGCAGGTTATCGCGCAGGTCATCCAGCGTGCTGCCCGGCTCGAACATGATGAACTCCACCTGGGCGGCCACGTCGTTGTCATGCAGAATCTGCAAGGCGCGGCGGTTGATCTCGACGCCGGTTTGTTTGACCATGCGCTCCAGCGAGGCCTCGCTGCCGCTCTCGATGCCCACGCTGACGTAGCGCAGCCCCGCTTTGCGCAAGGCCGGAAAATAACGCTCCCCTTTGACCACCTGGTCGGCGCGCGTCAGGAAGGCAAAGGAGAAGTCACGGCCCGTGCGGGCGTACTGCTCCACAATCGCCAGCGCGCGGTCAGCGCGCACGAAGAAATTGTCGTCCTGAAACTCAAAATGGCTGGCGCCGTCGCGATCAGCCAGCTCGATCATCTCGGCCACCACATTTTCGACGCTGCGGCCGCGCCAGGGCTTGCCGCCCGCGTCGCCGTAAAAGGCGATGATCGAGCAGAAGTTGCAGTGGAAGGGGCAGCCGCGGCTGGAGATCATCGAGGCCTTCAGGCGCATCTTGCCCGCTACGGTGTCGGCGTAAGGCGCGTAGGCGTGCAGGGGCGGCAGCAGATCGCGTGCGGGGAAAGGCAGCGCATCCAGGTTGACGTTGTTGGGCCGGCTGGGATTGGCGATGATCTGTTCCCCTTTGCGCCAGGTGAGGCCCAAAATGTGCCCCCAGTCGATCTGGCCCGGCCCCAGCGGCGGGTTTGTCGCGCCAGCCGCTTGCCAGTGCTGCATCAGTTCCACAATAGTCTGCTCCCCCTCGCCGCGCACGCACAGGTCGATAGCCGCGAAGTCCTCCAGAATCTCGCGGTCGGCAAAGGTGGGGTGATAGCCGCCCACAATGATCAAAGTGTCGGGGGCAATTGCTTTGATGCGCCGAGCCAGCTCAGCCGCAGTCGCAATAACCTGGGAGACCACTGACACCCCCACGACCGGCCGGCCGCCGCGCTGCCTGGCGCTGGCCACGAAATGCTCCACGCGGGCTACAAGCTGCTCGAAGGGCATGGGGCCGCCTACGTTGGCGTCGAGCAGGTCCGTCGCCACCCCGGTGGTGCGCAACATGCCCGCCAGGTAAGCGATGCCCAGCGGTTGAGCGCCCCGAAACTCGCGCGTTTCGTAGTCTGGAGGACTGACCAGCAACAGTTCAGGAAGACTCATATGACCTCTTACGCCGGCCAGCCGCCGCCATGCCAACCCCCAAGAACAGCAACAGCGACAGTCCACCGGTGCATTGCATGCCGTCTAGCGGCCACAGCCCGCTTCCTTTGGCCGTGGCTGTGGTGCGTTCAAGCCGGGTGGCGCGGCCGCCCAGTTCCACTTCTTCCAGCTCATACCAATAGGCGACGCCAGCAATGACGTTGGTATCGGTGAACACGTAGCTGCCGCCGCGCAGCGGATCAGGCGAGCCAGGGATAAGCCGTTGATTGATCTTCTCCCACGGGCCGTCCTCGCTGAGCGCGCGGTAAACGTTGAAGCCAGCCGTATTGACCTCGGTTTCTGTGGACCAACGAATCACAATCGGTTGACCCGGCCGCTCTTGCGGCTGCTGAGCGGCTGGGCTGGCGGCCGTCAGGCTGCCAGCGGTGAACAGCAACGCCGCCAACAGTCCCAGCCCCGCCAGTACAGCCAGAAGTAGTCGTCTTCGCACGTTGGATTCTCCTTGCGTGGAGTCAGGGCTGCCGCGCCATGATCACCGTCACATCCTGGGCCAGATCAAAAAACACCTGCACGCCCTCTTCGCTGCGCCGGCCGCCGGGCGCCACAGACTGCCAGACGCCGTCTGGATCGACCAGCAACACCTTGACCGGCCACGGCGGAATACCTGGCTGCTTTTGGACCCGCAGATGATAGGCGTCGCCGTCGAAGAGGCCAGCGGGCAGTTGATAGCTCAGTTGCACGCGGGCGTTGCGGCCGGGAGGCAAGACCAGGCTGCCGGCGAATTGAGTTGCGCCGCGCTCGCCTGTCCGCACGGTCACATCGGCCGGCTCGAAGCCTTCAGCGCTGCGCAACTGCGCGCCAGCTGGCGTCAGAACCCGGATATAGTTGAAGTAGCAGCGCCGCACCATGTCCTCATAGCTGTCGCCGTAGCGCGCCTCGTGAACACAAGGCTCGTTGCTGGCCTCGCCTTGATGGCGGTAGACCAGCTCCAGGTCAACCCAGGCGCTGCCGTCGGCTTGCGGCGTGATGGTGTAGTTGGTAGTGCGCTGCACCACGCTGTTGACTTTGTTCCAGCCTACGTTGCTGTCCACCACCATCAGGAAGTCGCCAGCGCCAGGCTCGACTGCGCCGCTCCAGCCAGCCTCGGCCAGCAGCGCCGTGGTGGCCGGGTCGTTGACCATCATCAGCACATGCTTTTCCTGCAAGCTGCTGTAGAGGGCTTGAGCAAGCTTGCCAAAGTCAACCTGGCCTGCTTCCAGCTTCGCGCGGGCTGCAGCCGCCAGGTCGCCCATGAAATCTTTGCGATGTACCCACCAGTCAGTTTTGCCCGCATCTTGCACCGTGCTGTCGGTGGCCAGCGGATCTGCCCACACCTCGCGCATGGCGATCAGCACATTGTCGCCGGTCAGCGGTTGCTGGTAGCCGGGCAGGGGCAGCGGCTGCAGCGCAGCGACCAGACGGCGCGTGGCCTCCAGGTCGAAAGCGATGACGCCATCGGTGGATATGCCCATGTCCAGTTGGTAGAGCGCCTGCGCCACCTGGGCAGAACTGGGGAAGTCGGCCGACCAGTTGGCGTCGCGGAAGAGCAGCATCTGCGCGCCCATCGTCTGCTCCAGGTCGGGCGGCGCCAACGGATGATCGATGGTGGGGTTGTAGACCGTGTAGCTGTCGGCAAAGGCGATGTCGCCCAGTTGTCCCCGGTCGATAGGCAGCAGCCCGACGCCGCTGATGAAGCCGCCGGTGGGGCGGAGTTCGTCGCTGTTTTGAGCGAGCAGCAGGTAGGTCTTGGCGCCATCGATGCCCAACAGGGACGGCGCCAGGCGGGCAAAGGCCGATCCCGTCTGCAGGAGGGGCAGGTAGCGGTCCAGCCGCTCCAACTGGCCGACGATGCGCGGGTCCAGTTGAGCCAGGTCTAGCTGGCTGCGCGCGGCGGCCACCTGGGCCAGCGCGGCCTCAGCCTCCTGCCAACTCGCCTGTGTCTGTTCCAGGGCCGGCGCCAGGCGGGCCAGGGCGCTGCCGTCGCCAGGCTGGCCTTTGAGGGCGTGGGCCACCACATAGGCGCCGTCCATGCTGGCGCGGCCGGCCGTGGCAACGCCGCGCGCCAGTTGCAGCAGTTCAGGCGCGGCCTGCGCCTCAGCGCCGAAGCGGGGCAGCCAGCCCAGCGAGCGCGTTAAGGGCAGGAATGGGCCGGCTTGGGCCTCTATGGTGTTGAGATCGGCCTCCAGTCGGGCAAAACGCGCCTGCATGTCAGCCAGCTTGGCAGGATCAAGGCTGGTCAGCGCCCCCATATCCACGCTTTGCAGGCTTTGCAACTCGGTCAGCGCTGATCTGGCCGCACTGGCAGTCTGTACCAGGCGCACGGCTGCCAGCGCCGCCAGCGCCACCAGCGCTACGACCAGGGCCAGCTTTACCAGCCGGCGGCCGCCAGGTGGCTTTTGTTTTGAGGGAGTTGTCGCAGAATCCACGCTCATAGTCACGTAACCTACCACAGAGAGATTGATCTGACAAGTGCCGCAGCCCACAGTCCAGCAGGTGGCTTCAGCGGTGCAAGCGCCACAACGCCCAGCCCTCGCCTTGCAGAACGGGCTCAAGCCAGTGGCCGGGGATCGCAGGGGCCGATTGCGCTGCCTGCGCCAGGTAGAGCGGACGGCGCTGGCTGGCTGCCTGCAAAAGCTCAGACCAGTCAGCCGGCGGGGCTGGCCCGGCCAGATCAGGGTGCTGACTGGCGACTGTGGCGCGGTAGCTGGGCAACGACCACAGATCACGGCTGACCAGGATCACATCTGGCCGCAGGCCCAATCCGTAGCGCCCATACCACAGGGCAAATGTGGCGCGATCGCCAGCCGTCAGTATCACGGCCTCGGCAGGCGCATGGCGCAGCACCTGGCTGTAAAACTGTTCGGCTGCCAGGTCATTGCGCAGGTTCTGCGCCTGCCAGTGCAGGGCCGCCGGCGCCATAGCCAGGACAATGGCCAGCAGCGCGGCGGCCAGCGCGGCGCGTCTATTCCAGCTTGCCAGCCAGTCCAGCGCAGCGGCCACGCCTGCACCCACAGCCAGCGCCAGGATGATCCAGCCAGGCAGCAGGCTCAGCAGGGAGTCGCTGGTGTTAAAGCCTATGGCCCAGACCAGGCCTAGCAGCAGGCTGGCGCAGAAGGCGGCCGCCAGGGAGCGGTTGCGCTGAAAGAGCGCTGCCAGGCCCAGCAGCGCGGCCGCCACGCCCCAGGGCAAGAAACTGCGCCACAGCTCGGCCGCCCAGCCGCTCAGCCTGCTGGGCACGTGCTCCCAAGCCACGGCGAAAGCATAGCCCTGATAGAGCTGCCCCGACACCAGCCACCACAGCCCGTCCAGCCGGCGGGGATTGCCCCAGTTGACAGGCGGATCGCCCGCTGCGGCCAGCGGCAGGTAGATGTAGACCAGCAGCCCGGCTGCCAGGCCGGCTGCCAGGAGGACGCTGGCGCGCAGGCGGCGTTCTTTGGCCGTCCACAGGACGATGCCCGCAGCCGGCAGCAGCCAGACCGTGGTCAGGTGGTTGCCCAACCCCAGGCCGAGGAAAGCGCCTGCGGCAACTGCCCAGCGGTCGCTGCCGCCAGACTGCCAATGCACCAACGCCCACAGCGCCGCCGCGGCCAGGCAGGCGTGCAGCGCATAGACCTCGGCGACGGTGGCCTGGCCCCAAAAGAGGGGAGCGAAGGCCAGAGCCAGCCCGGCGACCAGCGCTGGGCTGAGAGACAGCACGAGCACGGCCAGAGAAGGTCGACGGGGCAACGGTTCTCCGGCCGTGCTCGTGGGAGCAGCGCTTTGCAGGTTGGCCCACAGCTCACTGCGCGCTGTCAGAAGGGGCGTGGTGGCGGCCGTCAATGCAGCAGCCGTGGCGCCGCTGACCATGGACAGCAACGTGGCGCGCCACGCTGCTGTGCCCAGCGGCAGCCGGTCGAACAGGATCGCCAACAGCGTCCAGGTCGGATAGCCGCTGGGATGAGGCACGCCCAGCACACGAGCGGCTGTGATCAAGTCGCCGCCGTCGGCGCTGGCGTGGGCCCAGGTCAGGCCGCGTGGGGCGGTCAGCGCGTAGACCGTCAGCGCCAGAACAAAGACGATGCCAGGCGCCAGCCAGGCTTGCAGTCGCACGGCAGCATCATTGCCCGGTGGGCGGCAGATAGGCTGGCGGCAGCGCCCAGGTCAGCAGATCGGTGCTGGCGCGCTGTCCAGCGCTGAACAGCCACGCCTGGCTCTCGATTACCCCGCCCAGCGGGTAGTCGACCGGGATGCGGATGCTCAGATCTACCTGCGCAGCCTGGCCTGCAGCCAGGTCGCCCAGCTCCGCTATCAGCCCTTCCGGTTCCATGCTGGCTATGCCCTGAGAAGCCGTGGGCTGGCCGGGGACCAGATCCGGGTCAAGGGGGTTGCAGATCAGCACGTCAGACAAGGCAACGGCGCCCCGGTTCTCGACCAGCAGGCGCTGTGTGATGACCTGGCCAGGCACCACCAGGAATTGATCGCTCTCCATGCGCAAGGTCAACGACGTGATGCGCTCAGGCGCAAAACCGGGCGTCGGCACGGTCCAGCAGGGGTTGGCGCCTGGCTGGCCTGACACAGCAGGCAAGGGACCAGTGCGCGTGCGTGTCGGCGACGGTGTGGTTCCCGGCCGCACGGTGGGCGTGCTGGTGGCTGTAGCGCCGGACGGCGATGTTGGGGTGGCTGTGGCGCCTGGCTGCGGCGTATTGGTAGCGCCTGGCTGCGGCGTGTTGGTCGGGTCTGGCTGCGCTGTGTTGGTGGCTGTAGGGCCGCCGCTGGGCCGCGTTGGCGTGGGCGTCAGCGTGGGCACGGTTTGGAAGTCAGGCGATTGGTCAGGCAACGCCCAAGCGCCGGGCATGATGGCCAGCATGCCTAAGGCGAACAGGCCGGCGGCAACCCAGGCCAGGGATCGCGACCATCTCAAACGCTTGTCGGGTGAGAGATTGCTTGAGGTTGGCATAGACTATTGTCCCATAGCGGGCAGGTGTTCAGCCGTGCGCGTGGGCTGCCACAAAGGATGATCCATTGCCGTCTCGCCAGCTCTGCCATAGCGGTTGCGGTGCAGCACCAACGGGAAACGCAGCGTGCTGCCAAACACCGACACAGTGAGCTGCTGGGTGTTGTTCTGGATGTTGCTTTCCTCAGGCACCGGATCGACGCGGGCATAGATCGTGTATTGGCCGATGCCGCGATTAGGCCACTGCACGCTGACCGTGGCCGGCAAGGTGACATTGCCCGGTGTGAGGGTTTGAGCGCCGATCAGCGTGCCGCCTGCGCTGGGGTTGCCGTTCCAAAACTTGACCTGCACCTGGGAGGCAGAGGTGCCCACGGCGCCGAGGTTGCGCAGTTCCACCTGCAACGTGAGGGTCATGGTGGTTCCCGGGCGGATAGTTGGCAGTGTGGCCGGGTCTGTGCGCAAGTCGCTCAGAGCCAGGTCGGTCAACATCGGCGGCGTCACCTGCATGTAGGCTTCGTTGTTGGGCCGGCAGGGCTCGCTCACCTGGCTGTTCTCGTTGGCGATGATCTTCACACCGCGCGACGTCGAAATCACCACGTGCCAGTCGTGGGCCACGTCGGTTCGATAGCCGGAGGTGTAGCGTTGCGGCAGGTTGCTGACCGATTGGACGCCCAGCAGGGAACCGTTGCCAGCCCTGAATGTGACATCAAAGGGACCGCTGGCGATGTTGCCTCGGTTGTGTAGCTGCGACTGAATGCGCAGCAAGGCAGGGCTGCCAGCGAAGATCGGCCAGTAGGGCGTCACTGAAGCCCCGAAAAGCTCCAGGTCAACGTAGTTTTGGTGCAGCGGCTGGACAAAATTAGCGAAGTCAGTGCCCAGCGGCTTGATGGCGCGCGTGTGGGTGTCGTATAAACCGGTGTGGACAGTGCGCCCTTCGAAATCGTTCACCGCCAGCGCAAACCAGAACCACTCTTGCAACAACCGGTTGTCGTCGGCGGGATAGCCCAAGGCTGGATCGACCAGCTCGTTGAGGAAGGCGTTAAAGCTGTTCTGCATAAAGGAGCGCACGCGCGGATAGTCGAAGCCGACATCCTCGGTCATCAGAATGCCGTACTCCGTGTTGATCAGCGGTTTGTTGCGCTGCCCGCGGCTAGCCATCCACTGGCGGAAATCGCGTATCTGCTGCTTGATCAGATCGATGTTGTCGTGGTCGTCTACCGAGACCACGATCATGGCGCGCAGCGGGTCGTTGTCCTCAAAGCGGCCGCCTGGCAAGCTGGCGGTCGAGGTCGCTTCCATGGCGTCGACGCGAATCCAGGTGTCGCTGGCGGCCTCATTGCGCCGGCCTGTCACCTGGATACGGATGTTGTGGCGATCTTGCAGCAGGGCGCCGGGCGGCGTAAGGTTGGAGAAGGTGCGGCTGAGCGTGCCAGGGGTTGGGGCGTAAAGATCGACCTCGGCCACTGCTGTGGCTTCACGGTCCAGATAGATCTCGGCGATGCCTGCGTCTGGCCCAGTGCCCAGATGCACGGTGACGGTAGGGCCGCGGAAGGCGAAATAGGCCTTGGCGCCCGGCGTGCGGCTACGATGGACTGTGCCGCCGCTGGCGCTCGGGACATTTTCCTGCGCCCAATCGCTGCCGGTGTGGATGGTGTAGCCGACAGCATTGTTGATGCCGGGTGGAATCTCGAAGCCCCACTCCTGATGCATCTCGTTGGCCACGTAGGTGTGGATGTTCCAGATGTCTACCGGGATATCGACGCCATACAGGGAGCGGTACGCGTTCCAAACCTGATCGAGCCAGGCCAGGCGCAGCGGCGACACCTGAACAACGCCGCTGATCACAAAGCGCGCCGTGGGGTCCACTGACTTGATGGCAGTGTAAGCGCTGTTGAACGCGCGGGCATAGGCGGCCGGAGAGGTGTTGTCCTGCCAGACCACGTCGGCCTCGTTGCCGATAATCCAGGTGGCGCCTGGGTTGTTATAGGCAATCAGCGCAAGCTGGCTGGGCGACGGTCGATGTCCCCACTCGGCCACGCGCACCATGAAGTAATAGCTCATGGCGTTCGGCTGCTCTGGCGCCAGGTCGGCCCGCCAGTTCAGGTACCGTCCAGACCGCAGCGGTGTGACGTTGAAATCGCTGATGTACTGATCGCCATAGACCGTGATGCCGAAGCGGTCGGACTGGGACGGATAGACGCAGTTGGTGGTGTCCGGATCGGCAAAAGCGTTGCGGGGTGATACCAGAAACGCTGAGAGTACAACAACCGCCAAAGTGGCCAGGTGAATCAATTTTCGCATCATTAGTACAGAACTCCTTCTCGTCGTCGTTCCCCCTGCTTGATCGGACCGCCGCGGCTGGTCAGTCATCTGGGCGGCCTACACCTGGCAAGTTGATCATCAGGGCGCTTCTCGGAGACCCGCGGCATAGTTGGCGAAGGTCTGGCCGAGCGGGGTGAGCTCGCCTGATTGTGGATCAACCAAGTTGCCGGTTGGATAGACCGTATCGCTGAGGCTATACCAGTTCAGCCGCTGCACCAGACGATTGCCATCAGCGGGATAGCCGATGTCCGGATCGGCGGCCGTCAACAGGAAGTCGAATGTTTCGGTCATGAACTCGGCCACGCGCTGCGGCGGAAAGCCGTACTCGGCCGGCATCAGGATGCCAAACTCACTGACGATCAGCGGCTTGTCGCGTTCGCCGTTTCTGGCCATCCAGCGCCGGAAGTCCACGATCTGCTGGCGGAACAGATCCAGGTCGTCGTGATCCTCGATCTCCCACAGCATACCCTGGTCAACATCAAAGCCCGGCGGGATCGACACGCCCCATGAATCGCGGTCTTCGCGCAGGACAAAGGCATGAACGTTCCACACATCCACCGGCATTCGCTGGCCGTAGAAGCGCTGGTAGGCCGCCATCACCTCTTCCAGGTATTGAAGGCGCAGCGGCGTCACCTGGGAAACGCCAGCAATGGCCACCTGCGCGCTAGGATCCAGGGTCTTGACGAAGGTGTAAAACTGGTGGTAGAGTTGGGCATAGGCTTCGGGCGTCTGATTGTCCTGCCAGATGACGTCAGGCTCATTGCCGGCCAGCCACAGCGCGCCGGGGTTAGCTGCCAGCACCTCGGCAATTGCGGCCCGACGCAAGGGCACATTCTTGCCGCGCATAGCGTACAGTTGCGCATATTCCAGGCCGTCGATAGCGACAGGATTGGGGTCGATGTGCCAATCCAGGTACCAGCCCATGCCGAGTCGCTGGGCCAGCGCTGCGTCGAACTCGACGTCGGTCACGCTGCGCGGCACGCCGATTCCCAGACGACTGCGCGGATTGTCCAGTTCCAGCAATGTTTCGCTCGGCGCAGGCGCGAAGGGCGGCGCTGTCAGGGTGCGCGTTGCAATCACTGTCGGCGTGATCACCGCCTGGCTCGCGACGGTCGCCGTCGGCGCTGGCAGTTGCGCAACGGCCACGGTCGGCACCAGGGGATCCAGGCTGCGCGGATCGACCGCTGTGGCTGCTGGCTGCAGCTCAGGCGGCGTCGGCCAGGGGACGACGGCGGCCGGGTCGTCGCCAAACACAGGCAACCCCCGGCCCGACTGGCACGCAGCCAAGAGCAGCGCGCTGGCCAGCAGCGCGCCGCAGGCCATGGCAAAGGCAAGACGCCGCTGCCGCGTTCTGGCCGCGGTTGCTCTGAGTTGCATGATTGGATCAGGTAAATGGTTCACGATAGTCTTCTACGCCGCTGCGCGTGGCTGGCCCACTCAATGCAGCGTAAACGAAGTTGTTGCGCATCGGTGCCCGGCACTTTGGCGACGATTCGCCCATGATGACACACTCGGTGCAAGTGCCGGGCACCTCAACAACTTTGTTAACACAGCACTTAATAGGCGCCGTTGCCTCTCAGCACCACCGGGATCGTCTTGAGCAAGATAGCGATGTCGCGACGCAGAGAATAATGCTCGATGTAGTCCATCTCCAGCGCAAGGCGCTGCGCAAAGCTCAGATCAGCGCGACCGTTGACCTGCATCGGTCCTGTGATGCCGGGCTTGACAGCCAGGCGGCGGCGCTGTTGGTCATTGTACAATTTCACCAGCCAGCTCTCTTCTGGCCGCGGGCCTACCAGACTCATCTCGCCGCGCAGCACATTGAAAAGCTGCGGCAGCTCATCCAGGCTGGTGCGGCGCAAAAAAGCGCCGACGCGCGTCACCCGTGGATCGTCTTTCAGCTTGAACGCCGGTTCTTGCAGGCTGGCCAGGTCGATCAGCTCTCCAAGCTGTTTGTCCGCATCCTGCACCATGGTGCGGAACTTGAGCAGACGAAAAATGCGACCGTTGGTGCCGACACGATCCTGAATATACAGCACCGGGCCTGGCGAGTCCAGCTTGATGGCCGCAGCCACAGCCAGAGCGATGGGCGCCGTGATAATCAGGCTGATGACGGCGCCTGCCAGATCGACCAGCCGTTTCAGCAAGCGCTGGCGGGCCCGCAGCACAGGCCGCTCCTGCGGCTCTACGTTCAGAAAACGCAGCAGCCCGACGCCATAGCCGCTGCCCAGAGCCAGGGCCCGGATGGCCAGCATGGCCGGGGTAATCAGCGCCACCGCCCGATCTTTGCGCCAGGCTTTCAGGCCAAACGGCAGGCCGCTGGCCAGAAAAGCCAGCATGCCCGCCGCGCCGGCCATGGCGACCATCTGCCACCAGGCCACGGCCAACTGCTGCAGCGCCAGGCTGGCCAGCATCAACGGCAGCGACAGGAACAGCAGCAGAATCTGCAGCTTGAGCACAGGCGGCGTATGTGTATCGTTAGCCAGACGATCGGGATGGCGCTGCATGACGCGCGCTTTCCAGACGCCGATGTTGAATTTACGCTCGACGTACTCGATCACGTCCTGGTCGTGCAGATGCGAGACCCTGGCCTCCGGCACAAACACCAGCTTGTAGCCTTTCTCGGCCAAACGGAAACTGAACTCCTGGTCCTCGACGAAACGCACCGAGACATCGAAGCCGCCATTTTGTAAAAAAACCTCGCGGCGATAGCCGGCCGAGTAGGTGTCGATAAAGTCGATGCGCTCCTGGTTGCGCATACGATCGTAGCGGTCTTCGTACTCGATCTGCACAAACCGGGCAACCAGGCGGCGCTGGCTGGTCAGGTAGGCGCCCTTAGCGCCCACCGTCTCAGGGTCGGCAAAGGCCGCAAGCATGCGTTCGATCCAATCCGGCTGTGGCACGCAGTCCGAGTCGGTGAACAGCAGCAGGTCGCCTGTGGCATGGGCGACACCGGTGTTGCGCGCGCCGGCTGCGCCTTGGTTGTGCTGCCGAACCAGCCGCACATCCTCGCCGCTATAGCGGGCTGCGACTTCGGCGGTGGCATCCAATGAACCGTCGTCTACCACGATGATTTCGTAGCTGCTGCGCTCAACAGATTGGTTGAGTAGTGCAGCCAGGCACTCGCCCAAGGTCCCAGCCGCGTTGAAAGCTGGGACTATCACCGAGACGGTTTTCATCGACATGCAGCGTTTCTTGGTAGATACAGCAGACTCATGGTCACCACTCAACCCTGGGTGCCGGGCACTTGATGCGCCTACTCAACGAAGTCTGTGGAGCCGATCTCAGTCGCCCATGAGCTGCAAGTGCCCGGCACCTGAGTAGCTACGACTCATGGCTCTTTCAGGGTCGCCAGGTAGTTACTCACGCCCCGAAAATGTTCCAGGTCTTCATAGTATTCGTCGATCGGCAGCAACACGCCGCCTGGACAGATGCGCTGCAAGTGAAAGCCTAAGGGGCGCAGCTCGTCCCAGAAGTCGTGGAAAAAGGTGCGGGAGTTGAGATTGCCTGAGCCAAACTCAAAGGCCAGCGCCCTGATCCGGCCGGCCTGCATAGCCTGCCGCGCGCCCCGCAGCACGGCCAACTCGTGGCCTTCCACGTCGATTTTGACGAAGTCGACCACGTCGAGCTGGAAAGCGCTGATCACCTGGTCCAGGGTAACCACTTGGACAAGCTGTGGCTGGAACTGTTCCTGCTGGAAATAGCTATCGCGCCGCACGTGCAAAGAGGCAATTGCCCTGTCTCTGTGCGACACATGAAGCTCAGCGCGGCCTGGTTGGTCTCCGGCCGCCGCCGGGATGACGGTGGTTCGCGCCAGGCTGCGCTGGCGCAGCAGGTGCAGCGCCGGCGCCGACGGCTCCACCAGCAACACCCTGGCCAGGGGCAAGGCGCACAGCAGCGCGGCCGTCCAATCGCCGCAACCGCCGCCCACGTCGATGATCACTGCATCGGGGCGGTGGATAGCGGTCAGCGCCGTCTGCACCTCGGCCTGCAGGTCCCAGCCAGCGCCGCTGCCCTTGCCCTGGATGATACCCAAATAAGTCTCCAGGTGCCGGACAGCTTGCGCCAGGACAGGATAAGCCAACAGCGCTGCCAGGGCTGGCGCTGCCCGTTTGCCCAAGGTGTTGAGAGCGCCAGGCTCGTGGGGCTTGACCATCACGTCCCTCGGTTGGCGACTGGATCCTGACCGGCCGGCTGCGCAAGCGCCAAATCCAGGCTGGCAGGCAGACGTCCCAGGCGCCAGCCTTCCACAGCCAGCGCCAACGCACCCAGGATCATCAGCAACAGCGGGGCCACCAGATAGAGCAGGATGCCGTAGGCCAGACCCAACGCAGCCGAGACGCCAAACAGGCCCAGCGTCCAGCGGCATAACACCTGGAACACGCCGATCTTGCCCGGAGTCGACGGCGCCACCCCGCCAACCTGCAAAACTACCCACAAGAGCAGGCCCTGCACCCAGGATGGCGGCATGTCGAGGGCCAGAAAGACCAGATAGGCGGTAGAAACAGACAAAAAGCCGATGACCACGCTCAGCGCGGAGAGGATCAGCAGCCGGCCGGGCCGGCGCAGCGCCTCCAGTCCTTGCAGCGCCCTGTCCAGGCTGTCAGCAGCCTGAGCGCCGCGAGGCAGGTGTATCAGGGCAATTCTGGCCAGCGCCAACAGCCGTTCGCGCTGCCAGAGCAACGCGGCCACAATCACCGTCAAAGCCAGCGTAACCCCGACGGTGGTGACCTGGCGCTGCGCCAACTCCTCAGGCATGGCGACTATCAACAGCAAACCCAGGAAGCAAGCGGTCAGCAGCACCAGGTCCAGCAGCTTCTCGGCTGCGATGGTGCCCAGGGCCAGGGATTTACTGATCCCGCCCGCACTGCTGACAAAGTAGACGCGCAACAGGTCGCCGGCACGCGGGATCGGCAGAGCCAGGTTGACGCCAGCCCCGGCAGTCCAGATGTTCGTCAGCCGCCCCAGACCGATCCTGGCGGGCGGAGTATCGCCGGCCGTGGCCGGGGCAGGAGCGCTGTAGAGCAATATCTGCCACCGCCAGCTCTTGGCCAGGTTAGTCAGCAGCACTGTCACAGCAGCCGCAACCAGCCAGGCCATGTTGGCTGAGCGCAGAGCCGCGGCCATCTCGCCGAAATCGATGTCGAACATCGCCAGCAGGAGACAGCCAGCGCTGAAGACTAAACCCAGCCACAGCCGGCGATTGAGGAGCAGTGGGCGCCAGTGCGCGCCAGACTGGAGGGCGGCCTGTCCTGTCTTGCTTGGCATGAGCCGTGACCCCTGGCCTGGTTGACAGGCCATACCTATCCTGAACGCCAGCGGGCTAGACGTCCTGCGCCGGCGAGCCTGGCTGACGCAACTGGCTGGTCACAAAGCCGCCGGCAGTTGCTGGCTGGCCAGGCGTCTCGGTGGTCGGCCGTTCTTTGCTCTTGCGACGTTTCTTGGGCTGGCTGCCGTCCTGATCAGAGTTGTCGTCGCCTTTGTTCTCGTAATAGTCGTAGTAATAGTAGTGAGAGCCGGCCAGCCGGTACGAGATGCGGTTGACGGCAATACCCAACACGTTGGCGTTGACCTTGAGCAGGCCTTGGGCGGCGCGCTTGGCCGCGACCTCGCGCGTTTGGGCCGACTCGACCACCAACAGCACACCGTCCATCTGGCGCGCCAACACAGCGGCGTCGGTGACAGCCAGGGTCGGCGGGCTGTCGAAGACCAACATGTCAGCATAGTTTGCCAACTCTTTGATCAACTCACCCATGCGGTGCGAGCCGAGCAGTTCCGAGGGATTGGGCGGCTGTGGCCCGCTGCTGAGCAACCACAGGTTGTCTATGTCGGTCGGTTGGAGCAGCGGCATCAGATCGCTGCCTTCCGGCAGCAGCAAGGCATTGGTCACACCAACGGCGTTCGGCAGGCCAAAGATCTGGTGCAGCACCGGCCGGCGCAGGTCGGTGTCGATCAGAATAGTGCGCTTGCCGCTCTGAGCGACGACCACGGCCAGGTTGGCGGCCGTGGTGCTCTTGCCTTCGCCAGGGCTGGCGCTGGTTACCATCAGCCGGTCGATAGGCTTGTCCAGACTGGAGAACTGGATGTTGGTGCGCAGGGTGCGGTAGGCCTCGGTGAAGGGCGACTGGGGACTGGTAGCCGCGATCAGGCGCCGCCCTTTATCGCCGTTGCGATATTGCACGAGAGAGCCCAGCGCAGGCAGGCCGGTGACGCGCGTGGCGTCCTCTGGCAGCTTGATGGTGTCGTCCAGGTACTCGATCAGGAAGGCCACAGCGGTGAGCAGCAGCGCGCCCAGCGCGGCCGCGATCAAGGTGTTGATCAGAACACGCGGCCGCACAGGCCGGGTAGGCTCGATGGCCGGCTCGACCACGGTGATCGTGTCGCCGCGATTGGCCTCGGCGCGCTTGACGTCATCGCGGTTGCGCAACAGCTCAGCCAGCGAACTGCGATACTGGGCCAGGCTGGCTTCCAGGCGAGCGCGCTGCGCCGCTTGCTCGAGCGTCAACTCCTCGCCGTCGTTTTCCAGCGCCGTGAACACCTGGAGCTGCGTCTGCGCCTGCTCGATGTCTGCCTGCACGCCGTCAATCTGAGTTTGGTAGGCCTCCAGCGTGCTGTTGATGCGCTGTTGCAGTTGTTTTTCGTTCTCGCTGATGAAAACAGCCGGCAGGTCGTTAGCCACGGCAGTCGCCAGGGCCGGGTTGGGGTCCTCGACATGCAACACAATGATCTGTGTCTCGCGCACCGGGTCCACAATGATACTCGATGTGATCTCGGGCAGACGCAGATTGGCAGCTACCTGGTTCAGTACCGGGCGCGTGGTCAACAGACGGGCATAATTGGCCGCCAGCCGCTCGCTGGTCAGCACCTCAGTCCATTGCAGGCCAGAGGGGCTGTTGGCTTGCTGGATCAGAAGCTGCGAGGAGGCGCGATAGATGGGGGTGCTTCGGCTGCTCACCAGATAGGTGACGCCGCCCGCAATGGCGGCGCCTATCAGAATCAACCACAACCATTTCCAGAGAGTCCGACCGTACTGGCGTAATTCCATTACTCTGCCTTCCAGGGCGTTATTCAGGGCGTCAATTCGCCCACCACCACGATGCGGTGGGTATTGGTCCAATAGGGCCAGCACGTTACCAGCGTCACGCGCGCGTCGCTGGTGGGCTGAATGTAGCGGGCGTTGGCCAGGCGCTGCGCTTCACTGGCGCCCACCTCCAACAACGGCTCGGTGACCTCGGTCACCCGATAGGTGTAGCGTTGGCCCTGAGCGTCGTAGAGATAGATTACGTCGCCGATGGCCAGCTTCTGCTCGCTGATGCCGCGAAACACTTCACCCTTGGTGTTGTGGTGTCCAGAGAGCACCACGTTGCCCATCTCGCCGGGCCGGGCGCTGTTCAGGTGCCGTCCAGCGGCGTTGTCTGCGGTCTGCCATTCGGTGGTACGCTGAGCGCCGCGCTCGACCACCTCCCAGCCAACATCGACAATGGCGGTGTCCAGGTCAATGGCCGGTATCACCAGACGGTTGGGCTGTCCCTGGGCCGGAGGGACGGCTTCAGCAACAGGTGTAGTCCCGCTGACGGCCGGGGCTGTGCCGGCGGGCTGTGCTGGCGGCGTTGCCGGTGCATCAGTCCCAGGCCCCGGCAGCACGGCGGGCGGCTGGGTGCTGGTAGGCGCTGCCGGCGGGCCAGATGGCGGGGCCGTGCAGGCTGTCAGCGCCAGCAGAAGCACGGTTGTCATGACAACGAATGGCAGGCTGAGTTTCCGTGCTCGAACGTATTTTTGTTTCATGGTGGCCACTGCCCTCCAACTTTTGACCAAGCTTGCCAACGCCGGATTGGGCAATTATCAGCAACACCTGTGTGCTACAAGACAATCGCCAGGATTAGTCGGCCTGGCAGGTCGATAATTGTAGCCCAAGGCAGCAGAAATGGCAAGACTGACGATTCAGGCGAGTCTTGGGCTTGGTACATCTAAACAAAGTTGTTGAGGTGCCCGGCACTTGACACGAGCCTCTGATCATGTGCGAATCGTCGCCAAAGTGCCGGGCACCGATACGCAGTTAATTTGTTTACGGTGTACTTAGTAATCGTCCAGAAATAATACGGCGCTGGCCCGCTCCAGTTAGCGCATCTTCTTCGGGTCTAACGCTGTCCACCGTCGCTCGGTTCCGCAGCGGCAGTGCTTTCCATCCGCCGTTTCCAGGGCATGAAGTCCTCCATAATCGAGCCGCCGATGAACTCGCGCAGGATCGAGTTGTCTGGCACCAACTCAACTGTGATGGGTGTGAACCAGCGCAGCAGGCTCAGCAGCCGATCAGCTTCGACGCGCTCAGGCGTGTCCGGGTCCACGCGCAGCAACAGCGGCTCAGCCAGCGGTCGCAGCACAGCCAGCTCATAGGCCAGTGCTGAGTTGAACATGACATCGGCGTGTTCCTGGTAAGGGAAAATCCAGCGCCACTCGCCGCGCTGCACGCTGGGCCAGCGGCCAATGGTGTCGGTGGCTGAGTAGCCACGCCGCGCCGCGTCGCGCACAATGCGCCGTATGATGCGTGTGTCGGTGGTCGAAACCCGGTTGTGGCGGTCCAGATTGAGCTGGGTCAAGGCCGAGATGTAGATGCGAAAGATGCGCTCGCGCGGCACCTGCGGCGCCAAATCGGGGTTCAAGCCATGAATGCCTTCGATCAAAATCACATGCTGCGGGGTGACGCGCAAGGTCTCGCCGCTCTCGCGCTTGCCGGTGAAGAAGTTGAAGTGCGGCAGCGTTACCGTCTGTCCTGCCATGAGCTGGTTCAGTTGCTGGTTGAACAGCGCCCGGTCGATGGCTTCCAGCGCTTCGAAGTCCGGGTTGCCTTCCTCGTCCAGCGGGGTGTGCTGGCGATCCACAAACCAGTTGTCCAGTCCCAGCGCCACCGGATGCACGCCGTTGGCCAGCAGTTGCACCGCCAGGCGGCGCGCAAAGGTGGTCTTGCCCGATGACGATGGCCCGGCGATCAAGACAACGTCGATCTGGTCGCTGTGCATGGCAATGGCGCTGGCGATGGCCGCAATGCGTTGTTCGTGCAGCGCCTCGGCCACCAGGACCACCTCGCGGATGCGGCCATCCTCGATGGTGCGGTTGAGCGCCGGCAGGTTGTCCACACCGATGCGGCGCAGCCAGTCGCGGTATTCCTGGAAGACCTGCCCCAGCCGCGGCACGTCCTGGAATGGACTGATCACGGTCGGCTGCTGGCGGCGCGGGTAGTGGAGTACAAAACCAGGGGGATAGTGAACCAGGTCGAACCAGCGCAGATAGCCGGTGCTGGGCGTCATGTAGCCGTGGAAGTGGTTGCGGTAGGGGCCAAGCTGGTAGATCGCCACCTCGCGCTTGCCGCTGGCGACGGACGCGGCCAGCAGGCTGGCCTTCTCCTCATCGCCCTTGGCGCGAAACTCCGCGATGGCCTGCTCGATGGGCAGCTCAATGCGCTGGATGGGCAGATTGGCGTCGGCCAACTGGTGCATGCGCGCTTCCAGGGCGGATAACTCTGCCACGGAGAACGGCTCAGGCCGGCCCACATGGCAGAAGAGGCCGCCGAAGGTCATGGAATAGTCGATGTAAAGCCGCACGCCAGGAAACAGCTCGCTGACAGCGGCGACCAGCAAGAAGATCAACGAGCGGCGATAGATGCGCATACCGTCCTGCGAGGACATGTCGATCCAGCTCACATCCAGGTCGCGGTAGACCGGCGTGGCCAGCTCGCGCAGCTCGCCTTCTACCAGAGCAGCGACGATCGGGACGCTGGGGTCGGGATTGGCGACGCAGGCAAATTCCTCCAGCGTGGCGCCAGGCGGGCCTTGCAGGATACGGCCATCGGGAAAGCGCACCTGGACCTCGGCGCGCGGCCGGGTTGGACTGATTTGAGCCACGCGGCTGGCATCGGTTGATCCTGGACCATCTGCGACAGGCGCGCTGCCCAGGCCGCCGTTGGCGAGTCGTAGAGACATAGGCAGTTTATTTCAGGCTTTCGATGAAATCGTCGATCGGCACGGCTGGCAGGGTCAACATGCGCACGCTGCCGCGCGACGACAGTTCAATGGAGATGCGCGCGATAGTGGCGTTGTCAGGCGCCTCGACGACATTGAGGAAGTCGTAGGGTCCCAGGGTGGCATACTGCGCCACGACCTCGGCGCCCAAGGCCTTGATCTCTTCGTTGACCTCTTTCAGCCGGTCTGGCTTATATTTCAGGGTGGCTGCGCCTTCATCAGTCAGGGTGCTGAGCAGAATATAAGTCGGCATGGATTGGTTCTCCCAAACGTGATGTGATCTATGCTGGGCGGGCGTCGCTGCCCACAGGGCCGCGCGGTCTGCTCTGATCATGCCTCATTATACCACAGCCGGCCGCGAAGTGCGCATAGCCGTTTCGTTCGCAGCCCTGCTACGAGTATGTTATAATCCCCTCATCGTTCATCCTCTGGCTGACGACTGCGCCCCGGTTTGTTCTTCTGCTGTTACTACTCAGCCATAGGTGCCGGGCACTGGAATCTGCGCCTGCAACGAAGTCCGTGGAGCCGATTTCAGCCGCCCATGGCTGCAAGTGCCCGGCACCTGAGGAGTAACTTCCTGTTTTCGTCACCACATCTTTTGCGAGGAGCAGCTTGCCATGATCCACATCATCACCGACAGCACAGCGGGCCTGCCTGCCCCGCTGGCGCAGCAGCGCCAGATTCCGGTGATCCCGCAGGTGATCTTGTTTGGCGACGAGTCTTACCTGGAAGGAGTCGAGATGGACCATGCCGCCTTCCTGCACCGGCTGCGTGCAGCCAAGGAACTGCCCAAGACGGCCGCGCCGCCGCCTGGCCTCTTCATTGAGCAGTTCCAGCGGCTGGCCAGGCCAGGCGACACGGTGCTCTGCATCCATCCCTCGGCCGATCTGAGCGGCACGGTTCGTTCGGCCCTGACCGCCGCAGCCGACTTCCCTGAGGCGGACATTCGCGTGCTGGACACCCGCACCATCGCCGGGCCCCTGGCGGCGTTGGTGCTGCTGGCGGCGCACTGGGCTGAGCAAGGGGAGAGCGCCGATGCAGTGGTGGCCCGCTTGCAGGCGCTGATCCCGCGCGCTCACCTCTACTTTCTGGTGGATACGCTGGAGTACTTGCAAAAAGGGGGGCGCATCGGCGGCGCGGCTGCTCTGATCGGCAGCGTCTTGCAGGTTAAGCCGATCCTGGAGCTGCGCGAAGGGCGGGTGGAACCGCTGGAGCGGGAGCGCACCCAGCGCAAAGCGTTAGCCCGGCTGAAGGAGTTGGTGCTGACGCACGCCGTCCGCGGGCCGGATGCGCACCTGTCAGTGCTGCACGCTGGCGCGCCTGATGCCGCCCAGGCCCTGGCCACCAACCTGGGCCAGCAGCTTGGCATGGTCGATGTCATGATCATGGACCTGACGCCGGCCATTGTCACCCATGCAGGCCCTGGGGTGTTGGGAGTGGGTTTCTTCGCAGACGCTTGAGCCAGGCGTTCAGGATCCCGTCAGGTTCTGTAAACCCTGCTGCCCCCCCAGCATCTCGGCCAGCGCGCCGATGCTGCGTGCAGCAGTCTCCTGATCCAGCCCGGTCTGTTGGCTCAGGTCCTGCACTAACTGATTGCTGCGCAGCGCCTGGCTGTTGACCTGGCCGCTGTTCAACATCTTCACCACATCGCTCAAGTCGGCGGCGCTGTTGGTGTTGACGGCTCCGGAGCGACTGCCAGCCTTGCCGCTGAGCAGCGCGTTGGCCAGGAACATGACCACCATGCTGGCGATCTGGGGGGAGATGCCGATCTTCTCAGCCAGCGGGCCAGCCAGCGCGTCAAAGGGGCTGCCGCCCACGCCGCCGCCCATCAACCCGCCCAACAGGCCCATCAGCGGATCGCCGCCCTGAGCCGAGCCGCCGCCACCCAGCGCGCCCAGCAGCCCACCCAGATCCATCTGGCCGCCGCCCTGAGCCGAACCGCCGCCGCCCAGCGCGCCCAGCAGGCTACCCAGGTCCACCTGGCCGCCGCTTTGCTGTCCACTCTTGGGCGCCTGCTGGCCGCCCGCCTGGTTTAACGCCTTCATTAAATCGTCCATGTTCATGGGGTTGAATGCTCCTTCGTAGGATAAGTTAGTGTTTAGTCTAGCCTTTGTGGCGCGATCTATCGGTGGCTGTTCTGACAATTGACGGAAGAGTTCATGTCGTCTTTTTGCGCCGGATATAGATCGTCTTCTCTACAGACGCATGCACCACGCCGTCGCGGTCTGTCAGGTCGATCTGGTACACGCGATCGATGGCGGGCTGGTCGAGCAGCGCCGCTTTGATGCCTTCAGTCTCGGCCTGGTCGATCACGAATCGGGCGTAGAGTGTCGCCTGGCCTGGTTTTTTGAAGCGGATGTTGGCGGCTTTGTCCCAGACGACGTAGTCCGGCCCCAGCAAATTGATCAACATCACCATGTAGACCGGATCGACTGCCGCATACATGCTGCCGCCGAAGATGGTGCCTACGTAGTTGCGCGTGCGCCAGTTGAGCGGTAGCTTGATGCGCACCTCGCGCCAGTTATCGGCGATGTACGTAAAGCGCGCTCCTGTGCCGCGGTAGGCGGGGAAGAAGTTGAAGGCGTGGCGGCGGAGGCGAGTGTTCCAGGACTCTGTCATAGCTCAATCCACAAACAACGGCACCACCTCAAACCGATCCACATCCACCAACCCCACATCGGTCAGCTTCAGATGCGGGATGACCTCCAGCGCCATGAAGCTCATGGCCATGAAGGGGTCGTGCAGCTCGCTGCCCAGGGCGTGCGCGGCGGCGAGGACGGCGTCGAACTCACGGCGAATCTTCTCGATGGGCTGGTCGGACATCAGACCGGCAATGGGCAGGGCCAGTTGAGCCAGCACTTCGTCGCCGTCGGCCACCGCCAGCCCGCCGCCCATCTCGGCCACCGCGCGCGCGGCCCTCAGCATGCTGGCATCGTCCGCGCCAACCACCACCAGGTTGTGGTGGTCGTGCGCCACCGACGAGGCCAGCGCGCCGCGCTGCAGGCCAATGTTCTGGATGAAGCCCTTGCCCACGTTGCCGTTGACGCCGTGGCGCTCAATGACGGCCATCTTGAGCAGGTCACGGCCCACGTCGGCCACGGCCAGCCCGTCGCGGACCGTGGCCTCCATGACCAGGTGCTCGGTGACGAGCTGGTTCTCGATCGCGCCAATAGCTCGCACACGGCGGCCCACGGCTGGGATGGCCAGATCGACGCGCTCCCAGGCCACATGGATGCTTTGGGGCAGCGATAGCGGGAGCGGGGCGGGCGGCGGCGTCAGCATGGCGCCATCCTGCGCCACCAACTCGCCACCAACGTAGACCCGCCGCGGCCGCAGGTCATCCAGCCGGTCGAAGACGATCAGATCAGCGCGCCGGCCGGGGGCGATGGCGCCGCGGTCGTGCAAGCCGAACCATTCGGCGGTGTTGAGCGTGGCCATCTGAAGCGCGGTCACCGGATCGATGCCGCGGGCGATGGCGGTGCGCACCATGAAGTCGATGCCGCCCTGGTCCAGCAGATCGGCCGGCTGGCGGTCGTCGGTGCAGAAGCAGCAGCGGCGGCTGTTGGCCGGCGTCACCAGCGGTAATAACGTTTCCAGGTTGTGGGCGTTGGTGGCCTCGCGGATCAGGATGTACAGCCCGCGAGCCAGCTTCTCGGCCGCCTCTTCGACTGTGGTACACTCGTGGTCGGAGCCGATGCCGGCCGCCACGTAGGCGTTGAGCGCCTGCCCAGCCAGGCCGGGCGCGTGGCCGTCCAGCGGCCGGCCCTGGAAGGTCCACAGCTTGGCCAGCACCGCAGGGTCGGCAGCGATCACGCCGGGGTAGTTCATCATCTCGGCCAGGCCCAGCACGCCGGGCTCGTTCATCAGGCCCAGCAGCTCGCCGGCCTCCAGCCGCGCGCCAGCGGTCTCCATATGGGTGGCCGGCACGCAGGAGGGCAGGTTGACCCGGATGTTCAACGGCGTCTCTTCGGCCGCGTTGAGCATAAAGCGAATGCCGTGCAGGCCATGCACGTTGGCGATCTCGTGGGGGTCGGTCACCACGGTCGTTGTGCCGCGCGGCAGCACAGCGCGGGCGAACTGTGGCGGCGTGGCCATGGAGCTTTCGATGTGAACGTGAGCGTCGATCAGGCCAGGGGCCACGTAGGCGCCCGCCAGGTCGATAGACAGGGCGGCGCGATAGCCAGGTCCGACCCCGACGATATTCTGGCCGGCAATGGCAATCTCGGTCTGCTCGATCTGGCCAGAGAAGACGTTGACCAGCCGCGCGTTGCGCAGCACCAGATCGGCTGGCTGCTCCCCGCGGGCGTAATGGATCACTTCTGCCAAGGGCATGAACGGACCTCCTTGTCAGTTCACTGAGGGTTGATCCACCGCAAAGGTGGGATGTTCTGGCTTGGATGAGCGCGATTCTACCATCAAAGCGCGCTTTCGTCCATCACAAAGCAGCACAAATCGTTACTACTCAGCCATAGGTGCCGGGCACTTGACTTTGCGCCTAATTACGAAGTCTGCCGAGCCGAATTCAGCCGATCCTGGACTGCAAGTGCCCGGCACCTGAGTAGTGACCACAAATCGACCGGAAGCGGCTGGGGCAGGGCGATCCTGCCAGGTTAGCGCTGAAAATCGTCTAAAAAAGTGCCCGGATATGACCCGCATCATAGTGTGATTTCTGATCTTGTGATAAAGTGAGACGTGTTTGCAGCGAGCGGCTCAAAAATCGGTTGACAACAGTCGGTATTTACAGTATAGTAAGCCTGCTGCCAAAGCCCATCTTGTCGCTGCTCAATCTGTTTCCCTGAACCCGGCATTGCCCGGGAGATTTCGTCAAGGTGTTCACAGGAGGAGAACCATGCGACACCACACCCGTATATTTTTCCTGCTTTCTGTGCTGGTCATGCTGGCCCTGGTGGCCGCTGCCTGCCCAGCCTCTACCCCTGCACCGGCGCCGGCCGAACAACCGGCAGCACCGGCCGAACAGCCAGCTGCGCCAGTAACCTCTGACGCTGCGAGCAAGGTTGCCTTCGTTTACGTCGCCCCTATCGGCGACCTGGGCTGGACTTGGTCCCACGATCAGGCCCGCCTGGCGCTGGAGCGAGACTTGGGCGTCGAGACGGCTTACATCGAGAACGTGCCTGAAGGTCCAGACGCCGAGCGCGTGATCCGCGACTTTGCCGAGAAGGGCTACAACCCCATCATCACCACCTCCTTCGGCTTCATGGACCCCACCATCAACGTGGCCGAAGACTATCCCAACACCTGGTTCGTCCACATCTCCGGCTATAAGACGGCCCCGAATGTCAGCACTGTCTTCGCCGGCATCGAGGAAGCCCGCTATCTGAGCGGTTTGGTGGCCGGCGCGGCTACCGAGAGCAATATCGTCGGCTACGTGGCAGCTTTCCCCATCCCCGAAGTCGTGCGCGGCATCAACGCTTTCGCCCAGGGCGTGCGCGAGGTCAACCCCGACGCCGAGGTGCGCGTGGTGTGGACCAGCACCTGGTTCGATCCGCCCAAGGAGAAGGAAGCAGCCGACGCGCTGCTGGCCCAGGGCGCGGACGTGATCGCCCAACACCAGGACACGCCTGAGCCGCAGAAGGCCGCTCAGGACGCTGGCGGCTATAGCATCGGCTACAACAGCGACATGCGTGCGATCGTCGGCGACACCGTGCTGACTGGCCCGGTGTGGGACTGGGCTCCCAAGTACATCGACATCGTGCGTCAGATCCAGGCTGGCACGTACCAGAGCGAGTCTTTCTACGGCCATCTGGCAGACGGCAGCTTCGACCTGGCTCCCTTCAGCCCCCTGGTGTCTGAAGAGACCAAGCAACTGGTAGAGCAGCGCAAGCAGCAGATGATTGACGGCACGTTCAACATCTTCTGTGGACCGCTGGTCAGCGCGGCTGGCGTCGAGATCCTGCCCGAAGGCAAGTGCATGACGGTCGGCGAGCGGCTGGGCATGGACTTCTTCATCGAGGGCGTGCGCGGCGAAGCCCCCAGCCCTGGCGCGCCGTTGGAGGGCGAACCCGCCCCTTTTGAGGTGAGCGGTATGGGCGCCGCTGAAAAGCCCAGGGTCGCTTTCGTCTACGTTGGACCGGTGGGCGACCTGGGCTGGAGCTATGCCCATGACCAGGGCCGCATCAAGATGGCCGAGGCGCTGGGCGTCGAGACGGCCTACTCCGAGCTGGTGGCTGAAGGCCCCGATGCTGCCCGCGTGATCCGTGACTACGCCGAGAAGGGCTACAGCCCGATCTTTGCCACGTCATTTGGCTACATGGACAGCGTGATCGAGGTGGCCGAAGAGTACCCGAACACCATCTTCGAGCACGCTACCGGCTACAGAACGGCTGACAACGTGGGCATCTACGACGGCCGCGGCTACCAGGGTTGGTACCTGGCGGGCATCGTAGCCGGCAGCATGACCGAGAGCAACAAGCTGGGCTATGTGGCGCCTTATCCCATCCCCGAGGTGGTGCGCAACATGAACGCATTCGCTCTGGGCGCACGCTCGGTCAACCCCGAAGCCACCGTCACGCCGATCTGGATCTTCAGTTGGTTTGATCCGCCCAAGGAGCGCGACGCTGCCCAGGCGCTGGTCGACTCTGGCATCGACGTCATTGCCCGCGAGAGCGATAGCGTGGAGCCGGATAAGCTGGCCCAGGAAAAAGGTGTCTACGCCATTGGCTACAACGCCATTAGCGCTGAGGTGGCTCCCGACGCTGTGCTGACCGCCCCGATCTGGAACTGGGATGTTTATTACACCCAGGCCGTGCAGGACGTGATGGCCGGCACGTGGACCAGCGATCCTGTCTGGTGGGGCATGGCCGAGGGCATCCTGGACCTGGCGCCCATTGCTCCTTTCGTGCCGGCTGACGTGGTGGCCTTGGTCGAGGCTGAGAAGGCCCGCATCCTGAGCGGCGAGTTCGACATCTTTGTCGGACCGATCAACGACAACACAGGTGTGGAACGCGTTCCGGCTGGCGTCGCCATGACCGATACAGAGAAGCTGAGCTTCGACTGGTTGGTTGAAGGCGTGCTCGGCACGATTCCGCAGTAACCATCAACCCTCAACAGGGCGCAGAGAGGTCTCTGCGCCCTGTTGTTACCCCCACCGCAGCACAATTTCAGCGGTTCGCGACTCTCACGCCGATCCATCAAGAGCGCTAAAATTCTCTGCCCCGTTACTACTCAGGTGCCGGGCACTTGCGGCCCATGCACAGCTTGAATAGGCCCGGCAGACATTGTTGCAGGCGCAGACTCAAGTGCCCGGCACCTATAGCTGAGTAGTAACTCTGCCCCTTGCCATCTTTGCGCCTTGGCGTGAAACAAAGAGCGTGAAGCGCCAAATCTGTGAGATTGTGCTCCAACTATCCCACCCCGGTGCAGCCCATGACATCATCCCCTCTGGCCGTTGATATGCGCGGCATCACCAAGATTTTCCCCGGCGTCATCGCCAACGAGAACGTCAATCTGGAGGTGCGCGCGGGCGAGATCCATGCCTTGCTGGGCGAAAACGGCGCTGGCAAGTCGACCCTGATGAACATCCTGGCCGGTTTGTATCGCCAAGAGGCCGGCGAGGTTTGGCTGCACGGCCAGTTGGCCCACATCCAGTCGCCCAAGGACGCGATCGATCTGGGCGTGGGCATGGTCCATCAGCACTTCAAGCTGGTCGAGACCCAGACCGTGGCCGAGAACGTCATTCTGGGATTGAAGACCCCGGCCTTTCGTCTCGACATGAATCGCACCGCCCAGGAAATCAAAGCGCTGGGTGAGCGCTACAAGATGGCTGTCGACCCCAACGCCTACATCTGGCAGTTGGGCGTGGGCGAGCAGCAGCGGGTTGAGATCCTCAAGACCCTTTACCGCGACGCCGATATCCTGATCCTGGACGAGCCAACCGCGGTGTTGACGCCACAGGAGTCGGAGGAGCTCGGCCAAACCCTGCGCCGCATGATCCAGGAACCAGCCACGCGCGGCCACGCCGGCAAGAAAGCCGTGATCTTCATCACCCACAAGCTAGACGAGGTGGTGCGCTTCTCCGACCGGGTGACAGTGCTGCGCAGCGGCAAGGTCGAGGCGACCATCGACACCGCCGGCAGCAGCAAGGCTGATCTGGCCCGGCTGATGGTGGGCCGCACTGTGCTCTTCCGCGTCGACAAGCCCGACTTTGAGCCGCAGGTCACGCCTGAAGTGCGCCAGCAGGTGCTTTTTGCCGTGGAAAACCTGCACGCGCTGAACGACAAGGGACTGCCAGCGCTGGACGGGGTCAACCTGGAGGTTTATGCCGGCGAGATTTTGGGCATCGCTGGCGTGGCCGGCAATGGCCAGCGCGAGCTGGCTCAGTCCATCACCGGGCTGCGCAAGGTCACCAAAGGCAAGGTGCTGGTGCGCTGCGGCGGCATCGACGGCGAGCTTAAGGACGTGACCAACCATACCCCGCATCAGATTATCGACGACGGGCTGAGCTATGTGCCGGCCAATCGCCTGGGCACGGGGCTGGCCGGCAATCTGCCCATCAGCACCAACCTGATCCTCAAGGACTATCGCAAAGAGCCATTGTCGCGCGGGCCGTTCCTGAACCGCACCTCTATCGGCCAGTTCGCCGAGCGGCTGATCAACGTCTTCCAGATCGCCACCCCCAGCGCCGAGCGGCCGGTGCGCCTGCTTTCCGGCGGCAACCTGCAAAAAGTGATTCTGGCCCGCGAGATTACGGCCGGCAAGGGGCTGCTGGTGGCGGTGAACCCCACCCGCGGCCTGGATGTGGGCGCTACGGAAAGTGTCCAGCGCACCTTGCTAGAGCAGCGCGCGCAGGGCGCCGGTGTGCTGCTGGTCTCGGAGGACCTGGACGAGCTGTTGTCGATCTGTGATCGCATCGCCGTGATGTACGAAGGCCGTGTGATGGGGGTTCTGCCGGCGCAGGATGCCAACCGCGACGAGTTGGGCCTGATGATGGCTGGCGAGAAGTCGGATATTCCTGCGCCCGGGCCGGTCTCCTGACCGTGCCCGTCCGGCGCATTCGGCTTTCCACCCCCGCTCGGGCCGGTCTCCCGACCGTGCCCGGCAGGCCCGGCGGTGGCTCGGTCAGGAGACCGGCCACAGCAGTTGTGCAGCAGTTGTGTGAGCCGGCGGTGGCTCGGTCAGGAGACCGGCCACAGCAGTTAGTGGCTCGGTCAGGAGACCGGCCACAGCCATCTTGTGCCACAGCCATCTTGTGTCACAGCTATCTTGTGTGGAGACCTGAGGTATGGCATTGAAACTCGAACGACGGATGGAGCCGTCCCGCACGGCCAACATTCTGGTCCCGATCCTGTCCATTTTGCTGGCGCTGGTAGCCAGCGGGGTGTTGCTGTTGATCGTCGGTGTGAACCCCCTGGAGACCTATCGGGCCATGGTGCAGGGCGCGTTCGGCAGCGCCTATGCCCTCAGCGAGACGCTGGTGCGCGCCACCCCGCTGATGCTCACCGGCCTGGCTGTGTCCGTGGCCTTCCGTATGCTGTTTTGGAACATCGGCGCCGAGGGACAGTTGGCCATGGGCGCATTTGCCGCCTCTGGCGTCGCTCTCTTCCTGCCGGAAGCCGTGCCTGGCATCTCTGCCTGGGTGCTGTTGCCGCTGATGTTAGCGGCTGGCTTTATCGGCGGCGCGCTGTGGGGACTGATCCCTGCCATGCTCAAGGCCTTTCTCAGCGTCAATGAGATCATCACCTCGTTAATGCTCAACTACGTGGCCATTCTCTGGATCCAGTACCTGTATTACGGGCCGTGGCGCGATCCCCGCGGCTTCGGCTTCCCTGGCACAGCAGAGTTCGCCAGGGTGGCATGGCTCCCACGGCTCAGGGACACAGAGTGGCTGCCCCAGCTTTTTGCCACGGGACGCCTGCACTGGGGGCTGATTCTAGCGATTGTTGCCGCTTTCATCGTCTGGCTGATCATGGATCGCACCCGCTGGGGCTACGAGATCAAGATCATCGGCGAGAACCCGCGCGCGGCTCGCTATGCCGGCATCAGCATTGTGCGCAATATTTTGCTGGTCATGATTCTGAGCGGCGGCCTGGCTGGCCTGGCCGGTTTTGTCCAGGTAGCCGGCATCTCCCACCGCCTGCAGCAGGGCATCGTGGTCGGCGACGGCTATACGGCCATCATTATCGCCTGGCTGGCACAGCTTAACCCCTTCGGCGTGCTGGTCGTGGCTGTCCTGATGGCTGGTCTTTTCGTGGGCGGCGACCAAATCCAGATCACGATGGGGCTGCCGGCTGCAGTCGCCGGGGTCTTGCAGGGCGCCATCCTATTCTTCGTTCTGGGCGGCAACTTCTTCACACAGTATCGCATTCGCTGGACGAGCCGCCAGCCGGTAGTGAGCGGTAATCAGTAACCGGACGCAGTGTCCGCTCGCCGCTTACCGCTCACCGTTCACCTCCTTCTGGACAAAACTATGGACCTAGCCCTCATCATCTCCATCCTCGCTGTCGCCATCCAAGCCGGCACGTCGTTGGTCTATGCCACAGTCGGCGAGATTTTCACCGAGCGCTCCGGCATCCTTAACCTGGGCGTCGAAGGTATCATGATCATGGGCGCAGTGACGGCCTTTGCCACAGGCTACCACACCGGCAACCTGGCAGCCGCGCTGGCTGTGGCCGTGCTGGTAGGCGGCTCACTGGCGTTGATCCACGCCTTCCTGACCGTCTCGCTGCGCGCTGACCAGGTGGTTTCGGGCCTGGCTCTGACCATTTTCGGCACCGGCCTGGCTAGTTTCCTGGGGCAGCGCCTGGGGCCTGAAGGTAAGCCGTTGGTGGGTCTGGTCGGGCCGCGCTTTCGCCCTGTGGCAATCCCAGGGCTGTCCGACATTCCCCTGATCGGCGATGCTCTCTTCAACCAGGATTTGATGGTCTATGCCATGTACATCCTGGTGCCCGTAGCGGCGTATTACATCTTCCGTACCCGGCCCGGTCTGCACTTGCGGGCTGTGGGCGAGAATCCCGGCACGGCTGACGCGCTGGGCATTGGCGTCTACCGCAGCCGCTACCTGTACACCGTGTTTGGCGGCATGTTGGTCGCCTTGGGCGGCGCACATCTGAGCCTGGCCTACACCCCTGGCTGGACCGATGGCCTGACCGGCGGCCGCGGCTGGATCGCCATCGCGTTGGTGATCTTTGCCCTGTGGAACCCCTATCGAGCGCTGCTGGGCGCGCTGCTTTTCGGCGGCGTCAACGCTATTCAGTTCCGCCTGCAGGCTGCTGGCACCACCATTCCAGCGCCTTTCCTCAACATGCTGCCCTACATCTTCACCATCGTCGTTCTGACCATCGTCACCGTCTATGAGAGCGTCAGCAAGCGCATTGGCGCGCCGGCCGCGTTGGGCCTGCCTTATGTGCGTGGGGAGCGGACGGGTTGACAACTGAAGATCGCAGCCAGCCCGCCTATTGGGAGGCGCGCTACCGCAGCGCGGACATCCCCTGGGATACCGGCATCACACCGCCAGAGCTGCACGAGCTGCTGGACACAGCGCTGTTGCGGCCGCCGGGTGTGACGTTGGACCTGGGCTGCGGCACCGGCACCAACGTCAATTTTCTCTCTGCCTTGGGCTTTACGGCGATTGGGGTCGACCTGGCGTGGTGGGCAGTGGCGGAAGCGCGCAGAAAGGCGCTGCACGCCGGCCTGCCCGCGCGCTTTTTCGTGGGCGACGTGGCCCATCTGCCCCTGAGCGGTGTGCAGGCCAGCTTTGCGTTGGACATGGGGTGCTTACACAGCCTGTCAGGCCAGGATCGGGCGCACTATGCCCAGTCGCTGGCCCAGCTTGTTGCCCCCGGCGGGCTATATATGCTCTACGGGTTTGACCTGACCCCGACGGCGGACGGCGGCGCGCGCGGCTTTGCTGCTGGCGAGATTGCCGCGCGTTTTGCTCCCCACTTTGAGATGCTCTGGCAGCGGCCTGGCTGGCAGGGGCAGCGTCCTGTGGCCTGGTACCTGTTGCGGCGGCGCTAAACCAGCACGTCCAGCCGGCTGGGCTCGACCGTGATCTCCACCCGCAGGGCGTCGTTTTCCAGGATTTCGCCATCGGCATGGAGGGGCAGCGGGGTGCTCGACTCCACCACCAGTCGCGTGCTGCGGGTCATCTCCACCACCGGTTCGTCGCGGTGCGTGCCCTTCATGACTTTGGGCAGAAGGCGCAGGATTTGCAGGCGGGGAATAGCATCGGCAATGCAAATATCCAGCAGACCATCGTCAGGCACGGCGTCGGGGTTGACCAGGAAGCCGCCGCCGTTGCGCCGGTTGTTGCCCACAGAGATCAGCAGAATCTGCCTGGCCAGCCGGTCGCCGTCGTCCTTGTAGATATCGACCACGGGGAAAGGATAGCTGGCCATGGCGCGAAAGACTGCCAGCAAGTACTGCGGCTGGCCGCGCAGCCAGGTGATGCGGTGGGCCTCGATGCCGATCATAGCCTCGAAAGCCAGACCGACGTTGTTGTCGAACCAGCGGCCATTGACGCGGCCCAGATCGATGCGGCGCACCTGGCCCCGCGTCAACCGTTCCGCCGCTGCGCGCAGGTCCAGCGGTATGCCCAGCGATCCGGCGAAGTCGTTGCCAGAGCCGATGGGCATCACCCCCAGCCGGCTGACCGCGCCCTGGTCCTCGGCCAGCATCATGCCGTTGACCACCTCGTTGATGGTGCCATCGCCGCCAGCCGCCACGATCAGATCCCAGCCGGCCAAGGCCGCGCGCTGGGCCAGCTCGATGGCATGGCCGCGATCTTCAGAGACTACTGACTCGCAGTCCAGTCCAGCAGCCAGAAGCGCCTGCTGGACCTCCTGGGCGCGTTTATGGCCGCGTCCGCGGCCGGCTTGAGGATTGAAAACGACAAGGGCTTTTGGGGTCACTGGCTTTTTCTCCCAGTCATAGATGGGGACAAGTGTAGCACGAGTGCTTGAATCCGGCAACCGCGCGGCTGGCTTTACACCACCCGCGGCACCCGCGCCAGAATCTCCGCCACCACCTCATAGTTGATCGTTCCCAACCGCTCAGCCACCTGCTCGACGGTGATCTCGGCCGCGCCCTGCCGGCCGATCAGCACCACTTCATCCCCCTGGCGCACACCGGGAATGTCGGTCACGTCCAGCATGGTTTGGTCCATGGTCACCCGGCCGATGATCGGCGCCTGCTGGCCGCGCACCAGCACATGCCCCCAATGAGCCGGCCCGCGACGAAAACCGTCGGCATAGCCCACCGGCGCCACGGCCACGCGTGTGGCGCGCGTCGTGATGAAGGTGTTGCCATAGCTGACTGGCGCACCCGGCGGCAGTGTCTTGACCTGGGCCACCTGAGTTTTCCAGCTTAGCGCCGGTCGAAAGCCGGCTGGCAAGGGCAAGGCAGGCGACGGCGCCAGCCCATACAAGGCAATGCCCAGGCGCACCATGTTGAAGCGGCTGGCCGGCTGGCTGAGCATGGCGGCAGAGTTGGCTGCATGCACCAGCGGAACGGCGATGTCCAGGCTGCGCAGCGCCGCCAGAACCTGCTGGAAGGACGCCAACTGGGCCGCAGTGTGCTGGCGCAGCCAGGGCTCGTCGCTGTCCGCAGCCGAGAAATGGGTGAAGATGCCCTCCAGCGACAGGCCGGGCAGCAGCAACAGATCGCGCACAAAGGCGACAACCTGGTCCGGGGGCAGTCCCAGGCGCGCCATGCCAGTGTCCACCTTGACGTGAACGCTCGCCTGCCGGTTCAGGTCAGCCGCGGCCTGGCTGAGGGCGCGGGCCACGTCCAGGTCGTAGACGGTAGCGGTTACGTCGTGCCGCACGGTGTCGCGCGCCTGCCAGGCTGGCGTGTAGCCCAGCACCAGGATCGGCGCGTCGATGGCGGCCCGGCGCAAGGTGACAGCCTCAGCCAAACAGGCTACGGCCAGCATTTTGGCGCCGTTGTTGAGCGCTGTGCGCGCGGCGCTGGCTGCGCCGTGGCCGTAGCCATCGGCCTTGAGCACTGCACAGATAGCCACGCCAGGGCCGACGATCTCCTGGGCGCGGCGCACATTGCCGGCCAGCGCCTCCAGGTCGATCTCGACCCAGGTGGGCCGGTCCTGGGTCAGCGGCCGCACCTGCAGCCAGCCGGCCGACTGGCGCACCAACAGCTCGCCCGCCCGCTCTGGTTCAGCCAGCAAGCCCGCCACGATGCGCTCCATGCGCGCAGGACGGTCAGCTTTGAGCAGGATGACCGGGGGGAGGGGGGAGTGGTAAATGGGTAGATTGGTGGATGGGTGCGCTGTCGAGGCTGATTGGGCCGGGAGCTGACCAACTTTCCCATTTCCCGCTTCCCCATTGACCAACTCGTCCAGAAAGCGCAGAATGTCGGCGTCGGTATAGGCGCGGAAGATGCGGTCGGCAGCCATGCCAGCATCCAGCGCGCCGGCGGCGATCTCCTGGGCGCGCTCACCTTTGACCAGCAGCCAGTCGGCCACGGCCGCGGCCTGTTGGCCGGCCTGGCGATGGGCCTCAGCCTCGAACGAGCCCAGGTCCCACATATCGCCCAACACAGCGACGCGTAGTCGTGCTTTGAAGAGAGCCAGCGTGTCCAGCGCAGCCTGCATGGAGGCCGGGCTGGCGTTGACTGTGTCGTCGAGCAACAGCGCGCCGTGCTGGCCGGGGAGGGGGCGCAGATGGCCCGGCAGCGGCGCAAACTGCTCCAAGGCGGCCGTGATCTCGGCCAACGGCACACCGAACCAGGCCCCGACGGCCAGCGCAGCCAGCAGCAGCGGCGCATGGTGCCGGCCCAAAAGCTGGCAGCGCAGCTCCAGCGTCTCGCCCGACCGGCTGTGGCTGCCTGAGTGCTGCGCCAGCCAGCCGCGACTATCCGAAACAGTCAATAATAAGCCGCCCTCGTCGGCGTGCAGATAGTCAATGTGCAGGTCTGCCTGTGGATGGGCGCCGACGGTGACGACTTGAGCCTGCGTGCGGCCGGCCAAGGCCAAGACCAGCGGATCGTCCGCGTTGAGCACGGCCAGCCCATCCTGCGGCAGCGTTTCCAGCAGGCGGCCCTTCTCCTGGGCAATGGCTGTCAGCGAGCCAAAGGTGGCCAGGTGCGCTGCGCCGATGGATGTGACAACCCCTACCTGCGGCCGGGTCAGTGCGGCCAGGTCGCGAATCTCGTCGAAGCTATCCGCGGCCAGTTCCAACACGGCCAGTTCGTGGTGCGGCTCCAACTCGCCCGCTGCGATGGAGAGTCCATAGCGACCATTGATGCTGCCCCGATTGTGGAAGACGGCGTGGCCGCCCCGCATCAGCACGGCTGCGATCAGCTCCTTGGCGGTGCTTTTGCCGGCTGATCCGGTAATTCCGACCGTGGTCAGGTTTGGCCGCTGCAAGATGTGGCGCGCATAGGCTGTCAACGCGGCACGCGTGTCGGCCACCACCACACAGGTGACGCCATGCGCGGCCAGGTCGAGCGGCTGCTGGCAGAGCACCCCGCTTGCGCCGCGCTTGATGGCGTCCTGGATATAGTCGTGGCCGTCCCCCTTTTCGCTTTTGACCGCGACAAAAATCGGCGCCGGGCCAGGTGCGGCTGCAGTTTTTGCACTTGCTTGAGGCAGCAAGCGCGAGTCGTAGAGAAAGGACGAAAAACGCCGCGCCTGGGCCGGGCCGTGCAGCCGGCCGCCGGTGGCGCTAAGGAGGTCGGTGAGATCGATCACGAGCGGCGGGTGCGGCGGGGCTTCTGGGGCGCAGGCTGCGGTTTGCTGGCCGGCGGCGGGTTCTGGGGACGAGACACTGACTCTGGCACCTGGCGGCTTCGCTGCCGGCTTTGCTGTCGCTGCTCGGTTGCCTTGACGGCCATAGCGGCCGCCACCAACGGATCAGGTTCGAGGGTTTCCGCTGCTGCGTAGGGCAGAGAAATGATCTCGCTGGACAAGGAACTGACATCCACCATCTGCAACATTTCTCCCCAGTCGATCTTGGGAATCTCAGGAGCTGGCGGGATTTCGATCTTTACCCAGGCTTCCACCTCAGGCATTTCCAGCGTCTGGTTGAGGACGCTGAAGTCGATCTCCGGCATGGGGAGCTGCTCGGGAAAGCCATCGGGGGTGACGCTTGGCGCTTGGGCCGGCTGCGGCCTGCGGGCAGGGGGCGGCGTCGATGGCGACTTGCGCGCGGGCGCAGACCCAACGCGCTGTTGGGCAACCACCGAGGGGCGAGCCACCGCGCGCGGCGCGCGCAGCGCCACGCGCAGATCGCGGTTCATCTCCAGCAAGCTGGGATAGCGCTCCTCCGGGTTGACCGCCAGCCCCTTGGTCAGCACAGCATCCAACGCTGCTGGCACGGCTGGGATCGAATGCGAAAGCTGAATCTGTTGCCCGGCTGCTGGCACCCGGCCTGTCAGCAAAATGTACACCAGCGAGGCCATGGCGAACACATCCGTGCGCATGTCGGGGAGCTGCGCGCCCGACTCGACCTCCGGCGGCATCAGCGGGGAGAGGATCGTCACGCCTGTGGCTCCCAGCCGCTGGCGCAGTTGCTCCACGCCTACGCCCAGCAGGCTGGCCTGGCCGCGCTCATTGACCAGAATGTCGTGCAGGTCGAAGGCGCCGTGGAAGACGCCGCGGTAGTGGGCATATTCCAAGGCCGACGTAACCTGTTCGGCGACTTGCATGGCCATTTCTGGCTCCAGCGGCAGGCCAAAACGCTTGGTCAGCGATTGGAAGCCCTCGCTGATGCGCGCAGCCAGGAAGGGATAGCCCTGCTGCACAGCCGCCTCCAGGATGGGCGCCAGCCGCGGATGGTTCATGGTGACGGACTCTAGCCGGCGGCTGAGTTCAACAAAGGCCTGTTGTTGGATGCTGTTGGTAGGCACCGGCAGCACTTGAACGGCCTGACGGCCATCAGCGGAGAACTGCCAGTTGACAGCCCCCTGGCCGCCGCGCAGGTTGGCTGCCCGGTACAGAGCGATCGCCTTGCGCACCATTCTCTCATCGGCCCAGCCGGCGTCTTTTTTGCCGCTTCCGATCGTGTCGTAGCCGGCCAGCATAGACAACGGCGCCACCAGCCAGCCGGGCAGCGTTGATTGGCCGTCTGGCATGGTTGTGTTGCGCAGAAATGAGCCTGCCATGTCGCTGATTGGGCTTCTCATAAACTACCTCGCATAGAGGGGTTGTTAGTACACCATAAACAAAATAACTGCGTATCGGTGCCCGGCACTTTGGCGGCGATTCGCACATGATCAGAGGCTCGCGCCAAGTGCCGGGCACCGATACACCGGCGTTTACGACGTAGTTAGGCGATCGAAAGCCGTTTACTGCGCCATCCAGCCCCACCATGCCGCAGTCATCTGGACATCGACAATGTCGATATCGCCATTCAGATCCAGGTCGTAGCCCAGCAGATAGCCAGGATCGCCGTAGACGGTGCTCCAGGCGCCGGCTACCAGCAGGATGTCGGCCAGATCGACCGCGCCGCTGCAATCGACATCGGCCGGGCTGTGGGCGCCTGTCAGGCCGGTGAAGGGGGTCAGTTTGATCGCCAGCCCATCGGTCAGCGGGGGCCAGTTGGACTTGGAGACCAGCGTGCCGATGACGCCGGTGCTGTTTTCGATGCCCACCAGGCTGTCGGTTGGGTCGCTGACCGTCTTATATTGCAGGGTCACGGCGCCGGTGCTGGCGTCGAACAGGAACTGTAAGGTCTCCGGTCGGCCGTTCGGCCAGTGCTGCACAGCATCATACTGCACCACCCACTGGTCGCCGCTGGCCTTGTGATAGATCAGGCCTTGAGCGCCAAAGGCTGGGTTGAGATCGGTGGTGAAGCCGTAGACGGCATTGTTGGGCGCGCCCACAAAGGGAATCACGCCGATTGGCCTCGGTTGGTTTTGGCCGAACTGCACAAACCCGTTGGCGCTGATGTAGGCGTTGGTAAAATTGACGCCGTACATCGGCCAGGTCAGCCCCATGGTCACGAACTGTGACGCGTCGTCGTCCAGCGACAAGGTGGCCACGCCCGGCTGGCCTTGCAGCTCGACCCATTGGTAGGGCACGGCGCAGCCTGGCCCACTCTGGCTGGAGAGGGCGTAATAGTCCACGGTTGGGACCAGCAAAAGGTCCTGGAGGGTATTGGCGTTGACAGTAACCGGCAGCTCCAGCGTCTGGAAGCCAGGCATCTGGACGCGCACGGTGTAGCTGCCCTGAGCCACGGCCAGGCTGTAATTGCCGGCAGAGTCGCTGGTCAGCGCAGGCACGGGCTGATCTTTCAATGTCACCTGTGCGCCCCAGACCGGAGCCAGGCCGTTGCTGGTGATCTGGCCTGACAGTTGGTAGACTGGCTTGGCGGGCAGGTCGAAGCTCTGCTCTGTGGTGTTGTTCTGGGTTACGGCCGCCGCCGGCGCATTGCCTGGCTGGTAGCCATAGACTGTCACCTGCACAGCATAGCTGCCCTGGCCGACGGTGAAGCGGTAGGCGCCGTTGGCGTCAGTGAACTGGCGCAGAGTCTGGCCGTTGCGGGTGATGGCCACCAGCGCGCCAGGCAGGGGCATGCCATCGCCTGTGACCACACCGCTCAGCTCGCCAGCCTGGTAGATCATGTCGGCTGCGGCTTTGACGTTCAGGCGGCCCCAGCCATAGGTGTTGTTGGGGATCTGGGCGCCGCTAACACCGCCGCAGATCTGCGCGCTGCTGATGGGGGTCGCTGTGCCGCGCAGCAGGGCCTCGGTCTGCGCCACCTTGCCTATCAACGCCGGCTCCAGCGACCACAGCAGCGCCACTGCGCCAGCATTGTGCGGGCCTGCCATGCTGGTGCCGCTCAAGCTGCCGTAGCTGGTATCCGAGTTTGAATACGCTGACCAGATGCCGCTGCCCGGCGCGCTGAGATCGGGTCCCACCGCCCCGGTGAAGGGGTTGGGGCCGCGGCTGGAGAAGGAGGAGATGGTGTCGCTGCTGGTGGTGGATCCGACGCTGAACGCGTTCAGGTTGTCGCTGGGCGATCCCAGCGTGCCGCAGGCAGAGCCGCTGTTGCCGGCCGAGAAGGAGTTGAAGACGCCGGCTGAGCGCAGGTTGCCGATGGCCGTGTTGAAATAGACGTAGCCGCCTGGCCCGCCCCAGGAGTTCTGCACCACATGGGGTCGCATGTCGGGGCTGGGATCGCTGCCGTCCAGGCGGGTTGGCGCCAGCATCCACTGCATCGCGCCCAGCAGCGCTTCGTCGTTAGGGCAGCAGCCATAGGCTGCTATCCAGTCTGCGTCCGGCGCAACGCCGATCTGTTCGGCCTGGCTGGCGTTTTCGCCGACCTGGGTGCCCATGACGTGGGTGCCATGAGTACCTTGGACCGCTTCAGGGAACGACGAAGGCTCGCCGGCCACGCTGGCCAGCGAGCGGGAGTCCCACCAGTGATAGTCATTGTCGAAAGGCCCAGCCGGCAGGCCGGTGGTGTTGCCGCGGTACTGGCGCACCAGCGCTTCATGGCTGTAGCGCACGCCGGTGTCGATATTGGCCGCAGTGATACCTGCGCCGCGCACCCCGTAGGTGCTCCACACCTGGTCAGCGCCGATCTTGCTCACGCCCCAGGTCACGACCTCAGGAGCTGCGTCAGGCTCCGGCGCATCCTCTTCGATAGGCTCAGGGGGCTGTGGCTTGCCCTCGGCCACGATCATCTGCACGTCGGCGAAAGCCGCCAGCGCCTCGGCCGCTTGCAGGTTGCCCTGCACCACGATGGCGTTGACGATCCAGTAAGGCTGGAAATAGCTGATTGCGCCGGGCAGACTGCGGCGGCTGTGCGCCTCCACCAGTGCAGCCTGGGAGCGGTTTGCGGCGCTGGTCAGCGTTTCATAGACGTAACGCCCTTTGGCCTGCCAGTCGTCGATGCCATCGGCCGCGGACAGGTCTGCTTGATCCTTCAGGATGACCACAAAGCGGGCCTGTCCATCAGCCGAAGCAGCAAAGGCCGTCTGTAGCGCAGGATCAATGGGCGCAGCATGGGCAATAGCCAACGTGCTCAGCTCGGCGGCACGGTCAGGCCCAAGCAAGCCGCCGCTGAACAGAGTCAGGGAGAGGATGAGAGAGAAAGAAAGTATCCGGACAGTAAAACGCTGGTTCAAGACGGCCTCCTCAAGCAGATAGCTCACAGTTTGCCAATCGTAACACATTTGAGAGCAGCCGTCAAAAGGACTTTG
The DNA here is from genome assembly GCA_964626845.1 of uncultured Anaerolinea sp. Classification (GTDB taxonomy): domain Bacteria; phylum Chloroflexota; class Anaerolineae; order JAAEKA01; family JAAEKA01; genus JAAEKA01. The sequence continues at coordinate 76,005 of CAZVGR010000006.1, forward strand.
TACCAGCAACCCGGCCAGGTTGAACTTACAGCCACCTTTGCCCTGTGTTGGGATAGCCAGCGATGCACGCCGGGCCTTGTAACCGGGTGGGCTCTGTGCTATACTTGCTCCATGTCGTTTCTTGACCCTTTGCATCCCCGTTTCGTCCATTTCCCCATCGCCCTGCTGGCAACCGGCAGCGTCCTGGCGCTGCTCTATCTGCTGGGCTGGCGGCGGGCAGCGCTGCCTGTTGTGGTCTGGGCCATGCTTTTTCTGGGCTGGCTGGGCCTGTTTCCCACCATGCTCAGCGGCTTGGTCGATCGCAACCGCGCTCCCGATGACCCGCTGGTGGTCGCAGCGCTCAATCCACACATCGCGGCAGGTTTCGGCCTGTTGATCGTCTACGGCTGGCTGCTCTACGAGCGGTTGCGCAGCCCGGCTGTGCTGGACCAACCGAAGCGGCGGGTGTTGCTGGTTGGGCTGCTGTTGGCAGGCATAGCGCTGCTGTTGGTTGAAGGGTGGTCGGGCGGCAAATTGGTGTACGAGTTGGGCGTAGGGGTTGGACGATGAGGCGAAAACGACGGCTTTCGGGCTGACGCGTTGCTGGAATACTGTTTGCTTAAATTGTGTGCTATAATGCACAACGTTCTGGTTTCCTAGCGAGTTCAGGCATGAACCCACCCACAGGAGGTACCCCATGAAGATTGGTATTGTCGGAAGTGGTCGAGTTGGCTCGACAGCCGCCTTCGCCCTGATTCAGCGTGGCATCGGCGGCGAGATCGTAATGGTCGACTATGATCCCAAGCGGGCGAAGGCCGAGGCAGCAGACCTGCTGCATGCAACGCCCTTTGCCCACCCCATGCGCGTGACTTCTGGCGACTATGACGCGCTGAAGGGTGCGCGGGCAGTGATCATCTCGGCCGGCGTGGGGCGCACGGCTGGAGAGACCCGCTTGCAGCTTTTGCAACGCAACGCCGGGGTATTCAAGGAAGTCGTGCCCAAGATCCTGGCGCATGCCCCCAACGCCGTCCTGGTGATTGCCACCAATCCAGTGGATATCATGACCCACCTGGCAGCGCGCTATGCCATGGAGATGGGCGCGCCAGCCAACCATGTCATCGGCTCCGGCACCACGCTGGACACGGCCCGCTACCGCGCGATCCTGGCCCGCGTGCTGGACGTGGACTCGCGCCACGTGCATGGCTATGTGATCGGCGAGCACGGCGACTCGGAGGTATTGGCCTGGTCGCGCACCACGGTCGGCGGCACGCCGCTGGAGGAGTTCTGCGACCTGCGCAACATCAAGCTCGATGAAGAGACGCGCCAGAGGATCGACGAAGAGGTGCGCTTTGCTGGCCGCGACATCATCGCCGGCAAGGGCGCCACGTTCTACGGCATCGGCACCGCCCTGGCTTACATCGTGGGCAACGTGGTCAACGACCAGCGCTCGGTCTTGACGGTTTGCACGCCGCTGGCCGACGTGGCTGGCGTCAAGGACGTCACTGTTTCCCTGCCACAGCTGGTCAGCGGCCAGGGCGTGCTGGCCACCTTCCCGCTGCCGCTGAGCGACGAGGAGCAGGCCAAGCTGGCCGCCAGCGCCCAGGTTGTGCGCGACGCGATCGACAGCCTGGATGCCGCCGCGAACTAGCCCCCCTCTAACCCTTGTGGCTGTCGCACAACAACGCCCCCTGGCTCAGGGGGCGTTTCTTCTTGTGGCGCAGGGCAGCTATGGAGGCGCCGGGTGCGAGCACGCTGATTTCGATACGGCGGCCTACTCAATACAGCGTAAAGTAAGTTCTTGCCAGTCATTGCGAGCCGTCTGCGGCGAAGCAACACCTGCACGTGCGCCGCAGGTGCAAGTGTCCCGTCCTGCCAAGCGCGAGATTGCTTCGGCGGACCTCGCAATGACACATGCAACTACTTTGTTTACGGTGTACTCAATCAGCGTGCTGGCGCCCGGCGGCAGGACACAATTCGTTGGCGCTATACCTGGCGCACGTCGGTGCGGTCCAGGTAGGTCAGCAGATAGCGGGTGCGGCCGGCGGGGATCCGTTCGACGAAGGTAGTGAACCCGGTGTCGATCTCCAGCGTGCAGGGCCGTTGCGCCTCGACCAGCACGATGATCCCTCCGCCGGTGTCGGCCTCAGCCAGCAAGCGGATGTGGTTGTCTGGCAGACAAACCTCGGCCTCTTGCGGCGGCTCATCGTACAACTGCCAGAGGACCCGCTCACCATCAAGCCTTATGCCTGTGGTCTCGTGCATAGCGCTGGCAGCCATAGCAGAGCTTTAAGGCGCCGGCTGCGTGGCTGTGACGGGCTGGCTGGCATCGGGCAGCGGCGTATCCACAGTGGGCGGCTGGCCACCGTTGGCGACCAGAGTGAAGTAGTCCCAGGCAGCCTTGCTGACGTCGGCCATGATGCTGGTGCTCAACTCCCACTCCATCCACTCTGGCCGGTAGATAAACAGGCTGACGATGTAGGGGCCGGCCGGACTCCAGAAAACTCCCACGTCGCCGTGAGCGCTGCTCACAAAGCCGTGTTTATGGGCATAGCGCGTGTCAGGGGGCACTCCCGACTCCAAAAGGAAATGGTTGACGTTGAGTGCAATCGCATCCAGGATGTGTTGGCACTCCCCAGGCGTCAACTGATCGGGGAAAGCAGCCAGCAGGGTGCCGCCGCCCTGGCTGCACTGCACGATCCACTCCAGCATCAGCCCCATGTCCTTGGCTGTGGTCTGCCGGTAGCTATCGGGCTTGGTGTCCCAGGTCTTGTCGCTGTTGGCCGGCGTGACAATCGTGCGCGTCTGGCGCTCGGTGTCGTAAGGCGTGGTCATGAAGGTGTTCTGCAGGCCCAGGCCTTGCAGGGTTTCGGTCATCCTCAGCGCGCCCTGCCACTCGTCGCCCACCGCGCCGCCGCCAACCATGCGCAGCAACAGGTTGGCCGCGAAGTTGCTGCTCAACTCAAAGCTCTCGTTGACCAGCCGGGCGGACTCTTCGTCGGGCGTCTCGTCCAGCGTGGTACGGAACACTTCCATTGCAATCGGTATCTTCAGAACGCTCATGCCTGCGAAGGCGATGTCCGGATCGATGGCCGCCTCCTCGTCGCTGCCCACCTGACGGATGAAGAGGCTGACGATGCCGGGGAAGCGGTCGCTGCGCGTCACCAGCAGCTTCTCCAGCTCTTTGATCGAGGGGGGCGGCGGGGGCACCTCCACCAACACCAGGTTGGCCTGGCGATTGGTGGGCGAGCTCAAGGCTTGCAGCACGCGCTGCGCTGAGATGTTGAACTCCAGTTCCAGCCCTGGCTGGCCAGCCTGGAACATGAACGTGCTGGTGAAGGGAACCCCAGGGGCCAGGGCCACGCCATAGGCCGGCCGGGCGACGGTGTCGTTCTCCTGGGCCACTTTGTGCAGCCAGGCCGCCAGCTTCTCTTCGTCGAACGTCACCTTAAGCGGAATATCCACAGGCGCGGCCGGCCGATCGAACACATCCCCCAGGAAGGGCCGCCAGAAGCCAATTCCCTCGCCGTAGGGCACAGCCTCGGCCACCATAGCGTTGACATCCACCTGGAAGTCGATGTCGCCGGGACGCAAGATGATGCGTTGGGTGTCGTAGTAAACGGCCACCGGCTGCTGCAAGGCGTCGTGCAGGTTGCGCGCCACCTCCTCCAGCGTTTCACCCTGCGGCGGCAATCCGCCCAGGGTCACGCCGCCCGGCAGCGGGCCCTGGCTCTGGTAGAAAGCAAAGGCGCTGGGGCCGAGCAGCACGCCAGCGACGATCAGGATCAGAAACAGTAAAAATAGAAGTGGACGCATGGGCAGATCAGTAGATTAGCGACTATTCCCACTCGATGGTGCCCGGCGGCTTGGGCGTGATGTCGTAGACAACACGGTTGACGCCAGCGACCTCGTTGACAATGCGGTTGCTGATGCGCGCCAGCAGGTCATAGGGCAGACGCGCCCAGTCGGCGGTCATGAAGTCGTCGGTGGTGACGGCCCGCAGCGCGATCACGTCGGCGTAGGTGCGATTGTCGCCCATGACGCCCACGCTCTTGACCGGCAGCAGCACGGCGAAAACCTGCGAGGTAGCGCGGTACAGACCAGCCGCTTTCAATTCTTCCAGCAGGATGGCGTCGGCCTGGCGCAGGGTCTCCAGCCGGGGCCAGGTCACCTCGCCCAGCACGCGGATGGCCAGGCCCGGTCCGGGGAAGGGATGGCGCCAGACGATCTCGTCGGGCAGCCCCAGCGCCTCGCCCACGGCTCGCACCTCGTCCTTGAACAGCAGGCGCAGCGGCTCGATCAACTGAAAGGCCATGTCCTCGGGCAAGCCGCCGACGTTGTGATGGGTCTTGATGGTACGGGCGGCCTTCTCAGCGCTGCCGCTGGCGCTTTCGATCACGTCGGGATAGAGGGTGCCCTGGGCCAGATAGCCGATGGTGGCCGGTGAGCGGTGAGCGGGGAGCGCCCACTGCGCGGCGATGCGGGCGGACTCTTCCTCGAAGACGCGGATGAAGCGGTTGCCGATGCGCTTGCGCTTGACTTCGGGATCGGCGACGCCCTCCAGGTCGGCCAGAAAGGCCTCAGTCGCGTTGACGGCTACCAGGCGTATCTGCATGTGGCGCTGGAAGGTGTCGATCACTTGCTCAGCCTCGCCCTGGCGCAGCAGGCCGTGGTCCACGAACAGGCAGGTGAGCTGGTCGCCAATGGCCTGGTGCAGCAGGGCCGCTACCACGGACGAGTCGACGCCGCCCGACAGGCCGCACAGCACATGGCCCTGGCCGATCTGGGCGCGCACGGCGGCGCTGGCCTCGGCGATGAAATTCGCCGGAGTCCAGTCGGCCGTGGCGCCGCACACATTGACGGCAAAGGCACGCAGCAGAGCCGCGCCCTGGGGGGTATGCGTCACCTCAGGGTGAAACTGCAAGCCGTAGTAGCCGCGGCCTGGGTCGCCCATAGCCGCGTAGGGCGAGTTGGTCGAACGGGCCAGCGCCTGCCAGCCGGCAGGCAGCCGCTCGATGCGGTCGCCGTGGCTCATCCAGACGGGGAGGGTTGCAGGTTGCAGGGTTGCAGGTTGCAGGGTTGCAGGTTGCAGGGTTGCAGGTTGCAGGTCAGAAGCCGCGCCTGCCACCTGCGACTTGCCACTTGCCACCTGCGACTTGCCACTTGCCACCTGCGACTTGCCACCTGCCACCTGCGACTTGCCACCTGCCACCTGCGAC
>CAZVGR010000006.1:81299-102014 GCA_964626845.1 uncultured Anaerolinea sp.
TGCGACTTGCCACCTGCCACCTGCGACTTGCCACCTGCCACCTGCGACTTGCCACCTGCCACCTGCGACTTGCCACTTGCCACCTGCGACTTGCCGCCTGCCACCTGCGACTTGCCACCTGCCACCTGCGACTTGCCGCCTGCAAACAGCGGATTGGCCGCGTCCAGCAGCTCAACTTCGGCCGGACCGTACTCGCGCGCCTGAGACGGGGCCACGCGGCCGCCCAGGTTGTGGGCCAGCAGTTGCATGCCGTAGCAGATGCCCAGCACGGGCAGGCCAGATTCCAGCACATAGGCCGGCAGCGTCGGCGCGCCCGGCTCGTAGACGCTGGCTGGCCCGCCGCTGAGGATGAAGCCCTTGACGGCCTTGCCAGCCAGGGCTTGCTCGGCCGGCGTATCCCAGTGTACCAACTCCGAGTAGACGCGCTGCTCGCGCACCCGGCGGGCGATCAACTGGGCATATTGCGAGCCGAAGTCGAGGACGATGATGGTGTCGTGGGTCATACGTCGCGTTTCACTCGGCAAAGACGATCTTGCCGTTGTCCATGTTGACGATCACGGCCAGGGATTCGATGGGCACGCCCCAGTGGGCCAGGGCCGCGCGGCCGCCCTCGAAGGTCTTTTCCACCACGGCGCCGATGCCCATAAGCCGCGCGCCAGCATCGACCACACAGCGCGCCAGGGCGTCGATGGTTTGGCCGGTGGCCAGGAAATCGTCGATGATCAGCACATGGTCGCGCGGGCCCAGGAATTCGGGCGAGACGATAATGTCGGTGACTTTGCCCTTGGTGTGGCTGGGCGCCGACTCGACGATGGCGTTGGGGTGCATGGTGATCGGCTTGCTTTTGCGGGCGTACAGCACTGGCACGCCCAGCGCCAGGGCGGTGGTCAGGGCCGGCGCAATGCCGCTGATCTCGGCCGTGAAGACTTTGTTGGGCTGCAAGTGGGCGAAGCGCGCGGCCAGCGCGCCCCCTACTGCCAGCATCAGCATGGGATCGACCTGGTGGTTGATGAAGCTATCGACCTTCAGAATGCCGTTGCCAAGGTTGACGCCGTCGCGACGAATACGTTCCTTGAGAATCTCCACGGGCAGCCTCCAGGGAAAGGGATGATGATAGCAGGTGCCGGGCACTGGAATCTGCGCCTGCCAAGGGCTATTGTAGTCCACCCCCTCTTGCCTGGCAAGATAACGGTGGGCGTGCTTTGCAGGCCAGGCTGGGGCGGGATCTACACTACAGGTGCAGTTGCGCGTCCAGGAACGGCCACAGCTCGGCGGTAGGGCGAAAGTGCAGACGATAGGTAGGCACCCGGCTTACCAGCTTTTCGGCTGTGTCCAGCCAAGCCGCCGCGCTGGAGACCCGCTCCACAGCGACTTTCTCGGTGGTCAGCAGCGCCAGCACCGCATCAGCGCGCGCCAACGGCTCCAGCGCGAAATCGGGTCCATGTTCCGGCAGCAGCAAAGCGTGCAGCGGCGCCTGCCGGTTGACCCGCTGAATCATGCTGCGCGGCGTGCTGTTCCCCCAGAAGGGAGTGCTGAGCAGGGTAGGATGGGGCCCGGCCAGGCTGACCACCAGATTTTCGTCCACCAGCACGTCGGCATGGCCGGCTGCCAGGCGGGCTGTGGTGGTCTTGCCCACCCCGGAGCGGCCGCTGTGGGCCAGCCCCCGGCCCTTGCGCACCAAGGCGACGCCGTGCAACAGCAGCGCATCGAAGGTGCGCGGCAGGTCCTGCATCAAGATGAAGGAGAGCGCCCGGTCGACAGCCGAGCTGCCCTGGCCCGGCCGGGTCACTTGCACCTCGGCCTGGCGCGCTGACAAGTCGATGACGCCGCCAACAGCGCCGATCTGAAAGCGGGTGACCTGCTCCTCGTGAGTGACCCAGGAAGTCTCAGGCGGGCCAGCAGCCTGCTCCTGCGCCAGGTGGACGCGCCAGCGAGGCGGGGCATGGGGGTCGAGAAATGGCTGGTAACGGCTGGCCAGCTCGACGAGCCACCCTTCCGTGGGCAGGGCAACCTCGAAGCTGACGCCGGCGATAGTCAACGATAGGGTATGGGTCATAAGGTGATCAGTCTTTTTACACGGCGCAGCAGCCAGAGACCACCCGCGCGGCCAATCCACCACCATTTCAGGATCGGCTCCCAGGCGCGCGGCCAAAGCTGGCGGTCTCCTTGATAGGCCGCAACCACAACGCCCAGCACCTGGTCGGGGCGCAAGCGGCGATCAGGCTGGCGCCGATTATCCCCCTGGGTCACCAGGAATGGCGGCGCGCGATGCACCAGGCGATGAATCACCAACGAGCTATCGCTGGCAAAGACCAGCAGCGCGCCCGGAGCGATGGCGGCCGGCGGCGGCGCGATCTCGATTTCGCAGTTGGGCGGCAGCGTTGGCAGCATGCTGCCCCCGCGCAACTGCCAGCGAAAGCGCCCCTGCTGCTGCAGACTTTCACTAAGCAGCGGCAGCCAGTGACGCAGATTCGGCAGCGCTTCGCTGCCTGGCTCAACCCAATCCGGCATCGCTCACAGTCTCCAACGGCCCTTGGTGAACCTACTCGGCCTGCAGCATCGGCAGATAGACGAAGTGCTGGCCTAGCCGCGGCACGCGCAGTTGCAGAGCCGGATCGCCAAACAGAACGGTGGTGTCCAGCAGATCGACCCAGGGAGAGCCGCTTTGATAGAAGAACAGCTTGCCGGCGTCGACAGCCTCGCCCACCCGGACCACGCCGTCCTGGTAGATCGCCTTAACCAGGCCGCGATTCAGATTGAGCAGCGCCGAGCCCAGGTGCAGCCCGGTGGGCGAGAGGTCGGCGATGGCCCCGCGGTTGGGAGTCAGGGTCAGCACCTCGCCCAGCGACTGTTCATTGCGGTTGTAAAGCGGGCTGCCCTGGATGGCGATGAAGTAGCCCGACCAGCAGCCATAGTGGGCGACGAAGGGCATCTGGGCGGTGGAGTTCAGCGTGGCTGGATCCAGGATGTCGAACATGGAGACCGACCCCCAGCGGAACTGCGACGCGTGGCCGAACCACTGCAAGTAGCCTGCGCCGTTGTTCATGGCGGCCTTGATCGCGCTGCGCATCTTGGCGCCTGTGTCCAGGGAGGTATTCATGCGGTAGTAGATAGCCGTGTCGTCATACGGTTCCGGCAGCCAGTTGAGCCGCACGTCATCGCTCAGGGTGTGGAAGTTGCCCGCTGTGTCGTCCTTGTTGTCGGCCACAAAGATCACGCGCTGCTGCCACGCGCCAGCCGGCGCCGCTTCATAGGCCGCCACCTTGTTGACGTAGGCTGTCACATCGGCGGCTGTCTTGGCGGCGATGCGCCCAATGTGCATGTCGGGCAGAAAATCGTCCGGTCCATCGACGCTGACATAGCGGTTATCGGCCGCGGTCTCGCCCAGGAAGGGATCGACATAGGCCAGATAGGGTGGAATCAGGTTGGGCAGGTTGGCGCCCATGTGGTTCTTGAAATCGTAATGGCCATCCCCCACCAACAACACATAGCGGGGCGGTGCGCCGCCCTGGTTCCACTGCTGATAGGCGTAGGTCAGAAACGTGCGGATGGCCTCAGGATGCACCATGCCGCCGCTCACCTCGTCGTAGATATCCTGGACATCGACCTTTTTGATCCGCAGCCCCTCGGCGGTCCGGCGATCGAGCAGCGGCTGCACCGCGCTGGCCAGCGAAGCATGGACGATGGCGATATAATCGGCGCTGTTGTTGGGCGATAAGAGCTTGGAAGGCAGATCGCGCTCGATAGCCAGCGGCGCCAGCAGCGCGCCGTCGGTGGTCACGAAGTAGCTGGGCGCAGCCGCGCTGGCGGCCCATTGATCCCAGAAGTCGATGCTCCACTGCGAGCCGGAGCCGCTGGGCTGGGTTGTGAGCAACTGCACGGGACGGCCAGGGTTGCGCACATCATAGATCCGCACATTGCCAGTGCTGAAGCCAGCGGCGCGCACGCGTGCCCGCTGACCGGCCACGGCCGGGATGGCCTCGATGTACAGCCGATCCTGGTACGCCTGCGCCAGGGTTGGATAGGTGATCTCCACCCAGTCGGGCGAGACCCAATAGAAGGTCAACTGGGGCAACTGCGCCAGCGCTGTCTCCAGGGTGATGCGGTTAGGCGTCTGGTCGAGCCAGGTGGTGGGTACATCGGCGCTGGCCAGGTAGGCTGTGCTGCCGTCCCACTGAAAGACGCCCACATTGTGGCTGTTTAGCCGCACGGCCACCGACTGGTCAGGGTTCGAGGCATGGGCGGTTCCGCCATGCAGCGACACGCGCACCGTGGCCGTGCCCGCCACAGGGGCGATGGCAGGGGCCTGGTCAAAGAGATAGTTGGCCGTGGCCGTCGGCGCGTTGGCGTTAACAAAGAGCGCAGTGTCGAACCAGCGATCAGCCTCCGGGGGCAAGGGGTAGAGGCTGCGGTAGTCCAGGTTGCGCTCCATCCGCACGGTGCGGGTCATGGTGGTGACCAGCGGGTCGCTGGCGTTGGGCGCCACGGTGCGGGTTGCCATGCGCTGACCGGTCACATCGCCGCCGTAGGTGAGTTGATAGACGTTGTGCGCCATGAAACGGCCGCTGTAGGGCACGGCATAAAATAACACCAGGTCGCCAGGGTCGAAGCGGCCATCGGCCGCGCCAGTCACCTGGATGTCCACCGGTTGGTTCAGGTAGTTCATGGCCAGGGTGGCGGGGTTGAGCGTGGCCAGCGGCACGCCGGCAGCTTGCAGGTCCTGATAGGTGAGCCGATGCAGGCCGCGCTGGGTGGTGCGAATGCGCAGCGCGCCGTCTACTGCCTGCGGCGCGGCTGGCGTCACAAGCTGCGCCGCCGCAGGGCCGCGCAGCGCATCCCCCGCTCCTGCCTCAACGGTTATCGTGATGCGCAGGCTGGGATAGTAGAGCAACTCCGCGCGGGCGAGGTTGACCTGGAAGGGGAAAGCGCGCACCAGCAGCATCCGGCGGCCGCGCTGCCATTGCTCTTGCCCAGCCTGGACCGGCTGAGCAGGATAGAAGGCGTCCTGGCCGTAGATAGCCGGATCAGGCCGGTCGACTGCCAGCACATCGGTGGGCAGATCGGCGCGGTTTTGCCAGGCCACAGGGCCGTCAAGGTCGACCAGCGGCGTGGGGGCCGCGGGAAGGGGGCCATTCAGCGCCAGCTTGATGGGCTCGTCCGCCTCATAGCGCAGGCGCCACTGTCCGGCCGCCGGCAGTTCCAGCGTCGTGGTCCAAACAGGCAGCGCGGGCGCGCCGGGTGTCTCCAGCGCGGCATAGCCCGGCACATGCAGGCCGGTCTCGTCCCAGTAATACGTGGGCGTCTCGACGTGCAGGATGATCTCCTGGCCGGCCTGGGAAGCAGCCTGGGCAGGGGCAGGCCACGGCAGCAGGGCCACAAGCAGCATCAGGCTCAACACAGCCCGGCTAAGAACAAAGCGATAGAACGAACTTCTCACGGCAGCAGAACCTCCTTACGATCAACATCCGCCGATAGTATACACGTTTTGGCGCAATCGCACCAGCGTGCAGGCGGCGCTTTTTTCGCGGGACAGCTCTCCTTGAAAAGCGCCGGAGACCAGGCGCGGCCAGGCCCCCTGGTCGATCTTTGATCCAGGGGGCCTGGTTGCGCCTCAAGAATGCGCCCGAAAGGTATGCGGCGCCCGATTGACGATTACCTGTCTGTGTGAGTGGGCTGCACGACGATCGGGCCGTGGCGGGTAACAACGCCGGCCAGGTCCACGTCCTCCAGCCAGTACCAGTAGGTGGTGTTCGGTTCGATCTTGTAATCCTGCCAGGTATAGCTGAAACCCTGGGCGCTGCCGGGGCCTTGCGAAGGTACAAAGGTCAGCGGCTCAGGCTGGCCCTCTGGATCGGCGCTGCGCAGCACGATGAAGCCCTGGTTGTTCAACTCATGGGTGGTTTCCCAGGTCAGCAGCGCATGATCGGACAACATCTGGCCGGTGAAATCAGCCAGTGTGACCGCCAGGGGCGGCGTGTTATCGCGCACCATGAAGGGAGAATAGGCGGAAACGCCTAAGGCAGTGACAAAGAAGGTGGTACCGCAAGCGCCGCACTGGCCGGACAACAGGCTTTCCCAGAGCGTGCCGTTCCAGTGATAAGGAGCTGGGGTGTTGACGCCGTTGGCCTCGTTGGCGTTGTAGTAGAAGGTGATGTCGGAAGCCAGGGCAGCGGTGGGGGTGATGTCGTAGCAGCGCTGCACACCGGCGGCGCCGGGATCGCAGTCTTGCTCGCCTTTGACCGAGACCGCCGTGTTGCCCATGCTGCCAGAGGGCGCAATGTCCACACCGGCGTAGAGCGTGTTGGCGCCGCTGGCGTTCTTGATGCGCAGAAACTCGACCACGCCAGAGGTGGTGTTCTTGGACTGCCGCAGGGTCCCGCGGTTGGTCACGACTCCTTCAGCGGTCATGTTGTAAGGCCCCAGGTCCAGGATAGCGCCTGACTGCGTCAACAAGCCGCCATCCAGCGCCAGGTTGCTGCCCAGCTCGGCCCTGAAGGTGTCGCTGCCGTTGCCGATCACCAGATTGTTCAGCTTTTGGCCTGGCGGCAGGACAATGGCCGCCAGTTGATTGCCGGTCAGCGTGATGGTGCTGCCGGTGGCATCGATCTGAGCGCCGGCTGCCAGCTCCACACCGCCATGCACGGTCAGTGTGGCGCCGGCCACGTTCAGTTGTGCGCCGTTGTCCAGCGTCAGGCTGCGCATCTCGGCTACCCCGTTGATCATCGGGAAACGCCCACCGGCCGGCGTTGTTGGCACATTGACGAAAGCGCCAGCGGCCGGCAGCACGCCGCCGTTCCAATTGGCTGGATTGTTCCAGTCGCTGCTGGCGGCGCCAGTCCAGACTGCGAGCTGCTGGCAGGCGGCCACGGCAGCATCTAGCTGCAAGCGGGGCTTGGTATGCACGCCGTTGGTGCGGTTATCCTTGACTGCAAGCCCGGTCTGCTCCAGGATCGCCTCGATCTGCCCCACGCTCAATGCCGGGTTGACGCTTTTGCACAGGGCGAAGGCGCCAGCCGTGTGAGGGGCCGCCATCGAGGTGCCGCTCATGTTGCCGTAGCCGCCGCCCACCAGCGAAGACCTGATCGTGCGGCCTGGCGCCAACACGTCCACCAGGCTGTGGATGTTGTAGAGCACTGAGTTGGCCGGCGGGTTGTCGGTGTCGGTGACAGCGCCCACGGATATTGCGCTGGAAATACAGGCTGGCGCAGCGATGGCGTTGCGGTAGTTGTCGTTGCCCGCCGCGATGACCGTGGCAATGCCTGCGTTGCGCAGGTTATCGATGGCCGGCTTGCGGGTATCGGTGTCACAGGCTGTGGTATACTGGCCGCCGCCCAGGCTCATGTTGACCGATGCCACGGAATGGGCCGGCCGCAGGGTCGTGTTGACGTACTCCAGCGCCCGTAGTTGGTCAGTGGTGTAGCTCAGCACGCAGGCGCCCGAAGCCCCGCAGTAGAGCGTGCTGTTGAAGCGGGTGAACACCTGGATGGCGATGATGTTGGCTCCCCGCGCCACGCCGTGCAGCGTGCTGTTGTCGCTGCCGGCCGCGATGCCCGCCACATGGGTGCCGTGGGTGCAGAGCCCTGTCGTGCCGTTCCAGCAGACTGCATTGGACGTGTCAGCCTCAGCCGCAGCGACGCCGTACTGGGTAGCGGTCCCGTTGGCGCAGAGGGGGGTCTGCCCGCCGGCGCCGTTGGCGTTGGAGAAGCAAGCGCCATCCACCAAACGGCTGGCAAAGAAGGGGTGGTCAGTGTCGATCCCGGTATCCAGAACGACCACCGTTTGGCCGCTGCCGTCGACGCCGTTGGCCCACACTGCCGGCAGGCCGATCAACTGGGCGCTGCTGGCCAGGGTGGGCGCAGCCGGCACATCCTCCTGGATGCTGATCACCTGGGGCAGGCTGGCCAGCGTCAGCAGGGCCTTAGCGTCCACTCGCACCGCCACGTAGGGGATGGTGGTGAAGGTGGCGGCCACTTCGGCGCTGGTTCCTTCCAGCGCTGCCAGCACGCCCTCGGCGGCGGCGGCGATGGCAGCGCGTTGCTGCTCCACAGCCCTGGGGTTGGTCGTGGCCTCGGCTGTGAAGGGCATCGGCAGGGCCAGCTCGGCCAGCACCAGCAAGTTGTCCATCTCGCCCGCCCGCGTTAGCAGATAGTCCAGCGATGACGTATCGATCATTTCCAGCGAGGGCTGTGCAGCAGAAAAAGCAGGGGCGGCGTCGGTTGTAGGCGCAAGCGGTGAGGCGTAAACCGTCCCAACTCCCAGGCTTGCATGACCAACGCTCAAAACCATCAAAACTGTTACGAGAACTTTGACAAACCGTTTGTGTGTCATTGCGGTGGCTCCTTGAGGTTTGTCCACCCCTCTGTAGGTGGTAAACCATCGACAATTCTTTGTCATTGATTGTTAGTTTTGCAACAAACCATTGTGCTCTTCGGACTTTTCATTACTACCTTTCAGCAGAATTGTACGGTTTTGACAGTGTGAAAGTCAATAGGATATTGGTACTATTCAGGCCCAGGTGCCGGGCACTTGCATTTGCGCCTGCTGACGAAGTCTGTGGAGCTGATTTCAGCCGTCCACGGGGTGCAAGTGCCCGGCACCTGAGTAGTAACGAAACTTCATGGTAAAAAAAAGCGCCGGGCACGATTGCTCGCGCCCGGCGCCGGATGAAGGTGTCGCTTGACAGGATGCGGCTATCCGCTCACAGCCCGCCGCGCGGCATGGCCGCCGGCCAGCAGCAGGCCAGCCAGCAGCGCCAGCAGCACCAGCGCGACCGACAACGCGGCCGCGTCTGTGCGCTCCGCCTGCACCGCGCTCAGGGTGACAGCCGTTGGCGCGTCATAGACCACGCTCACCGGCCCGTGCAGCGTGGTTGCGCCGCTCAGATCGACGTCCTCCAGCCAGTACCAATAGGTCTGGCCAGGCTCGACGTTCAGGTCTGCGTAGCTGTAGCTGGCGCTCAACGTGCTGCCAGGAGCCTGCGAGGGCACAAAGGCCAGCAACTCACCCTGCTCCGGCCGGTCCCTCCGGGATGGTTCCCCATCTCCGACCGAGCCTGTCCGATACAGGTTGAAGCCCGCGTTGTTCAGCTCGCTCACTGTCTCCCAGCTCACCAGCACGTGGCCGGCCTGCGCCTGAGCATCAAAGCTGGCCAGCGTCACCGCCAGCGGGGCGAAGAACCACTGGTAATCCTCGACCTCGCCCGCGCCGCCGCCGCCCGTGGGCGATGGCGCCGCGGCCGGCCCGCGCGTCTGCTCACTGCTGTAGACACGGAAGCGGGCGCTGAAGGTCTGGTTGGCCGTGGCCACCGGCACAGTGAAGTTCACCCCCACTGATTGGCCGGCGCCGACGAACTGGTTGGTGAAGATCTGCTCGCCGCTGTCCAGGAAGTCGCCATCCTGGTTCCAGTCCACCCAGCCGGTCACATAGCCATCGGCTCCCTGCACCGCCACGGTGACAGCGCCGCCGTTGGACTGGCTCCAGGCGCCGGGGGTCACGCCATCGACAGTGCGCCACTGCGGCCCCATCTGCGGCCCGCCCGCCACGTGCCAGGGCAGGCCATAGCTGCTGGGCAGCGAGCCGTAGTTCGTGTCCATGCGGGCGCCGATGTGAATGGCGAAGGCGTCCATGCTGTTCAGCGTCTTGCTGCTGATCTGGCCGCTGCCGTTGACCGTGATCAGGTCGCCGCTTGGTGCGTCGTTGGTCGTGCCAGGGGTGACGCACTTGCCGGTGGCCGGGATGAAGTCGTACTTCGTGATGTCGCAGTAGACCCCTTCGGGCATAGCGCTGCTGTAGGTGGTGGTCGCGTTGCCGCCGGTGCGGTTGATGGCCACGAAGCCCTTGCTGCCCAGCCCGAACGCAATGTGATCGGAGGTGGCACCGCCGATGTTCTGCCAGTTGTTGACCGTCTCGCCTGCGACAACCTGGCGGAAGCCGACCATGTTGGCAGTGGCCGTGCGGCGGTGCTCACAGACCCACTTGCCGTCCTCGAAGGTTGGGGAGCAGTTGGCCGGCGCATCGCCCGCGCTCTGGCCGGCGCCGTAGACCGGCCGCGTCACGCCGCCGCTGCCGGTGGTATAGGGCGGGTCAGCGCTGGGCGGGCCTTTGCTGTCACCGGCGTCGTTGGTTGGGTCGTTGCTCCAGTAGTAGCTGGATGTGACCACGGGGTGGCCGTAGGGGTAGGCCAGGACGAAGACATTGGCCAGCACGTGTTCCTGGCCATCGCGGTGATCGACCACGCACGAGCCTGGCCCGACGCCATGGCCGCGCTGGTTGTCGTGGTTGTCGGTGAAGACCTGGGCGAAGCGGCTGGGCAACATGCCCGCACCCAGGGTTTGCAGGTCGCTCAGGCTGCCGCTGCACGAGTCGTCGAAGGCCGCGCCGATGGCGTAGGGATAGGCGAACTCCGTCACGTCGCCGAAGGGGGTGTATTCCCAGTCGCGCACCCGCTCGGTTGGATCCTGGTCGATGACCTCCTGGAAGATGTAGAAATCTCCGGTCAGGCCGTCCAGGATGGCGCCGATCTCGTGGGCTGCGATGTGTTTGGCGCCGTCGATGCGGAAGCCCTTGACGCCTGCGTTGAGCAGGGCCTGCAGGTAGCTGCGGATCTCGCTCTGCACGTCGGCCTTGCCGGTGTGCAGGTCAGGCAGGCCGCTGAGCTTGCAGCGCTGCACCTGATAGCGGTCCTTGTAGCTGGTGATGACGCAGTCGGTGTGAAAGTCGTCGGCCTGGTACTGAGTTCCGTAGAAGCGGCCGGGCATGGTGGACTGGTACTGGGTGCCGTCCGTGCCAGCCGGCGGCGCGCCCACCTGGATATCGGCCATGTGGTTGATGACGGCGTCCACGTAGATGCCCACGCCCAGCGCGTTGCAGGCGTTGACCATGCTCTGGAACTCGGCCCACGTGCCGCTGCGGCTGGTGAACTTGCTCGTGTCGTGGGTCACTGGCTGGTAGCGCGCCCACCAGGGGTAGTCGCTGGCCGGCTGGCCGCCCTGGTCTTCGGTCGGCACCAGGTGCTCGTTGGGCGGCGAGACCTGCACGGCCGTGTAGCCCTTCTGCGCCAGGTAGGTGCATTCCTTTTCGATGTCGGCCCAGCGCCACTCGAAGAGGTGGACGAAGACGCCGCCGGCTGGCTCCACCGACGAGTCGTCGCTGGGGATGACGGTGATCAGCCCGTCGCCCTGGTCGTCGTCGTTGGCCGCGGTGATGTTGTACTCGTCCACCTTCCACTTCTTCTCCTCGTCGGCCCGCTGGCAGTAGGCGGTGAAGCCATACGTGCCAGGCCCCAGCGCGTTGAGCGTGGCCTGCGAGATGGTGGCCTTGAATTCGTCGTCGTTGCCCTGCTGGGCGTTCCAGCCCATCAGCACGCTGGTCCACGTCTCGCCGTACTTGCCCCAGTGCAGGTAGCAGGAAATGCCGGCCGGCTCGCCTGGGCTGGGCGTCACCCCGTCCTGCCAGACCCGCACGAAGATATCGAAGCCGCTGGGGCCAAACGCGCCCTCGTCGATGGCGTGGGCTACACCGCCGCGCGGCCACATCTTGCCCACCCAGCCGATCGTGCTAGGCGCCAGCGGCGGGGTCAGCGTCTGCGTCGAGACGAACACCACCGTCGTCCGGGCCGGGATGGTGAAGGTGTCGCTGGCGTCGTTGAACGTAGCGCCGCCGGTAATCACCGGGTCGTCGTCTACGCTGTTGGTGTGCAGCGGGTGCAGCGTGAAGCCGTTGGCGCCGGGGATGGTGATGCTCTGGGCGTTCTTGTGGGCGTTGAAGAAGACCAGGATGTTCTCCCAGTTGGGGTCCAGGTCGGGCGCTGGCTCGTCCGACAGGCGCATGACGATCAGCGCGTCCTGGGTGTTGCCGTTGTTGTAGTGGCTAACGCGGGCGTTGATGTCGGCCTCGGTGGTCAGGCGGAAGAGGGGGCTGCTCTTGCGGATGCGCAGCGTCTCCCGCAGGTGGCTGGCGGCGAAGTTCATATCGGCCAGGGCCGGGTCCAGCGCCGTGTTCGCCAGCAGCGGCCCCATGATGCCCCAGCGGGTGTCGTTGTCCCACGCCGGGGGCAGGCCGCTGCCGAAGTTGTTGCTGCTGCGGTCCCAGTAGACGCGGTTGAACCAGTCGCCGCTGTCGTAGCTGTTGCGGTCCAACGACTTGGAGCGCAGGATGTCCTGGCCCATCTGCAAGAAGGGGATGCCCTGGGCCAGGCCGACGATGCTAACGCCCATGTTCTGGCTGCGCACCCGCTCGGCCATGCTCACGTTGCTAGGCAGCTTGAAGACGTTCTGGTCGAACAGCGTCTCGTTGTCGTGCTTCTCAACGTAGTTGACCGCTTCCTGTGGGTCGTCGGTGAAGGGCGCGCCCTGGCCGTTCCAGTCCGTGCCGCTGGCGCGCAGGGCCGAGCGCAGCCGGTCGGTGGCCGTGTGCAGGTCGCTCTGGAAGCGGTTGGCGTATTCGTAGCCGTTCCAGTCATAGCTCAGGCCATTGATGAAGCCCTGCTTGCGGATCTGCAGCGAGTCCTCGCTGTAGCCGCCGTGGGCCGCGTCGCGGATGATGTCGTTGAACAGGCCGATGCCCGCGCCGGTCATGTTGTACTTGTCGGCGAAGCAGTGCGGGCAGGTGGCAAAGCCCTTATCCTGCGCCGAGCCGAAGGTCCAGCCTTCGCCGTAGAGGTAGATCTTGTTGCCGTCCACGCCATGGGTTCCCACGTTCAGCGCCTGGATGGCCGCCTGGACGTTGAGCATGTTCTGGCGCGTGTGCAGGTTCATCAGGTCGAAGCGGAAGCTGTCCACCTTGTAGTCCACGGCAAAGCGGACCAGGGTGTCGATCATCAGCTTCTCCATCATCTCGTACTCGGTGGCCGTGTCGTCGCAGCAGGAGGACATGTACAGCGCGCCGTCGGTGGTGTAGCGGTGGTAGTAGCCCGGCACCACCTTGTCCAGCACCGACTTGTCCCCCTGGCCGCTGGCCGCGGTGTGGTTGTAGACCACGTCCATCACCACCCGCAGGCCGTTCTGGTTGAGGACCGAGACCATCTCGCGGAACTCCAGGATGCGGGTCACGCCGTCGGGGTTGGTGCTGTAGGAGCCTTCGGGCAGGCCGTAGTGGTGCGGATCGTAGCCCCAGTTGAAGCTGTCGGTGGCCCGGTTGTCACCTACCTCAGTCTGTGCATCATCCGTGGCCCGATGGGTGACAGGGTTGAAGAAGGACATGTCCGGCTCGGTGCGCTCGGCCACTGGCTCGATGATGGTGGCGATGTCGAAGGCCGGCAGCAGGTGGATGTGGGTCAGCCCGGCCGCTTGCAGGGCCTGCAGATGCGCCATGCCGTCGGAGGGGCCAGGGCGTCCGCTCTGACCGTCATAGGTGAAGGCCTTGTAGGTGCCCCGGTGCGCCGCGTTAGTCACCGTGCTGTCGTTGATGCTGAAGTCGCGCACGTGGGCTTCGTAGACCACGATGTCCTCGAAGTTGGTCAGCGCCGGCTTGCTGAGGCTGTCCCAGCCGACCGGCTTCAGGTCGCTGTCGGCCAGGTTGGCGAACTGGCTGCGCACGTCGCCCAGCGCCGCGCCGTCCTGCGACAGGCTGACCGCGTAGGGGTCGCTGACCAGGTTGTTGATCACTGCGTCCTCACTGGGCACGTAGACCTGCACATCGAAGAGGTAGAACTGGCGGTCCCAGGAGTTGTCCGGCGCTGTGATGCTCCATACGCCGCTGGCCGCGTCCAGGGTCATGGCGTGGCTGCCCGTCTCCGCGCCGGACGAGGTGGCATAGCGCTTCAGCGTCACCGACTTGGCCGTCGGCGCCCAGACCTTGACCGTGGGCACGCCGCCGCTGTAGGTCACGCCCAGGGTCTGCGTCTTGGCGCTGGCGGCGTACAGCGCGTCCAGCACGCTCTGGATCTGGGTGCGGCTGATGTCGATCTGGCTGCCGCCGCTGTTGTAGGCCGCCACCACCGTCTGGCCTTTGAGCAGGTGCTTGGCGTCGTCCGCGCTGAGGCCGGTGAGCAGCTTGATCTTACCGGTGGCGTTGGGGTTCTTCCAGAAGCCGTCGCCCGCGCCCACCGTACCGCTGGCGCTCAGGCTGACGAAACAGGGCGCGGCCAGGGCCGAGAAGGTGCAGGCCGTGGTCGCAGCCGCGGCCGCGTTGATGGCCCCGTCCGGGTCGTAGAGCAGCTTGTAGCTGCTGCCTGCCGTGCCGGCCCAGGCGATGGTGTTGGCGTCCAGCCACAGAGCCTGGGCGTCGCCGATCGGGTTGGCCGCGCCGACAGTGTAGCTGTAGTTGCTGCCGCTGTTGGTGTCGGCGTTGATGGTCATCAGGTCGGCGTCGCCCCCGCTGATCGATCCCACGTTGCCGGAGCTGAAGACATAGTACGAGACAGTCGTGCCGTTGGACTGGGCCGGGATCGTCGCTGAGTAGCTGGCGCCGCTGCCGCTCATCTTCAGCACAGTCGAGCCGTCCCAGTTGTTATTGATGGCATAGCGCAGCCACAGCGCCTGCTCGGCCGGCGGCGTGGCGCTGGTGGTGGCGGTCACGGCGACGCTGTTGAGGTTGCTGACCAGGCCGGCCGGCAAGCGGCTGACCCCGGTGATGCTCACCGGCGCCGCGCTGAGCTGGAAGATCACCCCCCGGTCGTTGCCGTTCCACTTGAAGACGTAATAACGGTTTTGGGTGTGGTTGAAGCTCATGTTCGGGCCAGTGGCGGTGCTCATCCCGCTGAAGATGGTACCGAAAGCAACCCCTGAGCCGTTGCTGTACCACTGGTTGGAATCCTTGAAGAACTTGAACTCACTCACCGAGTCGCTGGCTGCGGTCACCTGCCCGGTGGTGTGGATGAATGTGCCGCCCAGGCTGGCGCTCATAGGCCAGGGACTGTCTGGAGCGTTACCCCAGTTGTTCAGTTCGCCGCGCACGGCCTCGCCTGCCAGGGGAGCAAGCGCTGCCACTGCTGGCGCAGCGGCGCTGGCGGGCAGCGGCAATGCCGCAACCAGCAGCGTCAGCGCCACCAGCCAGGAGAAAAACACCCGACGATAGTTAGTTCGATGGCCTGTCATACTCACGTGGTACTCCTTTGTGCTTGGTTGTAAGGTAGATTGGTAGATTGGTAGATTGGTAGATTGGGGGCGATTTTAGCATGGCTGGCGCTGGGCACAAAAATAGACCGCAGTGGCTGGCCGGCTGGCGGCTATGGCTGCGCCTGGCGCAGCAAGACCCGCCAGCGTTGCACACCCGGCGGCGTGCGATCGACGTAGTCCGTTTGCAGCGCCTGCCACCAGAGAGGCAGGTTCTGGCGCGCCTCAACGGCATCTCGCGCCGGGTTTTGCGCATCGTACCAGTTGCTGGGTACCAACACGGCGGCCGGCGGCCTGGCCAGCAGCGCGGCTTGCACGCCGCTCGCCTCGGTTCCACTGCTGCCCAGACCAGAGGTCAGCAGGTCGAACGCCGTGGGGTTGGGGCGCTGCGTCAGAAGATACCACTGCGCGCCGTAGCCGGTTGCAAACACGGCCGCGCCGGGCGCAGTCTCGGCCTGGACCACGGCTGTCAGCGCCTGATAATCCGCCTGCCACTCTTGGGTAATCCTGACCGGCCCCAGGATGGTGTTTACCTGCGCACGCGGCCCGTTGAACAGACTGTTGGTGAACGCTCCCTGGGTCGCCAGGTTGAGCAGCGCCAGGCCCGCCAATGCAGCCAGAGCCAACCGGCGGCCGCTGCGCAGCCGCTCTGGCTGGGCGGCCAGCCGTTCCTCAATCCACACCCAGAACACAGCCAGCGCCGGCGCTACGGCAAAGGGGTTGGCGTAGCCGGTCAAAACAAGCCGCAGGCTGACCACCACGGCAAAGGTCCAGACCGCCCACCAGGCTGCGGGCAGGGAACGGCCGCGCGCCAGCCAGCCAGCGATCAGCAGCAGCGGCAGCAGCGCCGCCCAGGGCAAGGCTGCCAGAAAAAGCAGGTTGGCTGGCTGGGCCTGGCTCAGGTCGCCCTGGCGCAGCCAGGCGACGGTTGCGCCCGCCGTGCCGCCCAGCAGATAGACCACGGCCACGGCCAGTATAACCAGGCCGGCCGCGCCAGCCAGCGCCAGAAACAAGCGACGGCGCTGCGGCCAGCGCCGGCTGGCCCACAGCGCGGCCAGCCCCAGCCACAGCGCATAGCCTCCCGCCAGCAGCCGCCGGTCGCCCAGCCGCGTGCCCCACAGTCGGGGCGACCGGTAGATCAACTGATCATAGCCGGTGTAGCCGCGCCAGACCGGCCACAGACCAGCCTGGGCAACCTGGACGCCAAAGCCGACGATGGTCAGCATGCCTGCGGCGGCCAGGTAGCGCAGCCAGGCTCCGGCTGGGGCCGCAGCGGCGGCCAGGGCCACCGAGCTGGCAGCCAGCGCGGCCAGACCTAACTCCGGCTTGCTGAGCACGGCCAGCGCAGTGGCCATCCCGGCCGCCAGCAGCCAGCGGCTGCGCCGGCTCTGCTGCCAGCGCAGCGCGGCCGCCAGCGCGGCCAGGCTGGTGACCGCGCCCCAGGCGATGGCTTGGGTATAGACGTAGTAGTAGGTGAAGAACAGGCTGCCCCAGGCGTTGGGGCCGGCGATGGCGGCAAACAGGGTGACCACGAAGGCTGTGGCCGGCGCCAGCAGGCTGCGCGCCACGATGTAGGTCAGCCAGGTCCCGGCCAGGGTCAGCAGGCCGTTGACCAGCGACGCCCAGGCCGCATCAGGCCCGCCCCAGCGCAGCAGCGCGGCCAGCACGTGCGCGGGCAGCGGCCCGTAGGCCCAGGCCACGTCGCGGTACAGCGTCTCCCCCTGGCTGACGCGCAGGGCCACTTGCAGATACCAGGCATGGTCGCCGGAGAAGCCGGGGAAGTAGCGCCAGCCGGCGGCTATCATGCTCAGCGCAACCAACAAAAGCGCCGCCAGCCCCCAGCCCGCCAGACGATCGGCGGTTGGGTTGGCGGCGGCGACGCGGAAGGGGTCTTTGTGCAGCATGGAAGAACGGCTAGTAACGCAATCCGCCGGATCGCGAACGCACAATCCGGCGGATTATCTATGGAGAGAGTTATTACTCAGGCGCCGGGCACTTGCAGCCCGTGGACGACTGAAATCGGCTCGGCAGACATCGCTGGAGGCGCAGAGGCAAGTGCCCGGCACCTATGGCTGAGTAGTTACTGGAGAGATAGCAAAGCCAATCAGTTATAGCAGGCGTCCGGCTGTTGGCAGCCCCAACGGCTGGACGTAAGCAGCAGGTCCTGCACATCGATGACGCCGTCGTTGTTGACGTCGAAGTGCTGGTCATAACAGCCTGCGCCCAGCGCACAGTTCCAGAGGCTGGCGATGGCAGTGATGTCCTGGCTGTCGATGATGAAGTTGCACACCACGTCGTACACCGAACAGCCCCAGGGCACCACAGGGTTGAGATCAGGATCGTCCCGGTGCTGGCTCCAGATGTTGTTCAGATCCTGATCCTCGATCCAGTAGTAGTAGGTCACGCCTGGCGTCAGGTTGAAGCTGTCCTGGTAGCTGTAGTAGTAGCCGGAGGTCGATCCGGGATGCCCCCAGATCGGTGGATCGGTGATCACCACGGCCTGGTCAGGGTTGGGCGTGACGCCGCGCAGCAGACGAAACGCCTGAGTGCTCTGCTCGCTGACCGACTGCCACTCCAGCAGGATGTGGGTGGGATACTGGGCCGTGCCGACGAAGTATTCCAGATCGACAGAGAGCGGCGCTTCGATCTGGGTGGTCGCCTGCATGGCGGCGGCTGGCGCCATCTGGCTGCTGACCGTGGCCGGCACCACCAGGCTGAAGGCGTCCGGCGCGCGCGCACTGTTGACCTGCAAGGTGAAGGTGACGACCTGCTGGCTGGCCGGCGGCAGATCGGGCAGGGTCCAGGTCAGGGTGTCGCCGTTGTTGACCGCGCCGTTGGCGCTCATGACGATAGCCTGGCTCTCAGGATAATCCACCACGGCCGAGGGCAGCGAGGTGGTGTAGATGCTGCTGTTGCGAATCGTCAGCGTGTAGGCCAGGGTAGCGCCAGGGGGCGCCTCGGCCGCGCTCACCTCCAGGCTGGAGGTCGACAGATCGCCGGTGGGATAGCGCAGCTTCAAGGCCGGGTCGCCAAAGAGGATCATAGTGTCGATCACGTCGTGCAGGCTGAGCGGGGCTTTGGCAAAGAAGTACCACTTGGCGGCATCCACCACGTCGCCGGCCCGCTCGATGCGCTCGTGGAACAGCTTCCTGTGCATCCCCTCTTGCAGGATCAGCATCGCGCTGCCCAGGTGCAGGCCGGAGGGCGACAGGTCGGCGATCGAGACCCTGCTGGCTGTGTTGACCATCTGCTCGGCCAGCACTTGCGTGGGGTGGACGAAGTAGCCGGTCAGGCAGGCATTGGCCATGGTCAGCGGAAGCTGGGTGTTGGCGGTGTAGCTGGGAAAGTCGTTGGCCTGGAACATGCTCACTGAGTCGCCCCAGCGGGTCTGCGCCCCGTGGCCGAACCACTGCAGGAAAAACGCGCCGGCGTTGAACTGCGACCGGATGGCCACGCGCATGCCTACGCTGGTGCTCTGGCTGCCCTCCGGACAGACGGTGGCGATGTTGGTGTCGTCGAAATAGATGATGCGGTTGGTGTAGGCCGTGGGCAGCTCTTGCAGGCGAGCCTGGTTGCTCAGGGCGTGGAAATTGCCGGCTGCGTTGTCGCAGTCATCGGCCACGTAGACGGCGCGCTGCTGCCACAGGCCGGGCGGGTTGAGCGCGGCGTCCTCATAGGTCAGAATCTTGTTGACTACCGCGGTCACGTTGTCGGCGTTGATAGCCGGCAGGCGTCCCACCGCGATGTCGGGCAGATAGTCGGTCATGCTGTCCACGCTGACAAAAAGGTTGTCGGCCGGCACCTCGCCCCACCAGGGGTCCACGTTGGCCAGGTAGGGCGGCAGCAGCATGGGCAGGGTCGAATGGGCAGGCGTCAACGTGGCGTTGATGTAGTTGTAATGGCCGTCGCCCACCAGGAGCACGTAGCCGGGCGGCGTCTGCCAGTTGAAGTAGGCATAGCTGAGGAAGCTGCGGATGGCCAGGGGATCCAGGCGGCCGTAGCTCCACTCGTCGTAGATGTCCTGCACCGGCACCACGGCCACGTTGAAGCCGCCGCCTGCGCTGCTGGCGCGGTAAGTCAGCAGGGGCTGCACTGCGGCCGCCAGTTGGTCGCCCAAGGTGGTGGTGCCGTTGTAGTTGCGCTGGGCGCCGACGATGGCGATGTAGTCGTAGGTGTGGCTGGGGTTGGCCCAGGCGGCCGGCCGGCCGCTGCGGTTGATGCGCTCGATGGCGCCGGGGGCCA
Source organism: uncultured Anaerolinea sp. (assembly GCA_964626845.1). Classification (GTDB taxonomy): domain Bacteria; phylum Chloroflexota; class Anaerolineae; order JAAEKA01; family JAAEKA01; genus JAAEKA01. The sequence goes on from CAZVGR010000006.1 coordinate 100,595, forward strand.
GCAGCGCAGCCGTGCTGCTCAGCGCATAGCTGCGGCCAGCCTCGGCCTCGTTCCAGTAGACGGCGCCGCTGGCCTGGCCGGCGCCGCCCAGGCGCTGCGGGCTGGCCGGGTTGCTGACGTCGTAAACGGCAATGGTCGCGGCGCTGAAGCCGGTGACGGTCACGGCGCTGGTGGGCGCGGCCAGCCCCTCAATGTAAAGCCGGTCGCTGGCCGCCACAGCCCGCGAGGGATAGCTGATCTGCACCCAGTCGGGCGAGATCCAGTAATAAGTGCCATCGCTCGACGAGAGCGGCAGCCCCGGCAACTGGGAACGAGCCGCTATCAGGTCCAGCGAGTTAGAGGACGCGCCCAGCCAAGAGGCCGGCCTGGTGGCTGTGATCAGGCGATCAACCCTGCCATCCCACTGATAGGTGTCGATTTCAGTGTTGTTGAGGCGCAGCAGCACCGACTGGTCGGGGTTGGCGATCTGGCTTTTGCCGCCGTGGATCAAGGCCCTGATCTGCACGTTGCCCGTGTCGGTGACCGGATGGCTCAGGCTCAGGGCATAGGTGCGCACCACCGGGGTGTCAGTTTTGACCTCCATCGCCGTGTCAAAGAAGTGGTCGGCGTCGTCGGCCCGCGGGATGAAGCTGCGATAGACGCGGTTGAACTCGACGTGCAGCGTGCGGGTGATGATCGAAGCGACGGCCGGCCCGGCCGAGGCGCTGACCGGACGCGCAGCGATGCGCTGCGGGCTGGGCACGCCGTCGCCCCAGACAAACTGATAGATGTTGAAGTTCTGGAAACGGCCGCCGTCGTAGGGCACGGCGTAGAAGATCACCAGGTCGCCGTCGTCGAAAGCGCCGTCGCCGCCGTCCTGCACCTCGATGGCAATCTGCTGCCCCTTGTAGTAGATGGCAAAGGTGGCCGGGTTGACGCCGCCCGGACCGACCGGCACCCCCTGAGCGCTGAGGTCGGCGTAGGTCAGGCGGTAGAGGCCGCGATCCTGGGTGTGGATGCGCAGCACCCCGTCGCCCGGCAGGGTGAGCGGCTGATAGAAGTCGCCCGGCGGCGGCCCAGCCGGCAGCACAGCCTCTGTGGCGCGCTCGGTCTGCACCGTGATCAGCAGGTCAGGGTGATAGCGCAGCTCCTGGGTGACCGGGTTGAACTGGAAGGGGAAGACGCGCACCGGCAGGATGCGCCGCCCTCCTTGCAGCACCGGCTCGCCAGCGATCACCGGCGAGGCGGGGTAGAAGGCATCGACGCCGTAGATAGCGGGGTCGGGGCGGTCGACCACCGGCACGGCGGTGGGCCACTCCTCCTGATCCTGGGGCGCGGTCGGGCTGTTCAGGTCCAGGTCAGGCACGGGGACGGCCGCCACAGGGACCCGCTCGGCCAGGATGCGGCTGGCGGTGGACTCGAAGCGCAGCGTCCACTCGCC
>CAZVGR010000007.1:0-3154 GCA_964626845.1 uncultured Anaerolinea sp.
CGAATCGTCGCCAAAGTGCCGGGCACCGATACGCAGTTATTTTGTTTACGGTGTATTCAGCATCTGTTCGCTTCTTTTAGACTCGTTTCAACTCAGTCTGCCTCTTGCACCTATCGCCGGCGATCCTTCCAGGAGGCTTTTCTCTGACAACTTTTGTAAGCGCTTTCAGGTTGTCACCACCGCTGACTCCGGCACTTCTACCCATGACCGTGCAACGATCCCCGAAACGCGCCACCATCTCCGACGTCGCCCGCCTGGCCGGCGTGTCCATCGCCACCGTGAGCCGCGTCCTGAACGGCACCGCGCCGGTGGCCGAAGAAACGGTGCAACAGGTCAACAGCGCGATCGCGGCGCTGAACTTCGCCCCGCACGCAGCCGCGCGCACGCTGGCCGGCCGGCGCACCGACACCATCGGCTTGCTGCTGCCAGAGATCAGCGGCGCCTTCTTCTCGCCCCTGATCCGCGGCATCGAAACCGGCGCGCGCGAGGCCGGCTTCGACCTGCTGATCCACAGCACAGCCGACCAGTTTCGCGTCGACGGCCGCGCCCAGATGCCGCTGGACGAGCACAACAGCGACGGCCTGCTGGTCTTCACCAACCGCCTGAGCGAGACCGAGCTGGCCCGCTTCCACGGCCGCGGTTTTCCTCTGGTGCTGCTCTACCGCTCGGCGCCGGCCGGATTGGACATCCCGGTGGTGACGCTGGAGAACAAGGCCGGCGCGCGCAGCGTGGTCGAGCACCTGATTGTCGCCCACGGCTGCCGGCGTATCGCCTTCCTGGCCGGGCCGCCGGGCAACGAGGACTCCTGCTGGCGCGAGGCGGGCTATCGGGAGGCGTTGCGCAACCACGGCATCCCCGACGACCCGGCGCTGCACGGCGTGGGCAATTTCGACGACGTCACAGCGCAGGCCGCCGTAGAGCAGTGGCTGCGCCAGGGCGTGCAGTTTGACGCCATCTTTGCCGGCGACGACGAGGCCGCCACAGGCTGCATCCTGGCGCTGAGCCAGGCCGGCAAGCGCGTGCCGGAGGATGTGGCCGTAGTGGGCTTCGACGACGTGCCCTTTGCCCATCTGATGAGCCCTAAGCTGACCACCGTGCGCGCGCCCATCGAAACCGCCGGCCACCAGGCCGCGCGCATGCTGATCGCTCTGATCCAGGGCGATGAGGTGGAGCGGCTGGTGTTGCTGCCGACGGAGTTGATTATCCGGCAATCTTGTGGCTGTAACGGTTGATGCCTGCCCGTCAACCGACGGCAGACGCGGCCCTCGGCTCGACCTCAAGGAGGTGATTTCACCAGCGCATCAACAGACTTATCTGGCCTGTGTTCACTGTTTGTGCAGTTCTCCCCGGTCTTCGTTGTTCAAGGGCTCGTGTCGAGCCATCACCCACATTTCCCATTTCGGAAAGGAGTTTCCCGATGCTTAGCAAGAGACTGTTCTCCCTGTTGGCCCTGGTCTTGATCGCCAGCATGCTGTTGGCGGCCTGCGCTGCGCCGGCTGAGCCTGCCCCTGCCCCGGCCGCCCCCGCGCCGGCTGAACCGGTCGCCACAGAGGCGCCTGCGCCTGCCCCTGCTGAACCGGTTGCGACTGAAGCGCCGGCTGCCGCCGAAGAGCCAACTGCAGTGCCGGAACCCGAGCCCGAGGCAACGCTGACGGCTGAGGAACAGGCCGCAATCGCCAGCGCCGCCGCCGCCGAAGCAGTGAAAGCAGCCGAAGCTGCCGGCAAGATCCCGGTGCGTTGGTTTGTGGGCCTGGGCACCGGCACCAGCCCGGATCAGGTCGCGGTGCAGCAGGAGGTCGTCGACAATTTCAACGCCTCCCAGGACAAGATCCAGCTCGTGCTGGAGATCGTACCCTACGATGCTGGCCGTGACACGCTGGCCACACAGATCGCCTCCGGCGCCGGCCCCGACATCGTCGGCCCGGTCGGCTGGGGCGGCTCCAACGCCTTCTACGGCCAGTGGCTGGACCTGACCCAGTACATTGAGGAGTCGGGCTTTGACACCACCATCTTCGATCCGGCGCTGGTCGACTCCTATCAGACCGAGGAGGGCCAGGTTGGCCTGCCCTTCGCCGTCTTCCCGGCTGCGGTCTACTTCGTGCCGGAATACTTCGACGAGGTCGGTCTGGAGTATCCTCCCCAGAACTACGGCGACAAATACATGCTGGACGGCGAAGAGGTGGACTGGAATTGGGAGACCTTTACCGAGGTTGCCAAGCGCCTGACCATCGACGTCAACGGCTACAATTCGACCGAGGAAGGCTTCGATCCCACCAAGATCGTGCAGGTGGGCTACAGCCCGCAGTGGCAGACCCATCCCAACTACTTCGGCGCCTATATTGCCGGCTCGGCCGACATCGTCGACGGCGACGCCAAGGGCAGCTACTCGGTAAATATGCCAGAAAACTGGAAGGAAGCGCTGCGCTGGGCCTACGACGGCATGTACGGCGAGCAGCCATGGATGGCTACCGGCCCCATGAGCGGCTCCCCTGAGTTCGGCAACGGCAACCTGTTCAACAGCGGCAAGGCCGCCATGGCCGTCACACCGCTGTGGTACACCTGTTGCCTTGCCGACTTCAAGGCCGCCGGCCTCGAGTTCCAGGCCGGCATTCTCCCGTCGGATGCCGACGGCAACGTCCACGGCCGCGTCGACGCCGACACTTTCCGCGTCTGGAAGGGCACCAAGCATCCGGCCGAAGCCTTCGCCGTGCTCAGCTATCTGATCACCGATGGCGGCGACAAGCTGCTGCCCATCTACGGCGCTCTGCCTGCCATCCCCGAGAAGCAGGAGCCCTTCTTCGCGCAGAAGTCGCAGGACTACCCCTTCGTAACCCCGGAGACCTGGGAGGTTTTCAAGGCTGGTCTGTCCTTCCCCGACGCGCCCAGCGCCGAGCAGTGGATGCCCAACTGGAATGAGGCCTTTGCCCGCGGCAACACCCTGTGGGACCTGCTGCAAAACACAGCGCCCAGCCAGATCGACTTCGACGCCGAGTGGCAGAAGTTCGTTGATGACTTGAACGTCATCTTCAACAAGTAGTGCTTGCTATAACCTGTGAGCGGGCGCGCCTACACGGGTGGGCCTGCTCACAGGTTGCTTGCGTGAAACGTGAAACGTGATGATCTCCTCCTGCCGCCCGCGTTCCGCGTTTCACGC
>CAZVGR010000007.1:3254-72618 GCA_964626845.1 uncultured Anaerolinea sp.
CGTTTCACGCTGAAGAGCGGCCTGTTCATCGGTCGAAATGCCCATGCGAGGTGACGCCTCATGTTTCAAGAACTGAACCGCGGCCTGCCGAAGCTGCCAACGATCAAGGCCTACCGCGAGATGACGCCCCTGAAACGTCGCGAGATGCGGGAGGGGCTGCTCTATATCTCGCCCTGGCTGATCGGCTTCTTCATTTTCACCCTGCTGCCGATCCTGGCCAGCCTGCTCTTCAGCTTCATGGATCTGCGCATCACCGACGGCATCACGAGTGCGCCCAAGTTCGTGGGCTTGGCCAACTACGAGCAGATGTTCAAGGACCCGCAGATCTGGTCGCTGCAAAGCGGCACGCGCGGCTCGCTGTGGATCACCATCTTCTTCGGCATGATCTCGCTGCCGGTGGGCTTGCTGCTACCGTTGGGCATTGCGCTGCTGATGAACAGCCGGCACCTCAAGGGGCAGATGGCCTTTCGTAGCGCGTTCTATATGCCCTACATCATCCCCTTCGTGGCCGCGGTCTTCCTCTGGGGCGGCATGCTCAACCCGGAGACGGGCTGGATCAACCGGGCGCTGATGGCCATGGGCGTGCCCCGTTCCAGCGTGCCCAACTGGGCCAACGACATCAACTGGGTCTACCCCACCTACGTCATCATGGGCATCTGGGGCATCGGCAACGCCATGCTGATCTTCCTGGCGGGCCTGCAAGGAGTGCCCACCGACCTATACGACGCAGCCAAGGTGGACGGCGCCAACGGCTGGCAGAGCTTCTGGAAAGTTACCTTTCCCATGATCTCGCCGGTGGTCTTCTACAACCTGGTGCTGGGCGTGGTCTTCCTGTTCCAGTATTTCCTGGTGCCGTTGGTTGTCAACCAGGGCACGGGTCGCCCCGGGGGTGCGACCATGTTCTTCAACTTATATCTCTATAAGACCTTCTTCACCTTCCAGAACATGTCCTACGGCGCCACTATGGCCTGGCTGCTGTTCGTTTTGATCCTGATCACGACTGTGTTCCTGTTCTGGTCGGCCAAGTATTGGGTCTACTACGCCGGCGAGAAGCGGTCATAAGGAGCGGACCATGGCGACATCACCCCGAACCTTCAAGCCCCGCCGGGCGATCAAGACGGTCATCGTCACAGGTTTTACGCTGATCCTGCTGCTGCTCTTTCTCTCGCCCTTCGCCTTTATGGTTTTCACGTCGCTGAAGACGCCCGAGCAGATCTCGATCATCGGCGCGCCCATCTGGCCGGCAACTGTGGCAACCTTCGAGTACAATGGCAAGGAATTGGACGTGTTCACCGTGCCCATGAACACCTGCGAGGGCAGCGAGGACAGCAGCCGCACCAACAACCTGGCGCTGGTCAAGAAGGGCACGCGGGCCAGCACCTTCGTCGACCCCGACGACCTGGAGCGGGGCGAGTTCGTCTGCCAGGTCTCCTGGCGCGCGCTGCCGCGGCCGTGGCAATTTTCCCCCACCTTCAGCAACTACACCGAGGTCTGGAACAGCATCAACTTCCCACGGCTGCTGTGGAACACCACCTTCTACGCCATCGCTACCACGGTCGGCGTCTTGATCTCCTGCACGCTGGTGGCCTATGGTTTCTCACGCTTCGACTTTCCCGGCCGTGATTTCCTGTTCATCGTGCTGATCGCCACCATCTTCCTGCCAGCCTTCGTCACCGTTATCCCCACCTACACCTTCTTCCAGCGCATCGGCTGGGTGGGCACCTGGCTGCCGCTGATCGTGCCAACCTTCTTCGCCAACGCCTTCGACGTCTTCTTACTGCGCCAGTATTTCATGACCATCCCGCGCGAGATGGACGAGGCGGCCATGATCGACGGCGCCAGCCGCTTCCGCGTGCTGACGTCGATTCTGCTGCCCCAGTCCTACCCGGTGCTGCTGGCCGTCACCGTCTTCCACATCGTCTACGCCTGGAACGACTTCTTCGGCCCGCTGATCTACCTCTCCACCAACCGCGCGGCCTGGCCGGTCTCTGTGGCGCTGAACACCTTCAACGGCATCTACGGCCAGAAGCCGCAGTTGATCCAGGCCGGCGCGCTGATGACGCTAATCCTGCCGCTGCTGCTGTTCATCTTCGCCCAGCGCTTCTTCGTGCAGGGGATTGTGATTACGGGAGTGGATAAGTAGACGGGTAGATTGGTGATTGGTAGATGGGTAGGTTTCGGGCCTGTTCAGGACCCCACCTTGGAAAGGTGGGGCTTCGTCGGCTGGCAAGCTCCACACTTCGAGTGTGGAGTGCTGCCATGCTAACGGATACTCCGGCGGCGTTGAGGGTTAGGCGGCATCCAACTGGACAAGACGATTCGAGGCAACTATGAAAGTAGCAGTCATTGGCGGCGGATCGAGCTATACGCCGGAGCTGGTCAAGGGCTTTCTTGATCGGGTTGACACGTTCCCACTAACCGAGCTGTGGCTGGTGGACATCGACCCGCAGCGGCTGGAAATCGTGGGCGGCTTTGCGCAGCGCATGGTAGCGGCCCAGGGCTCGCCCTTCGCCGTGTACCTGACTACCGACTGCCGCGCGGGCGTGGCCGGCGCCAGCTACGTCACCACCCAGTTGCGCGTCGGCGGCATGGCCGCGCGGCGCAACGACGAGTACCTGGGTAAACGCCACGGCCTGATCGGCCAGGAGACCACCGGCGTGGGCGGCCTGGCCAAGGCCCTGCGCACCATCCCGGTGGTGCTGGACATTGCAGCCGACATGGCCGAGCTGGCGCCGGGCGCGCCGCTGGTCAACTTCACCAACCCGGCCGGCCTGGTCACCGAGGCGCTGGCCCGCTATGCACCCGCCACGCCGGCCATCGGCGTCTGCAACGTGCCGATCACGGCCAAGATGGGCATCCTCGACCTGCTCCAGCGCCGTACGGGCGAGTCCATCGCGCCGGAGCGGGCCGAGCTGAAGACCCTGGGCCTGAACCACCTCTCCTGGCACCGCGGCTTCACCGTGGACGGCGAGGATGTCTGGCCAACGGTCATCGAGGGCACGCTGGCCGAGTTGCGGGAGAGCGATCACCCGGCCTGGGATCCGGCGCTGATCGAGACGCTGCAGATGTTGCCCAACTACTACCTGTCCTACTTCTACACCACAGCCAAGAAGCTGGCCGAGCAGGACAAGTGGCCGCCCTCGCGCGCCGAGACGGTGATGCAGGTGGAAGCGGACCTGCTGACGGAGTACGCCGATCCCAACCGCCACGAGCCGCCGGCCGACCTGATGAAGCGCGGCGGCGCCTGGTACTCCACCCTGGCCACGCAGTTGCTCAACGCCCACTACAACGACCCTTCGTCGGGCTCAGGGCAGCGCCTGGGCGAGACGCACATCGTCAACGTGCCGCACGGCGGGGCCGTGCCCGGCTGGCCGGCCGACTGGGTGCTGGAGCTGCCCGCGCGCGTCAGCCGCGCCGGCGTGGAGCCGCTGCCGGCCGAGCCGCTGCCGCCGGTCTGCTTCGGCCTGCTGGCCGCGGTCAAGTCCTACGAGCTGCTGACGGTCGAGGCTGCTGTCCACGGCGACCGCACCGCTCTCTACCAGGCGCTGCTGGCCCACCCCCTCGGCCCGGCCGCCGACCAGATCCCGGCCGTAATGGATGATCTGCTGGAGACGAATCGGGCCTATTTGCCGCGCTTTGTACGGGCATGAATGGCGGCGAACAGACTCGTTAACGCATCGAATCGCCCATTCGCCGCCATTCATGCCCCTACGGTAACGACGATGAACCCCATATTGCGAAAAATCGGTTTTGCCTCCACCGACCGCGTCGTCATCCTGCACGCCGACGACATCGGCAGCAGCCAGGGCACGGTGGCGGCCTACGTCGATCTGGTTGAGGCCGGCGCCATGTCCTCGGCCGCGACCATGGTCCCGTGTCCCTGGTTCCCGGCGGCTGCGGCTTTCTGCCGGCAACACCGCGACGACCCGCGCATCGATATGGGCGTGCATCTGACGCTGAACTGCGAGTGGAGCGCCTACCGCTGGGGGCCGATCTCGACGCGCAATCCGGCCAGCGGGCTGCTGGACGAGGAAGGCTATTTCCATCGCCGCGAGCCGGCTGCGCAGACAGAGGCCGATCTCGGCGCCGTGGAACGCGAGCTGAGCGCCCAGATCGACCGGGCGCTGGCGGCCGGCATCGACGTGACGCACATCGACACCCACATGCTGACCCTCTTCCACCCGCGCCTGCTGCCTATCTACCTGCGGTTAAGCCAGCGCTATCGCCTGCCAGCCTTCCTGCTGCGGCCGGACGCCGAGCAGCTTCACCGCTGGGGCTACGGCCTGGACGACGCGCAAGAGGTGGCTGCCCTGGTGCGCCAGGCCGAGGCCGCCGGTCTGCCGCTCTTCGACCACGCCGACGTCATGTCGCTGGACCGGCACGAGCAGCGACTGGAGGAGGCTGTCGAGCGGCTGACGCAGGCGCCGCCCGGCCTGACCTACTTTCTGTTCCACCCGGCCATCGACACCCCCGAGCTGCGCGCCTTCGCCCCCGACTGGCGCAGCCGCGTGGCCGACTACGAGCTGTTCACCAGCGACGCCTGGCGCCAGGCTGTGCGAGAGGCGGGCGTACAGGTGGTCGGCTGGCGGGCGATTAGGAACGTGATGCGTAACGAGTAATGCGTAACCCGGAAGAATCGTCGCTGGCGAGCAGTTACGCATTACGCATTACGTGTTACCCGACTCCAGTCACAAGATCACAGTCTTCTCCCAGTCATGAACTACTACCTCGGCATCGACATCGGCGCCACCAAGAGCCATGCCCTCATCGCGGACGAGCACGGCTGCGCGGCCGGCTTTGGCCAGGGTGGGCCGGGCAACCATGAGGTCGTCGGCTACGAAGGCCTGACGGCGACGCTGCAAGCGATCACCGGCCAGGCTCTGGCTGACGCCGGCATCCGCCGCGAGCAGATCGCAGGCGCGGGCTTTGGCGTGGCCGGCTACGATTGGCCGTCGGAGCTGGCGCCGACGCTGGAGGCCATCGGGACGCTGGGCCTGAGGGCGCCGCTGGAGGTGGTCAACGACACCATCATCGGCCTGGTGGCCGGCGCAGAGGCCGGCTGGGGCGTGGCCGTGATCGCCGGCACCAGCAACAACTGCTGGGGCTGGGACGCACAGCACCGCATCGGCCGGGTGACGGGCAACGGCGGCATGTTCGGCGAGCACGGCGGCTCCGGCGAGCTGGTGCAGGAGGCCGTCGCCGCTGTGGCCAAGGCATGGACCCGGCGCGGCCCGCCCACCACGTTGACAGAGGCCTTCTGCCGGCTGGTGGGCGCATCCTCCGACGCGGACCTGCTGGAGGGACTGAGCCAGGGCTGGTACGACATCGGCGCGGCGGCTGCTCCGCTGGTCTTTCAGACGGCCGAGGCCGGCGACCCGGTGGCGCTGGCTGTGGTGCGCTGGGCCGCGGCGGAACTGGCCAGCCTGGCCAACGGCGTGATCCGCCAACTCCACCTGGAAGATCAGGCTTTCGATGTGGTGCTGGTGGGCAGCATGTACAACGGTGGGCCGTTGCTGTTGGAGCCGATGCAAGCTGCGGTGCAGGCTGTGGCGCCCGGCGCGCGCTTCGTCAGGCTGACTGTCCCGCCGGTGGTGGGCGCAGTGCTGCTGGGCATGCAGGCGGCTGGTCTGGAAGCGCGCGGCCTGCGACCGAACCTCATTTCCTCAACACAAAACCTGATGGCAGAAAGACAAATCCCATGAACTACGGCTATTTCGACGATGCGGCCCGCGAGTACGTCATCACCCGGCCCGACACGCCGCTGCCCTGGATCAACTACCTGGGCAGCGAGGCCTACTTCGGCCTGATCTCCAATACCGCCGGCGGCTACAGCTTCTACCGCGACGCGCGGCTGCGCCGCATCACCCGCTACCGCTACAACAACGTCCCCTTCGACGCAGGCGGCCGTTACCTCTACCTGCGCGACGACGCCAGCGGCCAGTTCTGGTCGCCTTCCTGGATGCCGACCCGCACGCCCCTGGACGCCTACACTTGCCGCCACGGCATGGGCTACACCATCATCAGCTCGCAGGCGCACGGCATCGAGGCCAGCACGCTGTACTTTGTGCCGCTGGGCGCCAACCTGGAGATTTGGCGCACGCGCGTGACCAACCGGCGCAGCGAGCCAGCCGGGCTGTCCCTGTTCTCGGCCGTGGAGTTCAACCTGTGGGACGCCTGGGACGACCAGACCAACTTCCAGCGCAACTTCAACACCGGCGAGGTCGAGGTCGACGGCGGCGTCATCTACCACAAGACCGAGTACCGCGAGCGACGGGATCATTTCGCGTACTTCGCGTGTTCGGCCGCTCTTAGGACTGACAGTCCTGCTCCTGCGACGGACGATGTCGACACGTCGAGAGAGAGTCAACCGGTCGACCAGGACTGTCAGTCCTCTCCAACGTTCGTCGGCTTCGACACCCAGCGCGAGGCCTTCCTCGGCGCCTACCGCGGCTGGGACAATCCCATCGCCGTCGAGCGCGGCCAGGCCGGCAACTCGGTCGCCCACGGCTGGTCGCCCATCGGCTCGCACCACGTGCGACTCAGCTTGCAACCGGGCGAGACCGCTGAGGTCATCTTCGTGCTGGGCTACCACGAGAACCCGGCGGACGACAAGTTCGATCCGCCCGGCCTGCGGCAGACCATCAACAAGCGCGCCGTGCTGCCCCTCATCCAGCGCCATCTCCAGCCGGACACCGTGGAGGCCGAGCTGGCCGCGCTGCGCAGCCGCTGGGATGACCTGTTGAGCATCTTCACCGTGCAGACGCCCGACGAGCACGTCAACCGCATGGTCAACATCTGGAACGCCTACCAGGTGATGGTCACCTTCAACCTGTCGCGCTCGGCGTCGTTCTTCGAGTCCGGCGTGGGCCGCGGTATGGGCTTCCGCGACTCCAACCAGGACCTGCTGGGCTTCGTGCAGATGGCGCCGGCGCGCGCCAGGGAGCGCCTGCTGGACCTGACCGCGACGCAGCTTGAGAACGGCGGCGCGTACCATCAGTACCAGCCGCTGACCAAGCGCGGCAACGACGCGGTGGGCAGCGGCTTCAACGACGACCCGCTCTGGCTGGTGCTGGCCGCGGCCGCCTACCTCAAGGAGACCGGCGACTGGTCGATCCTGAGCGAGCCGGTGGTCTACGAGAACCGGCCCGGCAGCGAGCAGCCGCTGGCCGACCACCTGCAGCGCAGCATGCAGTACATCCTGGACCGCCTGGGACCCCACGGCCTGCCGCTGATCGGCCGGGCCGACTGGAACGACTGCCTCAATCTCAACTGCTTCTCCGAGACGCCCGGCGAGCCCTTCCAAACCACCGAGAACCGCGGCGAAGGTAAGATCGCCGAGTCAGTCTTCATCGCTGGCCAGTTCGTCCTCGCGGCCAAAGAGATGGCGGGCATTGCCGGGCAAGTTGCAGGTGGCAAGTTGCAGGTGGCAGGTCAGGCTATGGATGACCTGCGTGCAACCTGCAACCTGCAACCTGCAACCTTTTACTTGCAACTTGCAGGGCAGATGGAAGCCGCGGTGCGGGCGCACGGCTGGGACGGCGCGTGGTTCCTGCGGGCCTACGACGCGCTGGGCGGCAAGGTCGGTTCGAGGGAGTGCGACGAAGGGCAGATCTTCATCGAGCCGCAGGGCATGTGCGTCATGGCCGGCATCGGCCTGGACCTCCCCGGCGGCCTGGCCGGGCAGGCGTTGGCCTCGGTGCAGCAGCATCTGGCCAGCGAGCACGGCGTCGTCCTGCTCCAGCCCGCTTACACCCGCTATCACCTGGAGCTGGGCGAGATCACCTCCTACCCGCCCGGCTACAAGGAGAACGCCAGCATCTTCTGCCACACCAACCCCTGGATCATGATTGCCGAGGCCATGCTGGGCCACGGGGAGCAGGCGCTGGACTATTACCACCGCATCTGCCCATCGGCCCGGGAGGCGATCAGCGACGTGCACCGCAGCGAGCCCTACGTCTACGCTCAGACCATCGCCGGCAAGGACGCGCCTAGCTTCGGCGAGGCCAAGAACTCGTGGCTGACCGGCACGGCGGCCTGGAACTACGTGGCCATCACCCAGTGGATCCTGGGCATCCGGCCCAGCCACGACGGCCTGCGCATTGCGCCGGTGATCCCGGCCAACTGGCCGGGCTTCAGCGCCACCCGCCAGTTCCGCGGCGTCACCTATCACATCGACGTGCGCCGGACCGGGCCGGGCAACGCCGTGGCGCTGATGGTGGATGGACGACCGGTAGCGGGTGATGTCGTGCCATTGCCGCGCGCGGGGCAAACGGTTGTGCGCGTGCAGGCAATGGTAGGCGGGTGATGGCGCGCCGGAGATACCACAGCGGATACAGAATAGCGGATGACGTCGGGAATACCACAACGAATGAAAACAACGAATGACGAACAGTGTGCTCTCATCATAGGGACCGGCGAGCCTGCGTGCAGTCCTCTCCTCCCCATTCGCTGTTCTTCATCCGCTGTGATACCCCCTACCCCACCCACCACACCACTCCCATGAAACGCACACTACTCGCCCTACTTACCGTCCTCCTACTAGCAGCGTGCAGCAACGCAATCACGCCTGCTGCGCCGCCTGCTGCCAGTCCACCGGCTGTTCCCACTGCCAGCATTGACGAGCGCGTTGCCACCCTGCTGGCCCAGATGACCCTGGCCGAGAAGATCGGCCAGATGACCCAGGTGGAGAAGGGCAGCATCCAACCGCGCGACGTGACCCGCTACTTCATCGGCTCGGTGCTCAGCGGCGGCGGCGGCTCGCCGCCCAGCAACACGCCTGAGGACTGGCTGGCCATGGTCGGCGACTACCAGCAGGCCGCGCTGGCCACGCGGCTGGGCATCCCGCTGCTCTATGGCGTCGATGCCGTGCACGGCCACGCGGCCGTGGTCGGCGCGACCGTCTTTCCGCACAATATCGGCCTGGGCGCGGCTGACGACCCGGAGCTGATGCGGCAGATCGGGCGGGCCACCGCGCAGGAGATGGCTGCCACCGGCATCCGCTGGAACTTCGCGCCGGTGGTGGCCGTGCCGCAGGACGTGCGCTGGGGCCGCACCTACGAGAGTTTTGGCGAGGACCCGGCCCTGGTCAGCCGGCTGGCTGCGCCCTACATCGAAGGGCTGCAAAATGACGCGGGCGGCCAGCGCTTCGGCGATCCGGCCACCGTCGTCGCCACGCCCAAGCACTTTGTGGCCGACGGCGGCACAGTCTATGGCAGCTCGACCACCGAGAACATGGGCGTGCGCTACCTGCTGGACCAGGGCGACGCCCAAATCGACGAGGCGACGCTGCGCCGCATGCACCTGCCGCCGTACCAGGCCGCCGTCGACGCCGGCGCGGCCAGCGTCATGGTTTCATTCAGCAGCGTCAACGGCGTCAAGATGCACGCCAACCGCGACCTGCTCACCGGCGTGCTGCGCGACGAGCTGGGCTTCGAGGGCTTCGTCGTCTCCGACTGGCAGGGCATCGACCAGATTCCCGGCGAGTATTATTCCGATGTGGTGACCGCGATCAACGCCGGCATCGACATGGTCATGGTGCCCTACGACTACAAGGGCTTCATCGACACGCTGACCGAGGCCATCGAAAAGGGCGATGTGCCGATGGAGCGCATCGACGAGGCGGTGCGGCGCATCCTGACCGTCAAGGCCGATCTGGGCCTGTTCGACGGCGATCCTATGCAGCCCGGCGCGCCGCTGGAGGTGGTGGGATCAGCGGAGCACCGTGCGCTGGCCCGCCAGGCCGTGCGCCAGTCGTTGGTGCTGCTGAAGAATACCCAGAACGCGCTGCCGCTGATCGAGGACACGCCGCTGCTCTACGTCGGCGGGGTGGCGGCCGACGACATCGGCATCCAGATCGGCGGCTGGTCGACGCAGTGGCAGGGCCAGGCCGGCGACATCACCGACGGCGCGACGATCCTGGAGGGCATCCGTGAGGTCAGCCTGCCCGGCTCCAGCGTCATCTACGACGCCGCCGGCCGTTTCGACCGCTTCACCAACGCCCAGGGAGGCCAGCTACTGGCCGACGCGGCCATCGCCGTGGTGGCCGAACGCCCCTACGCCGAGGGGGTCGGCGACTCGGCCGACCTGGCGCTGCCGCCGGACGACCTGGCCATGGTGCAGCGCATGCGCGACAGTTCGAAGCGGCTGGTGGTGATCGTGCTGGCTGGCCGGCCGGTGGACATCAGCGAGCTGCTGCCGCTGGCCGATGCGCTGCTGGTGGCCTGGCTGCCGGGCAGCGAGGGGGCTGGCGTGGCCGACGCGCTGTTCGGCCATGCGCCCTTCAGCGGCACCCTCCCCTTCACCTGGCCGCGCTCGGTCGATCAGTTGCCCTTTGACTTCACCGCGCTGCCGGCCGATGGACCGGATGCGCCGCTCTTTGCCGCCGGTTTCGGCCTGACCACTGAGCCATGACCTGTCTGCGCTGGCCGGCCGTCGCAACTGCGCTTTTCCTCTTTATTGCACTGGCAGCCGGTTGTATGCGCGCTGAGCTTGCACCGCCTACGCCAACTGCGCCATCTACTGAAGCCACGAAAGCACCAGCCATGAATCCAATCATTCCCCTGCCAGTCTCAGTGACCGAAACCGGCGCTGCGTTTGCCCTGATCGGCGCTGCGCCGATTGTAGTCGATGCCGACGACGCCGAGTTGGCCGCCGTCGGCGCCTATCTGGCCGAATGGCTGGCCGCGGCGACCGGGATTGCTGCGTCTGTACTGGTCGGCGACATGGAGCCCGCCGGCTCCATCCGCCTGACCCTCGCTGGCGCGGATCCGGCGCTGGGCGACGAAGGCTATGAGCTAGCGGTGACGTCCGACGGCGTGACGATCAAGGCCAACCGGCCGGCTGGCGTCTTCTACGGCGTCCAGACCCTGCGTCAACTGCTGCCGGTTGAGATGGAGAGCGGCGCAGTCAAGCTCGGACGATGGACGATCCCCGCCGCCGTAATCCGCGACGCGCCGCGCTTCGCCTGGCGCGGCATGATGCTGGACGTGGCACGCCACTTCCCACCCGGCGGCGTCGAGGACGTCCAGCGGCTGATCGATCTGATGGCGCTCTACAAGCTGAACCGGCTGCACCTGCACCTGACCGACGACCAGGGCTGGCGGCTGATGATCGAGTCGTGGCCCCGGCTGGCCGAGGTCGGCGGCACTGACGCGGCCGTGGACGGCGACCCCGGCGGCTACTACACCCAGGCCCAGTACGCTGAACTGGTGGCCTACGCCGCCAGCCGCTACATCGACATCGTGCCGGAGATCGACCTGCCCGGCCACACCAACGCCGCGCTGGCCGCCTATGCTGAGCTGAACTGCGACGGCGTGGCGAGGGAGCCGTACACCGGCATCGAGGTTGGTTTCAGCTCGCTGTGCATCGACAAGGAGATCACCTACCAATTCGTCGACGACGTGCTGCGCGAGCTGGCTGCGCTGACGCCGGGGCCGTACCTCCACGTGGGCGGCGACGAGGCCCACAGCACGCCCGACGCCGACTATGAGCGTTTCATGGCCCGCGTGCAGGAGATCGTCCGCTCGCACGGCAAGCAGATGCTGGCCTGGGAAGAGGCCGCGCGCATCGAGCTGGCGCCTGGCTCGGCCGTGCAGCACTGGCACAGCGAGATGGCCGCCCGCGCCGCAGCGCAGGGCGCGCAGGTCATCATGTCGCCCTCGGCGCACGCCTACCTGGACATGAAGTACGACGACTCGACGGCGTTGGGCCTGAACTGGGCCGGCAACATCAGCGTCGAGAAAGCCTATAGCTGGGACCCCGCCACCGTGCAGCCCGGCATCCCGGAGGAGGCCATCCTGGGCGTCGAGGCGCCGCTGTGGACCGAGACCGTGCGCACCCTGGACGACCTGGAGTATCTCGTCTTCCCCCGCCTGCTGGGCATCGCCGAGATCGGCTGGTCGCCGGCCGCGGGCAGATCGTGGGACGAGTACCGCCAGCGCCTGGCCGGCCACGCGGCGCGGCTGGAGGCGCTGGGCGTGAACTTCTACCGGGGGTGGACCGAGGACTGACAGTCCTGGTCCACCGGCAAACCATCTCGCCGCGCCGAGACCTGCTCAACAAACGAATTCAGGACTGTCAGTCCTGCGAGTTGGAGACACCGATGGCAACCAAAATCGACATGATCGGCATCTTCGTCAACGACCTGCCCCGCATGGTGGCGTTCTATCGTGACGTCCTGGGCTTCGCGACCGAGTGGGACGGCCAGGGGCCGTACGCCGAGTTCAAGCACGAGGGCGTGCGCTTCTCGATGTACGAGCGGGCGCAACTGCCCGGCCTGCTGGGCCAGCCTCCGAGCTTTCCCAGCGGCCTCAACGGCACGTTCGAGCTGGCTATCGATCTGCCCACGTCGGCTGACGCCGACGCCATGTTCGCCGCGATCGTCCGTCCGCGAGAGCAAGCGCACCGGAACGATTTGCCAAATCGTTCTACAACCGAGTTGCGTGCATGACGTGATCTGGAGCGACCCATGAAACGCCACATCCTTCTGTTGACCACAGCGTTGTTTCTGCTGGCTGCCTGTTATCCACCGTCCGCGCCGCAGCAGCCGGATTCCGTTGCGCCGGATGCGGTCGAGGCCGTTCCCGCGACGCCCGCGCCTGGCGTGCTGGTCGTCGATCCGTCCATCGACCTGGGTCCCATCAGCCCCTACCTCTACGGCACCAACTATGGGCCGATGCACGCCGTGCCCATCGAGATGATGCCGGACATGGTCGCATCGCGCTTCACGGCGCTGCGCTGGCCGGGCGGGGCGTGGACCGACGAGGTGGATATGCAGCCTTTCCAGCTCGACCAGTTCGTCTGGTTCTACCAGCAGTTGGGCGCGCTGCCCACGGTCAGCGTGCGGCTGTTCGGCGGCAAGCCGGAGACCGCGGCTGATCTGGTGCGCTATGCCAACCTGGAGATGGGCTACGGCATCGAGTACTGGAGCATCGGCAACGAGCCGACGCTGTTCGAGGAACAAAAGAGGGTACCTTACGACACCGAACGTTTCAACCGCGAGTGGCGCGCCATTGCCGAGGCCATGAAGGCGATCGATCCCAGCATCAAGCTGCTGGGGCCGGAGCTGCACCAGTGGAACCGCGGCCTGGCCTCCACGCCCAAGGACGCGGCCGGCCGCGACTGGATGACTGAGTTCTTGCAGGCCAACGGCGACCTGGTAGACGTGGTGACGGTGCATCGCTATCCGTATTGGAGCGCGACCAACGAGCCGGCCAGCTTCGAGCAGATGCAGGCCTACGCCGCGGCCATGCCCCATGAGATCGCCTACCTGCGCAGCCTGATCCAGGAGATCACCGGCCGCGACCTGCCCATCGCCGTCACCGAGCTGAACTCGACGCCCACCAGCGTCATGGGCCAGCCGGCCAGCCCCGACTCGCACTTCAACGCCATCTGGTACGCCGACGTGTTGGGCCGGCTGATGAGCGAGGACGTGTGGATGGTCAACCAGTGGGTCATCTCCCAGCGCAGCACCGGGCTGGGGCTGATCAACGGCTTCACCATCCGGCCGACGCTGTACACCTTCCAGATGTACAAGCACTTCGGCGACCAGCAGGTGCATGCCGCCTCAGGCGCGCCAGGCGTGACGGTCTACGCTGCGCGGCGGGACGACGGCGCGCTGACGGTGATGGCCATCAACCTGGGCGAGGCCGGGCAGACCGTCACCATCGATCTGGCCGGCGTCTCGCCGACCGAGGCCGAGATATGGCTGCTGGACAAGGATCACAGCGCCGAGAGCCTGGGTGTGCAGCCGTGGCCGGCTGACGGCCAGATGACGCTGCCCGCGCAGTCGGTGACGTTGTACGTGGTGCGATAACCCAATGAATGCACCACCGGCGTCTTGAATGTGAAGCCCTCCCTCATGTGAGATCGCCGGGGGATGAATCCCACCGGCTACAAAACTGCGCCGGATCAATCCGGCTTGACCGGCGCACAACCTAGCCCCGTTGACGGGGCGCCGCTGAATAGCCGGTGGGATTGATCCCCCGGCGGTTGCCGCTGGCGCATTGATTTCATAATTGGTCATATCCCAATCCATGGTGCAAGGCTTGAGGAGATTCCATGCAATACGGCCATTTCGACGACGACGCCAAAGAATACGTCATCACCCGCCCCGACACGCCCCAGTCGTGGAGCAACTACCTGGGTTCCACCGAGTACGGCGCGATCATCACCAACAACGCGGGCGGCTATGGCTTCTACAAGTCGGGCGCGCGCGGCCGCTTCCTGCGCCTGCGCTTCAACAGCGTGCCCACCGACCAGCCCGGCCGCTACTTCTACCTGCGCGACCAGGAGAGCAGCGACTACTGGTCGGCCTCCTGGCAGCCGGTGGGCAAGCCGCTGGACGCCTACCAGTCCACGTGCCGCCACGGCACGGCCTACACCGTGATCGAGGCGCGCTACAGCGGCATCCACAGCGAGTCCACCTATTTCGTGCCGCTGGGCCAGACCTTCGAGTACTGGCGGCTCAAGGTGACCAACGAGAGCGAGCGGCCGCGCCGCCTGGCAGTGTTCTCCTACTGCGAGTGGACCAACCAGTGGCACACGGTACAGGACCAGGTCAACCTGCAATACTCGCTCTTCATCGTCAAGGGCGGGCTGACCAAGGATGGCCTGTTGCGCATTGCCATCCACGATAACCTGACGCCGGAGCCGGGTGCGGACGCGAACGCGGGCCGCGCCGACGACATCGGCATGCACGCCTGGTTGGCGCTGATCGGCGCGCCGCTGGCCGGCTACGACACCAGCCGGGAAGCGTTCCTCGGCCCTTACCGGGGCTACCACAACCCGATGGCCGTGGAGCAGGGCCGGTGCAGCAACTCCGACGCCTACGGCGACAACGCCTGCGGCAGCGTGCAGGCCGAGCTGGTCCTGCAGCCGGGCGAGAGCCGCGAGTTGTTGCTGATGCTGGGCATCGGCGACGCGCACACCCTGGGCCGCCGCGCGGTTGCCGAATATGGCTCGCTGGAGCGGGCCGAGGCCGAGCTGGCGCGGCTGAAGCAGAGCTGGCACAGCAAGCTGGGCAGCCTGGTGGTGCGGACGCCCGACCCCGATTTCGACCACACGGTCAACGTCTGGGGCCTCTACAACAGCCTGATCACCTTTGCCTGGTCGCGGGCCGCCAGCCTGGTCTACAACGGCGAGCGAGACGGCCTGGGCTTCCGCGACTCGGTGCAGGACATCCTGGGCGTGGTCGCCGCCATTCCCGATGAGGCCCGCGCGCGGCTGGCGCTGATGCTGACCGGCCAGCTCGCCAACGGCGGCGCCATGCCCATCGTCAAGCCCTTCGAGCACCGCCCCGGCCACGAGACCGCGCCGCCGTCCGACGAGCTGCGCTCCGACGACTGCCTCTGGTTCTTCAACGCCGTGCCGGCCTACGTGGCCGAGACGGGCGACTTCGACTTCTACAGCACGGTGCTGCCCTACGCCGACCAGGGCGAGGACACCGTCTTCGGCCACCTGCGCCGCGCCTTGCAGTTCAACCTGGAGCGCCGGGGACGCAACCAACTGCCCTGCGGCCTGGCGGCCGACTGGAACGACTGCCTGGTGCTGGGCTACCACGGCGAGAGCCTGTTCGTGGCCCTACAGCTCAGACTGGGGCTGACCGTCTATGCCGAGATCGCCGAGCGGCTGGGCAAGCCAGAGGAGGCGCGCTGGGCGCTGGCGCACCGCAAGCGACTGGACGCCTACATCCAGAGCGTGGGCTGGGACGGCGACTGGTTCATCTGGGCCATCACCGAGGACGGCACGGTCTACGGCACCAAGAACTACCCCGAGGGCCAGGTCTACCTCAACACCCAGGTCTGGGCGGTGCTCAGCGGCGCGGCCACCGCGGAGCAGGCCGAGCGCTGCATGGCGACGGTGCACGAACGGCTGGCGACCCCCTACGGCCTGATGCTGTCGGCCCCGCCCTTTGTCAAGAGCCCGGTGCAGGTGATGCGCGCGGTGGTCTTCAACCCCGGCATCAAGGAGAACGCAGGCATCTTCAACCACACCCAGGGCTGGGGCGTGATGGCCGAGTGCCTGCTGGGCCACGGCGACCGGGCCTGGGAGTACTACCGGGCCGCCATGCCGGCCGCCTGGAACGACCGCGCCGAGATCCGCCAGTGCGAGCCCTACGTGCAGGGCCAGACCACCTACTCGACCTACTCCCCGCGGCCGGGCAACACCCGCACCTCGTGGCTGACCGGCGCGGCCGCCTGGTCGTACTGGAGCGCGACGCAATACATCCTGGGCCTGCAGCCGGAGGTGGACGGCCTGCGCATAGACCCGTGCATCCCGTCGGTCTGGCCTGGCTTCACGGCTACCCGCCGCTTCCGTGGCAAAGTCGTCGAGATCGAGGTGCGCAACCCAGAGGGCGTTTGCCGCGGCGTCCGGTCGATCACCCTCAACGGCGATGCGTTGGCCGACAACCTGCTGCCGGCCGGCCGGCTGGTCGCGCATAATTGGGTCGAGGTGGTGCTGGGGTAGGTCCGGCTATTGGGAACCATCCCGGAGGGACCAGCCGGACGCTACGCACACCGGCGAACACGCCTGTCGCGTTGCCGCCGTGACTTACGGTGTAGTCGGCAGAGGGATCTGCCGCCTGGTGGAAACAGCCTTGGCGACTGCCAGCAGGACGAACAGGCTAATCGGTATGCCAAGAATCACGTAAGCCCAGGTGAAGTAGGGCAGCGCCTCAGTGCGAATCATGGTGACGAGATCGGCGCCCGGAGCCAGGAACCACCTCAAGGTCGAAGCGATCGATCCGGGAAATGCTCCCAGGACAACCATCGTTCCTGCCAGGATCAGCAGCCGCTCGCCCACCGCTGCGGCGATGCCGAGGATGCTCACTCGCAGTGTGTCGCCCAGTCGGAAGCAGCCCAGCACAAGTCCTCCCGCCACATAGGGAACGACCAGCAGAGCGGCAGCCAACAAGAAAGCTGATCGCGGATCCACACCGATCTCGGGCGCATAGGAACCGTTGAGAGGACTGCGCCAACGGGCCTGGACAGCGAGCAGCGTGATGATGTAGCTCCAGATCACGGTCAGGAAGTAGAGCACTGACATGAGAAGGAAGGAGCGGGTTTTCATTGACTTGACAATTATGGTGCGGGGAATTCGAGAATCTCGCTGCTGATTCGTTGACGAAACGACGCGTTATCTGTATTGTCCATGTACGGATAAGCATAGACATATTGGATGCCATCAGCTTCTTGAACTGTCCAATGCAAGACCTTGTCACCAAATTCCTGGATCAGCAATTCATGGACATGTTTGCGAATTCCTTCTCCCATCTCTTCATGCAGGGCAATGACGTTGTAACCACCATCGCTCTTTTGTACAATCTCCCACGGCTGGAGGGGTCCTTGTTCCCCGTCCTGTGCTGACGCCATGGCAGAGACGAACAGCATGCTCAACAGAGCAAGCACGATCAAGAACCCAATGCCTCGCTTCGACATGGTGAAACCTCCTAATGCCGCAAAACTCGTGCGCCGAACGCCTCGGCGCACTTACACCATACCACGAAATCCCCCGGAAACTTGTGATTGTTTGTGATTGTTTGAGATCACGGGCGAATACCCCGTAAGGAGGCACTGCCTTCGGTGGACGCGACCGCCCTGGTTTCCAGTCATAGGCGCTTGCAACCAATTCGTTATCTGCATTGGCAATACAGACGCCGCTGCATGTGTGAGTTCAAGTCCTTCCAAGATGGTTTCCAATGCCTGACGCCTGCGGCCGAAGTGGTCACTCCTCCTTGACAACCAGTGATATCTTGTACGATGACCACATGTCGATCCCCAAACCGTATGTCAGATGACCACCGAGCGTTTCCCTGGTCAGATCCATGCGGGCTTCGGGAAAGGGTTGGCCGTAGAAGACAAGTTCATACTGCCCTGGTCTGGTTGGGGCTGTGATCTTCACAGGGATTACATATTGGGCCTGTGATTTGGCGGAGACATACAAAGGCGCATGGCGCTCCCTGCGATGTTCAATGGGGATCTGTTCGTTATCCAGGAATGCAGAAAGCGCAAGATCAACCTGAATCGGCTGACTATTTGACAGATGGAGGTAGATCTGTATCTCTTGTTCAGGCGTTGCCGACAGCAGAGCGTCCTGTTGGACCCCACCCATCCGATTCCACGGCATTGCTTTCTTACTAGCCGCAAGGCCATCCATGCCCATGGCATGTAGCGGCGCCGGTAGGCCCTTAAATGGGCGATCAACAGGCGTTGTGTCTCCGCCAACAGCTATGCTGGCTCGAATTGCCATGACCGTCGAAACCCAACGCGCCTCCGGCTGCCCTTCGTCGTGATCCAGAAGCGGATCGCGCTCGAAAACTACTGTCAAGTCGTGTAGTCCTTGTTCCAATCCGTCGATCCTGATAGGTATTACAACAAGCTGACCATCGTTCAGCGTTACCATCTGCACGGCCGTTGTATCCGGAGTGCAAGGGCGCTGAATGAAATCGACCAGACAACTGATAGCGTAGGTGCGCGGCTTTGGCTCGAACGAACCAAGCTCGAACTGGCCAACAAACGGCGCGCCATTGTCGATAACGTAGAGCGAGTTGTCGTCGCTGGCCTGTTCCGACCAGGTTCCGAGCAAGGCGACATAGCCGCCGCGGTTGGTTTGGGCCACCGCCAGGACGTTCTCCAGATCATCCGGGGTGTTTCCTTTGATTGCCGTAGGGTCAGCGTCTGGCGGGACGGTCAGCGGTTGCACCGTTTCCGGTTCGCGCCAGGAAACAGTGCGCTCAGGGGCAAGCCAAACCAACGGCGTGTGCAACAGCAGGCAATCTCTTCGGGTCAACAAGGTGGGGCCGGCGCAGTTTTGGGAGAGCGCGATATCTAGCAGGAGTACCACTAGTAACACCGCAAGAAGAAGAATAGCGACGTGCTTCTTGGACATCATGGTATGGACTCCTTTCGCGTACGCCAGAAGACAGTTCCGCCGAACGCCTCGACGCACTTTCACCATACCACGAAATCCCCCGGGAATTTGTGATTGTTTGTGATTGTTTATGATCTCAGGCGGATACCCCGACAGCGTTGCCCAATGCCTCGTAGTAGCTACTGCTCCAACTACTAAATATCGGTACACCATGCTAACGCCCCACGCGCGTGTCCGCATCGTGAAAGAGCAGCTCGCCGTAGGGCGACTGCCGCTCGCCAGCCAGGCACGCACCGTGTACCGCAAACGTGATGCGTCGGGTTAGCAGCGGCTGCCAGATCGCTTGCTCCAGCACCGCGCGCTGCGCCTGGTTGATCAGTTGCTGGCGCAGCGTTGGATCGGTGGTCGCACGCGCCTGGCGGATCCAGCCGGCGATGTCCCCCTGCGCATAGTTCAGCAAATTGCGCGGCCCCGGCCCCAGAAAAATGCTCAGCGCAGTGTAGTCGGCCCAGGCATAGTCGAAAAGCAGCAGGTCGAATTCCTGACGCTCGGCCAGCAGGCGGGAGCGGGGCGTCTCCCGCACTCGGACCGGCCCCAAGCCCACGGCCTCCAACTGTGTCTGAACTAACGCAGCCAGAGTGCGGTAGGTTGCGCTCTCCGGGATCAGTAGTGTGATCGGCTGGCCATGACCCTGGCCAGCCTGGCTGAGCAGGCGCCGACTTTGTTCAGGGTCGTAGGCATAGCCAGCGCTGGCCACGGCGGGGTCGTAGCCCGCCGCATTCGGGGCCAAGGGGGTGTCGAGCACAGCGAAGGGACCTGTGGCGGCCAGAGCTGTCTTATCCAAAGCCAGCGCAACGGCCTGCCGCGCCCGCAGGTCTTGCCAGCGCGCTTTCTGAAAGTTGAAGCCCAGGTAGGTCACCCCGCCGCTGGCTGTGTAGAGACGCATCTGGGGCAAGCCGGCGGCCTGATCCAGGTCTTCCTGGCTCAGGCTCAGCACACATCCGTCGCCCGCCATCAAGGCTGCCAGCCGCTCGGCGCGTTCAGCCTCAAAGACGAAGCGCAGTTGGGGGATTTGGGCCAGGCTCCGATTGGCGAAGAGTGCTGGCGGCCAGCGATAGGAGCGGTAACGTGTCAGCGTCAACGTCTCTTCCGGGCGATACAGCTCGCGCCGAAACTGATAAGGCCCGGTGCAGGCGACGAAGCCCGCTGCTACCTCGTCGGTCGCGTGCGGAGACACGATGGCCGCATACGGGTTGCTCAATACAAAGCGCACGAACTCGTAGTCCGGCTCAGGCAAAGTGAACTGAACGCTCATGCCGTCTGGCTGCGCCTCCACCTGCACCTGGCGCAAATCGCTCAGCAGCGGCGAGGCCCCCAGCCGTTGCAGGCGCTCGAAGCTGCGCTGCACCGCGGCCGCGTCCAGCGGCGCGCCATCGTGGAAGGTGATGCCCGGGCGCAACATCACCGTCACCCCACGACCATCCTCGCTGACCCGCCACTCGTCCTGCGCCAGCAACCCGCGCACGATGCCTTGCCCATCTTCGTAGAACAACGGCTCGCAGACGTGCCGAAAGACATCGGCCGCCACGGCGTTCGACGTGCGCTGTGGATCGAACATGCCGGGGTCGGCGCTCCACAGCACAGTCAGCGGCCGGCCACCCACATCATCCACCTGCGCCACGAACCACAGCAGCGCGGCCATCGTCCATAGCAGCGTTGCAGGCAAGGCCAATCTTGAGAGTGCCCCAAGCCAACGGCGTTTCATGGAGCGGCGTCCTTTTGATCCACATACAGCGCATAGCCCATGCCATGCATGGTGCGGAGGAGGCGCGGTGAGCGCGGGTCCAGCTCGATCTTCTGGCGCACATTGAAGACCAATCGGCGCAACCGATCGCTTTGGTCCGCGCGCAGCCCCATCTCGTCCACATCCTCCCCGGGCCAAACCCACTGGAAGAGCGCTTTGGCTGGCTGCGCCTCATCTGGGTGCTGCAGCAGGGCGCGCAGCAAGCGCTGCTCGTTATCGGTCAACGTGCTCTCCTGCCAGGCCGCGTCCTCGTCTGCCTGCCATGGCTCGCTACGCTTCACCTGGACTACGGCGCGCGTGCGGTGGATGCGCACTGCCGGCTCCAGCATTAGCCACGGCTCAGTCTCGCTGGTCTGCATGGCGGAGGCAGCCGGCGCCGGGGTGATCGAGGGCGGCGCAGCGCGTGGCATGACCATGGCTACCACGCCGCTGACCTCATCTGGCCGCCAGAAGACCGGAACAATCACCACGGTTTTGTTGGGCAGGATCGTGTCCAGTTGGCTGGCGCGGGCCTCGACCTCAGCCTCCCACAACGCATCGGCCAGCGCGCTCAGCGCGCCGGCGTTGGACTGCCTCCATTCATGCAGCAACGCTTCTGCCCCGACGTTGAGCGCAACGAACCCGCCCGCGCGATCGAAATAGATGGCCGGCTGGCTGGCCAGCGCTGGATCGACGGCTGCCAGCGCCGCGGAAAGCTTGGGGCGGCGAACCGCGAGAACCAGCAGCCAGACCAGCAAAAGCAGGCCGGTCGCTGCAACCACCAGCACTTGCCACAGAGGTGCGTGCCAATAAACGAATTGTGTCATCATAGCCTTCTCTGGCGCGTGGACCTGCGCTGAGCTTTGATCCAACTCCGCTACCCTTTGCACGACTGCGCCGCCCTGGCAGTTCACGGAGCACGATGGCTTCACTGCCTTCATTATATGGCAAGCGCCAGGTCGCGTCAAAAGTGGTTCGACTCAGGACTGCCAGTCCATCCGAGGACTGGCAGTCCTGAGTCGAACCATTTATATTCATCGGCTGAACTGGCCCAACTTGCCGGCTATCGGTCTCTGGCCGGCCCAGCAGATTGGCAACAGTCGCGCCCTACCTGGTACAAAGCCCCCTCCGACTCAAGACACGACGGATGAACCTCGCCAATCAATCTCGTCCGGGGCTTTACCCACAAACGAGCTCGCTTGGGAGGTCTGTTTGACCAATCAACACGTATCTGAACAGAGCCAGTAGTATTCGTTCAGCCCGAAACCAGAATCGTAGAAGTAGTGCAAAGAGCGGTTTCTATATTGATGGCCATATTGACAATTCTGAAAGGTCCCTCGCGCATAGGCAGTTCCTGAGCTGTATGCCCAAGATGCAGAACTGCTGCCGTAACCGTATTGGGACCAAGCTTGCCAAGTCCCGTTCGAATTGGCACAACGGTCCTCTAGACGGGCGTCAGCAAAGATTTGTTCGATCACTCCTCGTGGTGTCTGAGCATTTGAGGAACTCCACATTTCGCGATCGTTGGGAGAGATCCAGTTAGTCGAGTGGGATCCTGACATACTGGACCCGTTCTTGTACCAAGAGCCAGAAGCTGCGAAGCCAACACCAATGGTAGCGGAAAATGCCAATCCGACTATCACCAAGATTGCTACTGGCTGGGTAATCCTGGAAATTCTCATAATCCTACCTCGCTTTCTAGTATAACTGGAGCGTGTCTCGTGGCGCTACCTGGCTAGCGCGAAGCTCTGCAATAGTTCCAGGATTTGTTCCGCTGCCAACCCCCGGCCGCTCAGATGAAGAATCGTGTCACCAGCTTCGATGACATAGCGCACCTGATCGGGATCCAACCCAATCAACTCCCAGGCAACGACTTGATTTTTGCCCAGCCCGATTTGAATCCGCTCAGCCCGGGTCCAGGTTGGCCTGGTTTGACGGAGAAGGTCGCGCATTGGGCCGAAGGGACCCTGGATCACTGTCAACCTGGCCGTGTTATCCTCGCTGACGTAGATCGTCTGGACACCCACGCCAAGAGCGGCTGCGAACTCGATGTCCTGCAAAAAGCCTGGCCCTGGATGGGAGGAATCGGGGATGGTCAAGCTCGCCGCCACTAATTGCAGTGGGGCTGTCGAGTCGTCAAGGACGTATAGGGGATGATCTACGTGCCGTACGATCTGGTCCAAGGCAGTAAGGTACCGTGTTCCAGCCGGCGCAGAGAACGAATCTTGAAAGGCATGCTCAGGTATTTCCTGGCGGAACACCGCATCTGCCTGCGCGGTCTCGTCGGACACGAAGTCTGGCTCAGACAGGGTGCGATAGGAAACGACGTGTTCGGCGCCAGCTCGATCCCACACAACCCGGGCTTCGCCGATAGGCGCGAAACTGGCGGGATCGAAATCGAGCCGCGTCGCTTGTGACCTTGGTTGTAGATCGGCCACAAAAGGTCGGGAAAAGCTCAAGAGGGCCGCTTCGATGCCTTGAGACGCCCACGTCGCTCCGTCGAGATCGATCGCCTGGGTGTAGACGCTTATCACCGGGCGCCCATCCGGGGCAAGTGTCTGCCGGCGAGACAGCCCCTCTTGTTCCAGAAAGTCTTCGATGAGCGCCACCCGTTCGTCTCGAAAGGGGCTAGCCTGCATGGCATATCTATAGGCCTTGTCCTCTTGCGGGAAGTAATCGGTCTCGACGCCGTGGTCGAACATCAAATCTTGCAGCAGCTCACCATCTTCACTGCGCAACTGGGTCCGCCAGCGCACTGTTTCTCCCTGCGCATCGATCTCAAGCCAGGTGTCTTCAATCTGGCGGGCTGGCCAGATTTCTTCATAGGGCAGGTGATAAGGATCGCCCGGTTCCAGACCGGCCGGTGGTCCTCGGTGATACAAAGTATACGACAGATGGACGATTTGACCCGGCTCCGGCGTCTCGATCTGCGCCAAGGCCGTTTGCAGCACTTGTCTGGCCTCGCGCCCTTCTGCCACAGGCACGCCCACAGCAACCAGGGCGATCAGCAGGCTCGCCAGAATCAAGATCCCGGCGGCGCCTACAATGGGTTTAGATCTCATGCTGGCGCCTCCTTCAATTTTCCATCAATGAACTCCTCGTTGACACACCCATCGTACCACAAAACCGCCTTCAATTTCATGAGACTTTATGACTTTTCATGAGTGTTTGTGATTTTGGGGCAGCTACCCCAACGGTATGACGCGATAACCATGATACTTTTCGCCAAGACTGCATGATATGGGCCTCCTGTTGACTCATAGCCAAGCGATCCACGGTATCAAGGGGCCAAGAACCTCAACTTGCCTGCGACTGAACTGGCGCAAAACCCAAACCGGGGTATCATGGCATCAATCGTTCGCAGATAACGAGACGTCCGACGCTTGTCTGATGAGTTGTCCGTGATGGGTCGCTCGGGTCAGGCGTCAGGCGCTTCTACAACTTCACCACGATGGTGCGAAACGTGAAACGTGACAACCGGCCGCTTTTCATCCTTGTGCTCTTGCTCGCTGTGACAGGGCTGGCTGCCGCGTGTAGCCACGGCCAGCCGCAGCCCCCAGCGCCTGCGCCCGCCCCCACCGTTGCGCTGGCCGAGACGCCCGCGACTGTCCCTACTGCCCTGGCCGGCCCGCTGCCAGCCATCCGCTCCGTAGCGCAAGACCGCGCCGACCTGCCACGCTACGAGGCGCTGGAGCTAACGGTGGACCTGGAGGCGACCTACGCCAACCCCTACGACGCGCGCCAGATCGCCCTGGACGGCCTCTTCACCGCGCCCGACGGCAGCGAATGGCGCGTGCCCGGCTTCTGGGACGGCGAGAAGGCGTGGCGGCTGCGCTTCACGCCGTCACAGGAGGGCGCTTGGCGCTTTCAGGTGACAGCGCAGGACGTCTACGGCGCCAGCCAGCCGGCCGCAGGAGCGTTCCAGGTCACAGCCTCCGACCGGCATGGCTGGCTGCAAGCCGGCAGTTGGGTCGATCCGGCCTATAGCCCGCGCTACCTGGTCTACCACGACGGGACGCCCTTCTATGGCGTGGGCCATGCCGACGCGCTCAACATCCTGATCGACGGCTTCACCCTGGAGCGCGGGGTGGGTCTGTTCGAGGACATGCAGGCGGCCAATGAGAACTATGTAATCTGGTGGCCGCTCTACGCCATGTCGCCGGTCAATAACAGCTACGACGACTATTCGGTGCAGAATCTCAAGGTCATCGACACGGTCGTGCGCAACGCCGAGCAACGCGGCATCCACCTGATCTTCACCGTCTGGGACCACCCGCAACTGCGCGATAACACCCATAGCTGGGGCGATGGCCGCTGGGCCACCACCAACGGCTTCCGCCGGCTGGGCTCCATCGACAGCTTCTTCAGGGACGACGAGGCCTGGGCCTGGCAGGAGAACCTCTACCGCTACATGATCGCCCGTTGGGGCTACAGCCCGGCCATCGGCCTGTGGCAGACCGTGTCAGAGATCAACGGCACCAACGCATACAGCCAGACTGACCCGTGGCACGAAAAGGTCAACGCCTATTTCGCCGACAACGACCCCTACCGCCACCCCACCACAGCCAGCAAGTCGGGCGACGTGGACTGGCTGGCCGGCTGGCAGGCCATGGACGTGCCGCAGGTACACTTGTACGAGTTCGACGACGGCGCGGTGGCCGCGGCCGAGGTGATCGCCGGCTGGACGCAGCAGATGTGGCAGGCTGCCGAGAAGCCCAACTGGATCGGCGAGTTCGGCGTCACCGATGCGGCGCAGTACCCGGAGCTGTTCCACAACGCTATCTGGGCCGCGCTGGGCGCGGGCGCGGCCATGACGCCGGCCGAGTGGAACAGCGGCGGCTCCTGGGGCCGGTTGACCGACGCCATGAAGGCCGACCTGGGCCGGCTGGCCGCGTTCGTGGCCGAGGTCCCGCTGGCGCACTGGAACCCGCAGCCCGTGCAGGTCAGCAGCAGCGATCCGGCCGTGCGCGGCTGGGGCGTGGCCGGCGAGGAGGGCGGGATCCTCTGGGTGCAGGATGCGGCGCTGGAGGGCCAGCCCATCGTCGACGTGCGCGCCAACACGACGGCGCGTTCGGACGTGCAGATCGCCGTCGACGGCATGGCCGCGGGCGTCTACGCCGTCCGGCCCTACGACACCTGGCAGGGCGTCTGGCTGGAGCCGCTGAGCCTGACCTGCACGGCCGGCCAGCCCTGCCTGATCAACCTGCCCGACTTCACGGCGGATCTGGCCTTGCGGCTGGAGAACGCGACCTGCTGCCGCGACCGGCCGGCGGGGTACGGGCCGACGGCCACGCCAAGGGGTTTCGATACGCCGCAGACGCCTACTCAACCCACGGTGCAGGGCGGTCTCGATACGCCGCCCCAAGCTGCGGCTACTCGACCCACGAGTCTCGACGTGTCGATCTGGGCGCCGGTGGCGGGCTTCCTGGAGCAGCAGACGCTGCTCAACAACGCCGATGTGCTGGACGAGGTCAACTTCTTCTGGTATTCGCTGGGCGCGGACGGCGGCATCGAAGGCGGCGTCATGGCGTCGCAGGCGATCGTGGCCGCGCGCCAGGCTGGCCTGCGCATCGTGCCCTCCATCGTCAACGGCGGCTTCGACGCGCAGCGGGTCAGCCTGGTGGTCAACGACCCCGCGCGCCGCGCCCAGCACATCGCCGACATCCTGGCCCTGGTGCGCGACAATGGCTACGACGGCATCGACATCGACTACGAGAGCCTCAACCCGGCCGACCGCGACGCCTTCAGCCTGTTTGTCGAGGAGCTGGCCCTCGCGCTGCACGCCGAGGGCAAGCTGCTCTCTATCGCCGTGCACGCCAAGACCGGCGACGCCGGCGCCTGGGGCGGCGCGGCGGCGCAGGACTGGGCGCGGCTGGGCGCGGCCGTGGACAGCTTCAAGATCATGACCTACGACTTCCACAACGGCGCCAGCGAGGCCGGCCCCATCGCGCCGCTGGACTGGGTGGATCAGGTACTGAGCTACGCGGCGACGGTGGTCCCGCCAGAGAAGACGTGGATGGGCGTGCCGGTCTACGGCTACAACTGGACGGGCTCGCGCGCCCAGAGTCTCAACTGGCGGCAGGCGCTGCAACTGGCCGAGCAGCAGGGCGTCCAGCCGCAGCGCGACCTGGCCTCGGGCGAGCTGGCCTTCAACTACGACGACGGCCGGCACACCGTCTACTTCAACGACGGCGAGACGCTGACCGGCCGGCTGGCCCTGCTGCGCGACAAGCATCCCAACGTGGCCGGCATCGCCATCTGGCCGCTAGGCGGCGAGGATCCCGCCAACTGGACGGCGATACGGGATGCGTTGCGGTGAGGGTGTGGCTTGAGGAACTCGGAGGAGCTCAGAGGAACTCGGAGGAACTGGTGCCTCACTGAGTTCCCCTAGTTCCTCCAAGTTCCCCAACAGACCCCCTGGAAAGGAAGAAACGCTGTGGTATCAGCATTGCCTTTAGTGGAACCTGAATCCACGCCGCCTTTGGACCCGCGTTTCCGGCCGGCGGTGCTGGCCAACCGGGCGTTCCGCCGCGCGGCCGTCGAGGCCGGCGCGGCCACGCCGTTGGTGATCGCCCTGGAGCGCTCCGACGGCGCGGTGTCCCGCTTCGAGACTGTGGCCCTGGCCGAGGATCACCCGCAGGCCGCGGCCAACCTGCCCTACGCCGAGCGGCTGGTCAAGTTCCTGCTCTGGGCGCGCGGCGGCTGGAAGGTGACGGTCGGCGGGCCTGCCAGCCCCCGGTCGCAGCCGGGGACAAGCATCGCCGAGCACATCCGCCAGGTCTACTCGCCCAGCGGGCCGCGCGCCTTCGACTACCACTTCATGGGCGAGCAGGTCTACCAGCAGCCGTTCACGGTCGAAGCGTGCGCAGCCGAGGAGGCGCCGGCAGCGCGCGAGGCCGGCCAAGCGCTGGGCCGCCATCTGGACGGCTGCCGCATCGGCTTCGACCTGGGTGCGTCGGACCTGAAAGTGTCGGCGGTGATCGACGGCGAACCGATATGGAGCGACGAGATCGTCTGGGAGCCGGTGGAGCAGACCGACCCCGACTA
Organism: uncultured Anaerolinea sp.; assembly: GCA_964626845.1. GTDB lineage: Bacteria > Chloroflexota > Anaerolineae > JAAEKA01 > JAAEKA01 > JAAEKA01. The sequence continues at coordinate 30,955 of CAZVGR010000007.1, forward strand.
CCACTACCAGCGCACCACGGCGGCGCTGCGCCTGGCCCAGAGCAAGCTGCCGCGGCTGGACGCCATCGGCGGCAGCTCGGCCGGCGTCTACGTGGACAACCGGCCTATGGTCGCCTCGCTCTTCCGCGGCATCCCGGCCGAGCGCTACGGCGAGATCCGCAGCCTGTTCCTGCGCATCCGCGACGAGTTCGGCGTGCCGCTGGAGGTGATCAACGATGGCGATGTGACCGCGCTGGCCGGCGCGATGTCGCTGGAAGATAACGGGGTGCTGGGCATCGCCCTGGGCAGCAGCCAGGCCGTGGGCTACGTGGACCTGCGCGGGGCTGTTACCGGCTGGCTGAACGAGCTGGCCTTCGCGCCGGTGGATTACAATCCCGCCGCGCCGGTCGACGAATGGTCGGGCGACAGCGGGGTCGGCTCGCAGTACTTCTCGCAGCAGTGCGTCTTCCGCCTGGCGCCGCAGGTGGGCATCGCCCTGCCCGACGGCCCCGGCGTCACCAAAGCCGAGAAGCTCAAGCACGTCCAGGGCTATCTGGAGGCCGGACACGACGGCGCGGTCAAGATCTGGCAGAGCATCGGCGTCTACCTGGGCTACGGGCTGGCCCACTACGCCGAGTTCTACGACCTGCGCCACGTGCTGATCCTGGGCCGGGTGACCAGCGGCAGCGGCGGCCAGTTGATCCTGGACGGCGCGAAAGCCGTGCTGGCGGCCGAGTTTCCGGAGCTGGCTGGCGTCAACATTCAGTTGCCCGACGAGAAGAGCCGGCGCGTGGGGCAGTCGATTGCTGCGGCCAGCTTGCCGGCGCGCGCGAATCGGTGAATAGAAATCCCTGGTTCTCTGTTGACCGGTGTGGTGCGCTGTGCTACAATCACCTCAGGATGACCCTCAGGTCTCAATTCGTGGCGCAGGGCCAACACCCATAACGGGAGTCAGAGTGAAGCATGACCATACGACAAGTAGTCCTCGATATCCCAGAGAAGGTGCTCTTGGCGGAAAAGACCGACGAGACATCCTTTGCGCGCGAACTGCGCATGCTAGCGGCAGTGAAGCTGTATGAACTGGGGCGGCTGTCTTCTGGCCGCGCGGCTGAGTTGGCAGGCATGCCCCGCGTGGAGTTCCTGCTGAATCTGGGACGCTACAAGGTGTTTCCATTGCAGTCTGAGTTGACTGATTTGGAAAGCCATCATGCCTAAGGCTATCAGCAACACATCGCCGTTGTTGTATCTCTACCGCATCGGGGGCATGGATTGGCTTCCAGCCCTGTTCGATGAAGTGTGGATTCCTGCGTCAGTCTTGGGGGAACTGAAGGAAGGTCAGAGAAGGGGCTACGATGTGCCTGATCCCAGCCATTATCGTTGGTTACGCGTGAAGAACCCTCAAGCCATGCCTTCTGAATGGCTGGCCCTGGATCTGGGACCAGGCGAACTCGCCGCCATGGCTCTAGCGCTTGAGAATCCGGAGCTGATCGTTCTGCTGGACGATCAGCTTGCCCGGCATACTGCGCAGGCCGCTGGTCTGTCCGTCTGGGGGACGCTGCGAGTACTGCTGGAGGCCAAGTCAATCGGGCTGATTGCCATGGTTGAGCCTTTCGTCAACCGTTTGGGCGAAAGCGGTATGTGGCTCTCCACAGACATTCGTCAGCGCATCTTGGCTTTGGCTGGAGAGAGTGTGTAAGCCCTGAGGTCGCGTCACCAACGGGGCACGACCCCGCCGTAACGGGTGACCGTCCGGCTGATAGCCGGACTACGAAGCAGCACTCATGTTATTCATCACCAACGCCACCATCTGCACCCCCACCCAACGCATCGAGCGCGGCGCCGTCTTGGTGGATGGCGGCTGCATTGCCGCGGTTGGGCCGGCCGAGCACATGCCCTGCCCGCCCGACGCGCGAGCGATCGATGCCGACGGGCTGCTGCTGACGCCCGGCTTCATCGACTTGCAGTTCAACGGCGGCTTTGGCAGCGACTTCACGGCTGACCCGACGACGATCTGGCCCGTGGCCGCGCGGTTGCCGCAGCACGGCGTCACTGCGTTTCTGCCGACCATCATCACCGCGCCGTTCGGGAAGAGCGCCCTCGGCCGGCAGGTCGTCGCCGAGGGCCGGCCGGCCGGCTACCGCGGCGCGACGCCGCTGGGGCTGCACATCGAGGGTCCTTTCCTCAACCCGGCCAAGAAGGGCGCGCACAACCCCGACTATCTGCGGCTGCCCGATCTGGACGCGGTGCGCGATTGGTCACCGGACAGCGGCGTGCGGTTGGCGACGCTGGCGCCGGAGCTTACAGGCGCGCTCGAAGTCATCGAGGCGCTCAGCCGCCGCGGCGTGCTGGTCAGCGCGGGCCACTCCACCGCGACGTATGAGCAGGCCGTGGCCGGCTTCGACGCAGGCATCCGCTACGGCACCCACCTGTTCAATGCCATGCCGTCGTTATTACACCGCGACCCCGGCCTGCCCGGCGCGCTGCTGACCGACGAGCGGGTGACCGTCGGGCTGATCGCCGACGGCATCCACACCCACCCGGCCATGGTCAAGCTGGTCTGGCAGGCGCTGGGGCCGCGGCGGCTCAACCTGGTGACCGACGCCATGGCCGCGCTGGGCATGCCGCCCGGCCTTCATCTGCTGGGCGATTACGTGGTTCATGTGGATGGCGTCACCTGCCGCCTGGCCGACGGCACCCTGGCCGGCAGCATCCTATCCATGGACCAGGCGCTGCGCAACCTCCTCGCCTTCGCCGGCTGCACGCTGGAGGAGGCGCTGCAGACCATGACCACCACGGCCGCCCGCGCCATTGGCCTGGAACACGAGCGCGGCCAGGTCGCTCCTGGCTTCATCGCCGACCTGCTGCTGCTCTCGCCCGACCTGCACGTGCGCGGCACAGTCGTCGAGGGCGAACTGGTCTACGCGGCAGAGTGAAGCATCAGCCACGAATTGGGCGAATTAAGCGAATTTCGGATTCCGGCCTCTGCCATTCGTGAAATTCGCGAAATTCGCGGCAGAAAGACCTGACCATGATCGACCTGACCACCACCAACCTATACCGGGAGATTCACGAGCAGCCGGCCGTGCTGGCGCGGGTGCTGCTGGAGGAGCGGGCTACGGCCGAGGCGCTGGCGGCAGAGATCCGGCGGCGCGGCGTGGACCACATGGTGATCGCGGCGCGCGGCACCAGCGATAACGCGGCCCGCTACGCCCAATACCTGCTGGGCGCGCATAACGGCCTGCCCGTCGGCCTGGCCGCGCCCAGCCTGTTCAGCATCTATCGCCAGCCGCCCCGCTTCGGCAACGCGCTGGTGCTGGGCATCAGCCAGAGCGGCAAGAGCCCCGACATCGTCTCGGTGCTGGCTGAAGCGCAGCAGCAGGGCGCGCTGACGGCCGCCATCACCAACTTCCCTCACTCTGATCTGGCCCAGGTCGCAAACTTCGTCCTGGACCTGCACGCGGGCGAGGAGAAGTCGGTGGCTGCGACCAAGACCTACACCGCCTCGCTGGCCGCGCTGGCCCTGCTCAGCGCGGCGCTGAGCAAAGACGATGAGCTGCGCGGCGCGCTGGACAAAGTCCCCGGCGTGGCGGCCCAGGCGCTGGCGCAGCCCGGTATCGACCGGGTGGCCGAGCGCTACCGCTACATGAACGCCTGCATCGCCATCGGCCGCGGCTTCAACTACTGCACCGCCTTCGAGCTGGCCCTCAAGCTGAAGGAGCTGACCTACACCGTGGTCGAGCCGTACAGCAGCGCCGACTTCCTGCATGGCCCGCTGGCGCTGCTCAGTGAAGGCTTTCCCATGATCGTGGTCGCGCCGTCGGGCAAGATGCTGCCGGAGATCAAGGCTTTCATGGCCACCGCCAGGGAACGCGCGGCCGAGCTGGTGGTGATCAGCGACGAAGCCGACGCGCTGACCATGGCGCGCATGCCGCTGGCCCTGCCGGCCGGCGTGCCGGAGTGGCTGTCGCCCATGATTGCCATCCTGCCCGCTCAGCTCTTCGCCATGCATCTGGCCCACACGCGCGACTACGACCCCGACCGGCCGCGTGCGTTGCGGAAAGTGACAGAAACGCTGTGATTGCTGATTGGGGGAGCAAGCTGGCTGGCAACTTGCAGCAATCGACGCTGCCGGGTACAATCGATCATAGCGACAGGCAACGCAAGTATGATCGATCAAGGAGTGTGAGTCCTATGGAGGCTGTGGTCGTCTCGCCGAAGTATCAAGTGGTCATTCCACGCTCGATTCGTGAGCCGTTGGGATTACGGCCCGGACAGACGGTGCAAGTGATTCTCTATGACAACCGTATCGAGCTCATTCCTGTCCGTCCGATCCGTGAGATGCGCGGGTTCCTGAGGGGAATCGACACCACGGTCGAACGGGAGCCTGATCGCGTATGAACGTTGTCGACTCATCTGGCTGGTTGGAATACCTTGCCGACGGCGCCAATGCAGACTTCTTTGCTCCAGCCATCGAAGACACGGACGCGTTGCTGGTGCCATCGATCAGCATCTTCGAGGTGTTCAAGCGGGTCTTAACCCAGCGCAGCGAGGACGAGGCTTTACAGGCCAGTGTGGCGATGCAGCAAGGTCGAGTGATCGATCTCGACACATCCCTGGCCCTCGAGGCAGCAAGGTTGTCAGCAGTGCTCAAACTGCCGATGGCCGACAGCATCATCTTGGCTACGGCCCGTGCCTTCAGCGCTACCCTGTGGACGCAGGATGCTGACTTCCGGGACATCACCGACGTTCAGTTCATCGAGAAGACCTGATCATGAAGACAGTACCACAGATCACTGCCGAGCAGGCCGCAGCACTGGTGCCCGAAGGCGCCGTGCTGATGGGCGGCGGCTTTGGCATGACCGGCAACCCGGTGCATCTGCTGCACGCGTTGGCCGACACCGGCACCCGCAACCTGACATTCATCGGCAACAACGTGGGCGAGCCGGGGCTGGGCGGCGGCCGGCTGCTGCGCAATGGGCAGATCAAGAAAGCCATCGGCTCCTTCTTCACCTCCAACCCCGAGGCGGTTAAGGCCTATCAGGCTGGACAGATCGAGATTCAACTGATCCCGCAGGGCTCGCTGGCCGAGGCGCTGCGGGCCGGCGGCGCGGGCATTGCCGGCTTCTACACCCCCACCGGCGCTGGCACCGTGGTGGCCGAAAGCACCGAGACGCGCTCGTTCGACGGCCAGAATTTTGTCTTCGTGCCCGGCCTGCGCGCTGACGTGGCCTTCGTGCGCGCCTGGCGGGCCGACACGGCCGGCAACCTGGTCTACCGCATGACCGAGCAGAACTTCAACCCGCTGATGGCCACAGCCGCCAAGCTGGTCATCGCCGAGGTGGAGGAGATCGTGCCGGTGGGCGCGATTCCGCCCGACCAGGTACACACCCCCGGCTGCTACGTGGACTATCTGGTGCAGGCTCACACGTCGTTGGAGGACCTGGGCACGTCGGCTTCGGTAGAGGCCAGCGGCAAGAAGGCCGACGAGAGCCGCATGGCCATGGCCCGCCGTGCGCTGGCCGAGCTACACCCCGGCGACGTAGTCAACCTGGGGATCGGCATCCCCACCCTGGTGGCCGATCTGATCACGCCCGAGCACGGCATCACCTTGCACACCGAGAACGGCATGTTGGGCGTCGGCCCCGCGCCGGAGAGCGGCGGCGCGCTGGACTTCCCGGTCAACGCGGGCAAGCAGCCGGTGACCGCGTTGCCCGGCGCGGCCTACTTCGACAGCGCCGACAGCTTCGCCATGATCCGCGGCGGGCACGTAGACGTGGCCATCATGGGCGGTTTACAGGTGGACGAGCAGGCCAACCTGGCCAACTGGGCCGTGCCCGGCCAGCCGCTGTTGGGCATCGGCGGCGCCATGGACCTGGCCAGCGGCGCCCGGCGCTTGATCATCACCATGACCCACGTGGACGGCAAAGGCCGGCCCAAGATCGTGCCCCAGTGTACCCTGCCCCTGACCGCCCAGCGCGCCGTCAGCATGGTCATCACCGACTGGGCCGTGTTCGAGTTTGTCGATGGCCGGTTGACCCTGACCGAGCTGCTGCCGGGTGCGACGCTGGAGCAGGTGCGGGCGGGGACCGGAGCTCAGTTTGTCGAGGCGCTGCCCTAGTGGTGCGTTAAGCACCATTTGATGGTAGCATCGGGCCTTGTGCCCGTCCGGACGCCCACAAGGGGCGATGCTACGATGCGGTGCCCGGCACTTTGGCGACGATTCGCCCATGATGACACACTCGGCGCAAGTGCCGGGCACCTGAACAACTTTGTTAACAGAGTAGTGACAGATTGGGCGACTGATGGTACAATGCCTGCATTGAGGCCACTGCTTTCGTCTACCGAGGCCTTGATGACTAGGAATGCACGAACTAATGGCACGCACCTCTCGAAATGAACGACCGACCATCGGGGTCTTGGCAGGCTGGCAATATTATTGGACTGCCACACCATTGAGCTATCTCAGCCCTATCTATCGGGGGATTCGACTGGCCGCAGCCGAGCTGGGCTGCAACCTGCTGCTGGGCTGCGGCATGGGCGCGTCGGCCAGCGCGGCCGACTTGTTGCGCCCGGCCTGGCCCATTCCTTCGCCTGAGGTCGATTTCGTGCCTATCGGGCCGTGGAACACCGATGGCTTGATCGCAGTCAGCCCGTTGCATTCGGAGATCCGTTCGCGTTACATGCAAGAGGTGATGGCGGCCGGGCATCCAGTGGTCTTCGTCGGTTCAGGCGAACAAGGCCCCACGATCCTGGCGGACAACGCCAGCGGCATCATGCAGGCCATGCGCCACCTGGCCGAGCACGGCCACCGGCGTATCGCCTTCGTCGCGGGCAGCGTGGAGGACATGGAGGGTGACAGCGGCGACCGGCTGCGAGCTTATCGAGACTCGCTGCGCACCTTTGATCTGGTGGACGATCCGCAGCTCGTGGCATTCGGCCAGCACACCTTCGGCTCAGGCTACACGGCGATGGAGCAGATCCTGCGCTCAGGGGCGCCGTTCGGCGCCGTGCTGGCCAGTAACGACGAGTCCGCGCTGGGGGCGATCCAGGCGTTGGCCGAGGCCGGCCGCCGCGTGCCGGACGACGTGGCCGTTATCGGCTTCGACGACCGCCCGGAGAGCTCGGTGCAGCAGCCTGCGCTGAGCAGCGTGCAGGTGCCGCTGTTCAAGATGGGCTACCGGGCGGTGGAGTTGCTGCTGCGCCGCATGGCTGGCAGGGCCGCGGTCGACGAACGGGTGCTGGCGCCCACGCGCCTGATCAGCCGCGAGTCGTGCGGCTGCGGCCGCAGCGCGGTGCTGGCCGACGTGCTGGACGCCACAGCCGCGCGCCTCAGGATCACAGCTAACGGCGCGCACCATTCCCGGCTGGCGCAGCGGATGGCGGCGGCAGTGCTGGCCGAGACCCAGGCGTTGGGCGAAGAGGAGACAGTCGCCCTGTGCCAACATTTGGTGGAAACGTTTACGGCCAGCGCGGCGCAGAACGACGCTGCCCGGTTTCAGCGCAGCCTGGACGAGGTGCTGCGCCAGGTTATTGCCCGCGGCGACGACGCGCATCTTTGGCAGGTGGCGATCTCGGTCCTGCGCGCCGAGCTGCCCGGCCTGCTGGCGACCATACCTGATCTAAATGGCCTCAATGTCGTGGAGGAGGGGCGCGAGATTCTCAACCAGGCGCGCATCACCATCAGCGCGGCGATGCGCCACCAGCATCGCCAGGTCGTCGTTGACCAGCGCTGGACCGGCGACCGTATCGGCCAGCTTACGGCCCAGTTGATCAACACCCTGGACGAAACGGAGGTCTACGACACGCTGGCGCAGGCCTTGCCGCAACTGGGTATTGACCTGGCCTGGGTGGCGCTGTTGGACGGCGAGGGCGATGATCCGGTGGCATGGAGCGTGCTGCGCTCCGTCACCTCTCCTGGGCAAAGCGAACTGCGCTTGCCCAGCCGCGAGTTCCCGCCGTCAGATTGGGTGACGCAGGATGGCCCGTTCAGTCTGGCGCTGCTGCCGCTCATCGGCGGTCGGGGTCGGGCAGGCTACGTAGCATTGGGAACGGAGCAGTTGGAGCTGAACGGCGCCATCGCTCAGGAGCTGGCGGCGGCTGTCAACACTGCGCAGTTGTACCGCGAGGCAACAGAGGGACGGCGGCTGGCCGAGGAAGCCAGTCAGATGAAAAGCCGCTTCCTTTCGACAGTCAGCCACGAGCTGCGCACACCTCTGAATCTGATTGTTGGGCTGACCGGTCTTTTGATCCAGCAGGATCACGACGACCTCCAGTTGCTGCCCGAAGCGCTGCGGGAGGATATGGAACGCATCCACGCTAACGCCCAACATCTTGGCGGCCTGATCGGCGACGTGCTGGATATGGCCAGCAGCGATGCAGGGCAGTTGCGGCTGACGCAGGAGTACGTAGACCTGGGGCAGGCGCTGCGTGTGGTGGCAGAGACCGGCAGACAAATGGCGGCCGACAAAGGGCTGGCCTGGCGGGCAGACTTGCCAGACTCCGGCCCCTGGGTGTGGGGTGATCGGCTGCGCCTGCGCCAGGTAGCCTTGAATCTGATCAGCAATGCGGTCAAGTTTACCGAGCGTGGCGAAGTGAGCCTGCTGATGAAGTCAGAAGGGGGAGTTGTCACGGTGGCCGTGAGCGACACCGGGCTGGGCATCCCGCCGGATGAGCAACAGACGATCTTCGAGGAGTTTCGTCGCTCGGAGCGCAGCATCCTGCGCAGCTATCGCGGCCTGGGATTGGGGCTGGCGATCTGCCAACGCCTGATTGGGCTGCACCAGGGATCGATGGGGGTTTCTTCCAGCGGCGAAGAGGGCGCCGGATCGACCTTCTTTTTCACCCTGCCGGCTGTGCCAGCGCCAGTTGCTATACCCACACCGCCGGCTGCCCTGCCACTCGTCCGGCAGCGTGTTCTGGTGCTGACCCCACCGACTGGCGGCAGCCAACGGCTGCGAGAGCATTTGACCCAGCGCGGCTTTATGGTGCGCGTCGAGCCAGCAACCGACACCCAGAGCTGGCTGGCCCAGTTGCTGGCAGACCCGCCAGGCGCAGTAGTCTTGGATGTCAGCGCGGCGCCGAACCATGGCTGGGATGCGTTGAAGGCGATTAAAGGCAACGCGGCGACGCGCAACATCCCGGTGCTGTTCTACGCAGCCGGAGGACAGGGCAGCTCGGTGATGGAGATCGACTATCTCACCAAGCCGGTGGAGATGGCTGAGTTGACGCGGGCGCTGGACCAGCGCTGGTTGGTGGCTGGCGTTGATGCCGCCACGCGCACCTTCCTGGTGGTCGACGACGATCCCAACACCCTGGAGATGCATGCCCGCATTGTGCAGAACCATGCGCCTGGCAGCCGCGTGCTCAAGGCCCACACCGGCCGCGAGGCGCTGGGGCTGCTGGAGCAAGGTACGGTCGATCTGATGCTGCTGGATTTGATGATGCCAGAGATGGATGGATTCGCCGTGCTAGAAGCCATGCGAGAACGGGAGACTATGCGGGATATCCCCGTGATCGTAGTCACCGGCCAGGTGCTGACCGAGGCAGAGATGGCGCGGCTCAACCAGGGCGTGGTGCGGGTGCTGAGCAAAGGGGTGTTTGACCTGGACGAAACCCTGGCGCAGGTCGATATGGCGTTGCAGCGACAGCAGAGGCTCAGCAGCGAGGCGCAGCGTCTGGTACGCAAGGCCATGGCCTATATTCAGCAGAACTACCAGGAAACGTTGACACGCCAGGACCTGGCGCGCTACGTGGGCATGAGCGACGATTACCTGACTTACTGCTTCCGCCAGGAACTGGGTCTTACGCCCATCGCCTACCTCAACCGCTATCGCATCACCCGGGCTAAGCGGCTGCTCAAGGAGAGCGACAGGACCATCACCCAGATCGCGCTGGATGTGGGTTTTTCCGACAGCGGCTACTTTAGCCGTGTCTTCCGCCGGGAGATCGGCATGTCGCCCGATGGATATCGCCGCAGCGAGGGCGCTGTGTAAGAACCAGGGCATGCCTCACCCATGCAATCATGGATCGGGCAGAGTGTGCGCAGAGAGCAAGCTCGCAAACACTGGTAAAAAGCAAGGTTTCAGACTTACGGCGACGTTGCATTGCGCAGCGCCGCCGTTTTCTATGATCTGTCCCGACATCTCTCGCTTTTCTCCAAGTCCAAACTCGTGCTATCTTATACAATAGTCACGTTAATTGGTAGCGCTTCCAGCGCCATCCAGAAAGGAGCATCATGGCCCTCACTCTGGAACAAATCGCCAAACTGGCTGGCGTTTCCCTCACAACCGCTTCCCGCGTGATTAATGAACAGCCCAATGTGCGGCCTGAAGTGCGCGAGCGGGTCTGGCAGGTCATTCGGGAGCATGGCTATCAACCCAATCTCGCTGCTCGTTCTTTGGCATTGAAACGCTTCGATGCCGATATAAAGACTGTTCAAGACACATAACTATCAGGAGGAACCCCATTAGCTAAGCACCCACCATTCTCCACACGCATTTGATCTATTTCAACATCCAACATCCCTGTAAGAAGGAGAAGATTCCCCATGTCTCGGAAACACCTGACCATCGTTGTGTCGATGCTTGTGCTGCTCAGCATGCTGCTGGCAGCCTGTGGCGGCGGCGCTGAGCCGACTGCGGCCCCGGCCCCGGCAGCTCCTGCAGCCGAAGCCCCTGCGGCTCCTGCCGCTGAAGCCCCTGCGGCCCCGGCGCCGGCGGCTGGCAGCCCTGTAACGATCCGCTGGTTCATCGGCTTGGGCGCCGGCGGCAACCCCGAGGAGATCGAGCGAGAAAAGGTCTTCGTCGAGGCCTTCAACGCCAAGTACGGCGACAAGTACAATCTGGTCATGGACGTCGTGCCCAACAACACGGCTTATGACGTGCTGAAGACCCAGATTGCCGCTGGCGACGTGCCCGACATCGTCGGCCCGGTCGGCGTGCGCGGCCTGGCCAGCTTCGAAGGCGCCTGGCTCGACCTCAATCCTTACATTCAGGCTTCTGGCTTCGACCTGAGCGACTACGATCCGGCGCTGGTGGAGTTCTACAAGTTCGGCACCGACGCCCAGTTGTTCCTGCCGTTCTCGGTCTTCCCATCGGCGCTGTGGTACAACAAGGCCCTGTTCGACGAGGCCGGCATGGAATATCCGCCGCACCAGTGGGGCGCCCCCTATGCCGACGGCGACGAGTGGACCTGGGACAAGCTGCGCGAGCTGGCTATGATCCTGACCGTGGACGGCAACGGCAACGACGCCACTGAAGCAGGCTTCGATCCCAGAAACATCGTCCAGTTCGGCTACGACGCGCAGTGGCAAGACATCCGCGCTGACTGGAGCCATATCCACGCCGGCAGCTTCGTAGACGAGAACGGCAAGGCCTATGTGCCGGACGTCTGGCGCACGGCTGCCAAGTGGTACTACGACGGCATGTTCGGCGACTACTTCATCCCCAACGACAGCTACGTCAACAGCGACCTGATGGCCCAAGGCAACACCTTCGGTTCCGGCAACCTGGCCATGAACGCGGTCAACCTGTGGTTCACCTGCTGCACCGAGGGCGTAGTCTGGGACGTGGCAGCCATGCCGTCCTTCGATGGCAACCTCACCTCCAAGCTGCACGCCGACACCTTCGGCATTCTGCGGGCGGCCAAGAATCCCCAGGCCTCCTGGGAAGTCTACAGCCTGTTCATGGATGAGTTTGCCGGCGAACTGGCTGCTGTCTATGGCGGCTTCCCTGCCCGCCAGAGTCTGCAAGCAGACGCTCTGGCCGGCCTGCAGGAGCGCTTCCCTGGCGTAGACTTCCAGGTCTTCGTCGATGGCCTGGCCTATCCTGACGATCCCAGCCACGAGTCGGCGATGCCGAACTTCCTCAAGGCCAGCGATACTTACGGCGTTTTCGGCGCCAAGTATCAGAGCACGCCTGGTCTGGACATCGACAAGGAACTCGATGCCCTGGTCGTCGAGCTGCAAAAGGTCTTTGACGAAGTGCAGTAACCATAGCGACAGAGAGGGAGTCAGTGCCTGGCACTGGCTCCCTCGTTTTTCTAGCAAAAGTCGCCTTGCGCCTGTTTGCCAGGAGCGGTGACTGCCTCTCTCATACCCTCAGATCGCGCCAAGGAGGACTGCGCCCATGGCTGTCAAAGATCAAACTTCCGCAGCAGTGGCGGCTCAACCGGCTGTAGCCAAGCCGGGTCGCCGCGCCTCAACAAAAGCGCAGCAACAACTGCGCTGGGGCCTGTTTTTCATCTCACCCTGGCTAATCGGCTTCCTGGTGTTCCAGTTGCTGCCAATCATTGCTACGTTGGCCCTCTCGTTCACCAACTATAATCCCGTCCAACCTGAGAACGTTCGCTGGATCGGTGTGCAAAATTACATCACCATGGCAACTGACTCGGCAGTCTGGAAGTCGCTGCAAGTCACGTTGACCTATGCGCTGATCGCCATCCCAGCCAGCTTCATCTTCGGCCTGTTGTTAGCCTCTCTGGTCAACTCAGTGTTCCTGGTGGGCACCGGCGCTTTCCGCACGCTGTTCTACTCTACGTCAATGATCCCGGTGGTGGCGGCAGGCGTCATCTGGGCTGGTGTAGCTAACACCCAGACCGGCTGGCTCAACCTGTTCCTGGGCGCCGTGGGCGTGCAGAACCCGCCCGACTGGCTCAACTCGACCTTCTGGATCTATCCCCTGCTGGTGATGATCGGCTTCTGGGGGCTGGGCAACCTGATGCTGACCCTGCTGGCCGGCATGCAAGGCGTGCCTACGGAGATCTATGAGGCGGCCATGATCGACGGCGCAGGCGGCTGGCGGCGGTTCCGCAACATCACCATCCCCATGATTACACCGGTGATCTTCTACAACCTGACCTTGATGGTGATCGGCGCTTTCAAGTACTTCGACCTGGCCTACGTTCTCAAGGACGGCACGGGAGGTCCGGAAAACGCCACCCTGTTCTACGCTCTCAACTTCTACAAGAACTCCTTCGTGTACAACCTGATGGGCTACGGATCGGCCCTGGCCTGGGTGCTCTTCCTTATCACGCTGGCCTTCACGGCCGTCCTGTTCTGGTCGCAGAGCCGTTGGGTATACTACGCTGGCGAAGGGAGGAAATAGACCATGGCTTCCGCTGCAACAACCGCTCCCAGCAAGAGTTCTGGCCTGACCAACAGACAGCGTGATCTGCTGAGCAAGGCGATGGTCACCTCGGTGGCTTTATTACTCATGCTGCTCTTCCTGGCGCCGCTGGGCTACATGTTCACCACCGCCATCAAGAGCGCATCCCAGATCAGTGACCCCAACGCGCCGCCCCTCTGGCCCCATTCCCCGGTGACCTTCAACTATGAAGGCCAGGAGTTGGAGCTTCTTGTCGTGCCCATGCCCAACGGCAGGACGCAAGAGTTGGCTGCCTTGCAGAAGACGCGCACGCAAACCACGTTCATCGACCCTGAGAATCCCGCCGCAGGCCAGTTCGTCTGGGAAGGCAACTGGCGAACCCTGGAGCCTGTCTACGAGCGCGATGCTCAGTGGCAGAACTTCTCGCAGGCGTGGAATGACCTGAACTTCCCGCTGCTGTTCCGCAACACCCTGATCATCGCCGTCTTTGGCACGATCGGCGCGGTGGGCTCTTCGGTGTTGGTGGCCTATGGCTTCGCCCGCTTCAACTTCAAGGGCAAGAACATCTTGTTCACGATCCTGATCGCCACCATCGTGCTGCCGATCCAGGCCACCTTGGTGCCGACGTTCATCCTGTTCTCGACCATCGGCTGGACCAACACCTTCCTGCCGCTGATCGTGCCGCACTACTTCGCCAACGCCTATAACGTCTTCCTGCTGCGTCAGTACTTCATGCAGATTCCGCGCGATCTGGACGAGGCCGCGGCCATCGACGGCGCTAACCCGTTGCGCATCTTCTGGTCGGTGATCCTGCCGCAGTCGATTCCCGCGCTGACGGCTGTGATCCTGTTCCACTTCTTCTTCGCGTGGAACGACTTCTTCGCTCCGCTGATCTACCTGGTGTCGAAGCCGGATCTCTGGCCGTTGTCGGTGGGCTTACAGAAGTTCAACGCCCTCTACGGCCGGCAGCCGAACCTGATCCAGGCTGGCGCGCTGATCACCCTGGCGCTGCCAGTAGTGATCTTCTTCCTGGCCCAGCGTGTATTCATGCGCGGCATCGTCTTCTCGGGCGTCGAGAAGTAAAGATTTCGGAAGCTTCGACGCTGGGCGCTGGGGCAGCGCCCAGCGTCGGAGACTGACAATAAGGAGACCCTACATGCCAACAGGAGTCGCTATCGTTACTTTCCAGGATACGGAAGGCGCCGGCAAGCTGCTTGACATGATTCATGGCCTGGAGAAACAGAAACTGGTCGAGCTGGAGGACGCCGTGATCGTAGTCAAGACGGCCGACGGCGAGGTCAAAGTTAAGGAAACCAAGGATCTCACCAAGGCCAAAGGCGCCGCCAAGGGCGGCACACTGGGCTTCGTGGTGGGCTTGATGATGGGTGGCCCCATCGGCGGTGTGCTGTTGGGCGCGGCGGCCGGCGCTCTGGTCTCACGCAAGATCGACCTGGGTATTCCCAAGGACAAGATCGACCTGCTGGTGAGCGAAATGGTGGACGGCAGCTCGGCGCTATTCATCCAGGGCACATCAAAGCGAGAAGGCGTCCTGCGCGGCGCTCTGCGCGAGTCCGGCGGCAATCTCCACGAATTGCAGCTAACGGATGAGGCGATGGTGAATGTGCAGAATGTCGCCGCGACCAGGGATTACTATTGATCGTGTCCGTGTGCGCCGCACACAAGGCGCTGCCTTTGGTTGTCTTGAAAACGTGACGCAACCTGGCAACTTGCGTTGCAGCTAACTTCATCGGGGCCAGGTATGTCCCGGCGCCGTGGCCGAATCGGAATGTGCAGGGTGGTTCTCCTCCTTGGTTGGTGTGTGGCCGGCCGCCGGGTTGTCGGTCCCCGGCGCCGGTCACACCCGTCCACTGTGTCTGTTCACCCTACCCTGCCGGACGCGGGAGCTCACAAGCCAGATCTGAATGTTCCGGAGATAAGATTCTTGTCGTTCATTGCGAGCCATCTGCGGCGAAGCAGCACTGCACCTGCGGCGCACGTGCAGGTGTTGCCTCGGCAGCCCTCGCAATGACGCGATCAACTGCTTTGTTTACGCTGTACTGAAAGCCTACAATTTGGAGGTTCGCTCGAATGATACGCAAGACCATGCTTCTGTTTTCGCTTTTCCTGCTCATTGCCAGCATCGCATCGCCCTTTGCGATGTTTGCGCCAACCGCTGTTTCGGCGGCCCCTGCGGAACCGTGGCCCACCATCACTTTTGACTCGGATGCGGTCACCTACACCCTGACCGGCTTTGGCGGCGCTGAGGACTCGACTGTCGTGGTCGATCCCACCGATCCCGCCAACAATGTAGCCCGGGTGGTCAAGTCGGCGACGGCTCAGTTGTGGGCCGGGACCACGGTATCCACCGGCCCGAACAACACGGTTCCTCAGTTGCTGTTCACGGCTGACGACACGACCATGTCGGTGCGGGTCTGGTCGCCTGACGCGGGCATCCAGGTCCGGCTGAAGGTCGAGGACGCCGCGGACGGCAGCAAGTCGGTGGAGACCGAGGCGACGACCACGGTGGCGGCCGGCTGGGAGACGCTGACCTTCGACTTCGCCAACCCGGCGCCGGGCACCCAGCCGCTGAACCTGGGCTACACCTACAATCGGGCTTCCATCTTCTTCAACTTCGGCGTGCCTGGCTCCGTGGCCGGAGAGAAGATCTACTTCTTCGACGACGTCGCCTTCAGCGGCGGCACAGTCCCACCACCGCCGCCCCCGCCAGGCCAATGGCCCACCATCACCTTCGACTCGGATGCGGTCACCTACACCCTGACCGGCTTTGGCGGCGCTGAGGACTCGACCGTTGTGGTCGATCCCACCGACCCCGCCAACAACGTGGCCCGTGTGGTCAAGTCGGCGACGGCTGAGCTGTGGGCTGGGACCACGGTATCCACTGGCGCCAACCTGACGATACCGCAGTTGCTGTTCACGACTGAGACCACAACCATGACGGTGCGGGTTTGGTCGCCTGACGCGGGCATCCAGGTGCGGCTGAAGGTCGAGGATGCAGCAGACGGCAGCAAATCGGTGGAGACCGAGGCGACGACCACGGTGGCGACCGACTGGGAGACGTTGACCTTCGACTTCGCCAACCCGGCGCCGGGCACCCAGCCGCTGAACCTGGGCTACACCTACAATCGGGCTTCCATCTTCTTCAACTTCGGCGTGCCTGGCTCCGTGGCCGGAGAGAAGATCTACTTCTTCGACGACGTCGCCTTCAGCGGCGGCACAGTCCCACCACCGCCGCCCCCGCCAGGCCAATGGCCCACCATCACCTTCGACTCGGATGCGGTCACCTACACCCTGACCGGCTTTGGCGGCGCTGAGGACTCGACCGTCGTGGTCGATCCCACCGATCCCACCAACAACGTGGCCCGGGTGGTCAAGTCGGCGACGGCCGAGCTGTGGGCTGGGACCACAGTGTCCACCGGCCCCAACCTGACCGTGCCAGCGCTGCCGTTCACGGCTGACGACACCACCATGTCGGTGCGGGTCTGGTCGCCTGACGCGGACATCCAGGTCCGGCTAAAGGTCGAGGATGCAACGGACGGCAGCAAATCGGTGGAGACCGAGGCAACGACCACCGTGGCGGGCGACTGGGAGACGCTGGTCTTCGACTTCGCTAACCCGGCAGCCGGCACCCAGCCCCTGAACCTGGGCTACACCTACGACAAGGCTTCCATCTTCTTCAACTTCGGCGTGCCTGGCGCTGTGGCCGGAGAGAAGATCTACTTCTTCGACGACGTCGCGTTCGGCGGCGCGCCGCCCCCACCGCCTGCCCCTGGAAAATCGGTCATCATCGACGACTTCGAGGATGGCTTGTTGCCCACGGGCACTGATCCTAACGGCATTGGCGTGGGCTTCATCACGGCCAACGCACCCGGCGCCAGCGTCGCCATCGCCATCACCGACGCGCCGCCTGCGCCCGTCCCCGGCGCGGCTGTGCCCAACAACGTGCTGCAAGAGGATCTGACCCTGGGCGTCGGCCAGTGGGCCGTGTTCGTCCACAACTTCACCAACGACGCGGCCGATGCCTGGGTGCCGCAAGACTGGACTTCGTACGAAGGCTTCAGCCTGTGGCTGTACGGCAACAACACCGGCGGCACGATCTTCCTGGACATCCTGGACAACCGCAACCCCGACTCCACCACCGACGACGCTGAGCGCTGGAGCGTTGACATCCCCGACACCTTCAACGGCTGGCAGCACTTCCTGTTCACCTGGGACCAGTTCAACCGCAAGGACATCGGCAACGGCGCACCCAACGACGGCTTCACCCTGACCGAGGTCCACGGCTACGCGGTCGGCGGCTATGGCAACGTCAACATGGGCAGCCAGAGCTACTTCATCGACGACGTGGGCCTGATCGTCCGCACCACGATCATCGACGACTTCGAGGATGGCCTGTTGCCCACGGGCACTGATCCTAACGGCATTGGCGTGGGCTTCATCACGGCCAACGCACCCGGCGCCAGCGTCGCCATCGCCATCACCGACGCGCCGCCTGCGCCCGTCCCCGGCGCGGCTGTGCCCAACAACGTGCTGCAAGAGGATCTGACCCTGGGCGTCGGCCAGTGGGCCGTGTTCGTCCACAACTTCACCAACGACGCGGCCGATGCCTGGGTGCCGCAAGACTGGACTTCGTACGAAGGCTTCAGCCTGTGGCTGTACGGCAACAACACCGGCGGCACGATCTTCCTGGACATCCTGGACAACCGCAACCCCGACTCCACCACCGACGACGCTGAGCGCTGGAGCGTTGACATCCCCGACACCTTCAACGGCTGGCAGCACTTCCTGTTCACCTGGGACCAGTTCAACCGCAAGGACATCGGCAACGGCGCACCCAACGACGGCTTCACCCTGACCGAGGTCCACGGCTACGCGGTCGGCGGCTATGGCAACGTCAACATGGGCAGCCAGAGCTACTTCATCGACGACGTGGCGATCTTCGGCAACACTGGCGGCGGCGAGCAGCCGTTGCAGGTCCAGTTCAGCCGCAACTTCTACCAGGTGACCGAGGGCGACACGGCTGTGATCACCGTGACGCTCAACATGACCTCCACTGCGCCAGTCTCGATCAGCTACATCACCGTCGAGGGCTACGCCACGCCTGATCGCAACTACGTGCCCACCAGCGGCGAGGTAGTCATCGCACCCGGCGAGCTGGCGCAGACCTTCACCGTGGCAACGATCCACGACGGCAAGCCCAGCGGCGAGCAGCGGCTGATGCTGAACCTGCGCAACCCCAACGGCGCCGACGCCGGCTTCCGGGTACAGGCCATGCTCACCATCCTGGACATCGACCCCGTAAATCCGATGATGGTGGACGACTTCCAGGGCTTCCATCGCTTCGCCACTTCCGGCGATATCGCGCTGTCGATCACCGAGCTGGCGGCCGGCTCGGCTATGGCCCTGCCGGGGCAGATGTTCTACGAGGACGTGCTGACCGGCGTCTACGGCCCGGCCGGCGGCGCTGCACCCAGCTTCCTCCAGACCTTCCCTGTCAGCGAGGACTGGAGCGGCTACAACGGCCTGACCTTCTGGTACTACGGCAGCAACAGCGGCCAAGCGATGACCGTCAACCTGCTGGACAACCAGACGACGACCACGGCCCAGACACCGCCCGACCAATGGGAACTGGTTTGGAGCGACGAGTTCGATGACCAGGCCGGCATCGGCCCCAACCCGAATGTCTGGTCGCACGAAATCGGCGACGGCACGCTCAACAACATCCCCGGCTGGGGCAACAGCGAGTTCCAGTTCTACACGGACAGCCTGGACAACGCAGCCACTGACGGCGGCGGCAACCTGGCCATCACCCTGGACGAGGCTGATCCTGCCCAGGAGCTGCGCTGTTGGTACGGCCCATGCCGGTACACCTCTGCCCGCCTGATCTCGGCCAACAAGATCGAGGCTGAGTACGGACGTATCGAGTCCCGCATCCTGGTGCCCGATGGCCCAGCCGGCCTGTGGCCCGCCTTCTGGATGCTGGGCACCAACATCGGCGAGGTCGGCTGGCCGCAGAGCGGCGAGATTGACATCATGGAGTACGTCAGCCGCAACCCCTACGAGGTGTTCGGCACGATCCACGGCCCTGGCTACTCTGGCGGCGCGGCCTTCGGCAACACCTACACCTTCCCGCAGCCGGTGGCCGAGGACTATCACACCTTCTCGGTGGAGTGGTCGCCCGACCAGATCCTCTGGTACGTGGACGACATCCTCTACCACAGCGCTACTCCGGCCAACGTGGCGCCTAACGAATGGGTCTTCAACCATCCCTTCTTCCTGATCCTGAACCTGGCGATCGGCGGCAACTTTGGCGGCACGATCAGCCCTGACATGACCTTCCCGCAGCAGGCGCTGGTGGACTACGTGCGGGTCTATCAGAAGCCCAACAACTCGGAGCGCTTCGAGGCCAGCTTCGTCGATAACTTCAGCGGCTGGCGCCAGGTGACTGTGCCCTTCTCGGCCTTCACCCGCAGCGCGCAGCAGCCAGCCGGCGCACCCAACGACGGCCTGGGCCTGAACCAGGTCTGGGGCTACGGCATCACCCTGCCGGCAAACAGCAGCGGCACGTTCCACATGGACCAGGTGCAACTGGCCCGCATCCCGACCGTGCAGCGCTCGCGGCGCTTCAACGTCGATCAGGATACCTTCATCAACGGCGCGCAGCCGGCTGTGGCCTTCGGCAGCGCCCAGAGCATGTGGGTTGGCTTCTTCGATCAACTGCGCCCAGTGGTGCATGCGCCCATCGCAGGAATCCCTAACGACGCAGAGATCGACCTGGCCTACCTGTACCTCTACGTGTTCGAGGGCCGCGGCTTCACGCAGTGGGCTAACTCGGTCATCGAAAACGTCTCTGCTCACGCCGTCACCACGCCTTGGGTGTCCGACACCGCCACCTGGTGGACGCCGTGGACCATGCCTGGCGGCGACTACGGCCCGGCCGTGGGCGCCAACCACATCGGCTCCGGCAAGATCAACACCTGGCTGCGGCTGGATGTGACCGAGGCCGTGCGCGACATCGTCAGCAGCGGCGTCAACCACGGCATCCTGCTAACGTCCAGCGACAACCGCGGCGTGCGCTATGGGTTGGCCGCCTCAGAGTACTTCGACCCCTCGAAGAACGGCTACATCCGCGTGTACTTCCGCACTGTAGACTGATCGAACCTGGGGTGGGGCGCAAAGGCTTCGCATTGCGCCCCACCCGTCACGAATCTGACCAAGGTTCGCCGGTGTAAGTGCATAGTTCGTAGTGGCGACTTCAGTCGCTTCGGGGCCACCGAGACGACTGAAGTCGTCACTACGAACGGCCTGACATCGACAAAGCCAGCGCACTTGACAATGAGGCCCTTCTCTTGCAACTCCACCACCACTGCACAGCCCAACACACCCCCTATCGCCTGACCGAGCTTCCGATTCCAGCCATCGACGCCGCCAGCGCTGAGATGGCATCGATCTTTGTCGACACCACCGTGCGTTATCAGGAGATCGAGGGCTTCGGCGGCGCATTCACCGAAGCGGCCGCGCTGACCTTCTTCAAGCTGCCGGCCGAGCGCCAGGCTGAGGTTCTCGCGGCCTACTTCGACCCCACCCACGGCCACGGCTACACCCTCGGCCGCACGCACATCAACAGTTGCGACTTCTCGCTGGGCAACTACGCCTATGCCGAGGTGGACGGCGACGTGGAGCTGCGCCGCTTCTCCATCGAGCGCGACCGCCAGGCGCTGATCCCGCTGATCCATGCAGCCCAGCAGACCGCCGGCCGGCCGCTCAAGTTGCTGGCCTCGCCCTGGAGCCCGCCGGCCTGGATGAAGACCAACGGCGACATGTGCCACGGCGGCCAGCTCAAGCCCGAATACCGCGCAGCCTGGGCCGAGTACTACTGCCGCTATGTGCGCGCCTACGAGCAGGAGGGCATCCCCATCTGGGCGTTGACGGTGCAGAACGAGCCAGAGGCGGTGCAGGTCTGGGAGTCTTGCATCTTCAGCGGCGAAGCGGAGCGCGACTTTGTGCGCGACTACCTGGGACCGGCGCTGGCGCAGGCCGGCCTGGCCGACGTGCATTTGCTGATCTGGGACCACAACCGCGATCGCATGGTTGAGCGGGCCAGCGCCGTGCTCAGCGACCCTGAAGCGGCAAGGTATGTTTGGGGCGTGGCCTTTCACTGGTATGTGGTCGACTGCTTCGACAACGTGCAGCGGGTGCATGATGCTTTTCCCGACAAAAAGCTGCTCTTCACCGAGGGCACGCAGGAAGGCGGCCCGCACCTGGGCGAGTGGTCCATGGCCGAGCGCTACGCTCGCTCGATCATCAACGACCTCAACCGCTGGACGGTAGGCTGGATCGACTGGAACCTGCTGCTGGATACCACGGGCGGACCGAACCATGTGGGCAACCTGTGCAGCGCGCCCATCCTGGCCGACACGGAGACCGGCGAGCTGCATTATCAGAGCAGCTACTACGCCATCGGCCACTTTGCCCGTTTCATCCAGCCCGGCGCGCAGCGCGTGCTCTGCGCCACAACGCACGACTTGTTGGAAGCAGCCGCTTTCGTCAACCCCGCTGGACAAACCATCGTCGTGCTGCTCAATCGTTCGGACCAAATGGGCCAGGTGACACTGGCGATAAACAACGAACGGGCCGTCGTCGATTGTCCGGCCCATTCCATTTCAACTTTCCAGGTTGTATCATGACGACCAACACCAAAACCGCTATCTGGATCGGCAACACGCCGCTGATCGATGAAGCTGCACCGGTCACCGGGGAGTACGTGCAACTTCTTGGCGAGGAATACTACCGCATCGCCCACGTCGATCAAATGCCCCCGTTTTTCATGAGCCTGGTGAGCGGCGCCAACCACTGGCTGTTCATCGCCAGCAACGGCGGGCTCACGGCTGGGCGCACCAACTCCGACTCGGCGCTTTTTCCCTATGAGACGGTCGACAAGATTCAGGCGCACGGCGAGCAGATCGGCAGCAAGACCATCCTGCGAGTCACGCTCAGCGGCCGCACCCACCTGTGGGAGCCGTTTTCAGAGCGCTATGCCGGCGTCTATCGCCGTGAACGCCACCTGTACAAGAACGTCTATGGCAACAAGCTGATTTTCGAGGAGATTAACCACGACTTGCAACTGGCGCTGCGCGTGGCCTGGCGCACCGGCGACCGCTTCGGCTTCATCAGAAGCTGCTGGCTGGAAAACCTGGGCGACAGCACGTGCCACGTGGAGCTGCTCGACGGCGTGCAGAACATCCTGCCTTTTGGCGCCACCAGCCAGTTGCAGAACGGCATGAGCAACCTGCTCGACGCTTACAAACGCAACGAGATGGAACCCGCCAGCGGGCTGGGCATTTTCACCCTCAGCGCTACGCTGACCGACCGCGCCGAGCCCAGCGAGTCGCTCAAGGCGACCATGGCCTGGCAGGTAGGGCTGGACGACGTCCGCTATCTGCTCTGCGCCGATCAAATCGACGCCTTTCGCCGCGGCCACACCGTCACAACCGAACAAGACATATGCGGCAAGCCAGGCGCATATCTGGCCAGCGCTGCGATCGACCTGCCGCCAGGCCAGACCCACCGCTGGCACATCGTGGCCGACGTCAACCAGGACAGCGCGGCCGTCAGCCGGCTGACGCAGTTTCTGCGCCAGGAAAAAGCCAGCATCGAGGCGCAGATCGAAGCAGACATCGCCCGCGGCACTGAGGAGTTGGTGCGCTTCGTGGCCTCGGCCGACGGCCTGCAGCTCACCGCCCAGGAAACAACCACCGCCCACCATTTCGCCAACGTCCTGTTCAACATCATGCGCGGCGGCATCTTCGTGGACAACTACCAGGTAGACCGGGACGACCTGAGCGACTTCGTGCGCGTGCGCAACCGCGTTGTCTGGGCCAACCATGCGCAATGGTTTGCTGACCTGCCGGCCAAACTCTCCATTCAAGACCTCTATGCGCGCGCCAGCGCGGACGGCGCAGCAGATATGATCCGCCTGTGCTACGAGTACCTGCCTTTGACCTTCAGCCGGCGGCACGGCGACCCCAGCCGGCCCTGGAACCACTTCTCCATCAACGTCACCAAACCCGATGGCTCAGCCCGCCTGGACTACCAGGGC
The DNA here is from genome assembly GCA_964626845.1 of uncultured Anaerolinea sp. Classification (GTDB taxonomy): domain Bacteria; phylum Chloroflexota; class Anaerolineae; order JAAEKA01; family JAAEKA01; genus JAAEKA01. The sequence goes on from CAZVGR010000007.1 coordinate 54,154, forward strand.
AACTGGCGCGACATCTTCCAGAACTGGGAGCCGCTGGCGCTCAGCTTCCCCGGTTTCGTGGAGGGCATGGTAGCCAAGTTCCTGAATGCGACTACGGTAGACGGCTACAACCCCTACCGGATCACGCGCGACGGCATCGAGTGGGAAACGCCTGAGCCGCACAACCCCTGGTCCAATATCGGTTACTGGAACGACCACCAGATCATCTACCTGCTCAAACTGCTGGAGATCGTGGCGCAGGTCCATCCTGATGCCCTGTCTGGCCTGTGGAACCACCCCGTATTCTCCTACGCCAACGTTCCCTACCGCCTGCGCCCCTATCCGCAGATGCTGGCCGACTGGTACAACACCATTGAGTTCGATTACGAGCAAGAAGAGGCAATCGCCGCGGCAGTTGCCGCCATGGGCACAGACGGACGGCTGCTGCGCAACGCCGCTGGGGCCGTTGTGCATGTCACACTGACCGAAAAGCTGCTGGTGTTGCTGCTGGCCAAGCTGACCAACCTGGCGCCAGAGGGCGGCATCTGGATGAACACGCAGCGCCCGGAGTGGAACGACGCCAACAACGCGCTGGTAGGCAAGGGCCTGTCTATCGTCACTGCTGGCTATCTGCGCCGCTTCATCGCCTTCTGGCAGGCGCAGATCGACGCAGCTCAGGCAGCCGCGCTGGCCGTCAACCCGGCCCTGGCCGATCTGTTCGCTGCCGTGTACGGCATCCTGCGTGCGCACGAGCCGCAACTGGCCAGCGCATTCAGCGATCAGGCGCGGCGGGCGATGATGGACGAGCTGGGCATGGCGGCCACGGCCTACCGCACGCGCGTCTATCAAGACGGCGTGCCAGCGGCGCGGGTCGAACTGGACGGCCAGACGCTGCATGACTTCCTGGCGCTGGCGCAACGCTACGTAGAGCACACGCTGCGCGCCAATCAGCGCCCCGACGGCATGTTCCACAGCTACAACATCCTGCGCTTGCACGACGAGGGCGTTGCGATCGACAACCTCTACCTGATGTTGGAGGGACAGGTGGCGCTGCTGTCGTCAGGCATGTTGACGCCAGAGGAGGCGCTGGCAGTGCTGCACAGCCTGCGCCACAGCGATCTCTATCGGCCGGATCAGCATTCCTACATGCTCTATCCCAACCGCCAGTTGCCCGGTTTCTTGCAGAAGAACCAGGTAGCGGCAGAGGCAGTGGCCGGCTCTGCGCTGGTCGCCGCGCTGACGGCCGTCAACGATCGGCGCTTGCTGATCTGCGACGACGCGGGCGTGTATCACTTCAACGGCAGCTTCCGCAACGCGGGCGACGTCGCCCGCACGTTGGATGAGCTGGGCCAGGAGCCGGCCTTTGCGCCGCTGGTGGCGGCAGAGCGCGGCCTGGTGCTCGACCTGTTTGAAGCCACCTTCGACCACCGGGCCTTCACCGGCCGCTCTGGCACCTTCTTCGCCTACGAGGGGCTGGGCAGCATCTACTGGCACATGGTATCGAAACTGCTGCTGGCCGCGCAGGAGTGCTACCAACAGGCGCTGGCAGCCAACACAGACCCCGCCGTCACAGCCGCGCTGGCCGCAGCCTACTATGACATCCGGCAGGGGCTGGGCTTCAACAAATCGCCAGCCGAGTACGGCGCGTTCCCCACCGATCCTTATTCGCACACGCCGATGGGCGCTGGCGCGCGCCAGCCAGGCATGACCGGCCAGGTCAAAGAGGAGGTCCTGACGCGCTTCGGCGAGCTGGGCGTGTCTGTGCAGGATGGGGTGCTGTGCTTTGCGCCGACCATGCTGCACAAGGATGAATTCCTGCGTGCGCCGGGCGAGTTTGCCTACACCGACGTAGCGCACCAGCCGAAGACTCTGTCACTCCCGCCCGATCTGCTGACCTTCACCGTTTGCCAAACCCCTGTGGTCTACGTCTGCGGCAACACGCCACAGATGAAGGTGACATTTGCCGATGGGCAATGCGTGACTGTGCCAGGGAGCCGCCTGGATTTGGCAACTTCCCAGCACATCTTCGAGCGCGATGGCTGGGTGCAGATGGTTCGGGTTACAGTTCCTATCTAAGCCATCACTGTTCAACTACCAGCGCCGGGCACTTGAGTCCACTATCAGTGACAAGTGCCCGGCGCCGCAATAGTGACGCCGAGACAACCTTACCGCGAGCTGGGGACAGAGGGTTGCTGGCCGCGATCGTTTTTGACTTTACAGCCAGCGATTGCCGTGGTATGATGGAGCTATCGTGCCGTGGTGTACTCTGGCTGCGGCAAAAGTCCAATTCATCGCAGACACCGCGCAGGGGCAATGGGCATTGGCCCCCATAGCAGGGCCAACACAACGCGAAAGGAAGGTCTCAAATGGAACGCTCTCAATGGACAACGCTCTGCCTGACGCTGCTGCTGGCAGGGCTGCTTGCGCTGGGTTCCCCCTTGGCTGCTTCGGCGGCAGGACACGCTCAGAGCAGCGCTGCGCAGCAAGGCCCCAGCACGCCCGGCCGCTCGGACAGAAACGTCATCTCTGTCCCTGGCGTTTTCTCTTTGTGGTTGGGGCAGGGGCTGAGCACGCGCAACAACATGTTGACGGTCGACGGCGCAGAGATTGACCTGCCGGCCCTGAATGCCACTGCCACCGTCGATGGCTTTAGCTTCAGCCTGCGGGACAGCTCCTATAGCTGGGATGCCATCACTGTGACCCAGGTCGGTCCCAGGGAAAGCGACGCGCTGACCATCGCCGATACCCGCATGGTGGTGCAAGGGCCGGCGACAAACTTCAGCACCGACCTCTCGACGCGCATCGAGCTAAACCCCAGTCCCGAAGTGCAAGCCAGCGCCACAGTTGGCTTGAGCTTCGATGGGCTGACCAGCCAGGCTGAGCTGGCAGTGGCTGACGGCAGCGCCCAAGTGGCTGCGGGCCCAGCCACGATCACGGTGCAAGGGCTGAACGCGGGCGGCGGCGCGTTCAGCGTCGACGCGGCGCAGGTGATGTTCCCCGAAGCTGAGACGGGCGTGCGGGTCGATGGCTTCACCGTTATCGATGGCAGTCCCTCGTGGCAGGCGTTGGCCTGGTATGGCCGCGAGTTCAACCTGGGCGACGTGGTCACGCTGTCCGACAACCTGGTGGTGGTCCCGGGCTCAGCCGCCGGCGACACACGGGCCGGCGGCGCAACCACCACCTTCACGGTCAACGTGGGCGAGCTGGGCCAGACCGGCGGTCAACTGGTCCTCATGACCGATCCGGCCACCGGCCAGCCGGCGCTAATGCTGCGCAACGGCAGCGCCATGCTGGGGGCGGCCGGCTGGAGCGTGGCCGCAAGCGGGATCAACGTTGGGCCCAGCGGCGCGGCTGTCGATACAGTCACGCTGATTGTCGAGCCTTTGGGGGTGCAGGCCCAGGTGACCGGCCTCGAAGCGACTGCAGGAGCCGGCGCCAGCTTCGACCAGACCAGGATCCTTTACCTGCCGCCCCAGAACGGCGCCAGCCGCACCGTAGCCGGCTTCGAGCTGGTCATCAGCAGCACGCAGGCCGGCTACGTGGTGACGACGACGACGCTGCTGCCGACGGCGACGCGAACGGAATAACTGGCCCGTAGCGCGTCACACATATTGCGAAGATGCCATCACGGTTTCCGGAACTCGTGATGGCATCTTCGCGCTGAAACCAGGGCAATCAGCGGCGGTTCGATTCTTCAAACTGATAGACGGTGATTTGGGTCAACCATAGTAGCTAGCATTGAGCATGCTGCTCCATGTTTTCCTGCGTCGCGATGTCACGACAAATGACGAAGCCAACGGTCCAAATTGGCCTTTCGCTGCTTCACCTACTCGCACCCTCGCTGATCCACCCGCGCAACAGCGCAGGCCGGTTGATCTCCGTGGTGCGATAACCAGGGCGGTAGGGCTGGTAGACGTATTCCAGATTGGACGCCCGGTAGTGGACCTCGACCACCTGGATCGGTATCTCACCGTTGCTGGTGTGTGGCCCTGTGACCACGGCGTCGAACTCAATCTGCTTGCCGGACACGAAGACTTTGTCCCCTGTTCGCAAGGATCGGAATTCCGAATCGGTCATAGTGTTACCCTCGCTCCGTCTTCCATTGCTCGAAGACCTCGTCGGCGATCTGTTTGGTTTCGGCTGAAAGCCGGCCGCCGAGGTTGTCTGCGTGCCGTTGGGCGTCATCGCGCGCATCCGCGACTGCCCAGGATTTCTCCTCAAGTTCATGGCGTTGCTGCGGGAATAGCGCTCCGAGGATTGGATTGTATCGCGCTTTTGCAGCCTGCAATACGTGGTCGGCAACCTCCGCTTGCTGGCGGGCTTGCAGGTATTCGGCTGCTGTCTGTAGTTCGTCCATGACCTAACCTCTCTTTCTGTGATGGTTTGTTTACCCGGCTGGTAGTTGGAGACTGAATGCTTTGGTCCGCCAATCGACCTAAACTCGCAGAGGCGCCGCGGACCCTTCACGCACTCTCCGCCTTCTTGTTTACGACATCGACCGTGCAAACAAAGACCGTGTGCTTTCCTCCAGCTTGGACAAGGTTCCATTAGCGCGCGCCGCAAGGTATGCCTCGAAGAACTCTGAGAACCGGGGCATCTGCCCTTCGTGAGCGGCCATCTCCTCAAAGTATTGGATTGCGCTTTTGGCTTGCAGCTTCGGTTTCTTGATCCGATTGATGGCTACGATCACACCAAGCACAGGTGATAAGAGCAATCCAAGCGACAAGCATATGTTACCATCGCTATTGCCAGCGACCAGGACCAAAGCGACCAAGAGCAAAACCAAAACAGTGCCGAGAAAAGCACCAACGCCCTGCAGAATGGCCGAAAGATAATTCGGTTTGGCGTGCGTGTCAGCTTCGGTCCATACTTGTGTAATGCCCTTGGCGTAGACAGCCTTAGCAGCATCGAGGTATCGCTCAAAAGAGGAGTGACGATTCTCGAGTTCAGCAGCGCGCGCTCTGTCAGTGTCTGCTTCCGCGTGAGTACCCATCCTCTCGAACAACGCCGAACGCAGTTTCAGCGTTGCAATGTCGTCTGGAGCTACGGCAAGGGCAGCTGAATAATCGATCAGAGCGTTGGATTGATCCCCCCGGTCGGCGTAGAACTGGCCTCTGGTGCGAAGGTTAGTTGCACTGCGGTTGAGCGCAACTGCCTTATCGAAATCCGCAAGGGCTTTTTCAGCAGATGAAAGCAGGGCATGCAACTTACCGCGTTCGCGATAATTATCGGCGTCGCCAGGTTGAAGCGAAATCGCCTGATTGATATCGGCTAGTGCGCGTTCGTGCTCACCGATCTCGCGCAGTGCTTGACTGCGCGAGTAGTACGGCGCATGCCAATTCGGAGCAAGCTGAATAGCTTTGGTATAGTCACGTAAGGCATCTGCCAGTTGCTTCTGCTTCACATAAGCCATGCCTCTTCCCCAATAGGAGATTGGCAAGGCATCTCCTAAGGCTTCTGAGTCCAGGGGGGCAGGGGACTTCTCAACTATAAGGATTACTTTCGAGAGATCGTCCACTGCCTCGGCATATCTACTGCAATTGAACTGTGCCTGGCCTCGATGGAGATAGCCCTGAACCTTGGCTTCGACAATGTCGCTGGATATGAGATGCGTGGTTGCCGTATTAATCGCTTCTTCTGGCAGCCCTTGGTCGATCTGTAAGTCGCAAAGCTTCATCGCCTGATTGATTGCATCGATCTTGGCATTCTGTTTTGCCATTCGATTGGATCTGATGCCCAGGCCAACAAGTGTACCGATGCCTTCGGCCGCGCTGTTCACGAAGTGTTCGTCATCGCGCGCGTTGATGGCCCCACCAACACCCCGAGCTGATGCTGCTCCTTGCTGCACGCCCTGCTGCATGCCAGCCTGGTCTTGTTCGTATTTGGTCTTGACTTCATCATAAGTCGGCATAGTATCTCCACTTCTGTTCCGTGTATTCTGGCCAGCACCTATCAACTGGATTGGGTGAAAACCAGTAAAAGATGCTAAAAGGCTCACTTGTAGATCCGTCCCGCCACCCGACTCTCCGTCGAATGGCAGCGGGGACACTCTCGACCGCCGTTGCTACCAGGACAGCGCCAGCAGAATTGGGCGTAACAACTGTTGCACTGGTACACATCCATATGGGATGCGCCCCAGCTATCAGGCTTGCTGCCGCAGTTAGGGCAGCGATGGTAGTCTGCCATATGACCTCCGACGCTTAAATCCAAGGCAGTTGAGCCGGTGGTGGTCTGGTCCCACCCAGCCAGCATTTGCACAGCGCATACGTAATTATGCGCCCAAAGCGGTCTGCATTACAATGGGACAAGTACCCCGATACTTTAGGGCAAACTTGCCCTAACATCTACCGGTAGATGGAAGGCGAATATGTCTGATCATCAACGCTTTGGCGGCGCCGCCCTTCTGGTCGAAGACGACCCCTTTTTACAGCAATCCGCAAGTAGCCTTCTGGCCGATCTTGGCTTCAAACCTAGCGTGACGAGCACCTATGCTCAAGCCGTTGACCTGCTGGCTTGCACTACAGCCGAGTTTAGTCTGGCTGTCGTCGACCTGTCGCTGCCTGAGCGTAGCATTGAGGACGCTGCACCACGCAAACCATTGGGCCTGGATATTGTTAAGCGGGTCAAGCAGACGTGCGCCAAAACAGGAGTGGTGGTCTGGTCTGCCTACACGCACCATTTACCTGACATTCTGGCGTTGGTCGAAGAAGGATACCGCGGGCTAGCCTTCGTGCCCAAGGGCAGTCGAGTGGAAACCCTGCGCCGGGCGATCGTTCTGGCGCTTGACGGCGATGTTTACTTGCCTGCCGGCGCCATTGCCAGGTCGACGTCTGAAGCTGTTGCGCAGTTCTTTCACGCCTTGCGCCCCGATGTAGCTCTGGTTGTACAGAACGTAGAGTCTCGCCTGGGCCAACTGTCTCCCCGGCAATTTGAGGTGGCAGCCCTGTTGACGTTGCGTCCAGACGCAATCGCAAGGGAACTTGGCCTTAGCGAGAAGACGGTGCGCAATTACCTCGATGATCTGTACGAGAATCTGCAATTGAAAGATCACGACATGGATGACTATCGCCGTGAAGGAATTGTCGCTCTTGCCTTCTTGCTGCGCCGTCTTCACCAACGTTGATCTGATGTCTTGGCGGAGGGGCTTGTATGTTCCTGGATTCCTGGCCAGCACGATCTGTATTGGTGGCAGCTTTTGGCGTTGTAGTTCTTGTCAGCGCTTGCTTGCTGCTCCTACAACTCGTCACCTCGTTTCACAATCGCATCGGATTTGGCGCCTGGGGGTATTGGTCGGTTCCGGACGATTGTTACTTGATTAGCCCGGCTACGCCTAGCTCTTGGCCGGCGTTCAAGGACGGGACTCTACTCACCTCAGATTGCATCGTTACAATTGACGGCGTATCTATTGCCGAATATAAGGACAAAACCAATCTCTTGCTCACTTGGTTTTTGTTGGACGCATCGCCCGATCAGATGTTGGCTGTCAGCATCTCTCGCAATGGCGAACGCTCAGTAGTGGAGGTGGCCTCACTTCGTTTGACGCTGACGCGCCTTCTCGAGGGCGTTCTAGCCCTTGTCATTCCTGGTCTGACATGGTGGGTGTTGGCTTGGGCTGTGCTCGCGGCACAGCCTAACTCAGAGGGCAATCTGGTACTGGCTGTTCTACTCTTTCTTGGCGCGCAACTACTATTGACAAATGTAACGGGTCTCTATCATGGCTGGTCATCTCAGATGCACGGGTGGCTTTTCACTTGGGCCGCCAGGCCGTTTCTTGGAGCACTGCTATTTCAGTTTGCCTTTCTGTTTCCTGAACCACCTGTGAGGAATCCTTTGCGGAACTGGCGTTTCGCATTGCAGCCTCTTGCATTATTGGCCTGTCTTCTTAGCGCATACGTATTCTTGGAGGCTGAAGGTCTTGGCGCGTGGTCAAAACCGCTGTACTTGAGCAACAATGCTCTCATAGCGTTCATCTTTGTCGTGGGTAGCCTGGTCTTCTTTGGCCGTAGCCTCGTCATCGCGCTCCGCTCATCTTCGCTACGATCAAAACATCAGGCCAACCTGCTTATGTTTAGTCTCCTTGGTGTTGTACCAATTGTGGCTATGCACATGATCCTGATCGAACTCCGGTTACCTTGGATAGTTCCCGCTGCTTCGAACAGTACTTTTATCTACTGGATGATTCCCACGGCGACACTGCTTACGTACGCGATGCTGCGCTATCAAACCTTTGCTTATCGAGGTTATGCCTTGACCGCCTTGATTGTGCTTATGGTTAGTGCAGCCCTCACTCAGATCTATTCCTTCTTCATAACACCGCGAGGTTGGGATGGCGTTCAGTTTGCCACTGTTTGGGGCGCGGTGTTGTTGACCACGCTGTTTTGGTTCGTTGACTCCCCCTTGCGCCGCGGTTTTCGGCGTCTCTTTGTACGCCACGAGTTCGACTTCCAAATCACCGATCGTTTCTCGCAAGAGATGGCGGTAACTCAGGGCGTCGATGACGCATTGGCGCGCAGCGCAAGCTCTCTGTGCGAGAGCATGGAGGTTGCCTGGGCGGCAGTAACCAGTGTATACCGGCAGGGCCGCGTTTGGTTGGCTGAAGTCGAGAAGCCAGTCTGTACCACGATTGCTGTGGTCGATGGCCTGTCAGAGGCTGTGTTGCCTGGCTCGTCGGCGTTGACCCACAATCTTGACGATGGCGACAAACCAGTCGGGATGATCTTGCTAGGCCATCGCACCACGGCCGAACCGCTCGATGACAAGGATAGGCGACTGATCGCTCTTCTTGGCCATGAACTAACCCGCACCCTGTCCGTCCATGCGTACATCGAGAACCTGGAACAAGTGCCTGGGCGGATCCTGGCTGCGGTTGATGCCGACCGCAGTCGCATCGGCCAAGACCTGCACGATTCCGTATTGCAGTTCCTTGGCGCCATTCCGTTGGAATTGGACCGGGCTATCCGGTTGGCTGACCACGATCCGGCGCAAGTCCGTGCCATTCTGGATCGCGCCATCGATCAGGCTGAGATCATCTCGCAGGAAACACGAGCGTCGGTTTATGACCTAAGTCCTCCGCTGCTGCTTCGTCACGGCGTTGCTGATGCAGCGCGTGCCTATGCCGAGCATGCCTGCACGCGTACCGGTGTCCAACTGTGTTGGTCGGTTGACTCAGAACCGGTGTGGCGTCAGTTGCCAGAGACGCAGGCCACTCAGGTATACCGGATCGTACAGCAGGCAGTGGACAATGCCCTGGCTCATGCCCGCCCTACAGTTCTCAGTGTTCGATTTGAGTGCGGGAAGGAAGATTTGTTCGTCCAGGTGAGCGATGATGGCGTCGGCTTCGATCCCGCCTCGATCTCGCTAGCCTCACAAGTCTCTCCGCAGGAGGCTCGTCTTGGTTACATCTCTATACAAGCGCGCGCCAAAGCATTGGCTGGTACGCTGATTGTACGCAGCTCACCAGACGTAGGCACGACGATTACGTTGCGTTTTCCGCCCATTTGACTTTCAGGCTATGCAGATCAAGCTTTGGACGTTTCCTGCTGCCAGCCGGCCAGCAATTCCTCCACCCACGCCGCAGCCTCCCCCTCGAACGGCGGCACAGGTTCACGGCGGTAATCGATGCTCAGGTCGTAGCCGGCGCGGTCGTAGAGGTCGTGGAGAAGCTGTCCCACATCCACGAGAGGCTCCTCGTCTCCTTGACGCAATGGAAGGAGGAAGGTTGGGATTGGCTCCTGGACATCAAACCCATACAATTCGGCTTGCGGTCGCAGGTGGCTACGGCTGACCAGAATGCGGTAGTGGCTGTGATGGCCGTTGCCGTACACCAACATAGGCTCGTAGGCGCGCAGCAGGTCGATCTCGACCAGATGCGTCATGGAGTCGAGCACGGCTGTACGCTTCGTAACATAGTGACGCCGTCCCTTGCCCGGACGCTTGTTCGTGGGAGACAGCAGTTCGATCACCGTGACCACTTCGCCGCTTTGCACCTCACTCACGACCAGATAGCGCTCCTTGATGGTCTCGCTGGTGGGTACTTGAACCGTCTGCGCTTGCCCCGGCACTCGATAGGCGACTGCGGCCTCGCTGATCCGCACAGCAAGCACATCAGGTATGCCTACCAGGTCCAATTCCTGTGTTCTCACCCTGTAGGTGCGTTCCTCGACAAGCACGCGGTAGCGTGGACGCAACACTGGCGCCAATGCGTCTCGGATCGAGGCGATCATGCCCAAATGAACATCATGCCATAGGGCTGGATGTTCAAGATAGGGATCCATGCCGGGAAAGGGAGTAGGCATCGGGAACCTCGCTACAGTGCTGTGATCTCGGGAATGTGCTCGTCTTCGTACTTTTCGATCAGCACGCCGAGCACTTCCATGAGAGACGCCAGCGGATGCGATTCGTCCTCGCCGACCTCGTCGATCAGGAAATCAAGCAAGCTCACCGTCTCTTCATAGTCCACTTCGTTGCTCGGCACACGGACCACTGGCGCTACTGTCGGCCATAACTTCACAACCTGCTGTGCTCTTGTAGCTAACATGGCTTCATTCCTTCCATTTGCCTTGATCATACTCTTCATGAGTCAGAACAGCGCGAATATAGACCTTGCGTCGATTGTAATGAATGGCGGCGACCAATCGAGCCTTGTTCCCGCCAATATTGAACACCGTTAGCTTGCCAACCTGATCGGCGCTTGGAAAGACAGATCGCAGATCGGCAAAGGACGAGAAATTGCGGGACTTCATCAAGCGGTACCATTGCTGCAAAGCTGACTTGGTGCCAGAATGCTTGGTTGCGTAATCATTGAGTCTCTTGCGGGTGATTATGTGCATCTTGGCGTTGACTCCCTCCGGAACAACATCTATCGTCACAACCGCGCCAGAAGCTGCTGCTTCTTTTGCTCGAATTCCTGCTCGGTCAACACACCAGCCGTGCGAAGTTGGTCAAGCGCTTTGATCAGGTTTACTTTCTCAGACGCGCCAGAATCTGGTGGGCCAGCAACAGGTTCAGTCACGAGCTTGCCGTCGCGCTCAATTGCAGTATTGAGCAGTTGACAAACCTGATCGCCGTCTGTGGCCTTGAACGCTGTGTACCACAAGTGTCCACCGTTCCTGAATCCTATGCCAAGCTCGGTCAAGGAGTGGGAGGCGCCATTCTTTTGATTGATCTCGTAGTTGGTTCGCGTGACGCCCTCGATCTTATCGTAGCGGTAGTCATAAATGTAAACGAAGTCAGCGTCCTTTGCTGTAATCGGAATCGGAAACCGATCCTTACCATACCTGTCAGTATCTACCCATCTACGGTCAATCTGGTGCTTGCCTGACCCCACCCGAAAGTAGCTTTCACTTATGACAATCTCGGACTTCTTACTGCTGGTGATAGCCAAGAATCTCTTGTCAAGCAGTATCATGAAACCCCACTCGGGTGAAAATCTGGAATCCACGTTTAGTGTCAAGCCGGCCGCGTAGAAGATCGACTCGCCAACATAGACGCGATTTTTGCACTGATCCAAGAATGCTGCGTGGAAGCACGGACTCAAAATGCCGAGAACCTGGTCCTGTGTCATTGGTAGAGGCATGTTCCACTCCGAGTACGGCTCTGCATGTGAAGAGTTCTGGCGCTGATGGATAACCACAGTAAAGGATCAGACACGCTTGAGATTCTTGAAGCGCGCATACGCTAGAGAGAGTATAGCGTCAAACATTCATCAGGTCAACTAACAAACCCGGCGTCAAATAGAGATGACGCCGGATTTGTTGTCTTTCCAAAACAAGCTGAGAGATCGGGTTTACGGATAGAACCGCCTGTATAGCCGCGGGAACGGCAGCGCCTCTCGAATGTGCGGCAGGCCGCCCAGCCACATCAGCACCCGCTCCAGGCCCATGCCGAAGCCGCTGTGCGGCTGGGTGCCGTACTGGCGCAGGTCCAGGTACCACTCGTAGGCCTCGCGCGGCAGCTTGTGGGCGTCGATGGCGTCCAGCAGCACCCCGAAGTCATGCATGCGCTGGCTGCCGCCCACGATCTCGCCGTAGCCCTCGGGCGCGATCAGGTCGCAGGCCAGCACGGTGTCGGGCCGCTCTGGGTCGGGCTGCATGTAGAAGGCCTTGACCCCGCGCGGGTAGTGGTGGACGAAGACCGGCTTGTCGAACTGGGCGCTGATGGCGTCCTCGTGCGGCGCGCCGAAGTCCTCGCCCCAGGGGAAGTCGGGGTAGCCGTTGGCGTGCAGCAGCTTGACCGCATCGTCGTAGTGGATGCGCGGGAAGGGAGGGACCACGGCCTGCAAGCGGGTGGTGTCACGGCCTAACACGGCCAGGTCGTCGGCGCGCTGCTCCAGCACCGTCTGCACACAGTAACTGACGAACTGCTCGATCACTTCCATGTTCTCGACCAGGTCGGTGAAGGCCATCTCCGGCTCCACCATCCAGAACTCCATGGCGTGGCGGCGGGTGTCGGACTTTTCGGCGCGGAAGGTGGGGCCGAAGCAGTAGACGCGGCCCAGGGCGTAGATGTTGGCCTCGTTGTAGAGCTGGCCGGTCTGGGCCAGGTAGGCCGGCTCGTCGAAGTACTTGGTAGCGAAGAGGTTGGTCGTGCCCTCGGCGGCCGACGGCGTGATGATAGGCGTGTCCACCAGGGTGAAGCCGTTGCCGTCCAGCCAGTCGCGGATGGCCTTGACCAGGGTGGCGCGCATGCGCAGGATGGCCGTCTGGCGCGGGTCGCGCAGCCAGAGGTGGCGGTGGTTGAGCAGGAAATCACTGCCGTGCTCGCCGCCGTCGCGCTTGGGCGCCAGCGGGTAGGGATCGGCCGCGCGGCCGACCACCTCGAAAGCCGCGGCGTCCAGCTCATAGCCGCCCGGCGCGCGCGGCTCCGCCCGCAGGGCGCCGCTGATGGCCACGGCCGACTCCAGCGTGATGTAGCGGGCGGCCTCGAACTGCTCCTCGGGCAGGTTCTTCTTGAAGACGACGCACTGCATAGCGCCGCTGCCGTCGCGCAGCGTGATGAACTGTAGCTTGCCCTTGTCGGCACGCTTCTGCACCCAGCCGGTGAGGGTGACGTCCTGGCCGACGTGGTCGGCAGCTTGGTTGATTTTGATGGGGGTGGACAAAGTAGGTTACCCTTCCTTTAGAGTGGCTGTAGGGCTGCAGGTAACGGGCGCTTCATGTCTTCATACAGTTCAATCACTGCAACCAGCGCATCAGCCACATGGGGATAGATCTCCGAAGCGTCATTAGCCTCGGTAATCAGCTCTGGCAGGAGCGGACAAGTGATCGTATATCCGCCTTCTGGCTGCGGTTCAAGGACAAGTGGAAGTTTGTAAATACTGTTCATTGGTTTCTCTCTTCCCAGATGAGCCTGCGTTCCTCTTCCAAACCCTGTAGCAACTCCGCCAAGCTGACGCCTGCTTCCTGCATCATGCCTGAAAACTGAAGCGAGAGCTCAGGAATCCTGGCATCTCGGCGCGACAACAGGAGAACGTCCTCAATCTGCACCAGACTCAGCACGTCGCCTGCTTTGATAGCAAGGCTCTTACGAACGGCTTGCGGTAGCGTAATCTGTCCTTGCTCGCCGACGCGCAGCGTGTAGCCAGACTGTGTCATGTCGCCTTCACCGTGATAGGTGCTGAGCTGCGCTTGGTTGATCTACCAGGCGCAGCTCAGGCAATCATCTCAACACACGTATGACTCATAGCGCGGCTCGTACATCGCCGCCCGGGCTGCAGCCACCAGGTCGGCCGGCTGGGGCACGGTGGCCAGGCCGCGGTCGTAGGCCACCTGGGCCGTGGCCGCAGCGATGTAGGCCGACACCTCGCGGATGCGCTCCAGTCCCGGGTAGACGCGGCCCAGGGCCAGATCGTCCTCGGTGACCAGCCCAGCCAGCGCCTTGGCCGAGGCCAGGAACATCTCGTCGGGGATGCGGATGGCCCCGGACAAAATCACGCCCAGCCCCACGCCGGGGAAGACGTAAGAGTTGTTGCCCTGGCCCGGCACCAGCCGCTTGCCATTGTACTCCATGGGCGGGAAGGGGCTGCCGCTGGCGAAGATCGCCTTGCCGTCGGACCAGGTGTAGGCCTCCTCGGCGGTACACTCCGACTTGGAGGTGGGGTTGGAGAGGGCGAAGATGATCGGCTTCTCGTTGAGCCGGGTCATGGCCTCGACGATGGGCTGGGTGAAGGCCTTGCCCGCGCCGGCCACGCCGATCAGCCCCGTCGGCTTGAGCGTCTCGACCGCGGCCAGGAAGTCGCCGATGAAGGGGTGCTCGTGCGCGTAGGGCCGCTTGTGCGCCACCAGATCTGTGCGTTCAGCCACCACCAGCCCTTTGGAGTCGAAGAACCAGCAGCGCTGCCGCGCCTCGGCCTCGCTCAGCCCTTCCTCCATCATGGCGGTCACGATCAGGTCGCCGATGCCGATGCCGGCCTCGCCCGCGCCGTAGAACAGGTACTTGTGATCGCTCAGGCTGCCGCCTGTCAGGCGCAGCGACGCGTACAGCCCGGCCAGCACCACGCCGGCCGTGCCCTGGATGTCGTCGTCGAAGGTGCAGATGCGGTCGCGGTATTCGTGCAACAGACGGAAGGCGTTGGCGTTGCCGAAGTCCTCGAACTGCACGATGGCGCGCGGGTAGACCTGCTGCGTAGCCTGGATGAACTCCTCCACCAGCGCATCGTAGGCCTCGCCGCGCACGCGCTGGTGCGGCAGGCCGATGTAGAGCGGGTCGTCCAGCAGCTTCTGGTTGTTGGTGCCAGTGTCCAGCGTGACGGGCAGGCACTGGGCCGGATGCACGCCGGCGCAGCCCACGTAGAGGGCCAGCTTGCCGATGGGGATGCCCATGCCGTTGGCGCCCAGGTCGCCCAGGCCCAGGATGCGCTCGCCGTCGGTGACCACGATGATGCGCACGTCGTCGTAGTGCCAGTTGCGCAGCACCTCGGCCACGCGGCCGCGGTCCTCCAGGGTGATGAACAGGCCCTGCGCCTGCTGGAAGACGTGGCCGTATTCCTGGCAGGCCTGGCCCACGGTCGGGGTGTAGACGATGGGCATCAGCTCGTCCAGGTTGTCGATCAGCACGCGGTAGAAGAGGTTGACGTTGCGGTCCAGCAGGCCAACCAGGTAGCGGTACTGGGCCAGCGGCGTGGGCAGGCTGCGCACGTTCTCCAGCACGCGCGCGGCCTGCTGTTCCAGTGTGGCCACGCGCGGCGGCAGCAAGCCGCGCAGCCCCAGCGCATCGCGCTCGGCCTCGGTGAAGCCGGCGCCCTTGTTCAACAGGGAGTTGTGCAGCAGATCAGCGCCGCGTGGATGAAGTTGCAGTTTGGTGACGGTCATGGTGTGTCCTTCTTGGCGGTCGAAACAAGGTGCAGGATGTCGAGCTGGGCCGCGTCCACCACGTCGGGCGTGCCGGTCATCGGCTCGATCGCTTGCTGGTTCTTGGGGAAGGGGATCACCTCTCGGATCGACTGTTCGCCGGCCAGCAGCATGATCAGGCGGTCAATGCCCAGGGCGATGCCGCCGTGGGGCGGGGTGCCGAACTCGAAGGCGTCCAGCATGTGGCCGAACTTCATGGCCGCGGCCTCGGCCGAGTGGCCCAGCAGCTTGAACATACGCTCCTGCACGTCGCGCTGGTGGATTCGGATGCTGCCGCCGCCCAGCTCGATGCCGTTGAGCACGATGTCGTAGGCGTTGGCGCGCACGCTGGCCGGATCGCTCTCCATGCGGCCGATGTCCTCGGCCTTGGGCGAGGTGAAGGGGTGGTGCATGGCGTCCCAGCGCCCCTCGTCCTCGTTCCAGTCCACCAACGGGAAGTCGACCACCCAGAGGAACTTGAACTGGCCGGGTGCAATCAGGTTCAGATCGCGGCCCAGGCGCAGCCGCAGCTCGCCCAGCGCGGCCGTTACCACCCTGGCCGTGTCGGCGACGATGAAGACCACATCGCCCGGCCCGGCGTCGCAGCGCTCGGCAATCGCGGCCAGCTCAGCCGCGCTGAAGAACTTGGCGATGGGCGACTTGGGCGCGCCCTCGGTTGGGTAGTCCAGCCAGGCCAGCCCCTTGGCGCCGTAGATCCTGACCACCTCCTCGTAGGCCTTGACCTGCTCGCGCAGCTTGGTGCCGCTCAGCCCGGCCATGCCCGGCGCGCGGACGGCCTTGACCATGTTGCCGGCCTCCAGCGCGGCCTTGAGGAAGCCCACGCCGGTCTCGGCCAGCAGGTCGCCCAGGTCTTGCAACTCCAGGCCGAAGCGGATGTCGGGCTTGTCGCTGCCATAGCGGGCCAGGGCCTCAGCGTAGGTCAGCCGTGGGAAGGGCAGCGTGGGCGGCTCGGCCTCGGTCAACTGCGTCACAAGCTCGCGGCACAGCCCGCTGACGAGCTCGATCACGTCCTCCTGGCCCACGAAGGACATCTCCACGTCAAGCTGGGTGAACTCCGGCTGGCGGTCGGCGCGCAGGTCCTCGTCGCGGAAGCAGCGGGCGATCTGGAAGTAGCGATCGTAGCCGGCCACCATCAGGAGCTGCTTGAACTGCTGCGGGCTCTGCGGCAGGGCGTAGAACTTGCCGGGATGAACGCGGCTGGGCACCAGGTAGTCGCGCGCGCCCTCAGGGGTGGACTTGGTGAGGATCGGCGTCTCGATCTCCAGGAAGCTGTGGGCATCCAGGTAGTCGCGCATCAGCTTGACGGCCCGGTGGCGCAGGATGATGTTGCGCTGCAAGCGCGGCCGGCGCAGGTCGAGATAGCGGTAACGCAGGCGGGCGAACTCGTTGGCCTCCAGGTCGTCGCGAATCTCGAAGGGCAGCGGCTTGGCGGGGTTTTCCACGACCAGCTCGCTGGCCACGACCTCGATCTCGCCGGTGGGCAGGCTGGCGTTCTCCATGCCGGCTGGTCGCTGCCGCACCAGGCCGCGCACGGCCAGCACGAATTCGCTGCGCACGCGCTGCGCCGCCTCGTGGGCTTCGGGAGTGTCCGGGGTGATGACAACCTGGGTGACGCCGTAGCGGTCGCGCAGGTCGAGGAAAACAATGGTGCCGTGGTCGCGGCGGCGGTAGGCCCAGCCGTTGAGCACGACCTCCTGGCCGGCGTCGGCAGCGCGCAGGTCGCCGCAGGTATGGGTGCGTTTGAGCATAGGTTGATAATGGATCCTCTCGGGATGATTCGTGATGATATGGATGGGAATTATACCGCAGGGACGGTGTGGGGGCAATTGTGGAGGGGAGACCCGGAATACCACAGCGAATGGGGGACAGCGAATGGGGAAGGGAAGATACCACAGCGAATGGAGGACAGCGAATGGGGAAGGGGAGATATCCAGCGAATGGGGGACGGCGAATGGGGAAGGGAAGATACCACAGTGAATGGAGGACAGCGAATGGGGAAGGGGAGATATCCAGCGAATGGGAAACAGCGAAGCGGAGGAACGATTGCTCTCTGAATTCGCTGTCTCCCATTCGCTGTGGTATGATCCCTTTACATTAACCCAAGGCATCAGGAGGGCAGGCGTATGGCCGAAATCATCTATCCGCAACTGAGCTATGACATCCAGGGTGCGTGCTTCAATGTACATAACGCGTTGCGACACGTCGACCTGTCTGAGGCTGGTTGGGAGACAGCGCTGGCTATTGCACTGAACAGCAGGGGGATTGCGGCGCACCGCCAGGTCGAGTTGGCGCTGTACTACAAGAAATGGCGCGTGGGTCGTTTCTTTGTAGATGTCATCGCCGAGCGCGAGCATCAAGTGCTGCTGGAACTCAAGAAAGTCCCCTTGGAACCGATCCACCGGGCCAAGGTCATCACCTATCTGCGGATGACGGGCATTCAGTTAGGCATGTTGATCAGTTTCGCCGGGGAGCGGGTGGTCATCGAGCGCATCCTCAATCGCGTGAGCGGCCACGCTGAACCGGTCGCGGAGATGAGTCCACCCGTTGGGCTGACGGCGATCGAGCGTAAGCGGGCAGAGGAGCTTTTGCAGGTACTCTGCGAGGTACGTAACGAATTGGGTCCTGGCTTGATGCACATGCACTACCGCCGAGCCTGTCAGGTCGAGATGCGGCTACGCGGGATGTCTTACGAGAAGATCAATGAGCTCGTTATCCAATTCCGCGGCCAGCCTCTTGAGGCGCGCCGTGTGCCCCTGCTGGTCGTCGATGGCCGCTTGATGGTTGTGCCGCTGGCCGTATTGCGCATCACGTCCGAAATCGAGAGCCGCCATCGCTACTACCTCAAGTTACTCGGCCTCAAGCAAGGCCTCATCGTCAACTTCCGCACGACAGCGTTGGACTCAGTCGTGGTAGAGGCGTGAGGAAAGGAGTATCACAGCGAATGTCGGACAGCGGATGTTTCTGGGCGTACTGCATCACCGGCCACATTCAGCCATTTGTCCCTTCCCCATTCGCTGTTCCTCATCCGCTGTGATACTTCTCCCCTTCCCCATTCGCTGTTCCTCATTCGCTGTGATACTTCTCCCCTTCCCCATTCGCTGTTCCTCATCCGCTGTGATACTTCTCCCCTTCCCCATTC
>CAZVGR010000007.1:72718-97545 GCA_964626845.1 uncultured Anaerolinea sp.
GCTGTTCCTCATTCGCTGTGGTATTCCCCTCCCGCCTCCCACTCTCGCAGCTTCTCCTCCAACGTCGCGAAGAACCGCCCCGCGAAGTACAACCGCGTAAAGGCCGCAGCAGCCAACGCTGCGGGCCGCCAGGGCACGTCATAGCTGCCATGCCAGTGCAACAGGCAGCCGGCCGGCGCGGGCAGAATCTCCACCGTTCCCCCGCCGCGCAGCGGATGCGACGGCTCGGCCACGTAGCTCAGTCGCACACCCGGTTCCACCCCGGCCAGGCGATAGGTGACGTGCGACTGCATGCCGGCCGGCCCCTTGTAGACGGCCCGCACCAAGGCGCCCGTCTCCACCTGCGCCGAGCGGATCGACTCCAGCGCGTGGGGCCAGATGGGGCTGCTGTCTGAGTGGCGAAAGGCTTGCTCCAACAACTCCCAAAGCTGCCCGCAGGCCAGCGTTGTGGCGATGGTATGGTCAAAGGCAATCTGCATGGCGCACAAAAGAACCGCTAGTTAGCTGTGCCCGACCTGACAGTCCAAGGCAGCGTTGACCGCCCTGGCCAGGATTGGATCGACCTGGATGGTATCGCAGGCGGGGCCTGCGGTGGTGTGGAGCGCCTGAACCGCCTGCACAACCCAGGTGACCGCCAGCTCCGGCGCAACCTTGCCCGTGTTGACCACCAGATCGAAGGCGGCGGCATCGTCCCAACGCACGCCGTAGAAGGCCTCAATGAAGGCGGCGCGGCCCTTGTCACCTTCGAGGATGGCAGCCTCGGCCTCGTCGGCGCCGAGACCCTGCTCGGCCATGAGGCGTGCGACGCGTGCAGGCGGCGGCGCCTGGACGCGCAGGCTGAGCACATCGGCGTAGCCTCGTAGCATGGCAAAGCCACTGCGCCCGACGATCACCACGTTGCCATGCCGGGCCAGCGCAGGCACAATCTGGTTCAGCATCTGGACGATCTGCTGCCGCCTCTGCTCACGCTGGGCGTTGAAGCGCTCCCAGAAACTGGGCAATCGCTCGAACTCCTGGTCGAACTCCACCAAACCATACTCGCTGAGCAGCGCGCCGATCAGTTCCTTGCCGACGACATGGTATCCCAGCACCCGGGCCGCTTGCTGGGCAATGATATCCCCATCGCTGCCAAACTCGCGCGAGACTGTGATTACTGCCATCATGTCACCTCCGTGAGGAACGCTCTTCAAGGTTTGCAAGACCTCGAAACCACCGGTTACAACCAGATTCTACTACACCCTGGGCCAGAAAGCAATACCCGTTTTGGGCATGGGGATGAATTTGACCGCAGTGTTATTCTCGGATAGAATCAAGTTCGTTCTCTTACAAGGTCAGTACAGCCTCTGTTAATCGAGCCTCAGAGAGGAGGTGATCGATCACCTCAGAACGTCCCCACTATAACCCTATACTTCGGTTTGATGTCGTCTTCTGACGATAATTTTGTTTGATTTCTCTGGAGGAGAAACCATGTCTTTCAAGAACCCTAAGGCAGTGTTGTTTGCAGTGTTGATCGTGGCCATGCTGGCCCTTGTGGGCTGCCCGGCCGCCGCCCCTGCACCCGAGCAGGCCGCGCCGGCCGCCAGCGGCGCGCCGCAAATCGGCATCGTGCTCCCCACCAAGGATGAGCCGCGCTGGATCCAGGACGAGGCCCGCTTCCGTGACTTGCTGGCCACGGCTGGCGTCCCGGTCGAGATCCTCTTCAGCCAGGGATCCTCGGCCACCGAGAAGTCCAACGTCGAGTCCTTGCTCACCAAGGGCGCTAAGGTCATCATCCTGACCCCGCAGGACGGCGCAGCAGCAGCGGCAGCCGCCGAAGCGGCCCGCCAGGCCGGCGCTAAGGTCATCTCCTATGACCGCTTGATCCTCAACACACCGGCGGTTGACTACTACGTCACCTTCGACAGCGTGGCCGTAGGCGAGGCGCAGGGCCAGTACCTGGTCGACAAGGCCACCGGCACGGGCAATCCGCTCTACCTCTATGCCGGCGCATCGTCCGACAACAACGCCTTCCTCTTCTTCGAAGGCGCCTGGAACGTCTTGCAGCCTAAGATCGCCGACGGCACCTTCGTGATCAAGAACTCCAGCGAGGCCGTTGCTTTGCAGGACAAGGCGACGCTGACCCGTGACGAGATGGCCAAGATCCTGGGCCAGGTCACCACCAACTGGGACTTCAACACCGCCAAGAACCTGGCCGAGGCCAACCTGACCGTGGCTACCGCAGCCGACAAGGGCAACGTCTTCATCCTGGCCCCCAATGACGGCACCGCCCGCGCCATCGCCGACGTCTTCGCCATCGATCCGGACGTCACCAGCTATGTGGTGACCGGCCAGGACGCTGAGAAGGCATCGGTGCAGTACGTGATCGACGGCAAGCAGTCGATGACCGTCCTCAAGGACACCCGCACGCTGGCGCAGGACGCTATCACGGCCGCCCTGGCCTTCCTGGCGGGCAACACGCCTGAGCAGACGACCACCTACAACAATCAGGCCATCGATGTGCCGGCTCGGCCGTCCGTGGTCATCACGGTTGACATGGCCAACGTCAAGCAGGCCATCATCGACTCCGGCTACTGGCCTGCCAGTGACTTCACCGGCATCCAGTAAACGATAGGAAGCGCTCGACCAAAGGCGTAGTGATGGTTCTCATCACTACGCCTTTCCCAATCCAGCCTGGATATCCGGAGGTGTCATGACCCCGCCAATTCTGGAGATGCGCAACATCACCAAGACCTTCCCTGGCGTGAAGGCTCTTGACAACGTCAGCTTTAGCGTCGCCCAGGGCGAGATCCATTGCCTGGTGGGCGAGAACGGGGCGGGCAAGTCCACACTGATGAAGGTGCTGAGCGGGGTCTGGCCCTACGGCTCCTACGAGGGCGATATCCTGTTCAGTGGCCAGGTGCAGCAGTTCAAAGGTATTGCCGACAGCGAGCGGGTGGGCATCGCCATCATCTACCAGGAGCTGGCGCTGATCCCAGAGTTGACAGTCTATGAGAATATCTTCCTGGGCCACGAGATCAGGAAGGGCTTCACAGTGGACTGGAACGAGACGGTGCAGCGCGCTCAGCAGATGCTGCGCAAGGTCAAGCTGGACGTCAACCCGGCCGCCAAAATCAAAGACCTGGGCGTGGGCAAACAGCAGTTGGTCGAGATCGCTAAAGCGCTGAGCAAGGATGTCAAGCTGCTGATCCTGGACGAACCCACCGCCGCCCTGAACGAAGACGATAGCGAGAACCTGCTCAACCTGCTGCGTGACCTGAAGACGCAGGGCGTGACCTGCATCATGATCTCGCACAAGCTGAAGGAGGTTATCTCCATCGCCGACACGGTGACGGTGCTGCGCGACGGCCAGACAGTGGTCACTTTGGACGCGCACAAGGGCGAGGTATCCGAGCCGGTGCTGATCAAACACATGGTCGGCCGCGAGATCGAAAACATCTACCCCAGGCGCGAGCATAAGCGCTCGGAAGAAGTCGTGCTGGAGGTGCGCAACTGGAACGCCCACAGTCAGGCGCTGGGCCGCGATGTGCTGAAGGACGTCAACTTCTACGTTAAAAAAGGTGAGATCGTCGGCTTCGCCGGGTTGATGGGCTCGGGCCGCACCGAGCTGGCGCTGAGCCTGTTCGGCAATCCCACCGGCTACCAGGTCAAGGGCGAGGTGCTGGTCGACGGCCAGCCCAAGAAGTTTGGCAAACCTGAAGACGCCATCGCCGCCGGCCTGGCCTACGTCACCGAGGATCGCAAGGCCAAGGGGCTGATCCTGACCCAAGACGTCAAGCAGAACATCACCCTGGCCAACTTGCATGAGATCGCCAAACGCGGCGTGGTCGACGACAACGCCGAGGTCAAGATCGCCAATGACTACCGCGTCAGCCTCAACATCAAGACCCCCAGCGTCGAGCAGAAGGTCAAGAACCTGAGCGGCGGCAACCAGCAGAAGGTCTCGCTGGGCAAGTGGCTGTTCGTCAAGCCCAACATCCTGATCCTGGACGAGCCGACGCGCGGCATTGACGTCGGCGCCAAGTACGAGATCTACACGCTGATGAACGGCCTGGTGGAACAGGGTATGAGCATCATCATGCTCTCGTCGGAGTTGCCCGAGGTGTTGGGCATGAGCGATCGGGTCTACGTGGTTGCTGCGGGCAGAATCGCCGGTGAACTGCCCATCGAAGAAGCAACCCAAGAAAAGATCATGGAACTGGCAACCGGCTGAGGAGGCCCCACATGTCATTCTTTCACGACTTGCAGAAAGTTCTCCGTGAGAACGTCCGCGAGTACGGCATGTACATCGCCCTGTTCGTCATTATGGCGATCTTCACGTTCCTTACCGACGGCCTGTTCTTGTCGCCTCGCAATATCAGCAACCTGATCAACCAGACCGGCTACATCGCCGTGCTGGCGGTCGGTATGACGCTGGTGATCGTCATTCGCCACATCGACCTGTCAGTCGGCTTTCTGGCCGGCTTTCTCGGCGCCGTGGCGGCCATCGCCATGGTGCAGTGGGGCTTGCCAGTCATTGCGGTCATTCCCATGGTCTTAGTGATGGGCATCATCGCCGGGCTAATCACTGGCTTCCTGATCAACTACTTCGGCATTCCGGCCTTCGTGGCCACCTTGGCCGGCTGGCTGATCTATCGCGGCCTGCTGTTGCAAGCCACCATGGGCACCGGCACAATCATCATCCCCAACGCTAGTTTCAACGCCATTGGCAACGGCTTTATCCCCGACATCCCTGGCCTCGACTTCATGCCCGGCGGCCACACGATTACCTTGCTGCTGGGCGTCCTCGCCGTTATCTTCTTTGCCCTGGGCCAGATCAATAGCCGCAAGAAGAAAGCGGCCTACGGCTTCGAGGTGTTGCCGCCGGCGATCTTCGCTCTTAAGTTGGTCTTCATCTCCGCCATTGTCGGCTTAGTGGCCTGGGTATTGGCCGGTTACAACGGCATCTCCTGGACGGCTGCCATCGTCCTGCTGGTGGTGGGGGTTTATCACTTCATCACCACCCGCACGGTGCTGGGCCGGCACATCTACGCCGTGGGCGGCAATCCGGAGGCGGCCGAGCTGAGCGGCATCAGCGTTAAGCGCATCACCTATGTGGTATTCGCCTCCATGGGCTTCCTGACGGCGCTATCCGGCATCCTGTTCACCTCCCGCCTGCAGTCGGCCACTACCACGGCTGGCACGCTGTTCGAGCTCGACGCCATTGCCGCAGCCTATGTCGGCGGCGTGTCCGCGGCCGGCGGCGTGGGCAGCATCATCGGCTCCCTAATCGGCGCGTTGGTGATGGCCTCACTGAGCAACGGCATGAACCTGATGGGCGTCGACATCTCGATCCAGTACATCGCCCGCGGCCTGGTGCTGGCGCTGGCTGTGATCTTCGACGCAGCCACGCGACGGCGCGGCGGGTGAGCCACAGTGCCAGGGAATGGAATTCCCTGGCTGAAAGCACAAAGCGCCCCTTCGGCTAGGCTCAGGGCAAGCTCTCAGGCGCTGGGAGCTTGGTACCAAAGACCGGTCTGCACTGGCGGCAGGCCGGTCTTGCTTTGCATTCGACCACGCCAACTTGGCAAACCCGCCGTAATCCGTACAATCGATCACCGATCATCGCGTTGGTCGAGTAGGCGTCTGTGCCGTATCGAGACCTCCGGGTTTCGACACTTGCGCCTGCGCGCAGTGCAGGTGTACGCTGGACTCGAGCGCCCTCATGCAAGTAGGGCGCCATCAACCCGCTACTCAACCCACGTGAACCAGGCACCCTGTCATCCGACCAATCTACCAGTTAACCAATCTACCAATCTCCCACCCATGACCATGACCCAACAAGAGTCCATCGCCCTGGTGCGCCAACTGCTGGCGGCGAAGGACGACGACGAACTGACCCAAATCATCGGCCTCAACCTGGGCCGCATCGACGGCACCTTCTTCGGCGTGCTCAACGCCTCGGTCAAGCAACTGGAGCGCGAGGGCAAGCCCGGCATCGCCCAGGCGCTACAAGACCTGGGCGACCGCATGTTGCGCATGAAGACGCTGATCTAACTCGTAATGCGTAACCCGTAACCCGGAATGGAGCAAGTCGAGTCCGGGATTCCGGTTACGTGTTACTCGTTACGCATTACATGTCTCAGCGAACTCATCATGGCCGCACA
The DNA here is from genome assembly GCA_964626845.1 of uncultured Anaerolinea sp. Lineage (GTDB taxonomy): Bacteria > Chloroflexota > Anaerolineae > JAAEKA01 > JAAEKA01 > JAAEKA01. The sequence continues at coordinate 78,862 of CAZVGR010000007.1, forward strand.
CACTGAACACACGCCGACCACCCTCCTCCTCTGCCGCCACGGCCAGAGCGAATGGAACGCGCAGGGCCGCATCCAGGGTCAGGCGCCGGATGCCGGTGGACTGACTGAGCAGGGCCGCTGGGAGGCGCAGCAACTGGGCCTGCGCCTTCAAGGCCACGGCGTGACGGCGCTGTATGCCAGCGACCTGCTGCGCGCCTGGCAGACCGCGCAGATCGTCAGCGAAGCTATGGGCTTGCCGGTACAGCCTGACGCGCGCTGGCGCGAGATCGACCTGGGCGTCTGGCAGGGGATGACCCCCACCGAGGTCGATCAACGCTGGCCGCCATCGCTGCAAATCAGGGAAAGAGACCTGCCGCGCGGCGAGACGGGCGAGACCTTTGCCGGCTTGACCCAGCGTACCCTGGCCGCCATCAACGACCTGCATGCCCGGCACAGCGGCCAAACCGTCGCGGTGATCTGTCACGGCGGCAACGTGCGCGCCGCGCTGATGGCAACCCCTGCGCCTGACGGCGAAGCCCCCGACCCAAGACAGGCGTCGATTCCGAACACCTCGGTGTCGGCGTTTCAAGTCAACAGCGCCGGCTTGCAGGCGACGCTGATCGCCGACGCCAGCCATCTGGACGGCGCAAGTCCCAAAAATGGAACAAGCAATGTCGACGAACAGCGCTGAACCCACGACTCTGCTCCTGCTGCGCCATGGCAAAACCGAGTGGAACCTGAGCGGCCGCTGGCAGGGTCAGGCTGCCGATACGCCGCTGACCGAACTGGGCCGCCAGCAGGCGCGCATCGTGGCCGGCCGGCTGTGCAGCTATCCCATCCGCGCGATCTACAGCAGCGACCTGCTGCGCGCCTTCGAGACGGCCGAGATCATCGGCCAGGCGCTGGGCGGCCTGCCGGTCATCGCCGAGCCAGCCCTGCGCGAGTCAGACATCGGCGCCTGGACCGGGCTGACCTGGGACGAGATCACTGTGCGCTATCCCGTCGAGGTCGCGGCTATGTACGCCGGCCAGGAGGTGCGCCGGGGCGGCGGCGAGACCTACGGCGAGCTGCAAGCCCGTCTGGCCGCGGTCGCCGAGGCCATCGTGGCCCGCCATCCTGGCCAGACCGTGCTCGTGGTCAGCCACGGCGCGGCCCTGCGCAGCCTGGTGGCCCACGCGCTGGATGCCAGCCTGGCCCAGATGCACCGCATCGCCATCGGCGGCAACACGGCCATCAGCGTTTTGCAGATGCGCTACGGCCACCTTCGGCTGGTCAGCTACAACGACACGGCGCACCTGGACAATGGCCTGTTCCAGGAGTCCAACGCCGAGGGCGCCGGGTCCGGCCAACCAACGCGTGAAGGAAAGAGCGAATGAGCGCCACTCATCCTGTTTTGTTGGTCGCCGCGATCTTCCTGATCCTGGTCGGCCTGACCTATCCCTTCTTCGTCCTCTGGCGGCTCAACCGCCAGCTCAGCGGCAGCGAGGCCCCCGCCAACCGCCAGCTTGCCATCACCCTGGCCCTGACCGCGCTGGTGCCGATCACCACGGTGCTGGCCGGCTTCTGGCTGGTCGTCCCCGCCGCCCGCGCCTCCGCGCTCTTCACCGCCATCCTCTTCGGCTCCGGCATCGCCCTGGTCGTCACCCTCCTCATCGGCGCACGAGTTAACCGATCCAATTGACAATGGTCAATGTCCAATTGCCAATGGTCAACACCTCCTCTCTTAGACAATTGACTATTGACAATCGGCAATTGACCATTGACCATTCTCCTCCATGCTCCTCCTCGGCCTCACCCTCGGCCTCTCGGCCGGCCTCAGCCCCGGCCCGCTGATGACGCTGGTCATCACCACCGCGTTGCGCGACGGCTTCTGGCACGGCCTGCGCGTGGCCGCCGCCCCCTTCGTCACCGACCTGCCCATCATCCTGCTGTCGGTCTTTGTGCTCAACCTGCTGCCGCCATGGACCTTGGCCGTCATCGGCGTGATCGGCGGCGGGTACGTGGTCTATCTGGGCTGGGAGACGGTGCGCTCGGCTCGCGCGGCCAGCGCTTTGATCCTGCCAGGCGCGCCTGCGCCGCAGACCAGCGGCCGCCAATCCTTGCTGCGCGGGGCCGCGGTTAACGCGCTCAATCCCCATCCTTACCTGTTCTGGGCCACTGTGGGCGGGCCGACGCTGCTGGCGGCCTTTAGCCAAAGCCTGCTGCAAGGCGCGCTGTTTCTGGTCGGTTTCTACGTGACGCTGATCGGCAGCAAGGTAGGAGTGGCCGCGCTGGTACACAGCCAGTCGCAGCGCTTTTCGCCCGTCTGGTATCAGCGCATCCTCGTGCTGCTGGGGCTGCTGCTGATCGGCCTGGGCGTGTGGCTGGGGTGGCAGGCTGTCAGCCTGGCTGGTCTGTGACCGCTTTTGGCGCGGCGGGCACGTGTGCTAAAATCGCCTGCCTGAGACCAAGCATAACTGCTCAGCCATAGGTGCCGGGCACTTGAATCTGCGCCTACGACGATGTCTGCCGAGCGGACCTGAGCCGTCCATGAGATGTGCAAGTGCCCGGCACCTGAGTAGTACGACCAAACAAACTGAACGGAGGATGAGCGATGCACTCAACGACGCGATTATGGGCAGATTATCGGCGCACGGCGGCGCGCTGCTTGCTGGCCGCGTGTCTGGTGGCCGCCGTAGCGCTGCACAGCGGCAGCCCGGCCGCGGCAGCCGAACCTGACGCAACCATCACCGTCACGACGCTGTTTGACGAGTTCAACAGCAGCCCGCCCTGCTCATTGCGCGAGGCGATCCAGGCGGCGAACCAGAATGCTGCGGTTGGCGGATGCCCGGCCGGCAGCGGCAACGACGTGATCATCCTGCCGGCCGGCACGTACCGGCTGACCCGAACCGGGGTCGACGACGCCAACGCGCTGGGCGACCTAGATGTGTTTCCGGTCAGCGAAGGCGAGACGCTAACCATCCAGAGCGCAGCCGGCGCGATTGTCGACGGCAATGCCATCGACCGTGTCTTTCACCTGGGACGCTTTGGCGAACTGCGCCTGGTCAACCTGACCGTGCAAAACGGCCGCCTGGTCGATGAGGCGGGGGCGGGCATCCTGGCCTGGGGCGCGCTGCGGCTGGAGAACGTCGTCGTGCGCAACAACATCAGCGCGGGCGTCTCGGATAACTCGGGCGGCGGTGGATTGTGCGTGGGCTGCGGCCCTGGCACGGGCCAGGCAACGCTGGTCAACACCCAAGTCGCCAACAACGAGGCTCGTCGCGGGGGCGGCATCTTCACCAACCGGCCGGTTGAAATCAGCGCCAGCAGCGTCACCGGCAACACGGCCATCAGAGGCGGCGCCATCACGAACTTCGGCCAGTTGACGCTGACCAACAGCACGCTGAGCGGCAACACGGCCGCATCGGCTGCAGCCATCGCCCACGAGGCCGGCTCGCTGGCCCTGCTCAACAGCACCCTCAGCCACAACATCGTGCAGGGCAGCGGCAGCGCGGCCGCGCTGCTGATCTGGGCCGGAGCAACGGCCAAGAACACCATTGTGGCTGCCAACCAGGGCAATAACTGCCATCTTCTTACCCCCTTAACCTCTCTGGGCAACAACTTGAGCAGCGATGCGACGTGCGCGGCAGCCTTCAGCGCGACCGGCGACCGCAACAACGTCGCCCCTGTGCTGGGGCCGCTGCGCAACAACGGCGGCCCGACGCTGACCCACGCCCTGTTGTGGGGTTCGCCAGCCATCGACGGCGGCAGCAACACCGGCTGCCCGGCCACTGACCAGCGCGGCGTGGCCCGGCCGCAGCGCGGGACATGCGACATCGGCGCAGTGGAGTTCAACGACCGGCTGTTGTACGCGCCGCTGCTGCTCAGAACCAGGCCGTGAGCGCCACCGGCTCTCAGAGACTGTTTGAAAAGTGGCCTGCAGACTTCGGAAGTGGCCGGATTGCGCAATGGAATGACCTGGCTGCGGCTAGGACTAGCCCCTTCGAGCCGCCCGGCCACTTCCGAAGTCTGCAACATGAAACGGCTTCTTGGTTGGCGGTTGCGAAACCGCGCCACATCCCCACATAATCCCCAACCTCTCTCCACACCTTCTCCATATCTTTCTGCGATAATCAGGCCATAAGAACGAGCGCGGCGGCGTAAGACCGCCGGCAACTGGAAAGGAACTTCTTATGGCTGACAAGACCCGAACCCGATCGCTCTCCCCCGCCACCCGGCTGAACTGGCTGCTGGATGCGGCGGTTTTCCTGGGCGCAGTGATCGCCTCCCTCTCTGGCATCTACTTCTTGTATTTCGTCAGCGGCTATCAGGGCGGCCGCAATCCCACCTACGGCATCACCCTGCTCTTCAGCCGCACCACCTGGGACTTGCTCCACACCTGGGCCGGCGTGGCCATGGTCGCCGCCGTGGCCCTGCACCTGGCCATCCACCTCAACTGGATCGGTATGATGGCCCGCAAGGTGACGGCTACGGTACGCGGCAAGAGCGGTATGTCCAAGGGCGCCCGCGTCAACGTCCTGGTGGACCTGGTGATCGCCATCAGCTTCCTGCTGGCGGCCGCCAGCGGCATCTACTTCCTGTTCGATGTGCGCAGCGGCTGGCAGGCGGCCGGCTCGGCTCCGCTCTTTCTCTTCAGCCGCACCACCTGGGACATCATCCACACCTGGTCCGGCGTGACCCTGATCGTCGCCGCCCTCGTCCACCTGGCCATCCACTGGGGCTGGATAACGAAGGTGACGGCCAAGATGTGGCGCAGCGTATGGAAAAGGACTGACAGTCCTGACCCTCGCCGCCAGCAACTTCCGCAGTCTTAACGGTTCTTTCAAGACAACGCAGGACTGTCAGTCCTGACATCTACTACGGAGATAGGTACAATGGCTAAGAAAATTATCATGGGCGTGCTCTTTCTCGGTCTGATAGGAGCACTGGCGGTCGGCGCCGTCAACCGCACGGTCGCCAAGAGTGCAGATACCAACAACACTGAACAGCGCGTCGGTGGCTGGGCCCGGGACCAGGAGGACGGAACCGTCCTTGCTGCCAACCTGGAAGGCCGCGGCGGACAAGGCGGCGGGCGCAACCAGGCGCTGGCCAGCGGCGAGACCCGCCAGGCCAACCAGCATGAGCCGCAGAACTTGCAGCAAGGCGGCGGGCGCGCCGGCCAGACCGGCGGTAGCCAGGGCAGCCAGGCTCGCGGCAATGCCAACCAGGCCAGCGCCCTGCCGGCGCAGACCTTCGAGGGCATCGTGCTCAGCAGCGACGACAGCCAGATGACACTGCTGACCGAGCAAGGCGAGATCGTCATCGGTGACCGGGCCTGGCGCTTCGCTCTCGAGCAGGGCTTCATGGCCGAGGTGGGCCAGCGGGTGCGGGTCGATGGCTACGACGAGGACGGCGTTTTTGCTGCGGCGCAGATGCTCAACCTGAGCACCCAGCAGCAAGTCGAAGTGCGCCAGCAGAGCGGCCAGCCGCTGTGGTCGGGCGGCAGCCAGGGCGGCGGCCGTATCCAGGGCGGCAACGCAGGCCAGGCTGGCCAGGCCGGCGCTCCACAGGGCCAGCCGCAGGTGTTGGCCGCCGCCGAAGACCACCAGTGGACCACCGTCAGCGGCGTGGTCACCAGCATCGACGACGTGCAGATGACCGTGCAGACCGACAGCGGCGAGATCGTGATCGCCGACCGCCCCTGGAGCTTCGCCGTACAGGCCGGCTTTACGGCCCAGGTAGGCGATCAGGTGACGGTACGGGGCTTCTACGAAGGCGAAACCTTCGAGACCGGCCAACTGACCAACGGCGACCTGACGGTCTCCATCCGTGAGGACACGGGACGCCCGCTGTGGGCCGGCGGTCGCGGCGGCGGCCGGGGCCGCACCGGCTGAACCGACTAATCTACCAGTCTCCTTTCCACCAGGCGAGGTCGGGCCCCAACCCGGCCTCGCCGCCGCATTGGTCTGCATCCATCGATCTGCACTGCTCCGCAGACCTGTGGTACAATCGTCCACGCATCACGCATCACGCATCACGCTTCTCAACACCATGCCTCACCACATCCTGGTCGTCGACGACGACAAACAGATCGCCCGCCTGATCCGCTCCTACCTGGAGCAGGCCGGTTTCCAGGTGACCGTAGCGCACGACGGCGCAACCGCACTGCACGCCATGCGCCGCGAGAAGCCTGACCTGGTGGTGCTGGACCTGATGCTGCCCGACCGCGATGGCTGGGACGTGACCCGCACCGTACGCAGCGATCCGGCCTTGGCCGCCACGCCCATCATCATGGTCACCGCGCGCGTCGAGGACACCGATCGTATCGTCGGCCTGGAGCTGGGCGCAGACGACTACGTGACCAAGCCCTTCAACCCGCGCGAGATCGTGGCCCGGGTGCGGGCGGTGCTGCGCCGCACCTCAGGCGTCGTGGCAGCGCCAGCCCGCCTGCTGCAAGCCGGCGGCCTGACGCTGGACCCAGACCAACACACGGCGACCCTGCACGGCGAGCCGCTGGAGCTGACCCCCACCGAGTTCGCCCTGCTGCACACGCTGTTGGTCAACGCCGGCCACGCCTTCACCCGCACCGAGCTGATCGAGCAGGCCCTGGGCTACAGCTACGAGGGGCTGGACCGCACCGTGGACAGCCACATCAAGAACCTGCGCCGCAAGATCGAGCCCGATCCGGCCAATCCTGCCTTGATCCAGACCGTCTACGGCGTTGGCTATCGCCTGCGCAAGGAAGGCTCGCTGTGAACCGGCTGGCCGTGCGGCTGACGCTGGTCATTGTGGCCACAACCCTGCTGGCTGTGGGCCTGGTGGCTGTGATCGCCAACCAGGCAGCCAGCAACGAGTTCCGCCGCTACCTTTCGGGCAGCGACACGGCGGCTGAGGCCGAGCTGGCGCCGGCGCTGGTAGACTACTACAACCGCACTGGTTCCTGGCAAGGAATTGAGGAAGCGCTGAGCAGCACATCGTCGGCGCTGGGCCAGGGCCGTGGCCGCGGCCGCGGCGTAGGCAGCGCCCAGGGCCGCGGCGTCGCCTTGCTGGTGGCTGACGCCGCGGGCCGCATCGTCTACGACAGCCAGGGTCAGCAGATGGGCCAGCAGCTCAGCCGCAGCGATCTGGCGCTGGCTTTGCCGTTGGGGACGCAAGGCCAGCCAGTAGGCTATCTGCTGGTGCGCCACGGCGCCGGTTCGCAACTGGCCGCGCCGGAACAGGCATTCCTCGACCGCATCAACCAGGCGCTGCTGCTGGCGGCGGTGATCGCCTTGCTGGTCGGCGTCATCCTGGGCGCTGTGCTGGCCCGCACGCTGGCAGCGCCGCTGGGCAAGGTTTCCAGCGCGGCTGGGGCGATTGCCGCCGGCGACCTCAGCCAGCGCGTGCCTGAGCGCGGCACGGCAGAGACCCGCGCCCTGGCCCGCGCCTTCAACCAGATGGCCGAAAACCTGGAGCAGGCCGAGCAACTGCGCCGCAACCTGCTGGCCGACGTGGCCCACGAGCTGCGCACGCCGTTGACGGTGATCCAGGGCAACCTGCAAGCGCTGCTGGACGGCGTCTACCCCCTGGAGCGGGCCGAGATCGCCACCATCTACGACGAGACCCGCCTGCTCAGCCGGCTGGTGGCCGACCTGCGCGAGCTGGCCCAGGCCGAAGCTGGCCAGCTTAAGCTGCACCTGGGGCCGGTAAACTTGACCGCCGTGTTGGCGCAGACGGTAGACAGCTTTGCGCTGCTGGCGCAGGACAGCCAGGTCCGCCTGGAGTTAGACGCTCCCGCCAGCCTGCCCCCAGTGAGCGCCGACTCTGACCGGCTGGCTCAGGTGTTGCGCAACCTGCTGGCCAACGCGCTGCGCCACGCCGCGCCGGGCGGTCACGTTCAAGTTGTCGCCCAAACGCTGGGTGACGGCGTGCGCATCAGCGTGGCCGACGATGGCCCCGGCATCCCTGCGGCTGACCTGCCGCACGTCTTCGACCGCTTCTGGCGCGGCGATCCGGCCCGCAGCCGCGACAGCGGCGGCTCTGGGCTGGGCCTGGCCATCACCAGGCACCTGGTCGAGGCGCAAGGGGGCCAGATCGGTGTGGAGAGCGGGGAGGGGCGCGGGACGCAGTTTTGGTTTACGTTAGCGGCGGAAAAGTAAAAGGAGCTCAGAGGAACTGGTGGAGAAGGGCAGGCATTTGCTGTAACCTGGCTACTGGGCGTTGCATCACAGGATTGTCGAATCTCAGATCAAAACCATCGAAGAGGACAGCTATGCCCATCTACGAGTATCATTGTAGCGATTGCGGATCGGACTTCGAGAAGTTCCTCAGGTCCATGTTCAGCAAAGAAACCATCACCTGCCCCGATTGCGGCGGCGAGCATGTCAATAAGGCGCTCAGCCTGTTTGGCTCGACCAGCAGCAGTTCAGGCGGCGCCAGCTCAGCCGCGGCTTGCGGACCCGTTGGCTGAGGCATCCGCAGATAACCAGACCGTGAGTCTGGCGATATTGCGCTGCCCAACCAGCCCGATACAAGGCCTATTCCTCGACGAAGTCGCGGATGAAGGCATAAATGAAGTGCTCGGCCGCCAGCCGGCCGTGAATGACGTCCCACAGCGCGCGCGCCAGCGGCATGCTGACGTGCATCTTCTCAGCGATATTGAGCATGATGCGGATGGTGTTGAAGCCCTCCGGCAGCACCCCCATCTCCGCGCGGATCGCGTCCAGCGTCCAGCCCTGGCTGAGCCGCTCGCCCAGGTGGCGGTTGTGGCTGTGGGGGCTGAGGGAAGTGGCCAGCAGGTCGCCCATGCCTGGCAGATAGGCGAAGGTTTCGGCCTGCGCGCCCAGCGCCACGCCGATCTTGGTCATCTCCTCCAGGGCGATGGTCAGATAGACCGAACGGAAGTTGACGCTGTGGATCTGCCGGCCGTCGAAGATGCCCAGGCCGATGGCATAGATATTCTTGAGCAGCCCGCCCAGCTCCACCCCCATGGCGTCGTGCGAGAAGCGGGTGCGGAAATGGCTGCTGTCCATCACCCGCGCCACCTGCACCAGGTCGGCGATCTCCTGCCCGGCCAGCACAACGATAGTGGGCATGCCGCGCGCAAACTCATTGGCAATGGAGGGGCCAGAGAGCATCACACAGCGCTGTCGGGGAAGGAGGCCGGTGATGGTCTGGAAGGAGGTCAGCCCGGTGGCGCCGTCGATGCCCTTGGCCATGTTGATGACAATGGCATCGTCGGGGATCAGGTGGCGCACAGGCTTGAGCGTTGCAAGGATGAAAGCTGACGGCAAGGCGACGAAGAGCAGATCGCTGGCCGCCACAACCTCGGCCAGGTCGTTGGTGGCGCGCAGGCGGGCGTGCAGCGCAATCTCCTTCAGATAGCGGCTGTTGGTGTTCTGGCTGTTGATCTCATCGACAACCGCCCGATTATACTCCCAGCCGAGGACATCAAAGCCGTTGTGGGCGATCAGATTGCCGACGGCCGAGCCCAGGTTGCCCAGGCCCACCAGACCAACACGCGGGGTGGATAAAGTGCTCACAGGATGCCTCCTTAAGAAAATGGGACGAGGTGGCGGGCTGCGTTCGACAACGCGCGGCCAGCCAGGCTATTCTACCGCTTGCCAGAGCCGCTGTCAATCGCAGACCCGTCGTTTTGAGCGCTTGACAGGAGCCTGCTTTGCCGTACAATCGATTACGACGCAGCTATCGTTGCCTGCTGCGCCAGTTACTACCAGGCGCCGGGCACTTGCAACCCATGCGCAGATTCAAGTGCCCAGCGCCTATGAGTGAGAGTTAGCTGCGCCCGTCGACAGCCGCCGCGCACCGCCGCGCCTGACACAGCCCTTTGATGTCCGTCACAACTTTTCTGGCCAGTCTGCTGAACGACGCTGATCCATCCACCACGCTCCCCCCTACCACCTGGGAGGCTGTGCTGCCCATGCTGCAAGCTGAGCGGCTGCCCCCTTTTGTCTATGCCCGCGTGCGCCGCTCGCCGGTTTGGCGGACACTGCCGCCAACGGTGCAGCGCGCCCTGAGCGACGACTTTCAGGCCCACAGCATACACACCTTCGCCCTGGAGACGGAGCTGGGCCAGGTGGCGGCGACCCTGCACGGGTGCGGCGTGCCTGTGCTGCTGCTCAAAGGAGCCGCGCTGGGCCGGTCGGTCTACGCCAGCCCGGCCGAGCGGCCGCGCAGCGACCTGGACCTGCTGATCCCGGCCGAGAACCTGGCGCGCGCCGGCCAGGCGTTGGCGCAGCAGGGCTATCAGGCGCACTTGTTGCGCGTGTGGCCGCGCTGGCAGGCGCGCTATCGCTCCCAGCAGCGCCTGCTGCGGCCAGACAGCCTTGGCGGGTGGTTCGTCGTCGAGCTGCACTGGGCCTTGTTCGAGCTGCCCTATTACATCGACCGGATCCCCGCCCAGGAGATCTGGCAGGGAGCGACAGAGGCGAGCGACCTGCCCGGCGCGCTGCTGCCCGATCTGGCCACCCTACTGCTGCACAGTTGCGCCCATCTGGCGCTGCACCACAGCCAGGACATGCGCCTGCTCTGGCTGCTGGACGTGGACCGGCTGCTGCGTCGGGACGACCTGGACTGGGATGCCGTGTTGGCGCGGGCTGGCCGCTGGCATCTGCGGCTGGCCCTGCGCAGGGTCGTGCAGCAGACGCAGGCCAGCCTGGGCACGCCGGTGGCCGCAACAGTGCAGGCGGCGCTGAACCGGCTGGCTCCTGCGCCGGTAGAGCAGGCCATGTGGGGCCTGGGCGACGACCTGCCCGGCCGGCGCTGGCGGCGCATCCAGGCCAGTTGGGCGGCGCTGACCGGCCGGCAGCGCGGGCGGTACGCCGGCTGGCTGGCGCTGAGCGCGCTGGCGGCCACTGCTGAAAAGCTGCTGAGCAAGCGCCCATGACAGCCAGGGCGACGTTGACGCTGAACGTGGGCGGCATCGGCATGGCCGTGACTGCGCCTGCTGCCTGGCGGCCGCGGCTGACCGAGCGCTATGGGCAGTTCCTGAGCAACGACCGGGCCGCGTGGCAGGTGACTGTGCAGCACGGCTGGACTGCGCCGCAGACGCAGCCCACGACCATCGAGCATGGCGAGACCTGGACGCGCTTCGCCTATGCCCCTTTCGGCGGCTGGCTGGACCTGGCCGGCCGGCAGGCTGGCGTGGCCATCGCCAGCGACCAGCACCTGCTGCCGGCCCTGGAACGCCTGCTGGTCTACCTGTTGACGCAAGCGCTGCCGCAAGACGTGGGCGGACTGCTGCTGCACGCCTGTGGGGTTGTGCGCCAGGGACAGGCCCACGTCTTCATTGGCCCGTCGGGCGCGGGCAAGAGCACCATTGCCCGGCTAGCCAGCGGCTACGGCCAGGTGTTGTGCGACGAGAACATCGTGCTGCGCCTGGGCGCGGCAGGGCCAGAGGCGCTGAGCACCCCCTTCTGGGGCCAGGCCACGCCGGACACAACCGCACGGCTGCGGCTCTCTGCGCCGCTGGCTGCCCTCTACACGCTGCAACAGACGCCCGACTTCAGCCTGGCGCCGCTGACGCCAGCTCAAGCCGTGCTGGCGCTGATTGACAGCACCCGCATCGCCGTCGAGCAGCCATCCAGAGCCGCGGCCTGGCTGGCCGCGGCCCAGAGTCTGCTGGCGCAAGCGCCCATCTACCGCCTGGGCTTCCAGCCCACCACGGACCTGTGGCCCTTTCTGGCCGGCCCACACGACGCAGCAGAGACGCTTTGCTCACCCTGGCCCTAAGTAACTGTCCGCAAACAACTTATCGGCATGGCTCGGTCGGAGACCGGCCAAAGCGCGAACTTAATGGCGGACAGTTACTAACTGCATCGTAAACAAAGTTGTTGAGGTGCCCGGCACTTGACACGAGCCTCTGATCATGTGCGAATCGTCGCCAAAGTGCCGGGCACCGATACGCAGTTAATTTGTTTACGGTGCATTAACACAAGATACCCCCACCATTTGCCAGGGCTTTGACAGCAGGGCAAGATGGTTTTATAATCACTTTAACCTTACCTGTTACTACCTCAGCCATAGGTGCCGGGCACTTGCATTTGCGCCTGCTGACGAAGTCGATAGAGCCGGTTTCAGCCGCCAATGAACTGCAAGCGCCCGGCGCCTGAGTAGCTACACTTTACCTTGAAAAGGATGATCGTCCAGGCAATGACAGACTCCGTGCAGCGGATACCCTCCCACCATCCTCGCACCGCATCGCGCGTTTTCAGCGGCGAGGCGGTCGTCATCACCCCGGCCGAGAACAAGGTGCGCATGCTCAACCCCGTGGGCTCGCGCATCTGGGAGTTGATCGACGGCGCCCGCAACGTGGAAGAGATCGTCGCCGTGCTGACGCAGGAATACGACGTAGACCCGCAACATGCCCAACGCACCACTGTCGATCTGCTCGACACCCTGGCCGAGAAAGACCTGATCGTCTGGAATTGATCATGCTGACGAGCGCCATCTCGCTCTATGCCGAACTGCCCGCCGAACCCATCGACCGCGGTTTCGACGCCTGCGGCGTGTCCCTGGCGCCGGCCGACCCCTTCGAGGCGCTGTTGGCGCGCCTGCGGGACGAAGCCATTCCCTTCAGCGCCACCTGGGAGATGACCCACGTCTGCAACCTGGACTGCGTCATGTGCTACAACGTGCCGCTGGACCAGCCTGAGCTGAGCACGGCCGAGGGGTTAGACCTGCTGGAGCAACTGGCTGCGGCTGGTGTACTGCGGCTGACCCTGACCGGCGGCGAGATTCTGACGCGGCGCGACTTCTTCACCCTGGCCGAGCGGGCGCGGGCGCTGGGCTTTGCGCTCAATCTCAAGACCAACGGCACCCTGATCAGCGAGACAGTGGCCGACCGGCTGGCGGCCCTGGCGCCGGTGCAGGTGGACATCAGCCTGCTGGGCGCCACAGAGCAGACCTTCGACGCGGTGGCGGGCAGCCGGCGCACCCTGAGCCGGGTGCTGCGCGCCGTGGCCCTCTTGCAAGCGCGCGGCGTGCATGTCAAGCTGAACAGCCTGCTGCTGGCGCTGAACCTGGCTGAGCGGGAGCAGATGGCGCGCATGGCGCTGGAACTGGGCGTCTCATACGAGCAGACCTTCAAGATTTCGCCCGACGACCAGCGCCGCGCGCGGGCGGAGCAGTATCAGATCGACCGGCGCGCGATGACGGCTGTGCTGCGGTCTGACCAAACGCCGATGCAGGCGCGCACCACCGCAACCGTGCAGCGCACCTGCCAGGTCGGCCTCTCCTCCTGTCTGATCAGCCCCTACGGCGAGGTCTACCCCTGCACCGAGATGCGCATCCCGGCCGGCCGGCTGACCGGCCCGCAGCGCCAGTCTTTCGCCGACATCTGGGCCAACGGGCCGATCTTCCGGCAACTGCGCGCCCGCCATACCACGGCCAACCTGGCCGAATGCCAGGTGTGCCCGATCAACCGCTACTGCGAAGGGCGCTGCGCGGGGCTGGCCTGGAAAGAGCATGGCGACCCCTACGGAGGGCACAGCCTGGCCTGCCAGCAGGCCCAGGCCCGCTACGAAGAACAACATCCTGGCCTGCAGGCGCCGTCCACGCCGCTGCAGGCCAGGATGGCCAGCCAGGGGTTGGCGACCCATTCAGCGTGGACTACGCAACTCGTGACCGCTTGAATAAGGAGTGAACTTCATGTCGCCATTATCCCCCCTCGCTGTCAATCCACTGTCGGCAACTGCCCCCAAGGAGACTTGGGAAGATCCGTGCATCACCCTGGAGCGAGACCTGGAGGCGCGCGCCCAGGTCGCCCCGCCCAACCCGCAGAATCAGTTCGCGCCCCATGGCGTGCTGGGACCATTGAGCGTCCCAACTAACTGTAGCTGACGGCTTACTCGCGCCAAGATTGTCTGCTTCCGCGCCAACTACTACTGGTCGATTGATGCTGACGTAACGGATGAACCGGTGGGTTGTGTATTGTGTATGGTATGGTGCAATATGGTAAGAAGTCTGCAAAGCAGGACGCTGCTCCTGGCATGTGTACTCCTTCTGGCCCTCCCGCTGCCGGCAGCGGCGGCGCCCCAGCAAGCAGGGCTGGAGGACATCCATCTGCGCGTTGAGACGCCGCAGTATGTGCTGGGCGCGCAGGGAGTGGATGCGCCGGGCCTGACGCGCAGCGATCTGCCCGGCCAGCCTGCGCTGCCTGTCTGGAGCACGCTGGTGACGCTGCCGCCAGGCGTGGACTGGCAGATCAGCTATGAGTCGACCGAGGCGCAGACGCTGGCAGGACAGGTGTGGGTGCCTGCTGTGCCTGTGCCCCAGGCGCCGACGCCCGGCCCAAACGGCTGGATGGGCGGCGATGAGCTGCCCGGCGTGGTCGCCAGCGTTGACCGGCCTGATCCGACCGTCTACGGGGTGAATGCTTTCTATCCCCAGTCGCTAGTGCAGACCGGGCCGGTGCAATGGGCGCGTGGGGAGCGCCTGCTGCCGCTGCGTGTCTTTCCCTTCCAGTACAACCCTGTTACCCGGCAGGTGCGCTATCACCCCGACATCCAGATCACGGTGCGCCTGACACCGGGCGGGGAGGAGTCATGGCCGGCGGCGATCGACGAAAGCACCGTCAACGAGGCCGCTTCCGCCGTGGGCGCTTTGCGCATCCGCCTTGAGGCGCGCGGGCTGTATCGATTGACCTACGACGACCTGCTGGCTGCAGGCGGCGCGACGCTGGTGGGCACTGATCCGGCGACCTATGCTATGTCCTATCTGGGCCAGCCGATTGACATTGAGCTGCGCCACGACGGCGACGCCGTTTTCGAGCCAGGCGAGCTGGTGGTTTTCTATGCGCAGCCCTACCAGGGCCGCTACCAGAAGGACAACGTCTATTGGTTCACCTATGGCGGCGCGGCCGGGGCGCGCATGGCCGCGCGCACGGTGAGGCCCACCGGCAGCGAGCCAGTGATCGACACCATCACCCGCACCTTGCAGATCGAGCGCAACAAGGAGTACCGCAGCGACTTTCCCCGACCGCAGGATGCCGACCACTGGTTCGAGTTTCCCCTCAGCCCGGACATTCTGGCTAGTGCGACTGTCACCCGCACCTATGACTTGACGACTGACTGGCCGCTGGTTAGCCCGCTGAGCACGGGCACAATGCAGATCGAGGCGACGCTGCACGGCGGGGCAGACCGCCCCTTCAACCCGGATAAGTCGGTCGCCATCGCCATCAACAGCCACCATGTCATCACCCACGCCTGGGAGGGAAAGACCTACACCAGCGTGACTACCAGCGCGCCCATGGCCTGGCTGGACGCAACCCCCAACCGCATCCATCTGAAAGCTGCGGTGGCCCAGTTGCCGGGCAGCGACTTCTATTCCATCTCGCCAGACTGGGTCAAGTTGAGCTACCCATCGCGTGCCAGCGCGCAGAGCAACCGCCTGTACATTGAAGCGCTGGCCCCCGGCGCCAATCAGGTGGCTGCCAGCGGTTTCACCACGGCCGACGTGCAGGTCTATGACGTGCGCATACCCAACCAGCCGGTGCAACTGCTGACCACTGAGGCCAAACTGGTTGGCTCAACCTACACGATCAATTTCTGGGACGAGGACCTGCCCAAACCAACCTACATCCTGAGCAGCCAGGCGGCCTTGCTGGCGCCGCAGTCTGTGGTGGCCGACACGCCGTCGAACTGGCGCTCCACCGGCCACCAGGCTGACTATATCGCCATCGTCCATGCAACGCTGTGGGACGCCATCGACCCATTGTTGACGCACCGTGCGGCCGAGGGCCTGCGGATAGCCAAGGTGGACGTGCAGGACATCTACGACGAGTGGAGCTATGGCCGGCGCGATCCGGAGGCGATCCGCAGCTTTCTGGCCTATGCCTATCGCTGCTGGAACGGCGCGTCCTGCGCGCCTTACCCGGCCGCGCCGCCCAATCCCCCACAGTATGTCCTGCTGGTGGGCGATGGCCACTACGATTTCGCCGGCGCCACCACCACAACCCTGCTGAACCTGATTCCCCCTTATCTGATCGATATTGACCCGTGGATCGGCGAAACAGGCGCTGACAACCGCTATGTCAGCGTGGACGGGCCGGGGGACTTCCTGCCCGACATGGCGATTGGGCGCATCCCGGCCAACAACACAACCCAGTTGACCCGCGTGGTCAATAAAATTCTCGCCTACGAGACCGTTGCGCCCGACGGCGACTGGCAGAAGCGAGTTGTCTTCGTGGCCGATAACTACGCCGACCCGGCTGCCGATTTCCATGCGTTGAGCGACGACATCCGGCTGAACTGGCTGCCGTCCAGCTACACCAGCAGCACGATCTACTATCGGCGCGACTACTCCACCGACTGGCAAATGCGCAACGCCATTAAAGCCGCTTTCAACGCCGATGCGCTGCTGCTGCAGTGGTTCGGACATGGATCGATCGTCCGCTGGGGGTCAGTTTCCATGTTTAACTACAATGACCCACCGGCGTTGGACGAGAACGACACCTGGCCCTTCACGGTCCACTACGACTGCTGGTCGGGCTACTTCGTCTTCGTGGAACGCCAGTCGCTGGGAGAGACGCTGCTGCTGACTAACTTGCGCGGCTCGGTGGCAGACCTGTCGCCCACCGGCCTGCACGTGGGCAGCTCGCTGCAGAAGTTGAACCAGCAACTGACCAAGGCCATCTTCCAGGATCGCATTGCGCGCGTCGGCAAGGCTGTGGACACGGCCAAGCTGATGTACTACAGCCAGGGCGGCAGTTGGCTGGACGTGATCGACACCACGGTGCTGTTTGGCGATCCTGCGCTGACGCTGCGTCTGCCGCAGATCGCGCTGAGCGTGAACCTGGCCGCCTTCGACGCCGTGGCGCAGGACGGAGCTGTGCAGGTGACGTGGGAGACCGTGAGCGAGCACGACACCGTGGGCTTTCGCCTGTATCGCAGCCAGTCGCCCGATCAGATCGGTGAGCTGTTGACCTTCACGCCGTCGTTGTCGCCTGGCAGCAGCCAGGGGGCAAGCTACAGCTACCTGGACCGCGCCGTGCTGCCTGACCAGCGCTATTGGTACACCCTGGAGGACCTGGACAGCAGCGGCGTGGCCACGCGCCATGGCCCGGTCAGCGCGCTGGTGGAACTGCCCACGGCTGTGCAGAGCAGCCCGCTGCACGCCAGCGGCGCGCCGGCCACCGGGGCGTGGGGGGGCTGGATCGGCGAGCTGCTGGCCGCGCTGGCAGCCCTGGTCACGCCATCCCGTTGAGTACAGTCGGGAGCGCCTTGCGGCACGGGGCAAGGCGCTCCCGCGTCTATCGACCTTTGCCCGGCGCCGTCCAAGCGCGCTGGGGCGCGGCCGAGGGCGATCGGGCCTGCCATCCGCGCTACGATTTGGGGCGACGACCAGATTGGCCTGCTGGACGTGGTCATCGCCGCTGCAGCCTGGTGAACGTCCCGCAGGCGCAACGTTTTCGTTTTCAACCTGACACCCTGGCCGGAGGGTAAGCCGGCGTATGAGGAGGATATCATGAAACTCTATCTTGCAACGATGCTCACAGTATTACTGGTGTTTGCTGCGCTGGTCAGTGCGGTGAGCGCCACAACCAATCGCACGATAACTATTGACGGCACGAATGACTTCGCCAGTGACGAAAACCTGGGAACTGAAGCAAGCCGAACCGGTTACCTGACCTGGGATGCGACGAACCTCTATATCGGCATAGAGGGCAACCCCATCGTTGGAACAAACAGCAATGTCTACGTTGTGGTGGATAGCACAGCGGTTTCGAATGCCGATCCCCGATCTGGGGCGGGACGGTCCGATCAACCTACGAACGAGTCCGGGGGAGCAACCTATCCCTTCAACGCTGATGTGGTTTTCCTGTTCTATGGGACAGGAAGCGATGATAGCAGCGCCCAGAACCCTGCGTCTGGCCTGAAATACACCGTGAGCGGAGGCAGTTGGACCAACACTGGTATCGCCAGCGGGGTTAGAATCATCCGCAAGAGTAGCTCGATTACGGAGATTGAGATCCCATTCAGCGAACTGGGCATTTCCTCCGACGCTGAGTTCAACATACTTTTCTACGTGGCCAACAACTCAGTCGGGGGCAGCAACTTCGCCCAATGGCCTACCGGGAATGACGATGGCACCAACCCAACGTTGAAGGATTTCTACACGTACACGCGCACGACAGGTATTTCGCCGAATGCGGGCAAGCATTACTCCTATCGAGAAGATTCTACAACGGGGTATTCGATAGCCGGTTCTACGTTCGGCAGCATATTCTTCGTGCCTGCAAGTGCAACGACGTATGACGAGGGGTCTCTGGACACTTTGGGATACCACCTGTTCATCGGCCCGAACGCGACTTTCAACATGGGCAGTGGGGGAAGCTTGAGTATCGCTGGTAACTGGACCAACAACGGCACGTTCACCCACAACAGCAGTACGGTAACGTTCAACGGCAGCGGCGCACAAACGATTGGTGGCACCAACTCGACGACTTTCAGCAACCTCACCATCAACAATTCTGCGGGTGTGTCGCTCAATAACTCAACCACCGTCAACGGCACGCTCACCCTCACCAACGGCCGGCTGACCCTGGGCGGCTACACCCTGACCCTGGGACCCTCTGCGCTGGCCGTGGCCGGAGGGCCGTTTGACGCCAGCAACATGATCGTCGCCGACGGCGCGGGCGCACTGTGCAAGCAGTTCAACGCCAACGGATCGTACACCTTCCCCATCGGCGACAACACGAGCGGCGCCGACTACTCGCCAGCCACGCTG
>CAZVGR010000008.1:0-26589 GCA_964626845.1 uncultured Anaerolinea sp.
TGGCTGGATTGAAGTTGGCTGGCTGCTATCGTAATGCGTAATGCGTAATGCGTAATGCGTAACACGGATTGGTGGGAGTCGTGTCCGGGATTCCGGGATTCCGGGTTACGGGTTACGAGTTACGCAACATAGAGTCATGGGCGCTTTCGGGCAGGCGGCGGATCGACGAAGCTGGCAATGGCCTGGTCGCTGGTGGCGTAGACGCGCAGCACCGACTGCAAGCCGGCCAACTCCAGCACCTGGATGACGCGCTCGCCGGGCGCAACCAGACGCAGGTCGCCGCCGGTGCGCTCGTTGCGCAGCAGCTTGGCCGCGCTGATGATGACCCGCAGGCCGGCGCTGCTCATCTCGCCGACGCCGCTCAGGTCGAGCACAATGCGGCTGTGGCCCTGGCCGGCCAGGGCTTGCAGCGCACCCTCAAGCTCCGGGGCTGTTCTGCGATCTAGCGTGCCGGCCGGTCGAACCACAGCACACGATGCCAGGATTTCTGTGGTGATATCCATAGAGCGGCAGTATACCACGAGGCAAGATGATAAGCAAGCACAACGGCCCAAAAGCGATACTGCCTGCCACCTGCTACCCTATCCCCGCCTCCGCCCGCTCTAGCAAAATCGTCGCCACGGCCAGCCCGACGTAGATCCAGAACAGGCTGACCATGTGCGGGTAGGCCAGGTTGAAGAGGTAGTGGTCCAGCACGCCGCTGACCAGCACGCCGGCCACCGCGCCGCTCAACCCCAGCAGCAGCGCCTCGCGGCGGTCGTCGAGCAGGCCGGCGCGCGCCGTGCGCAGCACCATGACAAAGAAGACGACCATCGCCAGCAGGAAGGCCAGCAGCCCCACCACGCCCATATTCTCGGCCATCAGCAGGTAGACGCTGCTGACCCCCAGGTAGAGGTCGATGTCGGGCACGCCGCTGAAGCCGACGCCGAAGACGGGATAGCGGCTGATCAGGCGCAGCGCGTCGCGATACTCACCGAAACGCATCTGCGTGGCCAGGTCCTGCCCCTGGATGCCGGCCACGAAGCGCGCCACGTAGTCCTGGGCCTGCGGCAAGAGCAGCAGCAGCGCCAGCCCCAGCAGGCCCACCCACAGCAGCTTGCGATAGCGCAGCAGCGCGATGAAGGCGATGGCCGAGGCCAGTCCCAGCATGGCGCTGCGCGAGTAGGTCAGGTAGAGGCACAGCACGGTGACGCCGAACATGAGCGCCGCCAGCCAGCGGCGGAAGAGGGGCCGCGGACTGAAAAGCTGCGGCGCCAGCAGGGCCGAGAAGAGAATCAACATGCCGCCAAAGGTGTTGGGGTCGATAGCCGTGCCGATGGCGCGCATGGCCTGCTCAGGATCGTCCTCCACGTAGCGCAGCGCGCCGTAGCCGCCGGGGTAGTCGAAGCGGGTCAGGGCGTTGAAGATGCGCACCGTCCACTCCTCGGGGATGACGTAGAACGCGATACCGATCACAGCAGCGCCCGCGCCGGCCAGCATCAGCACCCGGCCGGCCCACTCCAGGTCCTCCTGCTGGCGGATCACGTTGATCACCACGAAGAAGAGCAGGATGCCTAAGGCGATCTCGGCAAAGCGGCGGATAGTGGTCACGCTGGGCCGGGCGTTGGCTGCGCCCAAGGCGAAGGCAAACACCGCCACCAGCAGAAAGACAGCTACAAACAGCCCCATGGGTGAGCCGACAAAGCGGCGCTCCCTGCCGGTTAACAAACCCACGGCCCAGACAAAGACAAACGAGGCCAGCGCCGCGTCGAGGAAAGTCGGCTTGAAGCCCAGGCGGAAGGGAAAAGTGGCGAAAGGCAGCAGCGCAGCTACCAGGATGACAAAAGTCAGTCCCCAGCGCGGGCTGCGCAGGGCCAGATAGGCGGCCACCAGTCCCAAGCCAGCGGCAATGGCCAGCAGCGGGCCGAGCAGGGCGACCACCAGCGCGGTCAACATGGCAGCGATCAGCAGCAACGCAGCCAACGAGGCGGCCGCAACGCGCCGGCTTGGATGGAAGAGCCAAAACTGCATACGAGCAATCATCGCGTAAAAACACCGTTAGTACATCGTAAACAAAGTTGTTGAGGTGCCCGGCACTTGACACGAGCCTCTGATTATGTGCGAATCGTCGCCAAAGTGCCGGGCACCGATACGCAGTTAATTTGTTTACGGTATAGTTAGGGACTGTCAGCCGGCGCAGGGCCGCGCTGCATGATCGGCAAATAGGCAAAATTGCCAGGCGCCTGAATGACGCCCAACGGCGCAGCGCTGTCAGGCTGCGCTGCGCCGGCCGCATCGACCACCGGCAGACGCAGCCCCGACACAGGGTCGTAAAGACCGATGTGCAGAGTGTACACACCTTCTGGCAGAGCGCCAAGCACGGGCAGGCGTTGGCTGTGGTCGATGCGCTCGCCCGCCTCCCAAAGACCGCTGGGATAAACGCCGCCGGTCAAGGGCAAATCGTAGGCCGCCACTGTTTCGCCAGCCATGTTGTCCAGATGGACGAAAACAGTGTAATCCTGCGCCGGCTGGCCCAGCGCGCGCCAGCGCAGGTCGATGGTCATCTCAGGCACAAAGGGAAAATCCTGCGGCGCAAAGCTGGCCTGTTCCAACGCAATCTGGTCGCCAAAGGTGAACAGAGCAGGCGCATTAGCCTGTTGGTCGGGCGCCTCGCCTGCCAGTTTGATGCGGCCCAGATAGACCGCGTCGCCCAGGCTGTTGCCCTGCTGATCGGTTACGTCTAAATGGCGATCCTCGCCTGGGGCATAGCAGTACATGGCCACCTTGATGCGGCCCAGGCTGGGCAGGCTGTCCCTGCTTGCAGGGCCCAGGCCAAGCCGATAGGTGTCCCGAAACACATCACCGGGCTGCCAAAGCGATGTGGCAAAGTTGCCGCCGCCAGGATAGCGGGTCTTCCGGTCGTGCGAGACGTTCGCGCTGTCCAGCAGATGAACGCCCACCGTGTAGTTGTTGCTGGTATCGCGCAGCGCACGCCAGACCAGGGTGACATCGACGCTCTCATACAGGCCGATGCGCTGCGGCTCGATGCGATAGCCGATCAGCTCGGCAAAGTCGCCAAAGACAGCGTCGACAGGCTTTTCGCCGGGCCGCAGGGCTGTCGATGTTTCGATGGCCGGCGCCGCATAGACGGGACGCAGCACCAGCACGGGAACAGCGATGGTCAGCGCCAACAAGAAGCCAGGCAGGAGCAGCGCGCCGCGCCGCCGCCAGCGTGCGGGCAGCACCTGATCGATGCCTGCCACCAGCAAGAAACTGACAACCGAATAGATCGGCAGAAAATAACGGCCGCGCGGTTCCCCTGTGCCAGCAGCTTTGATGTAATTGATTAGCCAGGCTGCCGCCACAATCATCAGCGCCGCGGTGACAGTCGCGCGCAGAAGCAGGGACTGACGCCGGTCAAAAGCCGTCCACGCCGCGCCAACCAGGCTGATCAGCAAGACGCCCTGCAAAAGAAGAATGATCCACTGCGGCAGCGCGACGTTGTCGTTGCCAAACAATCCCCAAAAAGTCATGGCCGCAAACCGGATCGCGTAAAGCGGGTCGGACAGCCGCCCCGATGCCAGCAAGGCGGGGTCAGACAAGCTATCCGGCATAAAAAAGTTGGTCACATCGGCATAGGCAGCAAACAGATGCCCATACAAGAAGCGATTGCGCACCAACCAAAACACCACAGGCGCGCTGGCCAGGCTCAAAACCACCAGCGCTTGTCCCAATTCCCGCCGAAAACGGGCCCGATCCTGCCGCCAACTGCGCAACAGCGAAATGGCCAGCGTGATCGCTACCACCGGCGCCAAAACCAGGCCGGAGTACTTAGCCATAATGCCCAGGCCGGCTGCCAGCATGGCCAGCGCCAGAACGACAGGGCTGGGCCTGCGCAACACGTACAAAAGACAAAAGAAGACGCACCATGCGCCCAGCGCACCCACCAGGATGTCGTTGTTGACCACCGAGGCCGAGAAGACGTACTGCGGAATGAACGCGTTAACGGCCATCATGGCCGCAGCCAGATGACGGCGTTGTGGGAAGATCAACAGGCCGCTCAGATAAACAGCGACCAGACCAGCCAGACCGATCATCCCCGATAACAATCTGATCCGGTGGACCGCCAGCACGGCGCCCTGGTAGGGGAAGCGCTCGGCCTCGCCATGCACGGCCACGTTCAGCCCGCCCTGGCTTTGGCCTGTGTGGACGTGTGGATTGCTGGCCACCGGCAGGTCTGTCTGCACATCCAACCCTGCGACAGCCAGCGCTGCCACCAGATAGTACAAGGGCGGCTGGCGGAACTGGTGTACAGTGGTGAGCCCGCCATCCGGGGCCAGGCTGCACAGATCGTCGCTGACTGGCAGTGCGATCTGGGCGTCCAAGGTGGGCAAACTGCGCTCCATCACGATATAACGAACATACTGATAGTGCGCCCATTCGTTGTCCGACTCCCACAGCGGGATGGCAACGTTGTAGAACAGGGTGAGAGCCAGAAAAATCACGCCCACCACCAGCGCTTGCCAGTGGGCGCGCGCCATACCCCTCCAGCGTCTCCCTCCTGTCAACTCAGGCTGGCTAGTAGGCGATGCCCCGCTAGACAAGCTCACGGTAGATCTCAAGGTGGCGGTCGGCGATGGAATCCCAGCTAAACTGGCCGGCAAGCAAGCGCGCCCCCTGGCCCAGTTTGCTCAGCAGGGCTGGCTGCTGCCAGAGCTGCTGAGCCGCCTCGGCCAGCGCCTCGGGGGAACGCACCGGTACCAGCCGGATGTTCTCCCCGTCTTGCAGCTCCGGTATGGTCACCAACGGCTGGGTGCTGATCACCGGCAAGCCATGAGCAATCGCTGCCATCAGGCTGCCTCGGCGGAAGCTGGCCCCATCGCGGTAGGGCAGGACGGCGATGTCGGAAGCGAAGAAATTGGCCGAAACCTCGGCTGCGGCGGTGAAGCCGGTCCAGCGCACCCGGTCGCTCAGGCCATACGTCTCCACCAACGCCTGAACGCGCAGCAGATAGGCGTGGTTGGTGGGATCGCTGGCGCCTACCTGGCCGCCGATCATCAAGAGATGGGCAGGGACGCCAGCCGCAACCAGTTGGGCCAACGCCTGCATCAACTCTTCGCCCCCCTTGCTCTCGTTCAGGAAACCAAAATAGCACAGCAGCAGGTCCTCCGGCCCGACATTCCAGCCAGCGCGCTGGGCAGCGCGCTGAAAACCGGCCGGCGGGTCGGGCTGGATGTTAGCGCCGATGGGCGCCTCGCGCAGCTTGCCAGCCACTGACTGTACCTGCCGCAGTCGGTTGGCGTCCTCAGCGTTGGTGACAATCACTGCGTCGCTGTGCTGCGCCAGGGCAAGGTTGGCCCGCCAGCGCAATGGTCCAGCCTTGGGGAAGATATACGGAGTGCGCAGGTCATGATAGGTAACGGCGATGGCGCACGACAGCCGATTCTTGCGCAGCGCGCGCGGCAGCAGGTTGATGGCGGGGTGCAGGTCAAAAGCCGCGGACTGATACTGGATGTGCAGGACATCGGGCTGCACATCCTGCACCACCTCGCGCACCTGGCCTGCCAGCCGCCAACCCCACGCCGAGATGTCCGCGTAGACATTAGAAACACCAGCCGGCACCAGATGGGAGGGACCAGCCTCATGCCCGGTGAGCACGTGGATATCAACGCCGCGCCTGGAGAGCACGGAGCCTAGCGACCAGGTATAGTCGCCGACGCCGCCTTGCATCGGTGGATATTCGCCAGTTAGAAAGAGTACGCGCATGAGCAGGAGTCTACCTTAACCGGCCGTGAAGTCAAGTTCTGGAAACGGCAAGCCAATATGCGATCCTGCGGCCGGCCAGCAACACGCAGAGGGTCGCCGATGCAGTTCCCATAGTGGCTAACGCAGCCGCGAGCGCAGCACCTGGCCGTAGGCCGCCATGCGCTCACGACGCATGGCCTGCTTGGCGCGCTGGGCAGGCAGGAGGAAGCCAGCCAGCCACTTAGCGGCTTCCTCGACCCATTGAAAGAGGAAGGTCAGCAGCAAAAAGCTGCGCACAATCAGCGCAGCCAGCCGGCCGTGATACTTGCGCACGTAGCGCACGCGGGAGGTGTGGAAGCGGATGTGGCGCGCAGCCACCACCTGCTCGCTGGACTTACCCTCGTGGTGTGTCACCACGGCTGTGGGCAGATAGACCACCTGCCAGCCCGCGTCCACGGCGCGGCGGCACAGGTCCAGCTCCTCCGAGTACATGAAGAAGCCCTCGTCGAAGCCGCCGATCTGCTCCAGCACGGCCCGGCGCAGCAGCATACAGGCGCCAACCACCCAATCCACCTGGCTGATGGCGTCGTCAGGGCGGTCGAGCATGTAGTAGCGGCTCAACACCTGGTTGCGGGGCCACCAGCGCTGCACCACCGTACTCTCCAGGAAAAAGGTGACCAGGGTCGGAAAGCGCCGCCGCGAGGATTGCAGGCTGCCGTCGCCGTAGCGCAGTTGCGGGCCGATCACCCCGACCTGCGGCTGCGCGGCCGCGTAGTCCAACATCAGGCGCAGCGCGTCGGGCGCCAACTCGGTGTCAGGGTTGAGAAAGAGCACGAACCGCCCCTGGCTGATGGCCAGTCCCTGGTTGTTGGCCCTGGTGAAACCCCGGTTGTCGCTGTTGGCGACTACGCGCACCCAGGAATAGTCCTGCGCCAGCATGGCTGTGCTGCCGTCGGCCGAAGCGTTATCGACCACGATCACCTCCGCCCCCACACCGCTGGTCGAGTAGCCGGGCGTATCGAGACCCACAAACAAACCGTCGCTGCTCAGGATCGAGTCCAGGCAGCGACGCAACAGCTCCCGCACGTTCCAGTTGACGATGACGATCGACAGCTCTGGCGGCGCGGGGTTCATTACAGGCTACGCACAACCACGTAGTCGGCCAGGTCCAGCAGCGCCTGGCGGTAGACGCTGGGCGGCCAGCGATCCAGACAGGCCTTGGCGGCCTCGATAAACTGGCTGGCCTCCTGGCGGGTGGCTTCGATGGCCGGCGACTGGGCAATGTCGGCAATCAACTGGCCCAGCAGGTTGCCGTTGCTGTGGCCATTGCCGGAGCTCTGCATGATCTGCAAGGCCTCGGGATGGGACTGGAGATAATAGAACACCGGCAGCGTCACCGTGCCCTGGCGCAGGTCGCCGCCCACCGGCTTGCCCACCTTGCCCGGATCACCCACGAAATCCAGGATGTCGTCCATGATCTGGAAGGCCATGCCCACGTTATAGCCGTAGTCGCGCAACAGGCTGATCTCGTCTTCGGCTGCGTAGCCTAACACAGCCGCCGCCTCGGTCGCGGCCGCAAAGAGCGCCGCGGTCTTGCCGTAGATGCGCTGGTAGTAAGCGTCCTTGGGCTGCGACCAGTTGCGGATGGCATAGAGCTGGCGCAGTTCCCCTTCGACGATGGTCATCAACGTCTGCGAGAAAATTTGCATCACGCGGATGCTGCCTGTCTCAGCCGCAAAGTAGGCCGCGCGGGCGAAGACGAAGTCGCCGGCCAAAATAGTAGCGCCCTGGCTCCACGACGCGTTGAGCGTGGGGCTGCCGCGGCGCAGCAGGGAGCCATCGATGACGTCATCGTGGACCAGCGTGGCCGAATGCAGCATCTCCACCGCAGCCGCCAGGGAGATCACCCTGTCCTCGTCGGCCTCGTCATATAGTTTGCCGGCCAGCAGCGCCAGCGCCGGACGCAGACGCTTACCGCCGCTGCCCAGCAACAGGTTGATGGCGCCAGCCAGGGGTGCGAAAACCTCGTCGGTCGCCTGCATCTTGGTATCGACCCGTTGCAGGTCGCTGGCAATCAACGCAAGCGCGTCAGGGTGGCTGCTCAAAGTCTTGACTCTCCTCGAAGACGATACATAACCTGGTTCAAGCGTTTTTTCTCTTACAATCATCGCAATTATGTCCGTGTAGGGCAAGCTTGGCAAATACGGCTGCAGCCAGCGCGCTGGTGCAGGCAGCCACCTGCGTCACATCTGTGTTTTTGATGCCGGCCAGGCCCTGGGCGATCAGGGGGACATAGGCCGGCTCGTTGCGTTTGCCCCGATGCGGGTGCGGCGTCAGGTAGGGCGCGTCCGTCTCCAGCATCAGGTGTTCCAGAGGCAACTGGCCCAGCAGCGCGTGCAGGTCCTGCGCGTTGCGAAAAGTCAGCGGCCCGCCGAACGACAGCGCCATGTTCCAGGCAAATGCTTCCTCAGCCATAGCCAGATCGCCTGAATAGGCATGTAGCACGCCAAGTATAGCACCGCCCACCCGTCGCATCTGTGCGCCAGGCACCCATTTGCGCAGAACATCACGCAGATCGGCGTGCGCGTTGCGGCAGTGCAGCACCACCGGCAAGTCCAGGCCAGCAGCCAGGTCGAGCTGCGCCTCAAACGCGGCCCACTGCTGCTGGTGCGGCACGCGTTCCCAGTAGTAGTCCAGGCCGATCTCGCCGATGGCAACCACCTTGGGATGCCGCGCCAGCTCCGCCAGCTCGGCGACGGTCTCGGCGCTGAAATCGGCCGAGTCGTTGGGATGCACCCCAACCTGGGCGTACACGCCGGGATAGCGCTCGGCCAGCTCGATGGCCTGCCGGCTGGTGAGGAGGTCCACCGCCGGGTTGATGATGATCTCGACACCCGCGTCCAGCGCGCGCTGCACCACCTCGTCGCGGTCGGCGTCGAACTGGTGAAAGTTGAGGTGGCAGTGGGTGTCGATGAACATGGGGGTTGCAAGTTGCAAGTTGCAAGTTGCAGGTGGCAGGTCCGGACATGCCACCTGCAACTTGCAACCTGCAACTTTTCACTCCTTCAGCCCCGCAATCTCCAGCCCCGCATCCAGGATCGCCGGCACCAGGTCCTGGCGCGTGGTCTCGGTGTAGACGCGGATGATGGGCTCGGTGCCGCTGAAGCGGATCAGGAGGAAGCCGCCATCCTCAGTGTAGTACTTGTAGCCATCCAGGCCGCTGAAGCGCACGACACGCAGGCCGGCGATCTCCCCCGGCCGGGCTGCGTCCAGGCGTTCCTTGGCCAGGGGGCGCTTTTCGCCCGGGAAGCGGGTGTCGACGCGGCTGTAGTAGAAGCGGTTGCCGACCTCCTCGAACAGCATCTCCACCAGTTCCGAGGGCTTCTTGCCGGTCTGCACCATGAAGTCCAGGAAGAGCAGACAGCCCAAAATGCCGTCGCGCTCGGGCAGGTGGTCGCCGAAGGCGTAGCCGCCGCTCTCCTCGCCGCCGATCATGGCGAAGGTCTCCAGCATCTTGGGAGCGATGAACTTGAAGCCTACGCCCACCTCATGCACTTCGGCGCCGTACTTCTGGCCCAGGATCTCCAACATGCCCGTGGTGGAGAGCGCCTTGACGATGGGCCGCCGGTCGTTGCGCACCTTAAGCAGGTAAAGCGCCATCAGCGCATAGGCCCGGAGCTGGTCGATGAAGTTTCCGTTCTCGTCGGCCAGGCCCATACGGTCCGCGTCGCCGTCGTTGATCAGCCCCACGTCCGCGCCGAGTTGCTTGACCACAGCCAGGCCCGCGTCCACGTTGGGCGGAATCGGCTCGGGCCGGTCCATCTCAGGGAAGTCGGGGTTGACGCCGCCGTGGACGACGGTCACCTCTGTCTTGCCGCCGGCCAGCAGCTCGTCCAGCCAGCCCGCGCCGTTGCCCCACATCGCGTCGTAGACGATCTTCAGCCCTGCGTCCTTGATGCGCTCCACGTCCACCAGCTCGCGAATGCGAGCCAGGTAGGCTGGCTTGGGATCGAAGGGGCGCAGCAGCCCGACGGCCTCGGCCTGCTCGGCCGGGATGCGCCGCACATCGTTCACGCTGGCCGGGATCATGGCCTCAATCTGCTTCAGGCGGTCGGGGTCGATGGCGCCGCCGGAGGGGTCGCGCACCTTGAAGCCGTTGTCGGCCGGCGGGTTGTGGCTGGCGGTGATGTTGACCGCGCCCAGCGCGCCCCCATGCACCACGTGGAACGAGATGGCGGGGGTGGGCGTCGGGCCGACGCAGAAATGAACGGGAATGCCGTTGCCGGCGATCACCTCGGCTGCGGCCAGGGTGAAGGCGCGGCCGGAAAAACGCTTATCGTGGCCGATCACCACGCCGCGCGCCAGCTCAGCCGGCTTGAAGCTGTCGGCTAAATAGCTGGCAAAGCCCTGCGCGCAACGCCGCACGTTGTCGAAAGTATAGTCCTCGCCGACGCGTCCGCGCCAGCCGTCGGTGCCGAAGATGATGGGGGTCATGGTGTTGTGTCCTCGTTGACGTTGATGGGAAGCTCGCCGCCAGCGTAACACGTAACGAGTAACCTGTAACCCGGACATGAGGGAGTCCTTTCCGGGATTCCGGGTTACGAGTTACGTGTTACGCATTACTCGTTACGCTGGCAACCACTTCATCCAAGATAGCCTGCGCCTCACGCCGCAGCGCCTCCACCGGCTGCCCTGCGCTCTGGATCATCACCCGCACCACAGGCTCGGTGCCGGAGTAGCGCACGTTGATCAGGGTGTCGGCGCCCAGCGCGTCCTGCGAGCATTGGATCTGGGCCTGGACGGCCGGCAGATCCTCCAACGGCGGCTTGCTGGGCACATCGGCCTTGACCAGCACCTGTGGCGCCTTAGTCAGGACGCTGTTGGCCAGGTCGGAGAAGCGCTGCTCCCGGTTGTCGAGCAGCAGCCGGCTCATGCGCAGGGCGGTGTACAGCCCGTCGCCGGTGGTCAGGCCATACTCAAAGAGGATGATGTGGCCTGACTGCTCGCCGCCCAGGACGTAGCCGCCGTCGCGCATGCACTGCGACACCCACTTGTCGCCCACCTGAGTGCGCTCCAGCCGCACACCCACCTCGCGCAGCGACAGGTCCAGGCCCAGGTTGGCCATCTGCGTGGTGACAACCGTGTTGCCAGGCAGCTTGCCCTGAGCCAGCAGATCGCGCGCCAGGATGGCCAGGATGTAGTCGCCGTCGCGCTCGACGCCGGTCTCGTCCAGGAACTTGCAGCGGTCGGCGTCGCCGTCGAAGACGAAGCCGATATCGGCCATGGCGGCCATCACGGCCTGGCCAGCGCGCTGGGGGCCGTCGCCCTCGGTGCCGCAGTGGACGTTGATGTTGACGCCGTTGGGCCAGACGTTGAGCGCCACCACCTCGGCGCCCAGGCGGCGAAAGACATCGGGAGCCAGGTTAGAGGCGGCGCCGTTGGCGCAGTCCAGCACCACCCGCAACCCGCGCAGCGCGCCCGGCCCGCCAGAAGCGCGCAACAGGTGGCTGACGTAGGCCTCGCCCAAGTCCCGGTTAAGCTGCACCGTGCCTGGCAGGCCGTTTTCGTGCCATTCCTGGCTATCATCCAGCGCCAATTGCTCGATTTCTAGCTCCAGCTCGTCGCTGGCCTTGAAGCCGTTGCCGTTAAAGAGCTTGACGCCGTTGTCCCAGTAGGGATTGTGCGAGGCCGAAATCACGACGCCAAAAGTGGCGTTCATGTGGGCGGTCAGGAAGCTGACGCCGGGCGTGGTGAACTCGTCCAGCAGCATCACGTCAGCGCCCTGGGCCATAATGCCGGCCAACAGCGCGCTCTCCAGCATGGCGCCGGAGCGTCGCGTGTCGCGGCCGACGACGATCACCGGCGCCTGGCTGCGCTCGCGCGCCAGGTGGCCGATGGCCCGACCCAGGCGCAGGGTGAACTCAGGGGTCAACGGCCATTCGCCGGCCCGGCCGCGGATGCCGTCAGTGCCAAAAAGTCGCATATGCTTATCCGTAGGTGATGCGCGGCACGTGCTGGTTGCGCTGAATCGCCTCCAGGTCGGCGTCGACCATGATGCGCACCAGGTCGCCGAAAGTGACCGATGGCTCCCAGCCCAGCTTCTCGCCGGCCTTGGTTGCATCGCCCACCAACAGGTCCACCTCGGCCGGCCGCATGAAGCGCGGGTCCTGCACCACGAACTCCTGCCAGTCCAGGCCCACATAGCCGAAGGCCTCCTGGCAGAACTCCTGCACCGAGTGCGTCTCCCCGGTGGCGATGACGTAGTCGTCGGGCTGGTCCTGCTGCAACATCAGCCACATGGCGCGCACGTAATCGGGCGCGTAGCCCCAGTCGCGCCGCGCGTCCAGGTTGCCCAGGCGCAGCTCATGCTCCAGCCCCAGCTTGATGCGGGCCACGGCGTTGGTGATCTTATGGGTCACGAACTCGAGGCCACGACGGGCACTCTCGTGGTTGAACAGGATTCCGGAGCAGGCAAACAGGTCATAGCTCTCCCGGTAGTTGACCGTGATCCAGTGGCCGTAGACCTTGGCCACGCCGTAGGGCGAGCGCGGATAGAACGGCGTGCTCTCGCGCTGCGGCACCTCCTGCACCTTGCCGAACATCTCCGAGCTGCTGGCCTGGTAGAAGCGAATCCGGGGATTGACCAGGCGGATGGCATCGAGGATGCGGGTCACGCCCAGCGCGGTGAACTCGCCGGTCAGCACCGGCTGCTGCCACGAGGTGGGCACGAAGCTCTGCGCAGCCAGGTTGTAGACCTCGTCCGGCTTATGCTCCTCCAGGATGTTGATCAGCGAGACCTGGTCCAGCAGGTCGCCCTGCACCAGCGTCACCTGATCCTGAAAGTGGCGGATGCGGTCGAAGTTGACGGTGCTGGAGCGCCGCACCATGCCCAGCACATCGTAGCCCTGGGCCAACAAGAACTCGGCCAGGTACGACCCGTCCTGGCCGGTAATACCGGTAATCAAAGCCTTTGGCATCTGTCTTTCCTTAGTTCAAAGTTGCAGGTTGCAAGTTGCAGGTGCTGCGGCTTACGTGCAACCTGCAACCTGCAACTTGCCACCTTTTACTTCCGTGGCTGCAACTCGGCCGGCGTGGGGTCGGTGGCGCCGCTGCGCACCTGCTCGCGCCAGTAGTCCAGCACGTCGTGCAAGCTCTGACGGAAGGGTATCTGCGGCTGCCAGCCGGTGCGCTGGCGAATGCGGGTGCAATCGGCCACGATGCTGGGCACGTCCACCGGGCGGGTGCGCTTGGGGTCCTGCACCACCTCGATGGTCGCGCCGGAGGCGGCTATCAAGGTGTCCAGCAGCTCCCGCACGCTGTACGCCCGGCCAGCGCCCAGATTGTAGACTGCACCCGCCTGCCCGGCTGTGAGAGCCAGATAATAGCCGGCCACGATGTCGCGCACGTCGCTGAAATCACGGGCCACGTCCAACGCGCCCACGGCCATGACCGGCGGCCGCAGGCCAGCTTCGATCTCGGCGATCTGCGAGGCGAAGTCGGGGGCCACAAAGCCGCGCCGTTGGCGCGGGCCGATGTGGTTGAAGGGACGCACCCGCACGGCCTGCACCTGCTGACTGAGCCAGTATTGCAGGCCCAACAGATCCTGCGTCACCTTGCTGACAGCATAGGGCGAGGTGGGGCGCAGCGGCGTGTCCTCGTCGATAGGCAGGTCGTCGGGCGAGATGGCGCCGTACTCCTCGCTGGATCCCACCACCAACACGCGACAGTCCTGGCCCAACTGCGCCGCTGCCTCCAGGACGTTGAGCTGGGCGCGGATGTTGTTCTCCAGCGTGAACCAGGGGTCGTGATGCGAAAGGGAGGGGATGGGCTGGGCGGCCAGGTGGAAGATGTAGTCAGGTCGCGTCTCCTCCACGATGAAGCGCACCACCTCCAGCCGCGATAGCTCGGCCGGGTAGAGCGCCAGCCGCTCGCGCAGGTGGGCGATGTTATCCAGCCGCCCGTAGACCGTGCCCGCCACCTGCCAATCGGTGTGGGCCAGCAGATACTCAGCCAGATGGCTGCCAACGAAACCGGAGATACCTGTGATTAATGCCTGCATGGGATGATGGTCCGTTCTGCGTCCTGTTGGCAGGCATTATACCGTAGGGCGGATGTGGGGGCAATCCCTTATAACGAGTAATGCGTAATGCGTAACCGGAGGCCACGCCCACTGGCCGGTCACACAGTACGCATTACTCGTTACGCATGATTTCCTCAGTCCAGCCCTGCCTCGCGGCGCAGCAGCTCGGCCTTGTCTGTACGCTCCCAGGGGGCATCGATGTCGTTGCGGCCGAAGTGGCCATAGGCTGCGGTGTCCCGGTAGATGGGCCGGCGCAGGTCCAGGTCGCGGATGATGGCCGCGGGCCGCATGTCGAAGTGCTCGTTGATCAGCTCGACGATGCGCTGGTCGGAGATGTTGCCGGTGCCGAAGGTCTCGACGCTGACCGAAATCGGTCGGGCCACGCCGATGGCGTAGCTGATCTGCAACTCCAGCCTGCTGGCCAGGCCGGCCGCGACGCAGTTCTTGGCGATATAGCGGGCCATGTAGGCGCCGGAGCGGTCGACCTTTGTCGGGTCTTTGCCGCTGAACGCGCCGCCGCCGTGGCGCGCCATGCCGCCGTAGGTGTCGACGATGATCTTGCGGCCGGTCAGGCCCGCGTCGCCCATGGGGCCGCCGATGACGAAGCGGCCGGTGGGATTGACGTAGATCTTGGTCTTGTCGTCCAGCAGGCCGTTGGGCACCACATACTTGATCACGCGCTCGTAGAGGTCGGCCTTGATCTTGTGCTGCTCCACGTCGGGCGAGTGCTGGGTGGAGATGACGATGGCGTCCACCCGCTTGGGCTTACCATGGCTGTACTCCACCGTCACCTGGCTCTTGCCGTCGGGGCGCAGGTAGGGCAGGGTGCCGTCCTTACGCACGCTGGTCAGGCGCTTGGTCAGGCCGTGGGCCAGGGCGATGGGCATGGGCATCAACTCAGGGGTTTCGTCGCAGGCGAAGCCCACCATCATGCCCTGATCGCCCGCGCCGATGGCCTCGATCTGGTCGTCGGTCATCTCGCCGGTCTTGCGCTCCAGCGCCTCGTCCACGCCCAGGGCGATGTCAGCCGACTGCTCCTTGAGGGAGACGATCACGCCGCAGGTGTCGGCGTCGAAGCCGTACTTGCCGCGCGTGTAGCCGATGTCGGTGACGACGTCGCGCACCAGCGCGCCGATGTCCACGTAGGTGCTGGTGGTGATCTCGCCCATCACCAGCACCAGGCCGGTGGTCACAGCCGTCTCGCACGCCACGCGCGCGTCGGGGTCATCCTTGATGATCGCGTCCAATACCGCATCGCTGATCTGATCGCACATCTTGTCGGGGTGGCCTTCCGTCACCGACTCCGATGTGTAGAACAGCTTGGAGGACGTCATAAACGTGTTGCTCATGGGGGTTATGTTCTCCTTGAATTATTGGGAGTTGTGTCTGGGGATGGAGAACGTAACGAGTAATGCGTAATGCGTAACCGGAAGTCGCAAAGCGAACTTTGTCGCTAAGGACGAATGGTTGCGTTTCACACCTTACGCATTACTCGTTACGCATTACTCGTTAAGTTCCCTCTGTCCACGACGCCAAATACGCTTCCTGCTCCGGGGTCAGCACGTCGATCTCCACGCCCATGGCGGTGAGCTTCATGCGGGCGATCTCCTGGTCCAGGTGCTCTGGGACAGAGTAGACCTGGTTGGCCAGCTCGTGGGCGTGGGTGCGCATGTAGACCGCGCTCAGCGCCTGGTTGGCGAAGCTCATGTCCATCACGCTGGCGGGGTGGCCCTCGGCCGCGGCCAGGTTGACCAGCCGGCCCTCGCCGGCCAGGTAGAGGCGGCGGCCGTCGTTGAGCACGTACTCGTCCAGTTGATGGCGCACCCGCCGCCATTCCTTGCTCATGCCCTCCAGCGCGGGGATGTTGATCTCGACGTTGAAGTGGCCGGAGTTGGCCATGATCGCGCCGTCCTTCATCACCTCGAAGTGATGGCCATCGAAGACGTGGATGTCGCCGGTGGCGGTGCAGAAGATGTCGCCGATCCGAGCCGCATCCATCATGGGCATGACGCGGAAGCCGTCCATCACTGCCTCCAGCGCCTTGAGCGGCTCGATCTCGGTGACGACCACGTTGGCGCCCAGCCCCTTGGCCCGGCTGGCGATGCCGCGGCTGCACCAGCCATAGCCGCCGACCACGAAGGTCTTGCCGGCCAGCAGGATGTTGGTGGCGCGCACGATGCCGTCGACGGTGCTCTGGCCGGTGCCATAGCGGTTGTCGAACAGGTGCTTGGTCATGGCGTCGTTGACCGCGATCACCGGGTACTTGAGCGCGCCGTCCTTGGCCATGGCCTTGAGGCGGATGACGCCCGTGGTGGTCTCCTCGGTGCCGCCGATGACGTGCTCCAGCAGCTCGGCCCGCTCGCTGTGCAGGGTGGCCAGCAGGTCGCAGCCGTCGTCCATGGTCATGTTGGGCTTGAAGTCCAGCGCGGCGTGCAGGTGCTGGTAGTAGGTGTCGTTGTCCTCGCCCTTGATGGCGTAGACCGGCATCTCGTTGTAGGCTACCAGCGCGGCGGCCACGTCGTCCTGGGTGCTGAGCGGGTTGCTGGCGGTCAGCACCACGTCGGCGCCGCCGGCCTGCAAGACGCGCATCAGGTTGCCGGTCTCGGCGGTGACGTGCAGGCACGCGCTGAGGCGCAGGCCATCCAGCGGCCGCTCCTTGGCAAAGCGCTCTTCGATCAGGTTGAGCACCGGCATCTCGCGCGCCGCCCACTGCATGCGGAAACGGCCCTGCTCGGCCAGGCTGATGTCTTTGATGTCGTAGTTCACGTTTACCTCTGTGTCCGTATAGTTCGTCGCTGGATCAAACAGTCGACTTGTGTACACGTAACTCGTAACGAGTAATGCGTAACCGGAACAGCCGTTGTCTGGCTCCGGGTTACGCATTACGCATTACGCATTACGTGCCTGTCCAATTCCTTCCACAAACGGGCAATGCTCAACAAAGCCCAGTTGTCGATACAAGTTGATGGCGGCCGGGTTGTCCTGATCGACGTTGAGGACGACCTGCAGGCCGCGTTGCAGCAGTTCCGCGGTGACGGCGCTGCTGACGATGGCGCCATAGCCCCGGCCGCGCCAGGCCGGGTGGACGTAGACGTTGCCGACGGCGGCCACGCCCCAGGTCGGCGCTACCAGGTGCGTGCCGGCCACGGCCAGCAGGGGCGAGGCGCCGCCCGCAGGACTGTCAGTCCTCGGAAGGACTGACAGTCCTGCGAACACGCCCTCGTCCACCTGGCTTGGTGTGAAGGCATCGGGGGCAAACGGCCCGCCTAAGGCGATCAGCGCCTCGATGGCCGGCACATCGGCGCTGTCCAGCCGGCGCAAACCGGGTCTTGGATCTGGCAAGGCGGACGCCGGTCTGAAGCTCTGCGTCGTGACCGCCATGCGCAGCATGGGCCGCACCCGGTCGGCCGAAAAGTCGTAGCGCGCCAGCAGCAGCGGCAGGTGCTCCTCACGTGCGCTGACATAGACACACTCCGGCAGCGCCATCTGCTCCAGGATCGCCGCCACGGCCGCCGGCTCGCCCACGGTCAGCAGGATGGGCGGGTCCAGCCGGCGATACAGCAGCGCCAACGCGGCCAGCCGGCCGGCCGCGTCCTCGGCCACGTGCCACGTACACCAGCCAAAGTGCGCCGGCTCCAGGTCGCCGATGGCGTAGGCCGCCCAGATCGAGTCGCGCTGCAAAAAGGCGTGGAGCTTCAGTTTGTCGGTTGTTAAGGCAACGGTGTAGCTCATGGGAGCTTGGGAGCACGGAGGAACTCAGGGGAACTCGGAGGACACCGTGACGTCAAGTTCCTTTGGTTCCTCTAGTTCCTCTCAGTTCCTCCAGTTCCTCTCAGCTCCCATGCACCGCGCCCAGCAGATCGTCCAGCTCCGGTGTGTCGCCGAATTCCTGACGATAGCGCGCGATGAAGCCGGGCAGGTCATAGCGATGGCTCATGGTGCCGTGCTGCTCGATGACGTAGGTGGCGGCCAGGCTGGCCAGCCGGCAGGTCACCTCCCAGGGATAGCCGCGCACCAGGCCAGTCAGCAGGCCGGCGCGGTAGGCGTCGCCCACGCCGGTGGGCTCGACCACATGGGCGGTGCTGGCTGCAGGAACAAACATCTCGAAGCCGCGGCGGACGACCTTCGATCCTTGGGCGCCCAGCGTGACGACGACGGCATCGACCAGCTCCAGCAGCGCCGCCTCGTCCAGGCCGCTCTTCTGGCGCACCATCTCGTACTCGTACTCGTTGACCGTCAACACGCGCGCGCCGCGCATCGACTCCAGCAGCACCGGCCCGTCCATGCGGGCCAGTTGCTGGCTGGGGTCGTAGACGAAGGGCAGGCCCAGCTCACGGCACTCCTGGGCGTATTTGCGCATGGCCTCGGGGTCGTTGGGCGAGATGATGACCAGGTCGATCGGCTCGCCGGCCAACTGGCGCAACGACAGCTCCCGGGCCCGGGCCATGGCGCCGGTGTGGAAGCTGGCGATCTGGTTATGGTCCAGGTCGGTCATGACGCTGAAGGTGGCGGTGAACTCGTCGTGAAAGATGCCCATAGCCGAGGTGTCCACGCCTTGGGCTTCCAGCCACTGCTGGAACTCACCGAAGTCCTTGCCGGCCGCGGCGAACAGCTTGGGCCGGTTGCCCAGCAGCGCCAGGCTGTAGGCGATGTTGGGCCCCGTGCCGCCGCGGAAGCTCTGTTTGCTGTCCACCAGGAAGCTGACGCTCAGCTTGTTCAGGTGCTCAGGCAGAATCTGCTCCCGGAAGCGGCCGGGGAAGGTCATGAGGTAGTCGAAGGCTACAGAGCCTGTTACGATGATGGTCATAGGGCGGTACCAGGTAGATTGGTAAATTGGTGGGTTGGTAGCTTGGTGCGACGAACGCTGACCAAGATACCAATGTACCAATCTACCGATCTACCAATCTACTTGCTTCTACTCTCTTGCGCGCCAACGCGCAGTATTCCTCGGATATGTCATAGCCGGCGTAATGCCGGCCGGTTTGCACGGCAGCCACGGCCGTGGCGCCGGCGCCCATGAAGGGGTCCAGCACCAGGTCGCCCGGCTGGGTGTACAGCAGAATCAGGCGACGGGGCAACTCCACCGGAAAAGGCGCCGGATGGGCCACGCCCGACTCGGTGGTCATGCGCCAGATGCCCTCGCCCGGCTCGCTGACATACTGCCAGGCCGCGCGGGCCAGCGACTCGGCGATCCACTCGTCGTCCTTGTCGCGCCGCCGCGCCTCCTTCAACTTGCCTGCCAGCTTGCGTTGCAACGCCTCCAGGCTGCGGTCGGTCGGCGTGTCGCCTGACTCGGCTGCGCCCGGGCCATCCAGAGGCGACCGCTCACCGACCTCCTCCGGCCGCCAGATGCTGCGCGTCCAGTCCACGAACTGGCCGCCGCTGATGCCGGTCTGGCCGCCGCCGTCCAGGCGGAACTGTTCCTTGGAGAAGACCATGATGTACTCATGCACGTCGCGCAGCACCGGATTGGTCGAGCTGGCGAAGCTGCCCCAGGCCGTGCTGACGCCAGCGCTGGAGCCTTTGTCCCAGATGATCTCGCCGCGCATCTGCCAGCAGAGGTCCTCCTCGCGCGCCTTGCGCAGCAGTTCAGCCGTGATCAGCGCGTTGAGCGGCAAATAGGGCTTGCGGTCGGTGTTGGCCACGTTGATGCACAGCCGGCCGCCCGGCGCCAGCACCCGATAGCACTCGCGCCACACCTGGTTGAGAAAGGCCAGGTACTCGTCCAGCGGCAGGCTGTCGTGATGGTTGGCGTAGGCCTTGCCCACGTTATACGGCGGCGAGGTGACGACGAGCTGGACGCTGCCGTCGCTCAACGCATCCATCCGCCGTGCATCGCCGCAAATAATCACATCGTGGGCCATCAGTGTACTCGCTGGACGATCAGCCATTGCCTTTGCGCAACCCGCAACACGCAGCACGTAACCTGCAACATCGCTCGCTACACAGCCACCGCGGAAACAACGGATGGCGAAACCCGGTCTTCACCAGGGCCAACCTCATACCTCGCCGGAATCTCGGCAATTCGCAGGACCAGTCTTAATGCCTCGTTGACTGCTTCATCCGTCGGAAATGCCTCTGAGACATCCTCTGCCAACAGCACGATGTTTTTCTTAGGTCGACGATCGGGTGCGTACCGGCCTTTGGCAACGACCGTCATTTCCGCCAAATCATACTCATCTCGCAATTCGTAGTCGTTTGAATCAATCGGCTGTTGCATAGTACTGTTCCTCTCGTCTGGTAGCCTTGCGTGCGCTGATGATGCGAATTCGACCTTCACGTTCAGTGTGCGCCACCATCAACAACGACCGAGGACCGAATCGCATCGGGTACACTCCGGGTTACGAGTTACGCATTACTCGTTACGTATCCGGGCCTCCGCCGCCTCCTTGGCCCGCCGCAGGCTCACGTCGAAGGGCGGGTAGCAAATCCCCTCCTCGGTGACGATGCCGGTCAGATAGCGGTGCGGGGTGACGTCGAAGGCCGGGTTGTAGACCGGCACGCCGTCGGGCGCAATCTGTGCGCCGTCCACCACGGCCACCTCGTCCCAGGAGCGCTCCTCGATGGGGATGTCGTCGCCGGTGGGAGTGTGGAGATCAACCGTGGAGGTGGGGGCCACGCAGTAACAGGGGATGCCATTCTCCCTGGCCAGCACGGCCAGCTTGTAGGTACCGATCTTGTTGGCCACGTCGCCGTTGGCTGCAACCCGGTCGGCGCCGAAGAGCACCACGTCCACCTTGCCGGCGCGCATCAGATAGCCGGCCGCGTTGTCGGCGATCAGATGCATGGGGATGCCGGCCTGCATCAGCTCCCAGGCCGTCAGCCGCGCGCCTTGCAGCCGCGGCCGGGTCTCGTCCACCCAGACGTGGATCGGGTTGCCCTGCTCCCAGGCGGCGCGCACCACGCCCAGCGCGGTGCCGTAGTCCACGGTGGCCAGCGATCCGGTGTTGCAATGGTGCAGGATGTGAGCGCCCTGCGGCACCACGGCCGCGCCGTTGGCGCCCATGCGCTGGTTGATGGCCACGTCCTGGTCGGCCAGGCGCTCGGCCTCGGCCAGCAGCGCGGAGCGGATGTCATCCACGTTAGGCAGAACCAGGTGGGCCGCCAGGTCCAGCAGGCGCTGCGTGGCCCAGGTCAGGTTGACGGCCGTAGGGCGGGCGGCGTCCAGCGTCTGCTTGGCCGCGGCCAGGTCGGCCAGCAGGCTGTCGCGGTCGCTGGCGGGGCTTTGCTGCGCGGCCAGGGCCATGGCGTAGCCGCCGGCCGCGCCGATGGCCGGCGCGCCGCGAATCACCATGTCGGTGATGGCCGTGGCTACGTCGCGATAGTCGCTGTACGACTCGACCTCGAACTGCAACGGCAGGATGCGTTGGTCGATCATCTTAACCTGGCCGTCTTGCCACCAAATCGTGCGCATCGTCAACCTTCCTGAGTGAACTGTAGATGCCGGGCACTTACGTCGATTCGTGCTTGCGCGGTTGAAACCCGCCAAAGTGCCCGGCATCTGCACTGTGACAAAGTGCAAAAAAAACACGCTCCGAGGAGCGCGCCTGCAACGGGCTTGCCTCTCATCTCTCAGGCTGGTGAAGGACCGCCGCCTGACGGAATTGGCACCATAGGTTGGTAGATTGGTACTTGGTAGATTGGTACGAGGTACATTGGTCAACTACCGACCAATCTACCAGTTTACCAATTTACCATCCTACCAAACTCCTGGTTGCCGAGGCATCATCGGGCCGTTCCCTCCGCCTCTCTGGATGGGAGCTCCAGCTATGCAGTTGTACAAGCGGCAGGCAATTTAGCACAATGCAGGGGATTTGTCAAAAGAAGACAAACTACGAGCACCGGTTTGATCCGCTGCGCTGGCAATGTTATAATGCCAGCAACAACCAGAACTGCACCTCTATTCATCGGATGTGCGTATCATGAAACAATTACTGACAAGCATTGCCCTTTCCTTGATGGTCCTGGCTGCGGCGGCCTGCGTCGCTCCGAGCGGCGCCCCCTCACTGCCAGCGACGCCAACGGCAGTTTTTGAAAACACCGCGTTGGATCGCGCGTTGCGAGCGGTGCTCCTGGAGCAGGCAGTCACGGCGCTGGACCCCGGCCCTACCCCTGATCCGGCCAAGGTTGCGCTGGGCCAGATGCTCTTTTTCGACAAGGAGTTGAGCGGCAACCGCGATACATCCTGCGCTACCTGCCACCAGCCCAATCTGGGCACGGGCGACGAGCTGCCGCTGGCTGTCGGTACCGGCGGGCACGGCATGGCGCCGGAGCGCATCCGCGGCGCGATGCGCATGATGGTGCCGCGCAACGCCACCGAACTGTACAACCGCGGCGCGCCGGAGTGGCAAGTCATGTTCTGGGATGGACGCCTGCGCACGGCGGAGGATGGCAGCTTTGTCCATCCGGTGGAGTTCGACACGCCGCTGCCTGACGGGCTGGACAACATCCTGGCCGCCCAGGCCATGTTCCCGGTGACCTCGCGCGCCGAGATGCGCGGCGACCCCAAGGACTTTGACCTCTACGGACAAGTCAACGAAGTGGGCAGCACCGGGGAGTACGATTTGCGGTCCGTCTGGAGCGCGTTGATAACGCGCCTGCGCGCCATCCCGGAATACCTGGATTTATTCGCGGCCGCCTATCCTGACGTGCCTGAAGCCGAGCTGGGTTTTCAACATGCAGCCAACGCCCTGGCCGCCTTCCAGATCGACGCCTTCACCCTGCTGGACAGCCCCTGGGACCGCTACCTGGCCGGCGACGATGCGGCATTGAGCGATGACGCCAAGCAAGGCGCGCTGCTGTTCTACGGCCAGGCCGGCTGCGCCGAGTGCCACAGCGGCAACCTGCTCACCGATCAACAGTTCCATAACATCGCCGTGCCGCAGTTCGGGCCGGGTAAAGGACGCGGAAACGCCTATGTCGACTTGGGCCACGCCCGT
Organism: uncultured Anaerolinea sp.; assembly: GCA_964626845.1. Lineage (GTDB taxonomy): Bacteria > Chloroflexota > Anaerolineae > JAAEKA01 > JAAEKA01 > JAAEKA01. Next base: position 22,744 of record CAZVGR010000008.1, read on the forward strand.
GAGACAGATAACCCCGCCGACCGCTTTACCTTTCGCACCCCCCCGCTGCGCAACGTGACCCTGACGGGGCCGTGGATGCACAACGGCGCCTACACCAGCCTGGAGGAGGCCGTGCGCCACCATCTGAATGCTGTTGAGTGGTGCGAGCAGTACGACTACCAGCAACTGCCGGCCGACATCCGCAGCGACCTGGTGGTCAAGTCAGACGCCATGACAGAGATGATGGAGCGCATCGCCCCGGCCGTAGCCGAACCAGTGGCGCTGAGCGACGGCGAGATCGCCCAGCTCATGGCCTTCCTGGAGGCGCTGACTGACCCGGCCGCTGCTGATCTCAGCCATGTGATTCCAGAGACAGTACCCAGCGGCCTGCCAGTGCATGACGGCGTGCTGGAGCCGACAGCCTTCGTCCACGTCAGCCAGGCCGCGGGCATCGACGCCAAGCACACCCAGGGCTATCAGATCACCGGCCAGGCTTGGGCCGACTATGACGGCGACGGCTGGCTGGACCTGTACGTCACCGACAGCGTGGGGCCGAACACGCTCTATCGCAACAACGGCGATGGCACGTTCAGCGTCTCGCCGCTTAACGAGCAAGTGGCGCTGTCCACCCACTACAGCGGCGGGGCAAGCTGGGCCGACACCGACAACGACGGCTGGCCGGACTTGCTGGTGTTGGGCCGCGAGGAGAACGTGCTGTTCCGCAACCTGGGCGGCCAGGGCTTCGAGGATGTGACGCAGGCCGCGGGGCTGACTGACAGGAACGCCAGCAAGACGGCATCCTGGGCTGACTACGACAACGATGGCTGGCTGGACCTGTACATCGCCAACTGGGGCTGCACGCCGCACTGCGCCCGCACACCCGGCAGCCCCGGCCAGCCTGACCAACTGTACCGCAACAACGGCGACGGCAGCTTCAGCAACGTAACCCATCTGCTGGGCAACAAGACGACTGGCGGCAACTTTGTCGGCCGCTGGCTGGACTACGACAACGACGGCGACCTGGACCTGTACGTGATCAACGACGAGTACGTGCCGCCGGTGGGCAATCTGTTGTTTCGCAACGACGGGCCAGGCTGCAGCGGCTGGTGTTTCACCGAGGTGGCCGCAGAAGCCGGCGCAGCCACGCGGGTCATGGGCATGGGCGTCGCAGCCGACGACTGGAACCAGGACGGCGACCTGGACATCTACTTCACCAACGCCGGCAAAAGCGTGCTCTTGCAGAACCAGGGCGACGGGACCTTCATCAACGTGGCAGAGGAAGCTGGCGTAGCGCTCACGGCGCGCAGCATCAGTTGGGGTGTGGTCTCGCTGGACTATGACAACGACGGCGCGCGCGACCTGTACGTAGCCTTGATGCGCCACGACCGGCCGGGCGCGTTCAATCCCCTCTTCCGCAACGACGGTACGGGCGTGTTCCGCGACATCGGCCACGCCAGCGGCGCCGACGACCCCGGCCCCAGCGTGGGTGTGGCATTGGCCGACTACGACAACGACGGCTGGGTGGATTTGGTGGTGGGCAACTACGACCGCAGCTACCGGCTGTTCCGTAACACTGCGCTGGCAGGCGACGCCAACCGCTGGCTGGCGCTCAGGCTGGTGGGCGGCGGGCCGGTCAACCGTGACGCCGTCGGCGCGCGGGCATACGTGACCACCAGCGACGGCCGCGTGCAGATGCAGGACGTGCATAACGGCTCCAGCGTGGGCAGCGGCAACGCTCTGACGCTGTACTTCGGGCTGGGCGAGGCTGAGATCGAGGCGGTGGAAATCGTCTGGCCGGACGGCAAGCGCCAGACCTACAGCGATCTGCGCCCCAACACGGCATACGTGATCGAGTATGATGGCGGCGTCGAGACCTCGCCGGTCGAGTAGCCGTCCCGCAGGGCCGTATCGAGACCCTCCCGGAGGGATGATTGTGTGAAGAAGCCGGATTTCTCCGAAGAAATCCGGCTTCTTGCGTTCTATGCGGGTACAAGGAAGGCAACGCTGCGGGCGGGCAGGTGCAGGTCGTCGAACACTGTACGGCCAGCCAGATCGACCCAGCGGCCGGCAGGCAGGGCAATGCGGCCGTTGCGCAGGCTGGCGTTGACGGCGATCAGCACTTCGTCGCCGTTGAAGGCGCGGCGCGCCAGCCACAGCCCCTGATCATCGTCCAGCGCCAGATTCTCGACCGCGCCGTAGACCAGGGCGGGGTGGCTGCGGCGAAAGGCGATCAGGCGCTGGAACTCGGCCAGCAGCGCCCCGTCCTGGCTGTCGCCCCACAGCATGGGATGGCGAGCCTCCTCGCGGTAGTGGCCCTTGGCCCGCGGCTGGCTCAGGCCGACCTCGGTGCCGTAGTAGAGGATGGGCGTGCCGCCGAAGCCCAACAGCAGCGCCGCGGCCATGCGCAACAGGTGCTTGTCGTTGCCGGCCGCCCACAGGAAGCGGTTCATGTCGTGGTTGTCGATGAAGGCGGGGCGGGTGAAGCTGGCAGGGAAAAAACGCTGCGTGCGCTGCACCACGGCGGCAAAGCGGCTGACCGGGATCAGGGGCGCGGGCGCGGCGCACAACAGGCGCACCTGACGCACGAAGCCGAAGTCCAGGCAGCCATCCAGCCGGCCGGTGTAGGTGCGCAGGCTGTCGCTGCCCAGCGTCACCTCGCCGAAGATCCAGCAGTCGGGGTTAGCCTCCTTGCAAGCCGCGCCGAACGCGCTCCAGAAGTCGTGGCTGGGCCCGGCCGCGTAGTCCAGCCGATAGCCGTCGACGCCGAACTCCCGCAGCCAATAGCGGGCCGCGTCCAGCAGGTAGCGCCGCGCCTCGGGGTGATCATGGTTGAACTGGGGCATGTTGGCGGCAGTGAAGAAGCAGCGGTAGCCGTGCTGGTAGGCCGGGTCGAAGTCGTAGAGCTGCCGCGCCGGGCTGGCCGGGTCGGCCAGCGCTTGCTGGAAGAGGGGAAACTGGTCGCTGCTGTGGTTGGCCACGAAATCCAGGATCACCCGCAGCCCGCGGGCGTGGGCCTGCTCCACCAGCTCGGCCAGGTCGGCCTTCGTACCGAAGCGCGGCTCGATCTCCAGGTAGTCGATGGTGTCGTAGCCGTGGTAGCTGCCGATGCGGAAGATGGGGGTCAGCCAGAGGGCGTCCACGTGGAGGTTGGCGATGTAGTCCAGGTGGTCGATCACCCCGCGCAGCGTGCCGCCGACGAAGGTCTCCATCTCGGCCGGCTCCAGCCAGCGGTCGGGCGCGGGCGCAAAGCGGTCCACCAGCACCTGATAGACCACGGCCTCGTGCGCCCAGGCGGGGGTCTGGAAGCGGTCGACGGTGTAGCCGTAGGTGGTTTTAGCTTCGCTGGTGCCGTCGATGCGCAGCTCGTTAGACCAAAGGCTGGCGCCACTGTGCCAACCCTCGATCACGTAGCGCACGTGGGTCCCCTCTGGCTGGCCGGCTATCTGCCCCTGCCACACCTCAGCGAAGTCCCAGTAGATGAACTGGAAGCGGGTCTCGGCGCGCTGCAAGTCGACCGCGAAGCCGTTGCTGGCGACGCCGCGCGCGCCGGCTGGCTGGCTGCCGTCGATGGTGACGTAAGCGACGACGCGCTCCACCAGCACATCGCGGCCCACGGTGACGGTGAGCATGACCGGCTGGCCGGGCTGCGGGTCCAGCGGATCGATGGCGTGGTGATGGCGGATGCCCGACCAGCGCTGGCGCTCCGCGGCCAGGGTGTTGGCGTCGGATTCCAGAGCGCCGAAGACGAAGTCTTGCATGACGGTGGGGGAATCGTTCATAGGTGTTCTCCTGGTGACATGCCAGATTCCCAGACAATCGAATTGTCCGGCTGACAGGACGAAGCGCCCTCAGGCGCTGGGATCTGCA
>CAZVGR010000008.1:26689-83522 GCA_964626845.1 uncultured Anaerolinea sp.
GGCCCTGAGGGGCCTTTGTGCTTTGAGACGGCGAATTCCATTCGCTGGGTTGGCACGCGGGCCACGCATTCCAGACAATCGAATTGTCCGGCTGATAGCACGAAGCGCCCTCAGGCGCTATGATCTGCAGGCCCTGAGGGGCCTTTGTGCTTTGAGACGGCGAATTCCATTCGCTGGGTTGGCAGTTGTTAACCGTGATCCCAGTCACTCGGACCGATGTTCCAGCTATGCTCCTGTTCCCATTCCGGCACCACGGTGTTGTTGGCATGGTGCTGCTTTTGATGGCGAATGTACTGGATTACACGGTCAACGTCGCTTTCTGATACTGAGAAAACTCCATAGCCCTGCTGCCACTCAAACGGTATCCTCAGAACTTCGGTAACGAGATGGGAGCTACTGCCCTTCACCTGTTGCACAAAGGATGCCGGCGCGACAGCCGGTCGAAAGGCCGCCAAAACGTGCGTGTGGTCTTTGTCACCGCCAACCACACATAAGGGTGAGTACATCTCCTTGGCATCTGCGCGGATGCAACGATAGGCTAACGCCTCGACCTCTGGCGTGAGCAGCGGCTCACGATTCTTGGTCGACCACACGAAATGATAGAACAAGCGCCAGTACGGCATGGTATCTCGCCCTCCTTGACTGCTGCTTACAAATCGATTGTCCGACTTCTGCAGGCCCTGCGGGGCCTTCGTGCTGTCAGCCGGCGAATTCCATTCGCTGGGCTGGGTCTAACAAGAACCGCAGCGGCAAACCGACCCGCGCCCGCCACGCCCCCTCGTTGTGCTCCGCGCCGTCGAACTTGAGCGTGATCCAGTCCACGCCGCGCGTGTAGCCGGCCGCGGCCAGATGGCCGTCCATGCGCCGCTGGAACGGCTCGTACAGTGCGTCCAGCGTGGCCGTGCCGTAGTCGAAGTAGAGCTTGTGGCGGCCCGGCTTGGGCAGATGCGCCGCCAGATCGTCCACCAGCGCATCGCCGCCAGCGGGCCAGTGGGTGGACAGGCAGCCGGCGCCGCCGAAGACATCCGGGTACTGCTCCAGCGCGTAGAGCGAGATCAGCCCGCCCATGCTGGATCCCATAACCAGCGTGTGTTGCTGGCCAGGCAATGTGCGATAGGTTGCGTCGATGAAGGGCTTCAGTTGCTCCACGAGAAACTTCAGGTAGCTGTCGGAGCGCACCAGCGCGCCGGCCGCGCGGCCCCAGTGGTCGAAAGCTGCCTGCACAGCGGGCAGTTGCGCCGGCTGCTGTGGCATGTAGTCCAGCCAGCGCGCCTCTGCGCTATTCCAAACGCCGACGATGATCACACCCGGGTGGCCATGCTGTTGCATCAGGCGCAGCACCGCCTCGTCGATGCCCCAATCCACGCCGCCGTAGGCCAGCGCGGGGTCGAAGAGATTCTGGCCATCATGCATGTACAGCACGGGATAGCGCACGTCAGGCGCTTCGGCATAGCCAGGCGGACACCAGACATCCACCGTGCGCGACTCGTTGGCAGGGAAGGCAAAGCCGGTGTAGCGGTCGAGCACGCCGCTGCCGTCGGAGATGGGAACTGATATCATAGCGGAGGACTCCTGCAGGCATCGCGCCAAATCTCACGCGATCAGGTGGCTTTTTGCCGCGAAGTGCGCGAATTTCGCGAAGAAGAATTCGTTCAATTCGCGAAATTCGCGGCAGGTGAATCAACAAGAGCCAGGCGCGCCTGGCTCTTGTCTTGTTACGAAAAACGCTGCGATCCTAGCCCTTGACAGCGCCCGAGGTCAGGCCGCCTTGCAACTGGCTCTGCGAGATGTAGAACAGGATCATGGTGGGGATGGCCGCGATCACCGCGCCGGCGGCGAACTCGCCCCAGCGCTGGCCGAACTGCTGGCCGATGAACAGGCTCAAGCCCACGGCTACAGTGTACTGGTTGGTGTTGGTCAGCAACACCCGGGCCAGCAGGAAGTCGCCGTAGGTGCCGATGAAGCTGAGCATGAAGATCACCGCCAGCACCGGCCGCACCAGTGGCAAGATGATGGTGGTGAAGGTCTGCCAGGCCGACGCGCCATCCAGCATGGCCGACTCGTCCAGGTCGCGCGGCACCGTGTCGAAGAAGCCCTTCATCAGCCAGGTGTTGAAGCCGATGGCGCCGCCCAGGTAGATCAGGATCAGGCCGCCCAGCGTGTTGAGGCCAAACATAGGGAAATAACGCCCCAATTGTTGTAGCATCAAGAACACCGCCACGATAGCCAGAATGTTGGGGAAGACCTGGGAGAGCAACAGGCCCTGCAAGAGGCGTTTGCGGCTTTTGAAGCGGAAGCGCGAGAAGGAATAGGCCGCCAATGACGTCAGCGCCACCGTCAGGATCGCCGTCGTGGTCGACACAATTAGCGAGTTCATCATCCAACGCCCAAAGGGATTAGTGGGATTGTTGAACAGCCGGCGATAGTTATCCAGCGTTGGGTTGCGCGGGATGATCTCTGTGGCCGTCAGGCTGCCGCTGGGATTAAGCGATGTGCCGATCACGAAAACGACCGGAAACAGCGCGTAGACAATGAAGATGAAGGCGATCAGCAGGCGCAGACCGGTGTCCAGGCGCCGCCGCCCCGCCATGGTCATCTGGGAGGACTTCTTCGCAGCGCCGCTGGGTGTTGCAGGTACGCTAGACATTTTCGGATACCTCCTCCAGTTGGCCGGTGAAGCGGAAGTTGAGAATCGTGATTGTGGCCACGATGATGAAGATGATGATCGAGATCGCCGCCGCCAGACCGTAGTCGCTGCCGCGCACACCGCTAAAGGCGATACGGTAGGTGAAGCTGATCAGGATGTCGGTGTAGCCGACCGGGGTTGCAGCCCCTGGGATCGGTGGGCCGCCTCCGTTGTACAGGTCGATGATCGCAAAGTTGTTGAAGTTGAAGGCAAAGGAGCCGATCAGCAGCGGGCCGATGGAGACCATCAACAGCGGCAGGGTCAGGCGGCGGAACTGGTAGAAGGGGCCAGCGCCGTCGACCTTAGCCGCCTCGTAGATATCGCCGGGGATGCTCTGCAGGGCGCCGGTGATGATCAGGAACATGTAGGGGAAGCCCAGCCACAAGTTGACCATCAGGATACCCACCTTGGCCCAGAAGGGATCGGTGAACCAGCCGGGGTTCCAGGCCGTGCCGATGAAGCCCAGGACCGGATTGAGCAGCCCGACCCAGATCTTGACGGTGATGAAGGCGGGAATGGCATAGGGCACGATCAGCAAGACCCGCAGGATGCGTTGGAAGGGGATGTTGGGGCTGTTCATATTCAGCGCCAGAATCAACCCCAGCACAAAGGTCTCCAACACGCTCAAGAACGCCCAGATGAAGGTCCAGGCGAAGACCGTCAGGAACGGGCCGCGCAGGTTGGGATCGGTCAGAATGCGGGTGAAGTTCTCGAAACCGATAAACACTGGGAAGCCTGGGGCCAGCGTCCTGCCGTCCTCAGCCGTGAAGATGCCCATCTGGTTGACGAAGACAGTGCCATCCTGCTGGTCGATCATCGCGTCCAGCTCAGGATCGAAGACGTAGCGCTGTCGTGTCTGCCTGGCCTCGGTGGAGGTCCTGACTTGCACGCCCAATTCTTCATCGCCGAAGGTGACGCCCTGGTTCTGCGAGACGAAAACAAAGCGCTGGTTGTTGGGCAACACCTCGAAACCGTCCATGCTGATTGGAGCGCCGTTGGCGTCCACTTGCAGGCCGCTGACCTCGGCTGCAGGGATGAGTTCCTGATCGGGGATGGCCAGATAGGCTGCGCCATCAGCCGGATCGATGATCCATACCGCTGCGCTGCCATCGTCCGCCTGCAGCGGCGTCCAGCCCCAGGCTGGCGACCCCTCCGGCACGTAGGTTTGGCGCTCGATGGCGGCAATGGCGATCGGTTTCTCTACGTTGCGACCAGTAGAGTAGTTGGTAAAGGCCGTGACGACCGTGAAGAAAATGGGGTAGAGTTGGAAGAGGATCAGAAAAACCAGACCGGGCGCAATCCAGCGAAGGGGAATGGTGCTCTGGCGGACGAACACCAGCGTGATCATCAGCGCAACGATGAAGAACGCTGCTGCAAAGGCAACATTGCCATCCCGGAGCAGCATCCAGCCCGTGTAGGTGAGGAAGCCTATCACGGCGCCCAGCACGATCACCTTAAGGATCACGCCGAGCACACTGCTATCTTGTGAGAAGAAAGAGGGTTTGCGTTTACCTGTTTCTCCGGCGTTGGATACAGCCATAGCATACCTCCCTGACAAGTTGATGTGGGTGGGGCGCCCCTGACATAGCGCTTGGCGCTATGTCAGGGGCCTGGTGGATTGAGCGAAGCCGTCAATCCACCAGGAGAAGTGAAGCGAAAAGTGTGGAATGCAGAGTCTGCGTCTATTGGCAGGCAGCGGCAGCGCGCACTTGACCTGCTGCAGTGGTCGCAGCGTCCGCAGGGGCAGCCGACTGCTGGAAGACCGTGGTGATCGCATCACCCCAGGAACTCCACACTGCGTTCATAGCCGTGATGTTGGGCATGGGATGGCCGTTCGCGCCTGCGGCCGCAAAGGCCTGGGCGTCGTCATCCAGCACGCCGCGCGCCGGCAGGTAGGCAGGCGTGCGCTCGCCCTGCAGGTAGAACTGCTCCATCACTTCCTGGGTGGCAATGAAGTCCACCAGGAAGGACTGGGCCAGCACCTTGTTGGGGCTGAAGTCGTTCACCATGAAGCCCTGCACGCCCACGAAGGGAGAGCCAGCCTGCGCCTGACTGGGCAGGGTGCTAATGGTGTAGTTGATGCCAGCATCCTGGAAGCGGCCGATAGCCCAGGGGCCGGTGATCATGCAGGCGGCATCGCCGCTGTCGAACAGCGTATGGGCCACGTCCCAGTTGACGTCAGCGCTGAGCAAGCCATCAGTGACCATATCGGCGGCCCAGGTCAGGCTATCGATGGCGCCCTCGCTGTCCAGACCCACGGCGCAGGCGTCATAGCCATCTTCGGTCTGATCGAAGATGTAGCCGCCGAAAGCTGTGAGAATGGGCTCGAAGTGATAAGCATCGCCCGGCATGAAAGCGAAGAACTGCCGTACCGTGCCAGCGTCCTGCATCTCCTTAGCCATCGCCGCGATCTCGTCGTAGGTTGTGGGCGGGTTGGGCACCAGGTCAGCGTTGCAGACCAGGGCCACGTTCTCCACCGCGTAGGGCAAACCGCGCAGCCGGCCGTCATAGGTGAAGCCAAACAGCGAGGCTGGATCGAAGTCGCCGGCCTTAGCGCCCAAGTCCATCTCAGCCACCACGCCGTTGGCGACCAGTTCGCCGATCCAGTCGTTGGCGCCGACGAAGATGTCAGGGCCTTCGCCCACCGGCGCCGCCAGGCTGGCCTGCGAGCGGATGTCGCCAAAGCCGATCTCCTGCACGTCCAGACAGATACCCAGCTCCTGGATCACACGGTCTTGCAGGCCCAGCAGAATGGTCACACGCTGGTCATCAGCCCAGATGCGCAGGGTCGGTGCGCCGGCAGGACAGGCGACGCCAGTTTGAGCCGCAGGCGCCTCAGTGGGAGCCGCCGCAGGGGCCTCGGTAGGCGCTTCAACCACAGGGGCTTCGGTTGGAGCCGCAGCCGCAGGGGGCTCGGTCGGGGCAGGTACGGGGGTCGGCTCAGCGCCGCCGCCACAGGCTGCCAGCAGCATGGAAGCCACTACCAGCAGCGCAAGTACAATAGTCCAATTTCGTCGATACATGGTTCTCCTCCTGAATGGAACCTCAGATATATTAGATACTGGCCAGAACGGCCAGGACCTATCAAAAGATGGTTTTGGCAGGCTTATGGCCTGTCAACGCAGACGATATGCCAGGAAAGGGTTCACGCCGCATAACGCTCTAGGCCATGGACACGCTCAGAACAGCCGGACGCACAAAAACAGGGTAACGACACACAAGCCGGGGCGCACAAGAGGGTGGTGAGGAAAACGAAAAACTGATGGACAACGCTCTGTCCGGTTGCACAAGCACCCTTGCCTTTGCAGAAAGTCAACGGACCTCCCATTGACGTAGAAGTCACAACAAACACGTTAGTATGGCGGAGAGACTGACACATTTCCATGGAATTTCAAGCCTGAATGCACCAAGGATGTCAGACGGGCAAATTATAGGGCCATGAGCACAAAATGTCAAGCTGTGAGTTAAGATTTGTCTCCAGCGCAGTTCAGATTTGAGCAGCGTTACTATTCAAGCGCCAAACACTGGCGATTGATTTGCAGCCTGAACTGGCCTGGCGGACGCCGACTCGCTATGCACAAACACACCCAAGCCAGACCCTGAGGGGCGACTTGGGTGTGTTTGACCAGATGCAGACTGTTTTTGCGCTGGTTTGGGGGACCTTCTCGTGGTGCAGGCTGCCACACCTGTACCAGAGCATGGCTGAGGTTATTCCTTGGTGTCGTTACCGCCGCTGGCCACCCCGCCAAACGCCTTCAGGAACTCAATTGGGATCGGAAAGACCAAGGTCGAGTTCTTCTCGGCCGCAATCTCGGTCAGGGTTTGCAGGTAGCGCAGTTGGATCGCAACTGGCTCCTTGGCGATGGTGTTGGCTGCCTCACGGAGTTGCTGGGCGGCCTCGAACTCGCCCGAGGCGTGGATGATTTTGGCCCGCTTCTCGCGCTCGGCCTCGGCTTGGCGGGCCATGGAGCGCTTCATGCTCTCGGGCAGTTCCACGTCCTTCACCTCGACGATGCCCACCTTGATGCCCCACGGCTCGGTGGCTTCGTCGATGATCTGCTGCAGCTTCTGGTTGATGCGCTCACGGTGGGCCAGTACCTCATCCAGATCGCTCTGGCCCAGCACATTGCGCAGGGTGGTCTGGGCGATGTTCCAGGTGGCTCGCTTGTAGTCTTCTACGTTGACCGTGGCCGCGGCTGGATCCAGCACACGGAAATAGACCACCGCGTTGACTTTGACCGTCACGTTATCGCGCGTGATGGCCTCTTGGGTGGGCACGTCCAGGGTGACAACGCGCAGGTCGACCACAGCCAGCCGGTCGATGAAGGGGATGATGAATATCAGGCCCGGCCCCTTGACGCCTGATAGCCGCCCAAGGCGGAACAACACGCCCCGTTCATATTCCTTGAGGATATTGATGGCCATCGAGATCAGGGTCAGCACGGCCACGACGGCAATCACCACAACGATCACTCCGCTGAGCATAAAATCCTCCTTTCTCAGCTATTCGCACAATGTTTTTGTGCGCTACATAAACTGCTTTAACGGTTTGGACAAACCCGGTTCCTAATAGTCGGGCTAAGCAGTTATCCACATGTTACGAATTGCATTATACTTTACTTGGCCCAGCAGAACAAGAGTGGCGCTATCCAATTGGGCTGAACATTTCCCGGTGCGTTTTCGTCTAATCCGGTGCTATGAACCAACGAAATCATTCCTCTACCCCTAACAATCGCCCACCAGCCCGGCCGGCCCGGCCGGTGGGCAGTGTGCCTCCACCGCTGCCTGGCCGCCCGCCGGCCTATGGGGCCGGAGGCGCCTTGCCGCCTGCGGCCCCTCCACCTCCGGCCAGCCAGCCGCAGCAGCCAGGCAGCGGTCAATCGGCGCAATACATCAATGGCCTGCTGCTCGGCACGGTGTTGTTTTTGATCACCTTGCTGCTGGGCATTGCCGTGATCACGCTGGGCTACGTGGCGGTGGCTCGCTCTTTGCCGCCAGCCGAGCAACTGGTGGCGCGCACCACGCATGGCCAGAACACGCGTATTTACGCGCGCGATGGCAGCCTGTTGCAGGCCCCGCTGGCGCCCAACGACCCCACAGCCGGCCTGCGCCGCCGTGTGCCGCTCAACGAGATCTCTCCCTACCTGATCGACGCAGTGATCGCCACCGAGGACTCCAACTTCTACGAGCATCGCGGGGTCGATCCGGTGGCGCTGGGCCGGGCCATCTTTCGCGCCGTGCAGACGCAAGGGCCGGTAATGGGCACCAGCACCATCAGCCAGCAGTTAGCCAAGCTGGTCTTCCTGTCGCCAGAGCGCACCATCACCCGCAAGGTCAACGAGGCGATCCTGGCGGCCGAGATCACCCGCCGCTACCCCAAGGACACCATCCTGGAGATCTACCTGAACGAGATCTACTACGGCAACCTGGCCTATGGCATCGAAGCGGCCGCCCGGCTCTACTTCAACAAGCCGGCCAGCGAGCTGACCCTGGCCGAGGCTGCCCTGCTGGCTGGCCTGCCCCAGGCGCCGGCCGCCTATGATCCGTTGCAAAACCCAGAGGCCGCCAAGGGCCGCCAGGCCACTGTGCTGCGCCTGATGGTCGAACATGGCGTTATCACGCCGCAACAGGCCGACTCGGCCTGGCTTGAGCCTCTGACTTATTACGGCATGGGCCTGGAGAGCACGCGGCTGGACAAGGCGCCCCACTTTGTTATGACCGTGCGCAGCCAGATCGAACAACTCTATGGTCCGGAGTTGCTTTATTACGGCGGCTTGCAGGTTTACACCTCGCTCGACCCAGCCTTGCAGGCCGAGGCCGAGCGGCAGGTACAGGCCGGCGTGGCCGAGCTGCAAGGCCGCAACGTCAGCAACGGCGCGCTGGTAGCATTGGCCCCGCGCAGCGGCGAGATCCTGGCCCTGGTCGGCTCGGCCGATTTCAACAACGCGGAGATCGACGGCCAGGTCAACGTCGCGCTATCCCCCCGCCAGCCTGGCTCTACCATGAAGCCCTTCACCTACCTGGCGACCTTCGAGCGGCCCCAGGACTGGTGGACCACAGCCACGCTGATCGACGACGTGCGCACCGAGTTCGACGACGGCCCCGGCCGCCCGCCCTACGTGCCGGTCAACTACGATGGCCGCGAGCATGGCCGGGTCAGCGTGCGCGCAGCCCTGGCTAACTCCTACAACATCCCGGCCGTCAAGGCGCTGCAACACGTGGGCGTGGATGCCCTGCTGCAAGTGGCCGAGCGCTTTGGCATAGCCACTCTGACCCGGCCAGGCCATCCCCCTTACGGCCTGGCCCTGACGCTGGGCGGCGGCGAAGTGACGTTGCTGGAGATGACCAACGCTTATGGCGCGCTGGCCAGCGGCGGAATCTACACGCCGCCCACGCCGATCCTCTGCATTCTGGATGCCACGGGCACGGTGCTGGATCGGGTCGATGTGGCCGATCTGCCCGAGGCTTGCCGCAATGCGCCGCTGGCCAGCCGGGCCGTGCAGCGCCAGCCTGAGCAAACCCGCGTCGCCACCCCGGAACACAGCTACCTGATCACCGATATTCTGAAGGACAACGAGGCGCGCACGCCGGCCTTTGGGGCCAACTCGTGGCTCAACATCGGCCGGCCGGCGGCGGTCAAGACTGGCACCACAAATGACGTGCGCGACATCTGGACCGTGGGCTACACCCCCGACCTGGCCGTTGGGGTCTGGGTGGGCAACGCCGACGGCACGCCCATGGACCGGAACCTGTCGGGCCTCGCCGGCGCCGGGCCGATCTGGAACCGCTTCATGCGCGCAGCCCTGGCCAACGCAGCTCCGCAAGATTTTGCCCGGCCAGCAGGGATTGTGCAGGTCGAAATCTGCACCCTTACCGGCGCGCTGGCCGACGGCGCCTGCCCGGCCGACCGCCGTCGCATGGAGATCTTCGCAGCCGACCAGTTGCCGCCGGGCGCTGACGCTGGCCAGTTGCCCGCGCAGGATGTGGCCTTGAGCTGGCCGCTGGACGGACAGGCGCTGGCGGGCGTGATTCCGGTGCGTGGCAGCGCGTCGGCGCCGGACTTTGCCTATTACCTGGTTGAATATGGCGAGAGCTTCGAGCCAGGCGCCTGGGGTGTGGTGGCTGGACCGGTAGGACAGCCGGTGATCAACGGCGAGCTGGCCCAGTGGGATGTCGGCGCTCTGCCCAAGGATGGTCCCCACCTGCTGCGCGTTGTGGCTGTTGACCGCCAGGGGAGACGCTTCGAGTCGGCGCCTGTGCGCGTGGTAGTGCTTCAGCCCATCACCCCCACCCCAACCCCGCTGGCAACGGAGACCGCCACACCCACCGAAACGCCAACGCCGCTGCCGTCGCCCAGTCCCACCCAGACTCCGGTTGTCCTGCCATCGCCCAGCCCGACGGCGACGGAAACACCAACGCCATCCCCCACACCGACGCTACCTGCGCTGCCGCCGCTGGTGGCGCAGATTCAGCAGCCGCTGGCGGGCGAGGTCCTGGCGGGCGTGACGTCGATTGTCGGTGTTGCCTCTGGGCCAACCTTCGCCAGCTATGGGCTGGACGTGCTGATCGACGAAATCTGGACGCCCATTGCCCCCGACACGCCGCTGGTGTTCACACCTGCATCGGGCCTGCTAGCCACATGGGACACCACCCTCCTGCCCAATGGCAACTACATCCTGCGGCTGCTGGTCAACGGGACGGGGGGCGACGTGGTGATCGACTCGGTGACAGTGACGATTGCGAACTGACCAAGGGCCGCGTTCACAAAGCTCAAAGTTACTGCTCAGGCTGGGCTTAGAGAAACCGGGTTTTTGCTGCGGAAGCCGCTATCATAGCCCCGAGCAATGCGTTTGCAAACTCAGAAATCATTGCCCAACGAGAAAAACCCGGTTTCTGACCGGCCGGCTGAGCAGTTACAGATCCAACAAACAGACGCCCAGCGCTTGCGAAATCAAGCGCCGGGCGTCTCAAGAACTTTGGCGACGAACCAGCAGGTCACTGGCGCCAGGATGGATTAAGGCAGGTAGACCAACGGGTTGTAGGAACGTCCACCCACCTGGATCTCGAAGTGCAGGTGAGGGCCGGTAGAGCGGCCGGTTGAACCGACACTGCCGATGCGCTGGCCGCGGGCGACGTAGTCACCATATTTCACGCTGATGTTGCTCAGGTGGGCATAGAGGGTCACAAAGCCATCAGGATGGCGGATCAGAATCAGGTTGCCATAGCCGACCGAGCTCCAGCCAGCCGTGATTACCGTGCCCTCGTCGGCGGCCACTACCGGTGTGCCAGTAGGCGCGCCGATATCGATGGCCGGGTGGGCGGGCAAGTAGAAGCGCTGCGTCAGGCGGCCATAGCTAGGCCAGACGAAGCCAGCGGCGCGCCAGGGGGCTGTTGTCCCTGTACCGCCGCGCGCCGACGGGGCGGGAACGACCTGCTCAGGCGGCGTGCGATCGCCATCAGGCACGATCAGCACCATACCCACAGTCAGCGGGTCGTCTGCGCTGGCTAGCTGGTTGGGCGCATAGCCGACAATCGCTTCAGCCGTGGCCTTGTACAGCTTGGCAACCTTGGCAACCGTGTCGCCCTCTTTGACGGTGTGCAGCACACCATCGATGGGCGGGATCAACAAAATCTGCCCCACCTCCATCACGAAGGGGTTGCTCAGGTCTTCCAGATTTGCCCACAGAACAGTGTTGGGGTTGAGCTTAAACTGCTCGGCAATACCCAACACCGTATCGTCAAGTTGGACTGTGTAGGTGATGACACCTTCGCGCGGTCGGTCAGGGATTTCAGTGAAGGGCACGGGCGCGCGCACCAGGACGCCGCTTTCCTGCAAAGGAGAGCCGCCCAGGGGCAGTGGTTCAAATGCCAGCTCTGGCGGGGGCTCAACAACGGCTGGCTGCACAGGCGCCAGGCGTACAATCTCCCACTCAGGCAAGTCGACCCGACTCAACACCAGAACAAATACAGCCATAACCAGCAACGCCAGGTGTGAAGCCAGGCGCACTGGGGTCACCTTGTCGCCACGGAATGTTCTCCAGGCACGCAACACACTGCGCCACGTGGAGGCCAGAAAGGGAGTCGCTGGCGGTTCAGAAGAAGCAGGTAGGTTGTCAACCCCCGTGTCAGTGATATCTCGCTGGCTGGTGGCCTGATCGGCGCCCTCTTCCCAGGGTTGGTCCAGGCCGGCCAAGGGTTTGTCGTTTTGAGGCATAGGCTACATGGATAGATGGAGCGTCGACAGGAACTCATCGTTATCGCGGGTGCGGGAGATGCGCTCCAGCAAGGGCTGAAGCGCTTCCATGCCGCCGCCCAGGGCATCGATCATGCGGCGCATGGTCCAAACGCGCTGTAACGTTGGCTCATCGATCAACAGCTCCTCGCGGCGGGTGCCAGAGCGCTCGATGTCGAAGGCAGGGAAAATGCGCCGCTCAGCCATACGCCGATTCAGGTGCAACTCCATGTTGCCCGTTCCCTTGAACTCTTCATAAATCACATCATCCATGCGGCTGCCGGTGTCCACAAGAGCCGTCGCAATGATGGTCAGGCTGCCCCCTTCCTCGATGTTGCGGGCAGCGCCGAAGAAACCTTTTGGCGGGTAAAGCGCCGCGGGGTCGAGACCACCTGACAGGGTGCGGCCGCTGGGCGGCACCACCAGGTTGTAGGCGCGCCCCAGTCGGGTGATGGAATCCAGCAGGATCACTACATCGCGGCCACCCTCGACCAGGCGCTTAGCGCGGGCCAGCGCCATCTCAGCAACGCGCACGTGGCTCTGCACCGGGTCGTCAAAGGTCGAACTGATCACCTCAGCCTCGACGGAGCGATCCATATCGGTGACTTCTTCGGGGCGCTCGCCGATCAGCACCACCATCATATGCAGATCGTTGTAGTTGGTGCTCATGCCATTAGCGATCTGCTTGAGAATCATGGTCTTGCCGGCCTTGGGCGGCGACACGATCAGGCCGCGCTGGCCGCGTCCAATCGGCGCCACCAGGTCAATCATGCGTGTGGCCAGTATCCCTGGGGCGGTAGAAAGGTGGATTTGTTCGTTAGGAAAGATCGGCGTCAAACGCTCAAAGGCAGGACGCAGCTTGGCCTCCTCCGGATCGAGCCCGTTGACCGTCTCCACCTTCAGCAAGCCGTAGTACTTTTCCGACTCCTTGGGAGGGCGCACCTGCCCCACCACCAGGTCGCCGGTGCGCAGCCCGAAACGCCTGATCTGGCTCTGCGAGACGTAGACGTCCTCACGGCCGGGCAGCAGGTGATCCGAGCGCAGGAAGCCAATGCCATCCTGAACGATCTCCAGGACACCGCCCCCAAAAATATAACCTTGCGCCTCGGCGCTGGCCCGCAAGAGCCGCATGATCAGGTCACCCTTCTTCATGCGTGTGAAGCCGGTGATCTGCATTTCCCTGGCCAAAGCTTGCAGCTCATCCAGGTTTCTCATCTCAAGGTCAGAGATATTCACGTTTGTTGCTCCTAATCAATGAAGCGGATTGTCTTTTTTTGCATTGTCGTTCGGGTCTCGGACGACAGATCGGTGACAGGCGTACAGGATCGCCCAGGTATTGGCAACCCAGGTTAGCCACCCATTATTTGCGGCCAACAGGTTAGCGCGCAGTGTGTCATATTGTAACAACGAAACGTCAGTTCGATAACTGGGTGTGGAATCTAACGACGGAGTGCAAGACCAACAACCCGCCGATCTGCACAGTGAGCCGTCAACTGATCAAAAGGGATTTAATCGCTGCGGGAGGATTACCTCAACGCCTGCGGCTGTACCCAGCGCTCTCTGTTGCGCTGCCATTGCCTCAGACGTATGTTGGCTACGCTCAGTTGGCGCAACCACAACAAACAAAACTAATGAGGGAGATTCAGAGGAAGCGGCTCCCGATGCCGAGCCATCGCACCCGATAAGATCAGCGGCAGGTTGCCCAAGCCCAACCACCAGGGGATCTTTCAGCGCGAGTGAGTAGCTTTTGTCGTGATTTAGTCGGCGTGATTATAGCATCACTGGTTTACGTCGTCAAATTGCCTTGAACTTGTGCCACAAGTTGCTTTCTCGACGCCGCAGCCAGCTCTGCAAAACTCAGTAGTTCACGATTTTCACGCAGAGCCGCCAAGAACGCCAGGTATTTCTGCCCTTTGCGTTACTACACTCAGGTGCCGGGCACTTACAGCCCAAGTGCCCGGCACCTATGGCTGAGTGGTACCCCCTTTGCGGTCTTTACGTCTTGGCGTGAGACGTGGATCCCCACCTGAACACCTGGGGCATGGGTGAAGCGTCAGTCGACGACGAAAGCAATTTTGACCAACGCGCGATACTCGACAATCTCACCTTCGACAATGGTGGCTGTGTATTGCACAATCTCCAGGCTGGTGATGCCGTGCAGGCTCTTGGCTGCACCTGACAACGCGTTGCGCGCAGCATCTTCCCAACTGACAGTGGAGTTGCCGACGAGATCAATCACCTTGCTGACTGCCATGCTGCTTTCTCCTTGGGATCGAATGGGATGGGGCGCGCAAGCTATTCGCAGTTGCAAAGGAACAACCAGCGCCGCCGACAGCAGCCATCATACCACAGTCTGGACACCCGATGCAATTCTCACTATCTTGTCCCGCTGGTATAATGGCCTCGTGCGTATAGCGATGCTCTCCAAAGCCGTGGTGGTTGCCGCGTACCAGCGCAAGCTGGAGGAATTGGCGCGTCTGCCAGGGGTGGAACTGGTGGCGTTGGCCCCGCCTGGTTGGCGAGACAGCCGCGGAGAGACACGCCTGGAGCGCGCCTACACCGCCGGCTACGACTTGGTCACTATACCCATTGCGCTCAATGGGCACTTCCACACCCATTTCTATCCCCAGCTTGGCCGGGCGCTGGCCGCCGCGCGCCCCGATCTGATCCACGTCGACGAAGAGCCTTACAACCTGGCCACCTGGCAGGCGCTGCGCTGGGCTGCCCGCCACGGCCGGCCGGCGCTCTTCTTCACCTGGCAAAACCTGCAGCGCCGCTACCCACCTCCCTTCGGCTGGATCGAACAGTACAGCTACCGCCACAGCGCCCATGCCCTCGCCGGCAACCAGGAGGCGCGCCAGGTATTGCTGGCCAAGGGCTATCCCGGCCCGGTGACGGTCATCCCCCAGTTCGGCATCGACCCGCAGCTCTTCGACCGCGCCAGCCAACCGCCGCTGGCGCCGCGCTCCCCCCAGCACAGCCTGAGCATCGGCTATGCCGGAGGGCTGGTGCCAGAGAAGGGAATCGACACACTGCTGCACGCGCTGGCCCATTGCCAGCAGCGCCAGAAAGCGGCCCAACAACAGCCCTTCCGCCTGCTGCTGGCCGGCGGCGGGCCGCAGCAGGCAGACCTGGAGCGGCTGGCTGCGCAGCTTGACCTGGGTCAACATGTAGTCTTCCTGGGGCGGGTGGGATCGACATCAATGCCGGCATTTTTTGCCAGCATCGACGTTCTGGCGGTGCCCAGCCGCACCACAGCCGCCTGGAAAGAGCAGTTCGGACGCGTGATTGTCGAGGCTATGGCCTGCCAAACCCCCGTGGTTGGCTCTGATAGCGGCGAGATTCCCCAGGTGATCGGCGACGCAGGTCTGATTTTCCCCGAAAACGACGCCCAGGCGCTGGCCGGTCACCTGCTGCGGCTGGCCAGCAATCCTGCTGAGCGCAACGAGCTGGGCCGCCGCGGCCGGGCGCGCGTTTTGGCCCATTTCACCCATGCACGCATCGCCGCCGCAACCTACCAGGTCTATCAACAGATCCTCTCCCCCTCCCCATAGCTACCGAGAAACAACCCCACGCTCTGGCCGGTCTCCTGACCGGGCCAGCCCACGTGATCCACGCCAGTCACGCTCTGGCCGGTCTCCTGACCGGGCCAGCCACCGTGATCCACGCCAGTCACGCTCTGGCCGGTCTCCTGACCGGGCCAGCCCACGTGATCCCCAGAATCGGAGAGCGCTCTGGATTGCCCGGTCCAGAGCGCTCTCTATCGGAAAAAGGAGGAGAAGAAGAGACTGATCATCTCTACAGCCAGAGTGTACCACGCCAACGATTTCAGCGCTGGACGTGAAACCTACGTTTACCCTACGCTCTCCTGCTGGGAATCGCCAATCTCCTCAAGCAAATCGGATGCTGCACCGACCACTTCTTCCTCTGCGGACGCCTCTGTGGCCAGGCTGACCATCGCTTCACTCAACACATCCTCACGGTCGCGGGAGTCTGGCCCCGAGGCTGGCGCTGGATCGGTCTTTCCGCGGCCAGTGTCAGCCTGCTCCAGCTTACGCCGCAGCTCGATGATGGTTTGCTTGCGCTCGGTCAGGGTGCTCTGCAGTTGCGCCAGACGCTCGTTACGGCTGCTCAGTTGCCCCGTCACGTCCTTAAGTTTCAGCCGCAAGGCGTTAATTTCGGCCTGCTGTCGGTTGACAGCCTGGCGCAGTCCCATGGCGTCGTTGCCCTCCGCTCGCAGGTTGCTGCGCAGGCTGGTGATGATCTCCTGGCTCTCGGCCAATTCCTTCTGTGCTGCGGCCAGTTGCTGGGTCACCTCGCCAGCCTGGCGATCACGTTGGGCAAGCTGGGCCCGCAGGTCGCTGATCGTTTGCTGCTGCACCTGACGAGACGCATCCACCTGTTGCGCGGCCTGCTGAAGCTCGACAAGCTGGGCATCGCGCTCCTTCACTTGCTGCTCCATGCGGCTCAGCGCCCGCTCCAGGTCGCTGCGGCTGTTTTCCATGCTCTTGACCTGGGCTTCGGCATTAAACCTGGCCTGCTCGCGCTCCCGCAACTGACTCTCCAGCTTGCCGGCGCGCTCCTTGAGATCTGTCACCTCACGATCCCGGTGCTCCAGGCGCGACTCGAGCTTGCCAGCTTCCTCCCGCGCTTTCTGCCGCTCCCGGTCCAGGTTGGTGACTTGATTGGCAAGGCTGTCGTTGCGGGCCTGCAACTGCTTGACAGTCAAAAAGCGCATCACGAGCCACATCACGACAAGGCCGGCGACGAAGCCAAACGCCGCCCACAGGGCTGGATTCATAGCTGTCCTCCTGGCAGTGCAATACCACAAGCTGGCGGGGATGCGTCCAGCGTTGTGGTTGGACGGTGGCCGCAAAACCAGCAGGTGTTCGTTGCGGCCTGTTGCTGAAGCTACCATACTGTATCATCATTTCGTCTGTAAGACAAGTGGCTGCCCGCTCACAGTGCTTTGCGATGCCGGCTGGCGATGCGGTATAATGAGCTATGCCCCTCTTTCGCCTGCGCTGGCCAGCGCTTGCCCTGCAA
This sequence comes from uncultured Anaerolinea sp., assembly GCA_964626845.1. GTDB lineage: Bacteria > Chloroflexota > Anaerolineae > JAAEKA01 > JAAEKA01 > JAAEKA01. Next base: position 43,654 of record CAZVGR010000008.1, read on the forward strand.
CTCATGTTAACGCTGCTGGCGCTGATCAGCGGCTGTCAAAGCCCACCGCCGGTCGCTGAGCCTGATGCGCCCGCCCCACCGGCCGCTGCCCAGACGCCCTCGGCCCCGCCGGAGATGCGCATCACGCGCTATGCCGCCGCGCTGCGCCAGCCGGCTGGCATTGCGCTGGGACCGGACGGCGCGCTCTACGTGACGGAGGCAGCCGACGACGCTGGCCGGGTCCTGCGCCTGGTCGACGGCGATGGCCAGGCCGCGGGGATCGAGCTGGCGGCCGCGGGCCTGGCAGCGCCGCGCGGCCTGGCCTGGATGACTCCAGCCGGCCAGGCGCCGGTCTTGCTGGTTGCCACCAAACAAGGTCTGGTGGCGGCAGCAGACGGCCAGGCTCGCCTGGCCGGCCACTTGGACAGCGGCTCCGGCCGCGCCAACGACGTCGTAGTGGGCACAGACGGACGCGTGTATGTGACCGAGGGCGCGGCCAGCGACGGCGCAGCGCGGCCGGGGGCAGTCTGGCGCTTCGATCCAGCCCCATTGCTGGCCGGCGGAGCGCCCGTCCAGGGGGAGATCTTCGTCACGGGCCTGCGCAACGCAGATGGCATCGCTTTCAGCCCGTCAGGCGCGATCTACGTGACCGACAACGGGCGGGGCTGGCCGTTGCAGCCTGATGTTCCCGACGAGCTCAACGTGCTGCTGGGCGGCGGCGACTACGGCTGGCCGCAGGTGTGGGGTGAACCGCCCCCTGACAACGGCAGCATCGGCCCCATGGCGACCTTTCCGGCCGGCTCTGATGCCGCTGGCCTGCTCTTCTACAGCGGCCGTATGTTCCAGGAGTACGCCGCCGATCTGCTGGTGGCGCTGCCCGGCCTGGGCAAGGTGGCGCGCGTCGAGATCATCTCGGACGCCGCCGGCTACCGCAGCGTTGTCCACGACTTCATCACCGACCTGGAGCAGCCTGTCGCCCTGGTCGAAGGTCCGAACGGTGAAATCTTCGTGGTCGATGCGGCCGCAGGCGCGGTCTACCGTTTCTCGCGCTAGGCCGCAGAGGCGCAGCGCAGGCCAGAAGCCGAGTTTTTCTCACCCCGATCGCTGGAGGTTCCCTGTGACCCGAAAAGTAACGACCTTGGTCTACGCCCTGCGCGACAACCAGGTGCTGATGATGTATCGCCGCAAGCAGCCCAACCTCGGCCAGTGGATCGCGCCCGGCGGCAAGGTAGAGCTACACGAGTCGCCGGCTGAATGCGCGGTGCGCGAGCTGGCTGAGGAGACGGGGCTGCAGGCCACGGGCCGCCCTGAGCTGCGCATCATCGTCACGGAAACCTCGCCGCTGGCTGATTGGCAGTGGCTGATGTTCATCTACCTGGTGCGCGAGTTCGAGGGCACGCTGAACAGCGCCTGTGTCGAGGGCGACCTGGCCTGGGTGGCTGTGAACGAGGTGCCCGCGCTGGCCATACCTCAGGCCGACGCCATCTTCTATCCCTATGTGATCGATGGGACCGCTGGCCCCATCAGCATGAAATTCGAGTACGATGCAGACCTCAGGCTCGTCAACTGGCGGATTGAATGAGCAGGATCGCGGGCGGTGGCCTGCTGGCGCTTTACCGCGGGGGTGAGACGGTCAGCGCTGATGGACCAGCGGCGCTGTGCATGCCGAGTCCCAGAGCGCGGCCACCCGCATCACATCCACCACCGTGATCCAGCCATCGCCGTCGCGGTCGAAATAGGGATCGCTGCTGGCCGTTCCCCAACGCTGAGCGATGATCTGGATATCGCCCACGTCCACACAGCCATTGCCGTTGTAGTCGGGCAACAGGCTGCCGGACGGATCCAACAGGAAGCTGAGCACGCCCTGATCGCTGGCGCGCAACGCCCCACCGCTGGCTGGCGTCAGGGTGACGCTTTGGCTGCCGCCGGCTTGAGTGATGGTCGCGGTGTAGGCTGCGCCCGGCGGCAGGTCAAGCAACAGATGCAGCGTGCGGGCAGTGGGGCTGAAGCTGTAGCTGATGGCGCCGCCAGGCGGGCTGCCGTCCGCCGCCGCCGAAAAAAGCGCCAGCCGATTCAACGCTGGATCGGCGATGTGCGCGCCGGTCATGCCGCTGCCCTGCACCAACACCGTGACAGGCATCGCCTGGACGGCGCTGCTGGTCGGGTAGAGCACGGTGAGGAAGGTGTGCTGCAAGCCAGCACCGGCCGGCTCTAACTCCAGACGCCATTCGCCATACGGCACGTCCTCGAAGTCGTTCACAGGCCGCGGCTGCGGCTCAGACGGGTCCCAGTGCCAGTCGTGGTTGTCGCCAAAAACCCAGAAGGACTTGACCCCACGCCCGCCGACAACGCGCAGGTTGCGCTGCGCGGGCAGCAGCGTCTTAATGAAGACCTTGCCCGCGCCGTTGACCGCCGTGGCCAGGTCTGCCCCGGTATAGAGCGTCTCACCTGGTGAGACGACCGTCGCCGCCCCGTTGACCACCGGCTGGCTCAGGGTGTGGAAGAGCAGCTTGGTGTTGGCGCCGCTGAACGCTGGCTGGGTAACGCCTACCCGGTCCAACAACAACAAATAGTCGGCCGGCGAAGCGCCGCGCGGCCGCAAGTAGACGAACTCACGCTGGAAGCGGCTGACCTTGGCCACATTGCCGCTGAGCCAGGTGTCCATCGCCTGGTTGTAGCTGGGATTATTGTAGGCCTTGGTGGCGTCCCCCAGGGCGTAGGCATATTGCGCCGTGTCCTCGTAGCGCAGCAGGTCGCCAGTGTCGTAGTGAACAGCGTGCTGATCCCAGTATTCCACCGTCTGCGGGGAGCGGCTGGCGGGGTAAAAGGTGCGCTGGCCGCCGTCGTTGGACTCGGCATCTGGCCGGGCGCTGGAAAAGTCCTCGCTTGGGTTGTAGACGACCAGCGTGTTGTGGGCAATCGTGCGCACGTAGAAATTGACGTCATGGTTGGAAAGACCATCGCCGCTGTAAACGCCGCTGTCCAGCAACAGATCGCCGTGCTTGAACAGGGTGAAGCTGTTCTGATCGTAATGTTGGTGATAGGTAAAATGGTCGCCGCTCTGGAAGGTCAGATAGGTGGCGCTGGGGTCGGTATCGGCTGCGCCGTCGGGCCAGCCAGAGCGCAGGAAAACCGTGCCCAGACCGGCAGCCAGGTGCGAAAGCTGGCTGGGCGGCTGGCTGGGCTGGCTGGGGTTGTACCAGAGAAACTCCTCATGGGCCAGGAATGACTGCGATCCGTTAGTGGGTGGGGCGGAAAGATAGGCTTGCAACTGCTGGGCCAGCGGCTCGGCGGTGAAGCGTTCGATCAAGATCAAACCCATGATGCGCTCATAGTTCGCGATGCTGGCCCGGTTGCGCTCGGTGTCGCCGGTGGAGAGATAGGGGTGATACCAGTGGCCCCACTGTTCAGCCAGACCAGGCCAGCGATGCAGCAGCAGATAGCCCAGCCGCTGGCGGAACCAGTCTGTACTCTGAAACAGGTCTTCACCCGTCGCCGTGCGCCATGCCTCCAGCGCCTTGACCCGCGGCCAGTTGGCGATCCAGTCGTAAATCATTCCCTCTGGCCAGCCGCCGCCCTCGGCGATGCGCTCCAGCAGGTGCAGGTCGTTGTCGCGAAAGCGCCAATGACGGTAGTGGTCCAGCCACTCCTGCGCGCGCGGGTTCTCGCCGTAGCTGGCCAGCCCGACCAGGGCAAAGCTGTAGGCATAGCGCGTCCAGTAGTTGCCCCAGCCCGGCACATCGGAGTCGTAGGGGTCATTGACCTGCTGATCGCCCCAGGCGTTGAAGAAGGTAACGAAGGTCGCGCGCTGGCTGGCGCTGAGCTGGCTGTAGCACCAGTCGTAGACCAGGGCCACATCGCCGCCCTTGGTGCCATAGCGACCGGGCGCGGCGATCAGCGCCAGAGCCTGGCCGATAGCTCGTTGGCAGTAGACGCTTTGGCCCGTCAACACACCGGCCAGCGCTTGGGCGTGCATCTCGCCAGTGGGATCAGCCGCCTCGGCCAGCAGCGCATCCCAGCGCGGGTTGCCAGACACGGCCTGCGCCTGCAAAGCCGCCAGCTTGGCCGGGTCCAGGTAGATGCGCGGGTGGCTGGCCGGGATGCGCAGCAGGCGCAGATGCATTGTGTCGGTCGCGCGCTCGCCCAGCGCGTTGGTCACGGTCAGCTCGATGTCCCACTCGCCAGCCCGGTCAGGAGTAAAAGTGGCCGTCTGACCGGCCGCGCCGACGCCGCTGGCGATCAGCGTCTGCGGCGCCAAAGCTGAGCCGTAAGCAGGGGTAAGCACCCGCCAGGTGTAGAGCAGCGTGGCATTGTTGCCCCCCGGCCGATCGTGGCTGGCCGAGCCGTCCAGGGTGATGGCCCCGCCGCTCCAGGTCAGATTTTCCTGGTCGGGACCGGCGCTGGCAAAGGGGACATCGGGGTTGTAGACCACGGTCAACTTAGGCCGCAAGGCCGTGTTGGCCGCCTGACTGGAGACGAAAGTGCGCCAATCGCGGTGATCGTCCTGATAGCCGGTGGCGTCGCGCAGGGTCAGGCCGAAGTTGGGCTGGTCGCCGCGCACCCAACGCTGCACCAGATCGGTCACATCCCAGGTGTACCAGCCAGGATTGACCACGCCGGTGGTGCTCTCGGCCGCCACGGCGTAGTCGCTGCCTGCGGCCATGCCGCGCGCGCTCCAGGGCACATCCACCCCTTGGCCAGGAAAGTAGCGAAAAGCGTAGTCGCCGGTGGCGCCGTGGGCGCCAGAGACGTTGATCGGCGAGGCGACTCGATTGCCCTCATCCCAGTCGCGCAGCACCTGAAAGGCGCGCACGCGACGGACAAAAGCCTGTGCGCCGCTGAAACTGGACTCGGTGGTGTTGTAGAGCGCCAGGGTGGCGGTCAGCACAGCGCTGTTGGCTGGAATACTGCCCAGGTCAAAGCGCAGCAGCGGATTGTCGCCGTCGTCCCGGCTGAGCTCCAGCCCCTCGTTCAGTCCATAGTTCACCGTGTGCTGGGGCGGCGAGTCCCAGTCGTGGCGGCTAACCCAGGTATCGCGCACGCCGGTGTAGCCAGCCAATCCCTGTTGAAAAACGCGCGTCTGGGCAGAGAGAAGCGGAGTAGACGACGCCTGCCCTGGCAGCGGCGCCAGCGCTGTCAGAACGATGCACAAAGACAGCCAACGCAACAGTTTGGTCATGGACATGGCTCCTCACAGCGGACAGCGGGCGCTACGACCAGAATTTACCAGCCGTGCTCGCCGATCAACGGCACGAAGGCTACCGGCGACAGCCGGTCCTGCGTCACCTTCTCGCCGACGCGATGCACTAAGATCAGATCCTGATAGCCGCGCGGCCCGACCGGTACGATCATGCGGCCGCCGTCGGCCAACTGCTCAACCAGCGGCTGCGGCACAACCGGCGCCGCGCAGGTGACCAGAATCGCGTCAAAGGGGCTATGCTCCGGCCAGCCCAGGCTGCCGTCGCCGACGCGAAACTGGACGTTGGCAGCCCCAAAGCCGGCCAGAATTCGCTGCGCCTGCTGAGAAAGACGGGCAATACGCTCCACCGTGTAGACCTCGGCCGCCAGCAGGCTGAGCACGGCCGTCTGGTAGCCGGAGCCGGTGCCGATCTCCAGCACCTTCTCGCTGCCTTGCAGGCGCAGCGTCTCAGTCATGTGGGCCACCACATAAGGTTGGGAGATGGTCTGGCCTTCGCCAATCGGCAGGGCGCCGTCGTAATAAGCCGCGCCCCGCTCCGCGTCGGGCACGAACAGCTCGCGCGGCACGCGGCGCATGGCCTCCAACACGCGCGGGTCGCTGATGCCCCAGCCCTCAAGCTGGTTGCGGACCATCCACGCGCGCTGTTCCTCGAAATCAAGCTCTTTCGGCGCTGATGTGCGCTGCAAACGGTCAAACATCCAAGCCTCAGATCTGCTCTCGCCGGTCTCTTCTGTCGCTCTGGCCGGTCTCCGACCGAGCCAGGTCAGTACCGCACGCCAAAGCCAGTAAACTCACCCATGAACGACTCATAACGCACATCCACGTCGGTGACGTAGGCGTTGGCCGGGCCGTGGCGGCACCAGGCCAACATGCGCTCAACGACAGCCTGTTCGCCCTCGAACACCGCCTCGACGCGGCCATCAGGCAGGTTGCGTACCCAGCCCCGCAGGCCCAGCGCGCTGGCCTGGCGTTGAGTGGACGCGCGGTAAAACACCCCTTGCACGTGGCCGCTGATGAGAACGTGGGTGCGAATGGCTGCCATGACGCCTGCCGCCTTGCCGGCTATGATAATCAAGCTGATTTGCTACGGGCTTGCTGTTGTTGTATCATCTTCTGCGCGCCGTGTCAAGCGAAGGCGCGCGGCTTTGTGGGAGCACGAATTGTATCACCAACTGCAAGTCTACCAAGCAACCAGCCATGATCTGGCGCAGGTGCGGCGTCTGCTGGACACCTCCCGGCGCAGCTTTGCCGCGTTCGGCCCCGAGGATCTGGCGCAACTGCTGGCCAGCGGCGCCTGCACGGTGGCGCTGGACGGCGACAGCATCGCGGCCTTTCTGTGCGCCTCGCTCAACCAGGCGCACTGGGCCTTTCTGCGTGGGGTCGTAATCCGCGATGGCTGGCGCGTCGATGAAGGTCTGGCGGCTGTGCTGGGGCCGGCCAGCCAGCGTCTGCACGTCGAAGGCGCCACTCACCTGGCCGTCTATGGCACGGCGCTGTGGCTATCGCCCGTGCTGCTGCGCGCTGGCTTCGAGCGCCGTGAGTGGATCATCTCGCTGGAGCGCCACCCGCGACCCCTGCCGGACCAGCCGGCTGGCGCAGTGACCATCCGCGCCGTGCAGCCTGATGATCTGGGCCGGCTGGTGACGCTGGACACGGCCGCGTTTGGCCCGCCCTATCAGATGGCCAGCGGCGAGCTGATCGAGCTGATGGTGACCAGCGGCCAGTTTGTGGTGGCCGAAAGCGCCAGCGGCAGCGGCCCGCCTGCGCTGCTGGGCTATGCCTGCGCCGACGTACTGGTGGACACAGGGCAGATCATCCGCCTGGCCGTCCATCCCGGCGCACAGCGCCAGGGCATCGGCCGGGCCCTGCTCAACGCGGGCCTGGCCTATTGCAGCGCGGCCGGCGCGCGACGCGTGACTATCAACACCCAGGAGAGCAACGCGGCCTCGCTGCGCCTCTACGAGCAGATGGGCTTTCGCCGCATCGGCCGGCGGGTGCCGCTGCTGGTAAGGCCGCTGGATCCCGTCTTGTGAAGCGGCTGTTGCGGTGTTATACTATAGCCAGTGCGCATCACGGTTTGTCAGGAGGCCGGCTATGTCAACACCATTTCCTGGGATGGATCCCTATCTTGAGCGGCGCGGTTTCTGGGAAGACGTTCACACGCGCCTGATCGTGGCCATTGCCGAAGCGCTTACTCCCCACGTACGACCCGCGTATCGTGTCGCTGTCGAACAGCGCACCTATCTGTCGGTCATGGCGCCTGACGACTTGATCGGCCAACCCGACATTCTGCTGCTGGCGACGCGCGAGCCACGCGTGGCCTATGATGCCCGCGGTGCGCCGCCGCTGTCAGGGGCTTATGTCGGTGAGCTGCCGCACGTCGAGGAGATCAAGGAGCGCTACCTGGAGATTCGTTCTGTGGCGGATGGCGAGGTCGTGACCGTCATCGAACTGCTCTCCCACAGCAACAAGTCGTCCCGGCGCGGCCGCGAGCGCTATGAGCGCAAGCGTATGGTGGTACTGGCCAGCATGAGCAACCTGGTGGAGATCGACCTGCTGCGGGCCGGGGATCCGATGCCGATACGCATAACGGGCAACGGGCAGCGTACAGACTACCGCGTGGTCGTCAGCCGCGCGCAGCAACGTCCCCGGGCCGACGTTTACCTGTTCGGTGTCCGTGATCCCATTCCTGACTTCCCCATTCCCCTGCGCCAAGGCGAGGTCGAGCCGATTCTGGCGCTGAACCAGGTGCTACATGATCTGTACGACCGGGCTGGCTATGACCTGGCCATCGACTACAGCCAGTCGGCCGAGCCGCCGTTGGACGAAGCTGATGCCGAGTGGGCTGCGCAGTTCGTCAGCCATAGCCCAGACAGCGATATCCAGTGACCGCCTTGACACTTCCGCGCCTGACACTTCCCCATGACCTACGACTTCTGGACCAGCGCCGCTATCGCCGATGAATTACGCCGCACCGTCACGCCCGGCCGCGTGCAGCAGGTGGTGCAGGTGGACACGGCCAGCCTGGCGCTGGAGATCTACGCCGGGCGGGAGCGCCGCTACCTGCTGCTTTCAGCCGATCAACAGGCCCCGCGCGTGCATCTGCTGGCGGACAAGCCGCGCCGCGGGGTGGATACCCCCTCGACGCTGTTGCAACTGCTGCGCAAATACGTGCGCGGCGCAGCGCTGACCGCGGTCAGCCAGCCCCCTTGGGAGCGCGTGCTGCGCCTGGAGTTCCAGCATCCCGAGTTAGGCTCGACGTGGATCGTTGTCGAGCTGATCGGCCGCTGGGCTAATTTGTTGCTGCTGCGCAGGGCGTCCTCCCCCTCACCCCCGGTCCCTCTGCCCCCCGAGGGAGAGGGTTGGGGTGAAGGGGAGTTTCGTATCCTCGAATGCATCCACCGCCATCGCTCCCAGGACGGCGCGCTGCGTCCTGCGCAGCCAGGCCAGCTCTACCAGCCGCCGCCGGTTCAGACCGGCCTTCCCCCGAACGCGCTGGATGCAGTTCAGGCGCAGCGGCTGCTGGATGCAGCGGCTTCTGAAGCGCCCCTCTGGCGCGTGCTGGTGGAGGGGCTGCAAGGGATCAGCCCGCTGGCCGCGCGGGAGATGGCGCAGCGCGCGCTGGGCGACTCCCAGGCGAGGGCCGGCCAGGTCGAAGACGTGGCGCCGCTGGTCGAGACGGTGGCTATGTGGGTGGAGATGCTGCAAAGCGGGCGCTGGCAGTCCTGCCTGGCGCGCGACGCCGCCGGAGTGGCCGTGGCCTTTGCCCCTTACCTGCTGACCCACCGCCGCGACGCCCACCTGGAACCGCTGGACAGCATCAGCCAGGCCGCGGAGCAGTTCTACGGCGAAAAGGCACAGTCGGCCGGCGACGCCTACGCGGCTGCCAGACGGCAGGTGGAGGCCAGCCTCCAGCGGGCCGGGCGCGGGCTGGAGAAGCGCCGGGCCGCCATCCAGCGCGAACTGCGGCCGGCCGAGGAGATCGAGCGCCTGCGGGCCAGCGGCGAGTGGATTCTGGCGTTGGCCACACAGATTGCCCCGCGCCAATCTGAATTGCCCCTGCCTGAGGGCGTCGAGCTGCCACCTGTCCGGCTGGACGTGGCGCTGTCGCCGGCTGACAACGCCGCGGCCTACTTCAAGCGTTACCGCAAGGCCCGCCGCGCGGCCGAGATGGGCCAGCCGCGGCTGGCGGCGTTGGATGCAGAGCTGGCTTATCTGGAGCAGCTCAGCGCCGATCTGGCCCTGGCCGCCGACCGCAACGAGATTGACGCGGTGCGCGCCGCGCTGGCCGAAGCGGGATACGCGCGGCGGCGCAAACTGGCTCGGTCGGAGACCGGCCAGAGCAGGGTTCAGGTGCAAGGCCCTCGGCGCTTCACCAGCGCCGAGGGCTACACGATCCTGGTGGGGCGCAACAGCCGGCAGAACGAGCACATTACCTTCGACCTGGCCGGGCCGGACGACCTGTGGCTGCACGCGCGCGGCTGGCCGGGCTCGCACGTGGTGATCCGCAGCGGCGGCCAGCCGGTCAGCAACGAGACCGTAACACAAGCCGCCGGGCTGGCGGCCTTCTACTCCAAAGCGCAGCGCGAGGCGTGGGTGGACGTAATCGTGGTGGAAAAACGGCGCGTGCGCAGGCCGCCGGGCAAGCGCCATCCCGGCATGGTGGTGGTGGAGGGGGAGCGAGTGGTGCGGGTGCGGCCCAACAGCGGCGTTAGTTGAACGCCCTCTTTCCGCCGGGGCTGGCCGTTCGTACCGCAATCCGCCGGATTGCGTCTGGATCTGCGCCAGCGATGTCGTTGCTTGGCGTGCTCTAATCAATCCCAAAACGCCACGGCGCGTTGTCCATGGGCAGGTCTGCCAGCCGCGCCTGGCGCAGCGCGGCGAAACGGGGCTGCATCTCGGCCAGGCTGTCGCCGCCCAGCTTCTCCAGCAGCGCGTCGGCCAGCACGTAGGCGACCATGGCCTCGGCCACGACGCCCGCGCGCGGCACCGCGTTGAAGTCGCTGCGCTCGTAGGTGGTGCTGTCGGCCTCACCCGTGGCCAGGTTGACGCTGCGCAGCGGGTTGAGGGTGGTCGAAATTGGCTTCATAGCCACCCGCAGCAGCAACGGCTCGCCGGTGGTGATGCCGCCCTCCAGCCCGCCAGCCCGGTTCGTCCGCCGCACCAGCCGCCCCTCCCCCAGTTCCTCCGAGTTCCCCTCCGCCAGGAAAATCTCGTCATGCACCTCCGTCCCCCATTTCTCCGCGTTCTCGAAAGCCGGCCCAATCTCCACGCCCTTGATGGCATGGATCGACCCGACCGCGCCCAGCAGCCGGCCGCTGAGCCGCCGGTCCCAGTGGACGTGGCTGCCCAGCCCTGGCGGCAGGCCCAGCGCCACGACCTCGAAGACGCCGCCCACCGTATCTTTGGCCTGCATGGTGTCCCACACGCGCCGGCGCATGGCCTCCACCGCGTCCGGATCGGGACAGCGCAGGTCGTTGCCCTCGGCCAGCTCGAAGCGCTGCTGGTAGCTCAGCGCAGCCAGCCGCGCCGGGTCGGCTGCTGCGCCGCCGATGGCCGTGACGTAGCTGCCGACGCGCGCGCCGAACTGGCTCAGCAGCGCCTTGCAGATCGCGCCGACAGCCACGCGCGCGGCCGTCTCGCGCGCGCTGGCCCGCTCCAGCGCCAGGCGCAGATCGCGATAGCCGTACTTGATCGCGCCGGTCAGGTCGGCATGGCCGGGCCGCGGGGTGGTCATGGGCAGGATGTTGCGCTCGCGCCACTTGGCATAGTCCCGGTTTTCGATCAGCAGGGCGATGGGCGCGCCGGTGGTCTGGCCGGCCATCACGCCGCCCAGGATGCGGGCCGTGTCTTGCTCGATCTTCATGCGCCCGCCCGCGCCGTAGGAAGTCTGGCGGCGGGCCAGGTCAGAGGCCAGGTCGTCGGCCGAGAGCGGCAGCCCGGCCGGCATACCCTCCAGGATGGCGGTCAGCGCAGGGCCGTGGGATTCACCGGCGGTGAGGAAGCGTAGCATAGTTCTTCAGTCCACCCAGTTGACGACCATCAATCCTGGGACTCGGGAAAAGTGGTGAACGTTGCGAGTGACCAGTGTTGCTCGATGCGCCAGAGCGATGCTGGCAATGAGCAGATCAGCGCGTCCGACCTTGGCGAGGCCCCTTTGTGACTGCAGACGATCGAATTCCTGAGCTGAACGTTCATCAATCGGCAACGTCACGGTCTGCGCCAGCAGTTCTTCGCTGCGGCTCAGTAGTTGTTGTGCCCTGAGCAACTGAGCACCATCAGCAGCTTTGAGCAGGAACTCGAAGCGACCGCGCAGGATCTCGACCCTCGTGATCACAGTGGTGGCTACATTGGGATCCTCCAGATCGCGCAGACGTCGGACTACCTGCGGATGCCCCGCATGCAAATAGGTTAGCGTGTCGGTGTCGAGCAGGTGCATCAGACGTCGGTATCTTTCTCAGGACGCCCACGCAGCTCGTAGACGCTGGAGAGCAGATCAGCGACCATGTCATCGTCTGCCAACGCGCCGGCCTGCTGAAGCAGGACAGCGCGGCTGTCGCTGCTGCGCAGCCACTCGTCGATAGCCTCGCGCAGAAAACGCCAGGAGTCTTCGATACGACGGCCGGGAAGTTGTCCCCTGGTTGCCACCCGTTCGATGGTATCAGCAGGCATACGCAAATAGCTGGCGGTCTCTTCTAAGGTTAACACGTCTGGCAATGCCGTTGCTCTCATCATCACTGACCTCCACGATCCATGCGGTTCACATCAACTGCGAGTGTGCCATGCCTTGTTGTCGCTGTCAACTTCTCCAAAGGCCCCTCACGCTTCGTCAAGAATTGGCCCGCGCCGCCGCCATCATCACCTTCAGCGGAGGCTGCCTTCCCGTCCACAGCTCGAACGCAGCCGCGCCCTGCACCACCAGCATCTCCAGCCCGCCTTGCGTGGCGCAGCCGGCAGCCTCGGCCTGTTGCAGGAACCGCGTGCGCTCCGGCCGGTAGACCAGGTCGTAGACCAGCGCGCCGGCTGGGATCGGCAGATCGGCCGGCCAGGGGGAGGCGTCGACGTGGGGCCACATGCCGAGGGGGGTGGTGTTGATGATGAGATCGGGAGAATGGTTAATGGTGAATTGTGAATGGTTAATGGTTAATGTGGGGGAGAGGGACTGGGCGTGGGCGGCGAGGGCGGCGGCGCGTTGCGGATTGCGGGCCCAGATGCACAGGTGGGCCAGGCCGCGCTGGACGAGGGCGTAGACCACCGCCCGCGCCGAGCCGCCCGCGCCCAGCAGCAGCGCCGACTTGCCGGCCAGGTCGAAGCCGCGGGCGTCCAGCGGGTGCAGGAAACCCAGCCAGTCGGTGTTGTCGCCGCGCAGCACTGTGGGACGATTTGGTAAATCGTCCGTCCCCATTTGCCCAGGCAACGATTTGCCAAATCGTTGTACAACTATGGTGTTCACCGCCCCAATCGCCTGCGCGGCGTCGCTCAACTCGTCCAGCAGCGCCATGACGGCCTGCTTGTGCGGAATCGTCACGTTGAAGCCGCGGTAGCCGGCCGCCCTCAGCCCGGCCACTATCTCCGCCAGCCGCTCCGGCGGCGTGGGCAGCGCGTCGTAGCGGCCATCCAGCCCCAGCGCCTGGAAGGCTGCGTTGTGCATGGCAGGGCTGACGCTGTGGCCCAGTGGGTAGCCGAGCAGGCCGGTAAGGATAGCCATGTGCGCTGCGTTAATCGTAGATTGCCATCTCCCGGCTGTCCCAGTCTTCGGCAAAGGCCGCCAGGCGGGCGCGCAGCTCAGCGGCCTGCGCCTCGTCGATGCCGCGCTCGCGCAGGGACACGCCCTTGGTCTCCAGAAACGTCACCAGCACGGGCGTGGCCTCCGGGACGCCGTAGGGGACGCCCGTCAGCTCGACTTTGCCGTTGCGATAGATGCCTTCGAAGGTTTGCAGTGCAGTCATAGCAGGGCCTCCTGTTGCTGGCGATATCTTACCACGTTCGCAACATGCCTGCAAGCAGTAAACGATCGATCCGACACACAGTCATACATTCTCCATTTCCACCCCCAGCACCTGCAACACCCGCTCGAACCCAGGGAAACTGTCGCTGACGCACTCCGCCTCCTCCACCAGCACCGGCCCGGACGCGACCAGCCCGGCCACGGCCAGCGCCATGGCCAGCCGGTGATCGCCGTGGCTCCAGACGGGCGCGCTGTGCAACTCAACCGGGCCTTCGACCGCAAAGCCGTCGGGATGTTCCTCGACGTGCGCGCCCAGCTTGCGCAGTTCCGCGGCCACGGTGGCGATGCGGTCGGTCTCCTTGACGCGCAACTCGGCCGCGTCGCGCACCACGGTGCGGCCATGGGCCTGGGTGGCCAGCACGGCCAGCACCGGCAGCTCGTCGATGGCCCGCACGATCAAGTCGCCGCCGATCTCGACGCCGTGCAGCCCGCTGTGCTGCACCACGATGTCGGCCACCGGCTCGCCGGCCTCCTCACGCGGGTTGTCCAGGCGAATGTCCCCGCCCATCATCTGGAGGATGTCCAGGATGCCAGTGCGGGTGGGGTTGACGCCCACGCCGGTGATGGTCAGGTGTGACTGAGGAGTCAGCAGCCCGGCCGCCAGCAGAAACGCCGCCGAGGAGATATCGCCGGGCACGGTGATGTCCAGCGGGGCCAGCGGCCGCTTGGGCCGTTCGCTGGTGACCACCAGACCCAGCACGCGGATCGGCGCGCCCATGGCGGCCAGCATGCGCTCGGTGTGATCGCGCGCCGGGCCGGGCTGGCGCACGATGGTCAGGCCGTCGCTGTACAGCCCGGCCAGCAGGATGGCTGACTTGACCTGGGCGCTGGCTACAGGCAGCGCATAGTCGATATCGTGTAGCCGTGCGCCCTGGATGGCCAGCGGGGCCAGCTTGCCCCCTTGCCGGCCCCAGATCGCCGCGCCCATCTGGCGCAGCGGCTCAACGACGCGGCCCATGGGCCGTTTGGTCAACTGCGGGCTGCCGCTGAGCACGCTGAAGAAGCGCTGGCCTGCCAGCAGGCCCGCCATCAAGCGCATGGTGGTGCCGGAGTTGACGCAGTCCAGCGCCGCGGCCGGCTCTTGCAGGCCGTCCAGCCCAACGCCGTCGATCAGCAGCTCGCTGGGCGAAATCGCTTCGATGGCGACGCCCAGGCCGCGCAGCACGCCCAGCGTGGCCTGGCAGTCGCCGCCGGGCAGGAAGTTGCGCACCTGGCTGCGTCCCTCGGCCAGCGCGGCGAACATGGCCGCACGGTGGGAGATGGACTTGTCGCCGGGAACGGCAGTGGCGCCGTAGAGCTCTTGGGTGGGGTGGATTAGGAGGTTCATGACAGGGTGATTGGGTGACTGGGTGACTGGGTGACTGGGTGATTGGGTTTCACCTTGTCACCTTGTCACCTTGTCATCCGCCGTATTGCTCCAAAAACCGGCTGCGCGCGGCGCGGGCCGTGGCGGCCAACTCGCGCAGGCGGGCGGCGTCTTCGGTGGTGAGCAGAGCGGCTAAGCGGGCCAAGTGGCGCTGGATGTGGTCCAACTGCTCCAGCACAGCCTCGCGGTTGCTGAGCAGGATGTCGGCCATCATCTGGTCGTCGCTGCCGGCCAGGCGGGTGGTGGAACGAAAGCCGCCAGCCGCCAGCCGCCAGGCCAGCGGATCGGACTGGGCCACGTCGTTGGCTGCAGCGAAGGTGGCCAGACTGGCCAGGTAGGGAACGTGGCTGATGGCGGCGGCCAGCCGATCGTGGCGCACAGGATGCATCTCCAGCGGGCAAGCGCCTATGGCCCTGGCCAGCGCCGTGACCAGGGTCACGGTTTGCGTCGTCGTGCGGGGCAGCGGGCAGAGCACGAAGGGTGCGCCCTGGTAGAGCGTTGCTTCGGCCACCTCCAGCCCCGAGGTCTCCTTGCCGCACATGGGATGGGCGCCGATGGGCTGCACGCTGGCCGGCAGGCGGTCCAGCGCGTCGCAGACCTGCGCCTTGGTGCTGCCCATGTCGGTGACCACCACGCCCTCGCGCAGCCGGCCCAGCCGGGCCAGCCGGCCCAGCTCCCCGATCTGCGCCAGGAGCACGCTGACCGGCGTGGCCAGCACGATGATGTCAGCTTCGGCTGCGCCCTCGGCCAGCGTCGCGTAGCCAGCGTCGATCGCGCCCATGGCCAGCGCCTGCTGGATGGTTTCAGCGCGGCGGGCGATGCCGATCACCCGCTGGACTTGGCCCCGCAGCGCCAGCCCCAGCGACCCGCCCATGAGCCCGAGGCCGGCGATGGCGATTGTGCAGTCGGACAAAGATTTCTGGAATGAATCAGGGGTATCACTCATGCCACGACTTTCTGCCGATGGATCCTGAATGCCTCGTCCGAGATGTCCTGCAGTGTTGCAACGAAGTGTTGCGGGCGACTCAGAAAGCCCATGATCCACCGCGCATAGCCGTCGTAGGCGTCGATGTCGTTGTGGCCTGCGCCAGGGATCACCGCCAAAGCTTTCGGCGCCTGAAGTGCGGCGTACAGCGTCAACCCATGGGCCAAAGGAACCAGGTCGTCTTGATCGCCATGGAGTATCAAGGTGGGACAGGTGATGGCGCCCATTCTAGCCTGTGACTGGTACAGGCTTGGAATCAAGAAGTGCGGCAACCATCTGGCGTGATGTGCGATCAACTGGCTCATGGAAGCGAAAGCGCTGTCCAGGATCAACCCTGTGGGAGTGTTTCTCGCTGCCAGGTAAGTGGCAACGCCACTGCCCAACGATTTTCCCAGGATGAAGGCGGGCAGTCCGTCTCGCTCGGCCTGTTCTTGCAGCCAGGTCCATGCTGCGTCGCCGTCACGGTAAAGGCCCTTCTCGCTAGGCTTGCCCTGGCTGTCACCGTATCCACGGTAGTCGAGAAGCAGCAGGTTGTAGCCGCGCTGAATGAAGTCAGGCGCAACCTGCGCCCAATCGCGACGGTTGCCGGCGTTGCCGTGTAAATAGAGCACCGAGCCGCGTGGAGCGGGCGCTTTCATGTACCAGCCTGTGATCGTCACACCATCGGCCGCCACCAGTTGGACATCCTCGAAGTCGATCGACAGCGCCGCCGGTGTGAATCCGGCGTTCGACGCTGTCATGCCCGGCTGATAGATGATGCGATTGATGACAGGTGTTAGCATTATTGGAAACGGGCTCGGTCGGAGACCGGCCCGAGCGGTTGGGAGACCCGACCACTCTACCAATCTACCAACACTAAACCGTCCGCCCTACCGCCTCGGCGATGCGCCGCGCTTCGTGGACCATCTGCGCGAAGCGCTCCGGCTTGAGGCTCTGCGCGCCGTCGGAGAGGGCGTGTTCGGGGTCGTGGTGTACCTCGACGATCAAGCCGTCGGCGCCGGCCGCGATCATGGCGCGCGCCACGGGGATCACCAGCGGCCACTTGCCGGTGCTGTGGCTGGGATCGCCCAGCACAGGCAGATGGGTCAGGTGCTTGAGCGCGGGAATGGCGTTGATGTCGGTGGTGTTGCGGGTGTAGGTCTCGAAGGTGCGGATGCCCCGCTCGCACAGGATCACGTCGTAGTTGCCGCCGGCCAGAATGTACTCGGCCGACATCAGCAGCTCCTCGATGGTGCTCATCAGGCCGCGTTTGAGCAGCACGGGTTTGGTGGCGCGGCCCACAGCCTGCAAGAGGGGGTAGTTCTGCATGTTGCGCGCCCCGATCTGCAGGACATCGGCGTACTGCGCCACCAGCTCCACCTTGTCGGGCGCCATCACCTCGGTGACGATGCCCAGGCCGGTGAGCTCCCTGGCCTCAGCCAGCAACTCCAGCCCCTCCACGCCCAGCCCCTGGAAGGTGTAGGGCGAGCTGCGGGGCTTGAAAGCGCCGCCGCGCAGCAAGGTGGCGCCCGCTTCCTTGACCGCGTAGGCCACCTCCAGCAACTGGCTGCGGCTTTCGACGCTGCACGGGCCGGCGATGATGGCCAGGCGCTGGCCGCCGATCTCCACGCCGGCCGCCGAGATCACCGTGTCCACCGTCTGCCACTCGCGGCTGGCCAGCTTGTAGGGCGGCAGCACCGAGAGGGTGCGCTCGACGCCGGCCATCACCTCGAACATGGCGCGGTCCACCGGCCGCTCGTCGCCGATCAGGCCGATGACAGTGCGCTCGGAGCCCTCGCTCAGATGCACATCAAAGCCCATCTCTTTGACGCGGCTGGTCACGTGTTCGATCTCCAACGGACTTGCACTGGCCTTCATGACAATGATCATACCACGAGTCTCCTGGTTTGTCTGTGAATTCTACATCAAGTACGGCGGAAGGCTGGTAAGCTGGGTAACAAGTAATGCGTAACCCGTAACTCGTAACCCGGAAAGGGGAGAGGCTTTTCCGGGTTACGTGTTACTCGTTACGCCTTACGTGTCAAAGCTCCCGCCCCAGCGCCTCGGCCAACGGCTTCAACTCGCGCATCATTTGGGCGAACTTCTCCGGCTTGAGGCTCTGCGCGCCGTCGGAAACAGCGACTTCGGGGTGAGGATGCACCTCGATAATCAGGCCGTCGGCGCCGCAGGCGATGGAGGCCTTGGCCATCGGCGCCACCAGGTCCCAGCGGCCGGTGCCGTGGCTGGGGTCGGCGATCACCGGCAGGTGGCTGAGCTGCTTGAGCAACGGCACGGCGTTCAGGTCGAAGGTGTTGCGGGTCATCGGCTCGAAGGTGCGAATGCCGCGCTCGCACAGCATGACCTTGTAGTTGCCGTTGGACATGATGTACTCGGCCGACATGAGCAGCTCCTGGATGGTGCTCATCATGCCGCGCTTGAGCAGCACGGGCCGCTGGGTACGGCCGACCGCGTTGAGCAGGCCGTAGTTCTGCATGTTGCGTGCGCCGATCTGCAAGATGTCGGCGTACTGGCTGACCAGCGGCACCGCCTCGGGGGTCATCACCTCCGTGACGATCTTGAGACCGGTGATTTCCCTGGCTTCAGCCAGCAGTTCCAGCCCTTTCAGCCCCATGCCCTGGAAGGCGTAGGGCGAGGTGCGCGGCTTGTAAGCGCCGCCGCGCAGCAGTGTGGCTCCGGCCTCTTTGACCGCCTGCGCTGTTTCCAGCATCTGGGCGCGGCTTTCGACACTGCACGGCCCGGCCATGACCACCAGCTTGCGGCCGCCGATGACAACGCCGTTCAGCGCAATGATCGTGTCCTCGGTCTTGGCCTGGCGGCTGGCCAGTTTGAACTGATGGCCGATGCGGGTGACGGTCTCCACGCCACCCATTGCCAGGAAGACGTCCGGCTCGACGGTCACGGCTTCCCCCACGACGGCAATTACCGTATGGTTCTCTCCGTAAATCGGATGGGGCGTTAGCCCCAGTTCTTCGACACGGGCGATGACAGCCCCGATCTCGGCTGCTGTTGCTCCTTGTTTCATGACGACGATCATAAATGCACCTGTGTTTCTGTGGAATGCGGAGCGTTTCTATGAGTTCGATGGGTGTGCCATCGAAAGGGCGATAACACGTAACGAGTAACTCGTAACCCGGAATGTGCATCTGTTTGTGCGCACAGCGGGTTGCGTGCTAGGGCGTAACGAGTAATGCGTAACTCGTAACCCGGACTAGACACCTGTTTGTGTGCATTGCGGGTTACGCGTTGCGGCGCAATGCATAACCCGCAATAACCTTCCATGGGCGGACACTCCGGGTTACGAATTACGAGTTACTCGTTACGCTAGATCTGCAACAACTCACTCTGCCCGACCTCGCCGTTCACCGCCGGCAGCTCGGCCGCGGGGTAGGAGCCGAGCAGCTTGACGAAGGCTGCGCGGGCCAGCAGGCCCACCAGGGCTTGCTGGCAGGCCGGGTCTTGCCAGTGGCCGTCGAAATCCAGATAGAAGACGTAGTGCCAGGGGCGGTTGCGCCGCGGCCGGCTCTCGATCTTGGTCAGGTTGATGCCCCGGCTGGAGAATTCGTTCAGGCAGTTGACCAGCGCCCCAGCCTCATGGGTGACAGCGAAGACCAGCGAGGTCTTGGCCCTGGCCGTGATAGGCGGCTCGCCGCGGCCGATGACGAAGAAGCGGGTGTAGTTCCAGGCCAGATCCTCGATGCCGCTGGCCAGTACCTCCAAGCCGTAGGTCTCAGCCGCCAGGCTGCTGGCGATGGCGGCCACGCCCGGCTCCGGGTTGGCGGCCAGCTCCTTGGCGCTGCCGGCCGTGTCGTACCAGGTGACGGCCTTGAGGCCGCGCTGGCTGAGCCAGCGTTCGCACTGGGCCAGGGCCTGGGGGTGGGAGCGCACGGTGTGGATCTGTTCCAGAGTTGCGCCGGCCGGGGCTAGCAAGTTGTGGCGCACGCGAAAGAGGATCTCGCCCCAGGCCCGCAGGTCGTGCTCCAGCAGCAGGTCATAGGCCCGATTGATCGAGCCGGCCAGCGAGTTCTCCACCGGCAGCACGCCGAAGTCAGCCTCCCCGCTGTCGATAGCTGCGAAGATGCCCTCGAACGCGGCGCAGGGCAGGGTTACCACGTCGCCGCCGAAGTGCTGGCGCGCGGCCTGCTCCGAATAGGCCCCGCGCTCGCCTTGAAATGCAACAACCTTCATCTTCGTCTCCTTCTTGGCTGACTTTTGATCGCGCCAGTGATCGACCTGTTGTTCGATCCAGTCGTCGAGATCTTCGTTATCTACCGGCGGCAGCTCAGCCTTGTCCGGTCGCAGGTTGCGCGCGCCGCGCAGGTAGACCGGGTGGATGTCGTGCGGGTCCTTGTCGGTGTTCCAGTTGATCAGCACCCGCACACAGCGCGGCAGGCCGCCGGGCACGTCCATCTCGTGGCCGCAGAGCAGGGCGATGTCCAGCCAGCCAAGCTGGCGCGCGGCCAGGGCCGGATACTCGGCCGTCAGATCGCGCGTCGTGGTGAACAGAATGCTGGTCACATCCTCGACCTCGATGCCGTTGAGGTGGATCAGCAAAGCCAACATGCGCCGGGTTTCCCGCAGGATCGCTTCCGACGTATTTTCGTCGACGGTGGTGGCGCCGCGCACGCCTCGGCAGGGCATAGAACCTCCGGTGAGTGAAACGTGATGCGTGCAAGGTAACCCGTAACCAGAGACGCTTCCCGCATACTCCGGGTTACGTGTTACGTGTTACGCATTACGTGTTACGCCACGTTTCACGCTGCACGCTTCATGGCAACAAAAAAGCGTGGGCCACACGCTCCACGCTTTCTGATCGGTCTCCTGGCTCGTCGTCGGGTCAAGGCATCGGGTCAGTGTTGGCATGGAGCGCGCAGTGTTGGCTGCTAAAGTAGTAGCCAAAATAAAAACCGCGCCAGGAACCATCCAGGCGCGGAGCCAACACAAACACAGCACGCTCGACAGGAGCGGTCGATTGACTGGACTGCTGGAGGGCTGCCAAACTGATCATCGACATGAACACCTTGTGCTGAAAGTGGCGCGATGGTAACACAGAAGCCAAACACTGTCAAATGAAACGGGCGTGTTCAAGACTGGCGGCGCTGGTCGTAGCTGACGCGTCAGCGCCTGCCGGTGGGGCGTGGTTTGGACAGATTTCAGGGCTGCGCGCCTTCGGGATACAGCGTGATTTGCACATAGCGATCGCGCGGCAGAAACTGCTGCGCTGCGAACTGCAAATCGGCCGGCTGCAGAGCGTCCAGCAGCGCATCATAGGCCAGAATATCCTCCGGACTTCGGCCCGCGACGGCAACGTGCTGCTCGATGGCGCGCAGCCAGAAGTTATTATCGCGCAACGCCTCTTGCCGGTTGCGCCGCAGTTGCTCCTGCACCTTGGCCAGCTCGGCCGGCGAGGGGCCGCTTTCGTGCAGACTGGCGATCTGGCTGAACAAGGCTTCGATCAGCTCATCCACGCGCGGTGGGTCAGCGCCAAATTCGATCCACAGTTGGTATTGGGGCGTGGGTACAAGCGAAAGATGGTGTGAGACGAAGGGGGTGTAGATGCCGCTGCGCGCCTCGCGCAGATCATCGCGCAAGCGGATGGTCAGCAGCGCCTCCAGCGCGTCCAACTGCACCGCGCTGGCCTGGGTGACGCTGATGGGGCCGCCAAAGACCAACTGCACCAGGTTCTGCTCCTCCTGGCCTTTGACCACCGTCCGCTCGACCACGCCCGACCAGCGCATGGGGGCCACATCGCGACCGCTCTCCTCTCGGCCGCCGCCCGGCAGCGCGCCCAGGTAGCTCTGCGCCAGCCGTCTGATCTCTACTTCCTCCACGTTGCCGACAAACGTGAAGGTGAAGTCGCTCATATCGGCGAAACGGTCGCGGTAGATGGCCATAGCCCGCTCTGCGTCGAACTGCTCAATCTGCTGCAGCGGCAACGGGCCGCGCCGCACCGTGTCGCCATAGAGCGCATCTTGCAGCGCATCCTGCATGGCCGCATAGGGCGCGATGGCGCGGTTGGTCAATCCTGCGCGCGCTTGATTCTGGTAAACCTGCACCGCAGCCGGGTCCAGTCGCGGCGCGCTGGCATAGAGGTGAATAAGCTGGAAGGCCAGTTCCAGATCCTGGGCGGTTGTATAGCCGCTAAAGCCCTCGCTCAGCTCGTAGATGCCAGGCGCAACCTGCACCGACTTGCCTGCCAGCAGGGAGCGCAGCTCGCTCTGGCTCAACTCTCCTACACCGCTCTGGGCCACCAGGTAGGCAACGGCCGCCGCTTCGTCGAAGTCCTCGTCGGCTACCAACGACGTGCCGCCAGGGCTGGTGGCTGAGAAGACGATGTCATCGACCCAGAAGTCGGTGGGCTTCACGATGACCCGCACCCCGTTGGCCAGCTCAAACTGGCTGATCCCCAGCTCAGGCCAGGTCTGCTCGGCGACAATTTCCACCGGCGGCGGCGCTTCCTCCATCAGGGGACGGTCAACCTGCTGGTAGGCGCGCAAGTCCAGGTCGGGCTTTTCCGTCCGGTCGAACAGCCGGGCCAGTTCCTGCTGGCTGGGCAGCGCAGCATCCTCCTTGGCCGGCCCGATGACAGTGAGCACCTGACCATCGAGCGGCGCCAGATCGGCGAAGGCCTGGGCGGTCTCGTCCAGGCCGATGCCGGGCAGCAATTGTTGCACCAGATCGACATTGTACTCAACGCTGGGGCTGGCAATGCCGGTCAGAAAATGATCGGCGTAGCCTTGCGCAAAGACCGCGTTGTCCAGATTGTCCTTCTCGGCGCGCCAGATCTGGTAGCTGAGGGCCAGGTCGGCGCGCGCCCGCTCCAGCTCTTGCTGCGTGAAGCCGTGCTGACGGACGCGCTCGATCTCGGTCAGCACAGCCTCGATGCCCGCCAGCACCTCGCCGTCCTGTGTCTGACCGCGCGCCGAGTAGGTCTGGATTTGCCGCGCCAGCGGCTCGGTCAGGGCATAGGCGTATACAAAGGGAGCATCCGGCTGGCGGCTGACCTCCTCCAGCCGGGCGTCGAACATGGTGCTGGCCAGGTAGGCCACCAGCCACTCGCGCGCGTCGCCCACAGTCTGCATCGGGCTGATGGGGCTGATGTGATCGATACGAAACTCGGTGTAGGGGTACTCTGGGTCGGCGATCACCAGAAAACGCCGCTCCTGGGCCTGCGGCGCGGCTGGCTCTGGCCGCGGCTGGGGCGAAGCCAGCTCAGGCAGCGTGGCGAAGCGCTGCTGGATCATCAGTTCCACCTGCTCCGGGTCAAAATCGCCCACAGCGATCACCGCCATCAGGTCAGGCCGGTACCAGGTCTGGTAGAAGCGGCGCACAGCCTCGGCTGGCGCCGTGCGGATGAGTTGCATATCGCCCATGGGCAGCCGGTCCGCATAGGCGGAGCCAGCGGCCAGCACGGGCCAGATCTGGCTTTTGATGCGGCCTTCGGCGTTCTGGTCGACCAGGCGCTGCTCCTCGACCACCACGCCCCGCTCTTGATCAATGTCTTCGTCAGAGAGAGTGGCATAGGCGGCCCAGTCCTCCAGCACATCAAAGGCCGTTTGCAACAGGTCCGCCTGGTCGGTCGGGGTTTGCAGCATGTAGATTGTCTCGTCAAAGCTGGTGTAAGCGTTGACGTCCGGCCCGAACTCCATGCCCATGCGCTCCAGGGTGTCAATCAGGCTCTGCTCCGGGAAACGGCGCGTGCCGTTGAAGAGCATGTGCTCCAGCAAGTGAGCCAGCCCTCGCTGGTCCTCCTCTTCCAGCACAGAGCCGGCGTTGACCACCAGCCACAGATCGGCGCGCTGTGCTGGTTTGCTGTTGCGTTGCACGTAGTAGGTCAGGCCATTTTCCAGCCGCCCCAGGCGCACAGCCGGGTCCAAGGGCATCAAGTCGTCCAATGACAAGGCTGGGGCGGCGGCGGCCGGCTCTCCCTGGTGCGGTTCAGCGGCCGGCTGCGGCTCGGCCTCGTTCAGGCCCGACGCCGGCTGATCTGGCGCGGCGCTGTCTGCGCCCTGCAGGGTGAGAAAGGGCGGGAACTGGCCGGCCGGCGCGCAGGCAGCCAGGAGCAACGACATCAACAGAACCAACGCAAACCCAGCTCTCACGAGGACAACCTCCGTCAGAATTACAACAGGCTGACCGGGTCCACATCCACCCGCCAACCAGCCGGGATGTCGAACGTGCGCAGAAAAGCCGCTGGATCGACAGCGCGCAGGATGATATGCCAGCGATACTTGCCCTGCTCGCGGCTGAAAAAGCAGGGCGCGGGACCGATCAGATCGATACCGCTGCGGCCGGCTGCCTGAACGGCGAAACGCAGACCGCGGGCCAACGCCTCAGCCTCGGCCTTGGCCCGTTCGCGCTCCTTGTGGGTGAAAACCAGCCGGGCCAGGCGGCGAAACGGGGGATAGCCCAGCTCGCGGCGGAAGCTCAGCTCCTGGCGGCTAAAGTCGAGGTAGTCGTGGCGGCGGGCAGCCTGGATGGCGTAGTGCTCCGGCCGGTAGCTCTGCACGATCACCTGGCCGCCCAGCAGGCTGCGACCGGCCCGGCCCGCCACCTGAGTTAGCAACTGGAAATTGCGCTCGGCCGCGCGGAAGTCGGGCAGATACAGCCCCACGTCGGCATTGATCACCCCGACCAGCGTCACCAACGGCAGGTCAAGGCCCTTCGCGATCATCTGCGTGCCAACCATGACGTCGGCCTGGCGGCTGGCGAACTGCTCAAGAATGGCGTCGTGGCTGCCCTTGCGGCCGGTCACGTCACGGTCCCAACGCACCACGCGCGCCTGCGGCCACAGCGCGCTGACCTGTTCGGTGATCTTTTCGGTGCCTGCGCCCAGGTAGCGAATGCGCCGGCTGGCGCACTCAGGACAATGCTCTGGCTGCACGGCCCGCCGCCCGCAGTGATGGCACACGATTACCCCGCTCCCCTTGTTGCTCTGGCCACTCCCTCCGGGATGGCGCCCAACCTCCGACCGAGCCACTCCCTCATGGTAGGTCAGCGGCACATCGCAGTGCTGGCAGTTCAACACGTGCCCACAATCGCGGCAGATAATAAACGTGGCCGAGCCGCGCCGGTTGAGGAACAGTATCGCCTGCTGTTTGGCGGCCAACACGCGATCGATGGCCTCTTGCAGCGCCCGGCTAAACATAGAGCGATTGCCCGCCCGCAGCTCCTGGCGCAGATCGACCACCTGCACCGGCGGCAACTCAGCGTAGCGCGTCTCCGGGTGCAGCGCGTCCAGCGGTCGGTAGACGGTCTGGCGCAGGTGCAGTTGCTTTTGCTGCTCGGCAATAGCCTTGGCGTGGCCCATGATGCGTCGCGGCAGATCCAGCAGACTGATCTGGCCGAGCTGCGCGGCGTAGAAGCTCTCCAGCGAGGGCGTAGCCGAGCCCAGCAGCAGCGTCGCGCCGGTCAGTCGGGCCAGTTGCAGGGCCGCGTCGCGGGCATGGTAGCGGGGCGAGCGCTGACTTTCCTTGTAGGAGGGGTCATGCTCCTCGTCGAGCACAATCAGACCGATGTTTGGCAGGGGCAGGAACAGGGCCGAGCGGGCGCCCACCACCACCTGCACCTGACCGGCGCGCGCCTTGCGCCAGACATCGTAGCGCTCGCCGGGGGACAGATCGCTGTGATAGACCGTCACCCGCTCGCCGAAGCGCGCGGCGAAGCGGCGCACTGTCTGCGGCGTCAGCGCAATCTCCGGCACTAAGGCAATAGCCTGCTGGCCGGCGTCCAGCGCGGCCTGGATGGCCCGCAGGTAGATCTCCGTCTTGCCGCTGCCGGTAACGCCGTGAAGAAGAAAATGCGGAGTGATGAACGATGAATGATGAGTCCCGGATTCCGAATTCCGGATTCCTCGTTCCTCGTTCATCATTCCTCGTTTGATCTCTGTCCACACCCGCGCCTGATCCTCGGTCAGGGCTGGCGGCGTATCGGCGACGAAAGCCTTGCCGGCCAGAGGATCACGCCAAATTTCGACCTCGCCCAAAGAGATCAGGCCCGCCGCGGCTAACTCGCGCAGGGTGGCCAGGTCTGCACCGGTTTCAGCGTAGAGCCAGCCAACCCAGACCGGCCCCGCCTCGCCCGCCAGCGCCTCCAACACGCGGCAGTACTTCTCGCCGCCGCGTAGCTCGATCAGCCGCTGGCGCACCTCCTCGGCCGGCACAAGCAGGAGCACGGTTTTATCGGCCGCAATCTGCAGCCAGCCGCGCTCGGCCAGGCTGCGCACCGGCGCGGCTGTGCAGCCCACAGCCGCACAGATCGCGGCCAGGGTGGGCGCAGGCGCACGATGCGCAGCCAGCCAGGCCAGCACATCCGCCTGCTTGGACTGGCGGCCCAGGGTGGGCAGCGTCTGGTCGATGGTCTCCTGGTTCGCGGTCAGGACGACCTGCTTGCCCGTCTTGGGCTTGAGCGGCGGCTCGACGATGCGGCGCTGGCGCGCCACCAGGCCGCGTTCGACCAGCGGGTCCACCAGGCTGCGCCGGCTCAGGTCGCCCTCCAGCCGGGCTAACACCCGCTCTGGCGCGGGCTCATGATCCAACAGATAAGCCAGCAGCGCATACTGCTCGGCCTTCAGCCCTGGCAACCGGGCAAAATAGGGCCCATCATACAGCGCCGCCACAAAATCCTCCGCCCCAAAGCTCATCTGCTCCACTACTCTCCCCTCGCCCTCCGAGGGAGAGGGGCCGGGGGTGAGGGTGACATCCTCGCCTAGCAGACTCCTCCCCTCTCCCGTCAACACCAACACCGGCTCCGCCTTCTGCGCCAGCCCGGCCGGCAGCATCAACAACAGGCAGTCCAGGATCGACGCCAGGTAATGGCTGCTCATCCAGCGGGCCAGATCAAGCTGTGCGGGTGTCAGCACAGGCTCTGGCAGCACCAGGCCGCGCAGCGCGCGCGGGCGCACGCCCTGCGGCGCAGCGTCCACCAGGCCCAGCACCACGCCGTGCAGTTCCTCACGCCCAAAGGGAACCCAGACCAGGTGGCCGACCCGCAGCGTCTCGGCCAGATGGGCCGGCACGCTGTAGTGAAAAGTCACACCCAGAGGCGCGTCCTCATCCCCCGCGCCAACCCCGCTCGGGCCGGTCTCCGACCGAGCGCCGCTGGGCATACGGCGCGCCATCGGCGTGTGGACAGCAATCTCGGCGAACATCTCACCCACTCCAGCGCATGGTGCCGATCAACAACAACACACCCATCACCACCGTGACAGCCAGCAACATGGGCAAGCGGCGGCCGATGGTCGTGCTATCCTCCAGGGTCAACGCGCCGTCGGCCGTGGCCATGAAGACCGAGGGCGCCTGATATCGAGGCGCCAGCAGCCAACCCAGTAGCGCGCCGAAGACCAACCCGCCCATGTGGGCCAGGTTGTTGATGCCCGGAATGGTGAAGCCAAAGATCAGGTTGATGCCGGCCAGCATCAGCAAGCTGCGCAACTGGGCCTGGCCGCGCTGGCCGAAGGTCTGGCGATGCAGGTAGAAGTAGGCGATCTCTGTGCCGATCAGGCCAAAGATGGCGCCGCTGGCCCCGGCCGAGATGCCGCCTGCGCCCAGGACAAAAGAGGCCAGACTGCCGCCTAGGCCGCTGAGGAAGTAGATCAGCAGGAAGCGGGCCGAGCCGTACAGCCGCTCCACGTCCTGCCCCAAGATGAACAATGCGTAGCTGTTGAACATCAGATGGACCAAGCCGATGTGCAGAAACATGCTGGTCAGCAGCCGGTGGTAGTCACCCTGCGCGATCAACTGGTTCTGCATAGCGCCAAAAATCAACAGCACGCGAAAATCCTGGCTGCCGTTCAATCCCAGGTCATTGAGCGCGCCAAAGACAGTCATGGCCAGAAACACGGCGATATTGACGCCCATCAATATGTATGTCCAGCGCGGCCGGGCCAGGGGAATACGATACCCCACCATTCCACCATCCGATGCCAAATGCGGTACTTCCATGCTTGCTTCCTTGTCTACTTTTCTACTTGCCTACCCTTACAGATCCACCGGCTCCCAGCTCACCCGGCAGCGCTCAGCGGTCATGATGGCCAGCACCTGCTGCACAGCCTCTTCCAGTTGGCCGTCGCGGTTGACCACCACGTAGTCGAACTCGGCCAGGCGCTGCAGCTCCTCGCGCGCGGTGGCGATGCGCATGGCCAGCCGGCCGGCGTCCTCGGTTTGCCGGCCGCGCAGCCGGGTCACCATCTCCTCCTCCGACGAGGCGATCAGGAAGATGGCCACAGCCTGCGGCACCAGGCTGCGGATGGTGGCCGCGCCCTGCACGTCCACGCGCAGCACCACATCCAGCCCGCTGGCCAGCCCCTTGCGCACCTCGGACTTGGGGATGCCCTTGTAGTCGCCGTAGACCACGGCGTGCTCCAGCAGTTCCTTCTGCTCGATCATCTCGGCGAAGCGCTCGATGCTGACGAAGTGGTAGTCCTGGCCGTCGATCTCGCCCGGCCGCTGGGCGCGCGTGGCGGCTGTCACCACCTGGTAGAAAGGCACGCCCCGCTCGCGCATCTGGGCCATCACCGCATCCTTGCCGACGCCTGATGGGCCAGATAGAATCACCAGCAGCGGCCGCGGGGCATGGATGGTCTCGTAGGGGTCGGTTGTCACGTCGGTTGCAGGCATGAGCGTTCTTTCTGTGGTGAGAGGTCTTGGCGCAAAAGGCGCAGGTTGGTATAATCGGGGTAGATTGGTTACTACTCAGGTGCCGGGCACTTACAGCCTATGCACAGATTGAATAGGCTCGCCAGACATCTTTGCAGGCGCAGATTCAAGTGCCCGGCACCTATAACTGACGAGCCGACCAATCTACCAATCTACCAGACCAGTTTACCCTATTCCTTCTTGATACCCAAAAGGAACGAACCGTGCCGATTTATGAGTACCGTTGCGCCGGGTGTCGCCGGCGCGTGAGCATTTGGTGGAAAACTTTTAGCGCGGCGGAGACCGGCCAGCCAGTGTGCCCGCGCTGTGGCGGGACGGAGCTGAGCCGGCTGATGTCGCGCGTGGCCGTGCTGCGCTCAGAGGAAAGCCGGATGGATGATCTGACCGATCCTGGGAGCTTCGGAGATCTGGACGAGAACGACCCCAAGTCGATGGCGCGCTGGATGCGGCGCATGAGCGCAGAGATGGGCGAGGACCTGGGCGACGAGTTCGGTGAGGTGGTGGATCGCCTGGAGGCCGGCGAAAGCCCGGAGGCCATCGAGGAGTCGATGCCGGATCTCTCCGGCGGCATGGGCGGCGCAGATGCGCTCGATCTGTAGGTCACGTTATCAACGTGACAAGCCCTGTCCGGCTGGTAGCCGGACCTACGGGCGGAGCAGCTCGCCGACGCGTGCCTGCAGCGCTGCTTGCACGGCGTCCACCGGCTGGCTGGCGTCGACCAGCAGCCAGCGGCCCGGCTCGGCCGCGGCCATCTGCAAGTAGCCGGCCCGCACCCGCTGGTGATAGGCCAGCGCCTCCTGCTCCATGCGGTTCCATTGGCTGGCGTCGTCGTGGGCATGCAGTTGTTTGCGCCGCAGCCCAGCCTCCGCGGCGATGTCCAGGTAGATCACCAGGTCAGGCCGCAGCCTGCCGGTGGCAAAGGCCGTGATCACCCCCAGCGTGGCCAGGTCGAGCCCGCGGCCATAGCCCTGGTAGGCCAGCGTCGAGTCGGCGTAGCGGTCGCACAACACCACGCCCCCGCGCGCCAGGTGCGGCCGGATCACCTGGCCCACATGCTGGGCCCGCGCGGCCGAAAAGAGCAGCACCTCGGCCTCAGCCTGCATTTCGCCGCAGGCTGGGTCCAGCAGGATCGCCCGCACGCGGTCGCCGATAGCCGTGCCGCCTGGCTCGCGCGTCGTCAGCACATCCTGCCCCCGCCCGCGCAGCCACTGCGCCAGCAAAACCAACTGGGTGCTCTTGCCGCTGCCCTCAGGGCCTTCGAAGGTGATGAACATGGGGAGGGGAAATGGCAGATTGGTAGATCGGTAGATTGGTAGATTGGTAGGTTGGTGGGCTTACCGCGCTGGGCGAAGCCACCAATGTACCAATCTACTCGCGCAGAATCCGCACATGCCGGTACGGGTCGCGGCCCTGGCTGTGGCTGATCAGGTTGGCAGTGCGGGCGGCTTGATGCTGCTGGCGGCGCACGGAGGAGGGCTGCGGGCTGAGGTCCACGGACTGCGCGCCGGTCAGCACGCGGCGGATCGCCTCTTGTGTCTCGCGCATGGCCAGGTCCAGGGTGTCGCCCAACTCATCGCTGACGCCGAACAGGTCGGCCAGAAAGCTCTCCATCTGGATCAGCGTGTTGGAGCGCAGCACGTAGACCGGCAGGCGCCGCTCCTCAGCTTCGACGATGGGCTGCGGCCGCTTGCGGTAATAGCTCTTGAGCGTCACGAGCACGTCGGCCCGGCGCAGGTCGTCCACAAACTGCGCTGGCACCCCCATGCGCTGGGCGGCCGTGCGCAGCTTGTTCAGCCCGACGCCGTAGGAGTAGATGCGCTGTGTGGTGAGCGAGCGCATCGCGGGCAGCGCTGGCTGTTCCAGGTCGATGTCGGCCAGCGTCTCCAGCTCGCGGGTGGACTCGTGCTGAGCCCGCCCGTTGCGCTCTGGCGCTGGCCGGGCCGGCGGCGCCTCCTTGTGGATCACGCCTGCTTCGTCGCGGTAGCGAATCTCTGGCCGCAGCTCACGGCCGCGCAGGAAGTTGTCCACGGCCTTGGCCACGTCGTGATGCACAGCCATGCGCTGCCGGTCCTGGATCTCCACTAACACGTCGAAGGTGGGCGGGGCCTTGCGCTCCAGCACTGACTTCTGCGTGCCGCGGCGGCGGGCTTCCTCGTCGCTCAGGGTGACGCTCTCGATGCCGCCCACCAGGTCGCTGAGGGTGGGGTTGAGCAGCAAGTTCTCCAGCGAGTTGCCATGGGCTGTGCCGATCAGTTGCACGCCGCGCTCGGCGATGGTGCGGGCCGCGGCAGCTTCCAGCTCGCGGCCGATCTCGTCGATGATGATCACCTGCGGCATGTGATTCTCCACCGCTTCGATCATCACCTCGTGCTGCAAGGCCGGCTGGGCCACCTGCATGCGCCGCGCCCGGCCAATGGCCGGATGGGGAATGTCGCCGTCGCCGCCGATCTCATTGGATGTATCGACGATCACCACGCGCTTGCTGCCACCCAGCACCCGGGCAGCCTCGCGCAGCAGGGTCGTCTTGCCTACACCCGGCTGCCCCAGCAACAGGATGCTCTGGCCCGACTCGATGATGTCCTGCAGGATATCGATCACGCCATAGACGGCGCGACCGACCCGCACTGTCAGGCCGACGATGCGGCCTTGGCGGTTACGGATGCAAGAGATGCGGTGCAGGGTGCGTTCGACGCCGGCCCGGTTGTCACTGGTGAACACGCCGATGCGCTCGACCACGAAATCCAGGTCATCGGGGCCGATCTCGCGCTCACGCAGGGTGGTTTCGCCGTCGGTAAAGCGAGCCTCCGGCAAACGCCCCAGATCCATCACCACTTCGAGCAGCTTGTCGGCGCGGTCGGCTTGCTGCAAAGCGGCCTGAATATCGGGCGGTAACACGTTCAACAGAACGTCCAAATCATCGGTAATTTTTTGTTGTGTCAAAGTCCTCGGTCCTCAACGAAACAGGTGTCCTCTGGAAATCGGGAGTTCGTACTGTTCTGGTAGCTGCTCAGACGCCGGGCACTTGCAGTCCATTGGCGGCTGAAATCGGCTCCACAGACTTCGTTAGCAGGCGTAAATGCAAGTGCCCGGCGCCTATGGCTGAGTAGTAACAAAAAGTCGATGGTCCTGCGCCTCACGGGCCAGGCCCTTCGATTACCATGCCCGGCGCGGTCACCAGCTCGGTCGCTTTGACGCGCACAGCCAGGTGTTTGACCATGCGCGCACAGCGGGCGAAGCTCTGGAAGCCGTGGTCTTGTAACACGGCGCTCAGCCCGCCCTGATAGGGTCGCACCGCGCAGTACATGGGCCAGCGACTGCCGCGGGCCAGTTCTATGCCATAACGCAACACAGCGGCCATTAACTGGCTGTCGCCCGGATCGCCGTGCAACAGCAGCCAGTGGCCGCGGCGCCCGTTGACCAGTTGGACGCCGCCCAGCACTTCGCCTTTGTCCTGCACGACGAAGCTGCTTTGGTTAGTCAGCTCCCACCAGGCCAGCGGCAGGGACGCCTGACCGTCGCTGCTGTTGTACCCTTCGGCGTTCTGCACCGGCTGCGGTGTATAGAGGCTATACAGCCGGCGCAGCCACCAGACATCTTCCGGCTGGCGGGGGCGCAGTTGCGGATCAGGCGGCAAAGCAGCCTCGCGGGGCGAGGTCGAGAGCACGAACACCTCTTCGCTGGTGTAGACCATGAAGCCCAGGCCGGCCAGCGCATCGATCTCGGCCCTGCCCTCCGGCGCGCTGACAAACAGGCGGCGCAGGGCCTGCGCGCTGGCCTCGGCAATGCAGGCTGATAGCAGGCTCTGCCAGGCGGCTGGCCCGTTGGGCGACTGTTCCAATCGCGGCGCCAGGTAGAGCAGGTCTGCTTCATGCCGGCCAGGCCGTTTGAGCATCTGCACAAAGCCCTGGACCTGTTGCTTCGGCGACCAGACGTAGGAGGCCAAGCCAGTGCCAACCCAGGGGACGGGCGCAATCAAAGCGGTGGCCAGCGCGCTCCGGCGCAACAGCAGATGATGAAAAAGATCCAACCAGACGCCGTCGCGCTGCAGCGAACGCACAGCCAGCATGTCAGACAACCCGAATGGCCTGATCACAGTGCGCTCCTCAGCCGGCTCAGCCAGCTTGCATTGGCCGCCGGTGCTTGGGCTTGGGCGGCGCTGGCTGGGGGATGGTATCCTTCATCAATGAAGGGCATGCCAGTGGACATCGACGGTCGTTCCTGTGCTGCTTCCATCATGCAATCGGGCGGCCTGATTGTCCATCAGGGCCAAACCCCTGGCAAGGGATTCGTGATTCGGGTCGCTCAGTTGGGATAGAGATAACCGGTTGGTCCCAACACTTGCTCCTCGATGCGGCTCTCCGACGCGTGCATGAAACCCAGCATCATGGTCTCTTTGCCCAGCAGCGAACGCTCGACGCTCAGCAACTCCGGCAGACTAGGCGTCTCCAGCAGGTTCTGCTTTTCGTCCCAAGGAAGCTGCAAGGCTGTCGCGGTCACATACGCCAGCGTGCGCGGGTCCTCAGGCACCTCGCCCAGATCGATCTCGCTGCTCAGCACCAGCGACAACTGCTTGATATAGCCCTGCAACAGCCGGCTGACCGTCCTTATGTCCTGGGGCGCCGGCGCGCCCTCCATAGGAAACGCCTCCACGTCGCCTTGTAAAAAGGGCTTGTCGAAACGCAGCTTGCGCACGCGGAAACGGTGCATACCCAGCGTAACGATGTTCAGCCGGCCGTCAGACAGTCGCTCCATCTGGCGAATGTGAGCCGTTGTGCCCACGTCGTAGGGCAAATCCACATCGCCCTTGTAATCGCGCCAGTCGGGCGTATCATCGCGCATCAGCACCACACCGAAAGGCTGTTCCTTCTCGATGCACTGGTTGATCATCATCCGATAGCGGGGCTCGAAGACGTGCAACGGCAGCACCTGCCCCGGAAACAACACCAAGCGCAGCGGAAACAACGGCAATGTCACGGTTGCCTGGTTATGCTCTGGCTCGCTTTTCTGACTCTTTGGACTCATCATCACTCCTCACTCTCTTCCTGTAACAGCTCTAACCCTTGCTCCGACTTGATAAACTCGCGCAAGACCACGGTAGCATAGGCGCCCTTAACCAGGGTAAAGGCTACTTGCAGTCCCTGCGCATCGACCGCCAGATCGATTTCTGGCAGCCACAGCCGCGCCGGCCGCCGGCCGCCGTCGACGCGCGTGCGGCGCAGGTCTTCTTCGCTCAAACCGGCCTCGGCCAGCACGCTGGCCTCGAGCATGGCCGCCGCATCCTTGGCAGCCCACATCTTTTTGCCGTACAACGGCCCGGTGAAGGTGATCTCACCGCGCTGGTAGCGAGGCTGCTCTGCCTCGGCGTCCTCGACATCGAACATGCCGCCGGTCGCAGCCTTCTTGCAGACATCACCGGCGATCACCTGCCCAAACAGGCCGGCTTCCATGCGCCGCACCAGATAGCGGTTGAACAGGTGCGATTGATAGGCCGAGATCAGCAGCTTGGTCAGCCAGGCATCGCGCCGCGGGCCCTGGCCCAGCAGGGCAGCCCGGCCCTTGGCCACGTTGCCTCCTTCCCAGCCAAAACGCTGCGGGCCGAAAAAGTTGGGCACACCGCGCTGCGCAATGGCGGCGGCAATGGCCCGGCTGCGGCTGAGCGCCTCGTCTGGCGGAACAGCCAGATCGGTCACGGTGATGCGAAACCGATTGCCCAGCAGGTGCCCAACCTTGAGTTTGTTGGTGTGCTGGCTGGCCCAGTTAACCTGGAAAGGCAAGGCAGGCTCGATACGGGCAGCAGCCTCAGGCGTCAACCCTGGCAGCGAGAAGACCTGCGTGCAGCGGGCGTTGCGATCCTTCAGGCCGGCAAAGCCCACATCGCGCCGGTTGACGCCAAACAGGTCGGCCAGGGCATCGGCAACGCGCTTGGTATTCCAGCCCTCGCGCGTCAACGAAACGTACAGATGGCCGCCGCTGCCGACTGCCTCGTAGAGCGGGATCTCTTCGACGACAAAATGGCCCGGCTCAGCTTTGAGCTGGCCGCCGATGCCTGGCAGGTCGGCGCTGATAGTGGGCAGCGGGCCTGCAGCAGCCTGGCTGGCCGTCGCTGTTGCATCATTCACAGGTTGCACAGGTACAAGCATCTGCGGTGTCCATGCGCCTGGGCGCACAACCATCCATAAACGAGCGAGAACAATTCGTGCCGATCACACCAGCGGCCAGGGATAGGATCGCCGGTATGGGTCGGGGTCGGGAAACGAGCCGCTGTCCAGCAGTTGCTCGGTGCGCCGCGCCAGCGCTTTGATCTCGGCGCCGGTCAGCAGGCCAGCTAACTGGCTGTGCAACGGGCAGTCCTCGTCTAACTCCGCCCGCAACTGGGCCAGGTCAGCCGCCATGTCGGCTGGCAAGGGCTCGCCGGCAAACTCCCAGATCACCGTGCGCAGCTTGGGCTGGACATGAAAACAAACGCCATGATCGATGGCCCAGACTCGATCCTGCGCGTCGCGCAGCGTGTGGCCTGCTTTGCGGTCGGCGTTGTTAATCACCAGATCAAAGGCGGCGATGCGGCGGAAAACCGCTTGCAAGGCGGGATCATCGCGAAAAGTGAAGTAATGCTGGCTGAAATCAGCGTCGACGAAGAACTGTACTGCGCCTTTGCCATACGGACCGACCCGCATGGTGGTGGGCGGCACCAAAGCCCAGCCCAGCGCCTGGCTGACCAGGTAGGCCGCCCATTCCCGGTTGCACAACGTGCCGTGCGCAAAATCCCAGAGCGGCGTCTCGCCTTGGCGCGGCTTATAGATCGCCAGGCCGTGATAACGGTCGTTGCTGATGTCGGCCAGGAAGGTATAGTTAGAGCTGCCCGGCAGCAGGCCGCGCACAGTCAACTCGCCATCGTTCAGCAAGTCCAGCACGTCGTGCAAGGAAACAGCCTGCTCGCTCTGGTCGCTACTCATTACTGTAGAATGGTCGTGGAGGCGTGGCCGTTACTGGGCGGGCAGAAGTGTCCATCAGGATCGATGGGGTTGCCGCACAGCGCGCAGATCGGCCGGCCGGCGGCCGCCAGCTTCTTGATGTGAGCGCTGAGGGCAGTCATCTGCACGCGGCTGGCCCAGAAGCGGCCCACAAGCGGTTCGCGCTGCTGCGCTTCTTCTTCGCTCAGCATTTCCTGGGCGAAGATGATCATCATGTCGTCGTCCGCTTCGTAGCCCAGGCCCAGCCGGCCGATGCGAAAGCGCGGCGACACCGGATCGATCAACGACAGGTTGCTGGGCGTCGGTTCTGACGCCCAATCCTCAGGATACTGCTCTTCAACCTCTTCCAGCAGCTCGTCGATGCCGATGGCCAGCGCCTGGGCCTGCTGCTTCTCGATCACCAACGAGACCACTTGGCGGCCTTGAATGCCTTGCAGATAGAAGGTGCGCTGCCCGGCCGGGCCGATGGCGCCGACGGTCAGCCGGCTGCACGGTTTCAGATCAAACGCGTAAGATGCCATGCCTCAAATCCTTGTGTGGGTGTTAGTTATGATGCCGACGGTGCAGCGCCAGGGGTGTCCTGGCTGGCGGCTGGCTGGACAGCAGTTGCTGGCTGATCGCTGCCACTTTCAGGCTTCGGCGGCAGCAACTCGCCTGTGTCGTTCAGGCGCAGCAGCCGCGGGCCATGAGGCGTGAAGCGTATCCACGTCACCGAGGCCGTGTCGATCACCAGCCGCTGGAACAGGTCAAAAGGCAGGCCAGCATAGTAGGCTGCCACAGCCTTGATGACATCGGCGTGCGAGAAAATAGCCACCACGCCGTCAGGGTGCAGGCGGCGTAATCGCTCGACTGCGGCCACGGCGCGCGCCTGCATCTCGCCCAGCGATTCGCCGTTGGGAAAACGGGCCAGGCCAGGGGTGAACTGCACTTGCAGCCACTCAGGCGTCTTGGCCAGCTCTTGGATCGCCTGGCCGGTCCAATCGCCGTAGCGCGACTCGCCAACGCCCTCTTCGATCACCACCGCCAGGCCGTCATGCCGTGCAGCTACGGCCTGCGCAGTCTCCACAGCCCGCTCCAGCGGGCTGCTGTAGATTGCCCGGATCGGCCAGCCAGCCAGGCGTTCGGCCAGCGCAGCCGCCTGAGCCAGACCGGACTCGTTGAGGTGGACGCCAGGCGTCCAGCCAGCCAGCCGGTCGCCTACCCAATTGTTTGTCGCATGTCGAATCAGCAGCAGATCGGTCATGGTGTGTCAGATGAAACGCGTTCGTAACTACTCAGGTGCCGGGCACTTGCAGTTCATTGGCGGTTGAAATCGGCTCCACAGACTTCGTCAGCAGGCGCAACTGCAAGTGCCCGGCACCTGAATGGTTGGCCGCATAGATCATAGCACAGGAAAGACAGATGGGGAAGTGCGCAAGGTTACGAAACCAGGGCGAGCAGTGCGCCAATAAAAACGCCTGCCCAACGGATGGACAGGCGATTACCAGGGGGCAGGTGGCTGCGGTTCTGTGGGGCCGGCCAGCCAAAAACGCAGCAGTTCGGGCGCGTTGCCCTGAGACAGCGTCAACCCTGACGCTTGTTGACAGGCTGCTTCTCCGCATCAGGATCAGGTATCAACGTCCAAAGCAATAGAGCGGTCAAGATGATCAACAACGGTAGAGCCATGAGTAAGTTTCCTTTCGCAAGGAGTATGTTCGACGGCTATAACCGCCTTCAGCCAGTTTCAAGCGTTGAGCGCAGTAGATGTTCACGTCTCAGCCTGCTTTTGTGGCAACTATAGCAGGGCAAGGTGAAGATTTGATGAATTCGTGGTTAGCAGCACCTTACAGTTCTGTAAGATTCGCTTCCGCCGCTGTATCCCTTGTGAGCAGCCAGCTCCTGTGCTAGAATGCGCCGCAGATAGACAGCGTTCTGGCGCGCACAACCTCAGCCCAGCGGCTAAACGCCCGTTAGATGAGTTGGCGCCCGCCCGCAGCAGCCCCTGTCCCGCCGCATAACACCCACCTGAGGCGCGCTCCATGCAGATCACAGTACGACTGGGCGAGCCGATCCGGCGATTGGCCGGATCGATCCTGGTGCCCCTGGACTTTGAGGAAGACCAAGTCAGTGTGGCCGACGTGCTGAACAGGTTAATTGCGGCCTACCCTGGTTTCGAGGCCGCCCTGCGCGGCGACGATCTGGGGCGGCCCTCTCCGTATCGCATCTTCGTCAACGCGCGGCAGGTGTTGGCCGGCCAGGAAGCGCAGACCTGGCTGGCGCCTGGTCAGAAGGTCTACATCTTCCTGCCAGCGGTCGGCGGTTCAGACCCGCGGCCGCTCCCGCCAGGGTTTTACCTGCGCTCCACCCTGGAAATTGCCCGCGATCTGCTGGGGCGGACTCTGGTGCGCATGTTGGAAGGTGAGCGGCTGGCCGGCCGCATCTGCGAGGTGGAGGCCTACATGGGCGAGGATGACCTGGCCAGCCACGCGGCGCGCGGCCCTTCTCCCCGCAACCGGGCTATGTACGGCCCCGGCGGCCTGGCCTACGTCTACCTGATCTACGGCATGCACCACTGCCTGAACGTGGTGACCGAGGAGGCCGGCTTCCCTGCCGCTGTGTTGATCCGCGGCCTGGAGCCCTTGGAAGGGCTGGCGGTGATGCAGCAGAAGCGCGGCGGCCGGAGCGGCCGCCGCCTGTTGGACGGCCCGGCCAAGCTGTGCCAGGCGCTGGCCATCGACCGCCGGCTGGACGGCCACGATCTGACCGCCGGCGTCGAGCTGTGGCTGGAGTCGGGCGAACCTGTCGCGGATGACTTGGTCCACTCCACGCCGCGCATCAACGTCGGCGGCGACCAGAGAGCCAGGACCATCCCGTGGCGCTTTGTGCTGACCTGATCGCACGAAGGGTCAGGTCGGTCTTTGCGCAGCATC
This sequence comes from uncultured Anaerolinea sp., assembly GCA_964626845.1. Lineage (GTDB taxonomy): Bacteria > Chloroflexota > Anaerolineae > JAAEKA01 > JAAEKA01 > JAAEKA01. The sequence goes on from CAZVGR010000008.1 coordinate 81,725, forward strand.
CCGGCGTGGGCCTGGCTGCGCCCGTCAGCCGCTGCGCCGCAACGACCGCATCTCTTGCCGCCCGAGCAGCCAGGCAAAGACGCCGTAGACGACCAGCCCCAACACAATGCCGCCGCTGGCAATCGCCCAGGCCGGCCAGCCGGCCGTCAGGTCCAGAAAGAGCAGCAGCGCGCCGGCCATGGCCAGCGTGCCGGGCAACACGCGGCTCAGGCTGGCCAGCAGCCGCTGGCCGCCCAGGCCATCGACCTGCGGGCGGATCAACCAGAGCAGCGCCAGCGTCTCCATCGTGGTGGCGACGGTGTTGGCCAGCGCCAGGCCGCCGAAGGAAAGCGGCCGTACCAGCAGCAGGGCCAACACCAGATTCAGGATCATGGCGCCGATGCCGATCTTGACCGGCGTCCAGGTGTCGTGCAGCGCGTAGAAGGCGCGGGTGACCACCTCCAGCAGGCTGTGCGCCACCAGGCCGAAGGCGAAAAAGGCCAGCGCGTAGGCCGTCATGGCCGTGGACTCGGCGGTGAACTGGCCGCGCTGCAACAACGTTGCGATCACTGGCGTTCTGAGCAAGAACAACCCCACGGTGGCTGGCACGGTCAGCCAGATCACCGCCCGCAGGGCCGCGTTGAGCGTGCTGCGCAGCGCGGCGATCTGCCCCTGGGCAGCCTGGGCTGACAGCGTGGGAAAGATGGCCGTGGCGATGCCCTGGGCGATGATGCCCTGGGGTAATAACATCAGCAGCCAGGCGGAGTTGAGCGCCGACAGGCTGCCGGCCGCCAGCCGCGAGGCCAGGTTAGCGCTGACCAGGAAGTTGATCTGCACGGCGGCCAGGCCCAGCACGCGCGGCCCCATCAGCCGCCCCACCTCGCGCACGTCGGGGTTATGGAGGCCGAAGGTGGCGCTGTAGACCGGCCGGCGGCGCAGCAGGGCCGGCAGTTGCACCAGCAGATGGGCCAGCGCGCCGGCCACCACGCCAATAGCCAGGCCGTAGACGCCCAACTCAGGCGCGAGGAACCAGGCGCCCAGCAGGATCAGCAGGTTGTAGAGCACCGGCGCCAGGGCCGGGGCCAGGAAGTGCTGGAAGCTGTTCAGGATGCCCATGACGATGCCGCTGAGGCCGAAGATGATCGGCGCCAGCAGCATGATGGTCATCACCTGGGCGGTCAGGGCCTGCTGCTCCGGGCCGAAGCCAGGCGCGATGAGCGTGGCCACCAGCGGTTGGGCCAGCAGCGCGGCAACAATGGCCAGCACGGTTGTCACCAGCAGCATCAGGTTGGCCACCGAACTGGCCAGCCGCCAGGCTGCCAGGCGGCGCGCGTCGTTCTCAGCGGCCAGGCGCGCGGTGAAGGTCGGGATGAACGCCGATGCCAGCGCGCCGCCCGCTACCAGGTAGAAGATCAGGTCGGGCACGCGGAAGGCGGCCAGGTAGGCGTCCAACTCGGCCCCCGTGCCGAAGCGGGCATAGATGACCATATCGCGCAGCAGGCCCAGCAGCCGGCTGGCGGCGAAAAGGACGGACACAAGCCCGGCCGAGCGGGCCATTTGACGGCGAGTGGCGATAGTCATGGGTGATTGTCGATTATAGCCCAGGACTGCTGCGATCCCAAGCCAGCAGGCGGCTGGTTCGTGGATCTGATGGCACGCCACACTGAACTGTGGAGCTTGCCCGGCGACGAAGCCCCACCTTTCCAAGGTGGGGTGCCGCCCAGCCCACAACGCCGCCGCAGCGTCCGTGGGTGTTGAAGCACTCCACACTGAACTGTGGAGCTTGCCCGGCGACGAAGCCCCACCTTTCCAAGGTGGG
>CAZVGR010000008.1:83622-93811 GCA_964626845.1 uncultured Anaerolinea sp.
GTGCCGGCAGACCCACAACGCCGAAATCGAGGCTGATAATTCTCATGCGAAATACACTCTGGCGCCTGACGATCATGATGTTGCTGGCTGTGACCGAGGCAGCCTGCCAATTCGCACCCCTGCCAACGCCCCAACCCAGCCCGCCGGCCGCGCAGGTTCAACCCACGGCTACGTCGCGCCCGCAGCCTGCGCCCACAGCAACGCTTGCGCCCGGGCCAGCGGCCAAGCCCGCCACCCCGGTCGTTGCACCCTCCACGCCCGCCTCCACCCTGTTCGACTTGGACTGGGACAACCGGGCGCCCTTCCGCAGCGGTCTTGTGGCCAGCGAGCAGGGTGTGCTGGAGGAGCAGCCCGGCGCCAGCGTCTATCACATCGACCTGCGCATCGACGACAGCCTCGCCTCGGTGGCGGGACGGCAGGAGGTGCGCTACACCAACAACGAGGCCGTGGCGCTGGACGAGATCGCCTTTCGCCTCTTCCCGAATCTGACCGGCGGCTCGACGACGGTAACTAATCTGACCGTGAATGGCCGGCCGGCGCTGGCAGACTACGCGCAAAGGGATAGTGTGCTGTTCATTGCGCTTCCTGAAGCCTTGCAGCCGGGCGAGCAGGTCGTAATCGGGATGGATTTCGCTGTGGCTGTTCCCAGCGACCTGTCCAGCAGCAACTACGGCACTTTTGCCTGGCTGGGGGATGTGCTGGCCCTGGCCCATGCCTATCCCATGATTGCGGTCTACGATGACGAAGGCTGGAACACGGAGATTGCGCCGCCAGAAGGGGACGTGGTTTACGCCGACGCCAGCTACTACCTGGCGCGGGTGACGGCGCCGGCCGATCTGACTGTGGTCACTTCAGGGGTGATGCTGGACCAGGTGCGGGATGGCGACGAGCAGACCCTGACTATCGCCGCCGGCCCGGCGCGCGATTTCTACCTGGCGGCCAGCCCCGGCTATCAGGTGGTCAGCCGGCAGGTGGGCGAGACGACGGTCAACAGCTATGCGCCGGCCCATTTGCAGGCTGGCGCGCAAGAGGCGGCCGATGTCGCTGCGGCCGCGCTGGCGTTCTTCAGCCAGCGCTTTGGCCCCTACCCTTACACCGAACTGGATCTGGTCAGCACGGCTACCACTGCGCTGGGGGTGGAGTATCCCGGCATCATCGCTCTGACCGACCGCGCCTATGGCCGCGTCTTCGGGCGTTACCTGGAGAGCACGGTCGCACACGAGGTGGCCCACCAGTGGTTCTACAACGTGGTAGGCAACGACCAGGTGGACGAGCCGTGGCTGGATGAGGCGTTGACCCAGTATGCCACGCTGCTCTACTTCGCCGATCAGCACGGCGCGGCCGGCGAGGAGGAATTTCGCGCCTCGCTGCAAGACCGCTGGGAGCGCAGCAACGACAAAAAGATCCCCATCGGCCTGCCGGTGGCGGCCTACAGCCAGGGCGGCGAATACGCTGGAACCTACGGCGCTATCGTTTACGGGCGAGGCGCACTCTTCTTCGAGGCATTGCGAGACCAGATGGGTCAAGAGACGTTCGACGAGTTCCTGTACGACTATGTCCAGACCCACCGCTGGGGAGTTGCCACCACCGAGAGCCTGCGCGCCTTGGCCGAGCAACATTGCGGCTGTGATCTGGAGCAACTATTCGAGGATTGGGTCTATTAACTCGGAGGAGAATCAAGATGCTGAAATATACAGCCGATGAAGCCTTGTTTCCACCAATCAAACTCCCACCTGTCGATCTGCCGACCGAGGACGGCGTTCCTCTGGAAAGCAATTGGCATCGGGCACAGATCAACCTGTTGGTTGAGTCGGTACATTCGTTTTGGCGAAAACGCTCAGACTATTTCGCCGGCGGTAACATGTTCATCCATTATTGCGTGGATCAAGCCCAGCGCGGAGACTATCGTGGACCGGACTTCTTTGTAGCGAGAGACGTCGATGGTGAGCGCGAACGCGACGCTTGGACAGTCTGGATGGAGAATGGGCGCTACCCCAACGTGATTGTGGAACTCTCATCGCAATGGACCATCGACATCGATCTCGGCGCAAAGAAAGATCTCTACGAGAGAACATTTCGGGTTCCTGAGTATTTCTGTTACGACCCGGCCAGCCAAACGCTGTGGGGATGGCGACTGGTCGGCGACAGTTACGTCGCGATCCCCGCCGATCAGGAGGGCGCACTGTGGAGTGAGCAGTTGGACCTGTGGCTAGGGTGTTGGCAGGGCGAGTACCTGCGCAGTGACACGACGTGGCTGCGTTTATGGACACCAGATGGCGACCTGGTACTTACATTCGCCGAAGCCGAAGCCCAGCGCGCTGATGCCGAAGCTCAGCGGGCGGAAGCCGAAGCTCAGCGGGCGGAAGCTGAAGCTCAGCGGGCGGAAGCTGAAGCTCAGCGGGCGGAAGCTGAAGCCCAGCGGGCGGAAGCTGAAGCCCAGCGGGCCGCCGCAGCAGAGGCTGAGGTTGCGCGTCTGCGCGCCCGCCTGGCAAGCCTGGGCGCGACCAACGGCGAGGAATGAGCAGTCTGCCGGGTCAACGCTGAAGCCGCCCATGCACGTAGCGCAGTGCGGTCTCAGCCAGGATGGCTGCGCCGATGGGTAGAGCGTCCTCGTCCAGGTCGAAGGTGGGGGTGTGCAGATAGCGCGGTGCTGCGCCGGGCGCCTTGACGCCCAGGCCAAACATGGCGCCGGGCGCGCGTTGGGTCATGAAAGCGAAGTCCTCCGCGCCCATGGAGACGTTGCCGCTGGCCAGCTTGGCCTCGCCCAGCAGGTCGCCAGCCACCGTGCGCAGCCAGCCGGCCGCGGCCGGGTCGTTGAACAGCGGCGGGTAGCCGTGCTCGATGCGCAGGTCGTAGTCGCCGCCGAAGGCGCGCACGATCTCGAAAGCTCGCTCCACGTCCTGCACTAACTGCTGGCGCACGCCGTTGTCGAAGCTGCGCAGCGTGCCTTCCAGCCGTACTGAGCCGGGGATGACGTTGTCAACCGTGCCGCCGCGCACCACCCCCACCGTCACCACCGACGGCTGTAACGGCGAGATGCGTCGCGAGGGGATGGCGTAGAGCGCGTTGAGCACCTGGCTGGCCAGCCAGATGGGGTCCAACGTCTCGTGGGGATAGGCGCCATGCCCGCCGCGGCCCAGGATGTCGGCGCGGAAGGTGTCCACCGCCGCGCCCACCACACCCTCGTCCACCATGATCGTACCGGTCTCGATGGTGCCGTGGACGTGCAAGGCAATCACCGCGTCGACGCCATCCAGCGCGCCGTCTTCGATCATGCGCGGCGCGCCGCTGATGCCGTTGTCATAGCCCCCTTCCTCCGAGGGCTGGAAGAGCAGGCGCACCTGGCCGGGAAAGCTGCGCTGGCTGAGCAGGGTGGCCACGCCCAGCAGCATGGCGGTATGGCTGTCGTGGCCACAGGCATGCATCTTGCCTGCGACCTGTGAGGCGTAGGGCACAGCGTTCTCCTCGTGGATGGGCAGCGCGTCCATGTCAGCCCGCACGCCGATCACCGGCCCGCCGCCCTCGCCCAGATAGGCCACCACGCCGCTCTTGCCCACACCGCTGCGCAGCTCCACGCCCAGCTCACCCAGCGTCTCAGCCACCAACGCTGCCGTGCGCTGCAGGTCGAACCCTAACTCTGGCCACTGGTGGATCGTTCGCCGCCACTGTACCATCTGTTCTTTGATTGCCTGTGCTTCAGACAACATGCTGTGATTGCTCCTTGTCACTGTCGGCGGGCTCGGTCGGAGACCGGCCCGAGCAGAAAGACCACTCACCGAAAACCGGCCGTCTCAGCCCGCCAGGCCCGCTTGATCTGGCGCAGGGTGTGTTGCTCGCGCAGCTCGCGCACCGTTTCCAGCTTCTCCTCGACCGCGGCCGCCAACCACAACTGGCCCTTCTCGGCCGCGCCCAGCCGGCTGTCGCCGTAGATGCCGCTGGTCGTGTCGTCGCTCCAGGGCGGGTTGGCGATCAAGCGGCCGCCCTCGACCCAGTCCATGAAATAGCCGGGGGTGCTGACGAAGTCGGTCTCGGTGGTGGCGCGTTCCATGTACACCAGGTCAGGGCGCAGGTGCAGCACATAGCTGGTCTCCAGCTCGCCGCCGTGGCCCATGCCGCCGCTGGCCGACTCGCGGTAGCGGGCCAGGGCTGGGCCGGTGGTGTGCAGCCACTCGGTGGCGACGAAGCGATCGGGGTGACGCTCGCCAGCCAGCTTGACCACGTTGACCAGGAAGGAATGGTTGCCGCCGTGGCCGTTGGAGAAGTAGATCGTCTCAGCGCCCAACGCAACCAGCCGGTCGACCACCATCAGGAAGAAATCCTCGAAAACCCGTCCGCCCAGGTTGAGCGTGCCAGGAAACTCGCGCGTGTGGGTGCTGACCCCGTAGGGCCAGACGGGCAGGCAGCAGACCTCAGCGGGCGCACGCGCAACCAGCCCATCGGCGATGGCCTGGACAATCAAGGTATCGGTGCTGAGCGGCAGGTGATAGCCGTGCTGTTCGGTGTGACCAGTGCTGATCACCACGGTGCGCTGGGCCAGGTCGGCCGGCCAGGAAGGCGAGGGCTGCGTCTGGCAGGGCACGTCCAGCATATGCGCGCCGCCGCTGGCTAACCCTTGGTCGCCGTGGCCGTTGAGAACGACGATGCGCTGAAAGCCCTGCGCGCCCAGCTCTCTGGCCACCCCGGCCAGCACCCGCCGCCACAGCCCTGGCCGCACCGACAGGCTCTCCAGTGGGTCGCCATCGCTCCGGTGGAAGCCATAGGGGATGGCTGGCAACAGGCAGAGATGGTCCAGGCCCAGCCGCCAGGCAGCAGCTTCCAGGTCGTAGGTGTCCAGGCCCAGCGGGATCAGCATGGGCAGGCTGCGGGGCAGGTTGGCGACTTGGGGCCAGGTCAGATCGGCATAGTGAATGATTTGCATGGCAACTCTTCATCCCCTCAGCCGGCCGTCATCAGGGGATAGGTGTGAAACTCCGAGCAGCAGGGCGTGCCCCAGGCCACATCCATAGTCAGGTGGGTCAGATCCATCACCAGCGCCGCAATGGTCTGTTGACGGTCCAGAGGAAAGTCGTCGATGGAAACGTGGTTGCAGATCGACTCAGGAAAATTGACATGGTCGCTGAGCAGGGCTTTGATCGAAGCGCTGCTGATCTGGCCCTTTTGGCTGTGCAGCAGACGAGCAGCCCGATTGTAGCGCACGCGCGAGGCAATCAGCTCATCGCCGTCCCGCTCAATGGCGCGCATGGTACGGGAGAGATAGTGATTGGTGTGCGCCAGCAAGCCATCTATGCCATAGATCAGATCGAACTCCCTGGCCGATGCTTCCAGGTTGTAGATTTCACCGCTGGCGTGAGCGATCAAATGGTTGTAGCCGGCTGCACGGCGGCGGTTGAGCGCGGCCTGGATCGCCCCGGCCGGCGTCCTGGCGGCCAGCACCGCGCGTGAGACGAAGATGCGCGGCACGCCGATGCGCGCGTCGTTGGGGTAGACCGAGTCGCAGCATTGAGCAATGCCGTGCTGGTTAAAGCCGATGTTGGGCAGCAGGCCGCCATAGGTGATGGCCAGAAAGGCCGGCTCGTCGTCAGGCTGGGCATGGATCAGGTAGACCGACTCGAAGTCCTCGGGCAGCCAATCCTCGTTGTGGCCCACCAGCAGGTTGCCGTCGGCTGTCAGCTCCGGCGCAGCAGCCAGGCTGGTGCAGCCGCGGTGCAGCGCGTCCTCGGTCAGCGCCTCCATGCAGTTCAGCACCAGCAGGTCGCTGAAGTCCAGCCCCGCGCCGTCGGCTGTGCCGCGCAGCTCCTCCACGTACTGCGGCACGCTCTCCTCGGCAAAGGGCAGGTATTTGCGCGCGTGCAGAATCGCCTCGCCCCAGCTATAGATATGAAGGCGGTCGGCCTCGCTCTCGAACAAGCCGCGGTACGTGGCCAGCGTGCGGTGGATGACCTCGCCACGATGCTCGCCCACCTGCCGGCCCATCTGGTAATGGCTGCCCTGAACGTAGACAATCGGCGCCGGCTGGCGGGTGGCATAGGTGATGGGGTCGCAGTCGGATGCTGGGGGCATGGCAGTCTCCAGGATTGATCAATTCAGCCAGGGAGTTGCAGCCCTGGCCGCGCGCGTCACGCGTCCATGATGGCGGTGATGATCGTCGGCCGTCGCCCGACCCGCTCGTAGAAGTAGCGGCCCAGCGTCTCGCGGGCCGCCTCATCCAGGCCGCGTTTGCCGACGCGGTTGGTCTCGCGCAGGGCCGCGGTCAGCCGCTCGGCCGCGCCGCTCATCAAGTCGCCGGCCTCCTTTTCGTAGACGAAGCCGCGCGACACGATCTCTGGCGGGCCGTCCATCTCGCGCAACGCATGGTTCCATTTGAAGGACACCACCACCACACCGCTGCTGGACAGCGCCTCTCGTTCGCGCAGCACGGCCGGGCCAACGTCGCCGACGCTGGTGCCAGCCACGAAGACGTAGCCGCCGGGCAGCCGTTCGCCGATCAGCGCGCCGGCCTCATCGAACTCCAGCACGGTGCCGTTCTCCACCGTCAGGATGTACTCCTCGGGGATGCCCATCTGGCGCGCCAGGCGGGCGTGGGCGGTCAGGTGGCGCAGCTCGCCGTGGACAGGGATGAAGTACTCCGGCTTGGTCAGCGACAACAGCAGCTTCATCTCTTCCTGGCTGGCATGGCCGCTGACGTGGACGCTGGCCAGCGGCGGGTAGATCACATCGGCCCCGCGGCGGATCAGCCGGTTGATCATGGCTGAGACCACCTGCTCGTTGCCCGGGATCGGATGGGAGCTGAGCACCACGGTATCGCCAGGCACGATCTCGATCTCGCGGTGGCGGCCGCTGGCGATGCGGGCCAGTGCAGCCTCAGGCTGGCCTTGCGCGCCGGTGGTGACGATCACCAGTTTGTCATTGGGGATGCCGGCGGTCTTGTCCAGATCGACCAATACCCCGCGCGGCGCCTCCAGATAGCCCAGCTTGCGGGCGACCTTGACGTACTGATGCATGCTGTAGCCGGCCAGCGCGACCCTGCGCTTGTAGCGGTGCGCCATGTCCAGGATCAACTGGATGCGGCTGAGCAGCGAAGCAAAGGTGGAGACGATGATGCGGCCTTGCGCGTCGCGAAAGATCAGGTCGAAAGCTGTGCTGACGATGGCCTCGGTCGGCGTCCAACCGGGCCGCTCGGCGCCGGTGGAGTCGGCCAGCAGCACCATCACCCCTTCCTTGCCCAGCTCGGCCAGCCGGCCGAAGTCTGGTCCCATGCCCTGCACCGGCGTATAGTCGAACTTGAAGTCGCCCGTGTGCAATACCATGCCGACGGGAGTGCGAATGGCCACAGCAACGCCGTCGGGGATGGAGTGGGTCACGGCGATGAACTCCAGGTCGAAGGGGCCGACCGGGAAGGTCTCGCCCTCGTCCACGGTGATCTGGGGGCACTGCTTGTGCAGGCCGGCCTCTTTCAGCTTGCCGTCTACCAGGCCCTGCACCATGCGCGTGCCGAAGATCGGCGTGTTCAGGTTCAGGTCGCGGATCAGGTAAGGCAGCGCGCCGATGTGGTCCTCGTGGCCGTGGGTGATGACGATGCCCGCGATGCGTTCAGCCTTGTCCCGCAAGTAGTTCCAGTCGGGCAGCACCAGGTCAACGCCCAGCATGTCATTGGCCGGGAACATCAAGCCGACGTCGACGATCAGGATGTCGCGGCCATACTCGAACAAGGTCATGTTTTTGCCGATTTCCCCCAGGCCGCCCAGGGGAATGATGCGTAAGCTGTTAGTCATGGTAGATTGGTGTTTGGTAGATTGGTCAATTAGGCGCCAGACACTTCGGGTTTCCGGTGCATATCACGAATCGCCGCGAAGGCAGTTGCGCAGTAAATCATGAGTCGCCGTTGGCGCACAGAAACCCGAAGTGTCTTTTGCCGGCTTAAGATGCAGCCAGGTCACTGTCGGCCAGGCGCACTTTGACGAACAGCCAGGGCACCAGCCAGAAGGATACCAGACCCAACAAGAAGTAGCGCACAATGCGCACTGCGGTGTCCAGTATCCACGGCGACAGGTCCGGGATGAGCGATCCAGCCAGGTAGAAACCTAAAACGACGGCGATGCCCAGGACATAGCGCAGCAGGCGGCGCAGCCAGGAGCCTTCGACGCGGAAGCGCACTGTGCGATCCTCCAGAATGCTGCCCAGGGCCGCGCCGATCAGAATGCCAGCCAGGCGGCCGGCCATCTCGCCTGGGTAGTGGTTGTTCTCGTCGGCAGGCAGCAACAAGATCAGCAACAGCGGCAGGACGACGGACAGAACGACCTGTTGCCGCAGGCTGAGCTGGCCCCAACGCTGCACCAGCACCGGCTCCAGCTTCAACGCGGCCCAGAGCACCAGCAGGCCAATGGTCCATCCTGCCAGCACGTCCCAGGGGGTATGCACGCCCAGATAGATGCGCGAGAAGCCCATCAAGATCGCCATCACCACAGCCACCACTACAAACCAGCGCTGGCGCACTTTTGCGGCCAGATAGCCCCAGAAGATGATGCCGCCGGTCTGGGCGTGATCGCTGGGAAAGCTGAAGCTGGTTTCGGGCACGGGCTGGCGCACCACCGCCGGATCGGGACGCGGCACGCGAAACAGGTTCTTGAAAAAGGTGCTGATCAGCTCCGATGCCATCACCAGGAAGAACAGCCGCCGCCCAATCTGCCGGTCGATAGACCAGTAAATCAGGGGCAGCACGACCATGTAGCCATAGATCGATCCCAGCCAGGTGATTGCTTTGAACATCGTGTCCAGCACGGGATGGCTGAACGACTGCACCCAGAGGATGAAATCGATGCCCGGCGCTTGCAGTTCCAGCAGTTGTTCCATGGGAAAGTCTCGCTGAGTGAAACGTGAGGCGTGAAGCTACGCGTTAATTCGTCATCCGTGATCTGTAACAGGGAGCGTCTCTGCGCGCACTTCGGGTTACGAGGTACGGGGTGCGGCCAACTTGCGCACTGCGGCCAACAACAACTCCGCGCCGGCCGCCAGGTCGGCGATGGCGATGTGCTCGTTGGGCGTGTGAACCTCGGCCATGCCAGTGCTGATGACGACGCAGGGGATGCCGGCTGCGGTGTAGATGTTGCCATCGGTGCCGCCGCCGCTGGCGCGCAGCTTGACATCATGGCCCAGGCTGCGGGCCGCGCCGGCCACAGCCTGTACGATAGGTTCGTCCTCGGCCAGGCGGTAGGTGCTGTAGGTGCGGGTGACGTCGGCCTCCAGCCGTGCGCCGTGGCGTTGAGCGGCGTCCTGGAACGCCTTGACGATGCGGGCGGTCAGCGGATCGAGCTTGGCGTTGTCGCGGCTACGCGCCTCGCCGATAACCTTGACGCGGTCGGGAACGATGTTGCGCGCCGTGCCGCCCTCGATGATGCCCACGTTGCACGTGGTCTCGGGATCGATGCGGCCCAGCGGCATGGCGGCGATGGCCTCGGCCGCCACGCGGATGGCGTTGATGCCCTTCTCCGGCTCTGCGCCAGCGTGGGCGCTGACGCCATGTACCGTCAGGCGGATGTTGTCCTGCGACGGCGCGCTGACCACGATGTTGCCAATGGGACCGCCCGAGTCCAGCACGATGCCATAGCGGGCGCGCAGCCGGCTGGTATCCAGGTTGCGCGCGCCGTACAGCCCCAACTCCTCGCCCACTGTGATCACCACCTCCAGCGGGGGATGGGGCAGACCGTGCTCGCGCAGCACCGTCAACACCTCCAACACTGCGGCCACGCCCGACTTATCGTCTGCGCCCAGGATCGTCGTGCCATCGCTGTAGATCACGCCAGCGCGGATCACCGGCGTGATGCCGCGGTCCGTGCCGACGGTGTCCATGTGGGCGCTGAGTAATAACCAGTCGCCGGCTCCGCTGGCCGTGCGGCCCACCAGGTTGCCCACGGCATCCATCTCAGTCTGCAAGCCAAGGGCCTGGAGTCGCGCGTCCAACTCACGGCCAATCGCAGCCTCGTGATTGCTGGGGCTGTCGATGCGCACCAGATCGAGAAAAGTTTGGATAAGGCGGGCTTGGTTGATCAAGGGTGGATACCTTTCCAGGGAACTTGTGGGTATTGCTCGGTATGGCAGGGATTATAGCATAGGTGGGGGTGGGGGGGAATACCACAACGAATGGAGAACAACGAATGGAGAACAACGAATGGAGAACAACGAATGGAGAACA
>CAZVGR010000009.1:0-79320 GCA_964626845.1 uncultured Anaerolinea sp.
CTCCCGCCTCGCACAGCCGTCGGAATGCAAGATACCATCTTGCACTACATCCTGCCCATCCGTTGTAACGCAAGATGCCATCTTGCGCTCCCGCCTCGCGCAGCCGTCGGAATGCAAGATACCATCTTGCACTACATCCTGCGCAGCCGTTGTAACGCAAGATGCCATCTTGCGCTCCCGCCTCGCGCAGCCGTCGGAATGCAAGGGTCTCAACCGATTTCAGACCACCCAAATGACTAAGGCGGTTTCAATGAAATAATGATCCGGTATGTGGCATCGGTCGGATAGACACGAAGTATTTCTCTAGACCAGGCAGGCGTTCGAGGCGTTTTTCAAGTTCACCCATCGCCGCTTGTGATAGTCGTACACCCTTGGGATAGGTTCGCTGGATGAAGTTGACCTGTGGATGCTTCTGGTTCCAGGTCATCGACTGGGCAAAGCCAAGGACGGCGGTCAGGGAGTCTAGCAGGGCGCCGTTCCAGTGCTGTTCCAGGCTACCCCAGACTCGTTCGATGGGATTGTACTTGCTGTGATACGGCGGATAGTACATCAGACGGATGTTGAGTTGGAAAGTGTCCACAAACTCGACCATACGCTGCATGAACTGCGTGCGCCGGCTGTGATTCTCCGGTCCATTGTCTTGGAGCAGCACCAAGGTCTGGACCAGGGGAAAGTCAGTGCGTATCTGGCACCAGCAATCCTGAAGGCAATCAACGATGAAGTCACTGGTTACAGGCCCACGTGTGAAGTAGAGATAGAGCCGATCATGATCCGGGAGCAAGATGCCATAAGGCGTCACTTTGTCGGTTGGCCGAAAATCATGATCCAACGCCTTGACCACCAAGCGAGACTTGCCGCCACGAGAGTAGGCGCCGATCGGCACCACGGCTTTGGCATCCAGCGACAGGCGCAACTGGGTGGGATTGTCCTGCACCGTCGCACGCTCGACCGCAAGTTGCTCAAAGATGGCGTCCGTTTCAGCCGTTTTTTTTAGGACGACTCTTCTGCACTTGGCGGAGACGGTAGCCTAACTTGTTGAGTTTGGCGCTGATAGTCGCCTCACAAGGCAACTCTTCATCCGTATACTCCTTCTGCGCAATCAACTGGCGTCGCACTTCGGCGGCACTCAGTCGAGTGTACAAACGAGTGGTACGAAAGGTAGGATCTGTTTGGCTCTGGCTATCCACGATGGCACGTATATCGTCCAACAAGCGCGGCAGATGTGCTTCGGCTGGCTTTCGGCCTCGCGCACTGAAGTTGTCCACAATGCGCACGCCGCTGTTCAGTTCCCGCAGACCCTTGCGTATCGTGCCACGGTACCAACCCAGTTCCCGTTCAGCATAGCTCTGCCCGCCGCGTCCTAACGATTTCACAACACGGGCCATGAACACCCGGCGCTCGCTACCTTTCAGCACCTTGGCTGTCTCCATGTAGACTTGTTTCAGATCTGGTGTGAGTTCCTTCATGACACCATCTTACCACGCCACACGTTGGATTACTAATTCTTTGAGAGCGCCTAAATGACTAAAACGGCCAGAGCAGCGGCACGAAGAGCAGGCTGACCACCAGGATCAGCAGCGCCAGGGGGATGCCCACCTTGAGAAAGTCGTTAAAGCGGTAGCCGCCCGGCCCCATGACCAGCACGTTGGCCGGATGGGCTACCGGGTTGAGCGCGCTGGAGGCCACGGCCACGGCCAGCAACATCAGCAGCGGCTGCGGGGCGATGCCCAGACCCAGCGCCGTGTCCAGCACGATGGGGGCCAGCAGCACGGCTACGGCCTGGGTAGGCATGGCCTGCGTGGCCAGCATGGCCAGCATGTAGAAGATGGCCGCGATGACGTAGGGGCTGGCGCCGCCGACCTGGTTGACAATGGCCTCGGCCACCAACTGGGCCGCGCCGGTCTGCTGCAAGGCCAGGCCCAGGGCCAGCATGCCGCTGATCAGGAAGACGGCCCGCCACTCGATGGCCTGATAGGCCTCGTCCATGGTCAGGCAGCCGGCCAGGATCATCAGCGCGGCTGCGGTCAGCGCGGCGATGGGCACTGAGACCCAGCCGGGGATCACCACCAGCAGCATGGCGGCCAGGATAGCCAGCGCCCATGGCATTTTGTCCAGCCGCGCCGGCTGCTGGGCGGCCTGGGTCAGCACGATGAAGTCGCGGTCGCTGCCCAGGCTGGGCAGCCGCTCACGCGGGCCGAAGACCAGCAGCGCGTCGCCGAACTGCAAGGGCATCTCGCCCAGCCCGGTGCGGTAGGGCCGGCCGGCGCGCCAGATGGCCAGCACGGTCAAGCCGTACTTGTCGCGGAAGTGGATCTCGCGCAGGGTCTTGCCTGCCAGCGCGGTGTGGGGCGACAGCACCACCTCGGCCATCCCCACTTCTTCGCTCTCCAGCGTCAACTGCTCCAGCGCTTCGGGCGTTTCCGGCTCGACCTCCAACGCTTGCAGACCGTGCAGGGCCTGCAGGTCCTCCTGGCTGCCCTCGATCAGCAAGGTATCGTTGGCCTGCAGGCGCTCATTGGGCGGCGGCAGCAGCCGCGTCGTCCCCTCGCGCACGATGCCCAGCACCACCAGGTCGAAGGCCCGGCCCAGGCGGCTCTCCACCAGGGTGCGGCCGACCAGCGAGGAGCCTTCGGGGATGCGCAGCGCCATCAGGCGCTCGTCGATGGGCTGGACGTGGGCGCTTTCGGTGTGGACGGCGATGAAGTCAGGGTCGCCGGCCAGGGTGTCCAACAGCGCGCGCGGCCCTTGCAGCACCAGCCGGTTGCCCGCTTGCAGGGGGATGTCTTGCAGGTCGGTGCGGCGCAGCTCGCCGTTGCTCTGCAAGCCCAGCACGTTGGCGCCGTAACGCTGCCGGAAGTTGATCTGGGCCAGGGTGCGGCCGATCAGTGACGAGGTGGGGGAAAGCGTGGCCTCCACCAGGCGGATCTCGCCCGATATCAGCCGCTCCAGCGTGACCTGGTCGTCGGCGCTGGCCAGCAGCGCGCCGCCGTTGAGCTCATGCAGGCGCTGCTGCTTGCCCTCGACGATCAGCCGGTCACCGGCCAGCAACAGGTCGTGGGGGCCGGGCGCCAGCCGCACCTGTCCGTGGCGCAGGACGCCGACCACGTTGACGCCCAGGGCCAGGCCCAGCCGGCTTTGCGCCAGCGTCTTGCCGGCCAGGGGCGACGCGGCGTCGATGCGCAACAGGTGCAGGCGCTCCTTCAGCCCGTAGAGACTTTCCAGATTAGCGGCGCCGGCAGCCCCGCGCAGCTCCTGCTCCGGGTCGCGCACAGGAAGCAGCCGGCGGCCGATCAGAAGCATGTAGCCGATGCCAGAAAGCAGCACCACCACCCCTACCGGGGTAAAGGAGAAGAAGCCGAAGGGGGCGAAGCCGGCTGAGTACAGCGTCTCGCTGACGATCAGGTTGGGCGGGGTGCCGACCAGGGTCATCAAGCCGCCCAGCAGCGCGGCCACAGCCAGGGGCATCAGAAGGCGCGAGGGGGGCGTCTTGGTGCGCCGCGCCAGGTCCATCACCACGGGCAAGAGCAGCGCGGCCACCCCCACGTTGTTCATCACGCCTGACAGCACGCCGGTGATCAGCATGATGACCACGATCAGGCGCCGCTCGTCGTTGCCGGAAAGGCGCAGCATCTGCTGGCCCAGCCGGGTGGCGACGCCGGTGCGGGCCAGCCCGGCGCTGAGCACGAACACGGCCATGACCGTGATCACCACCGGATTGCTGAAGCCGCTGAGCGCCTCGGCCGGCGTCAGTAGCCCGGTCAGCGCCAGGCTGGCCATCACCAGCACTGCCACCAGGTCCATGCGCAGCCGGCCGGACAGGAACAAGGCGACGGCGATGAACAGGATGGCGAAGGTGAGGAGGATGTCGGGGGTCATGGAGATGACAGGGTGACAGGGTGGCAGGGTGGCAGGGTGACAGGGTGACAGGGTGCTTGGAGCCTTGTCGCTGCCACGAGTCTTCCAGTCACCTTGTCACCCCCTCACCTTGTCACCCTGTCACCCTGCCACCAGCGCTTCCAGCCGGTCAATCAACCCACTGAGCACCGCAAAGGTTTCCTCCACCGGCTGCGGGCTGAGGAGGTCGACGCCGGCCATGCGCAGCGCGTCCAGCGGGTACATGGAACTGCCAGCGCGCAGGAAGCTGAGATAGTCCTCAGCCGCGCCCGGCGTGCCCGAAAGGATGCGGTTGGACAGGGCGTGCGCGCCGGAGATGCCGGTGGCGTACTGGAAGACGTAGTAGTCGGCGTAGAGGTGCGGGAAGGTGGCCCAGCCGATGCCCACCCGCCCGCGGTCGAAGGCCATCTCGTCGCCGAAGCCCTCGGCGGCCAGGCCGGCCAGCAGCTCGATCATGCCGTCGGCCGTGATCCCCTCGCCGCGCTCGATGCGCTGATGCACCTCCAGCTCGAAGCGGGCCAGGGTAGGCATGACCAGGAAGTAGCGGTGGAAGTTGCTCATGGCCTCTTCGATGATGCCAATCTGCACGTCGCGCGGCAGGTTGCGTTCCGGATGCAGTAAGTAAGCCCGCATCATGGCCTGGTGGAAGTTGGATGCCACCTCGGCGGCGAAGAGTGAGTAGCCGCTGTAGACCGGCGGCTGGGTCTGCCAGGTCTGGTAGGAGTGCATCGAGTGGCCCAGCTCGTGGGCCAGCGTGCCCAGGCTCTGGCTGTCGTCGGTGTAGCTCATCATGATGAAGGGGTAGGTGAGCTGCGAGCCGCTGGAGAAGGCGCCGGAGCTTTTGCCCTGGCTGGGGTAGACATCGACCCAGCGCTGTTCCAGGCAGCCGCGGCGGATAGTGTCCACGTAGTCCTGGCCCAGCGGCGCCAGCGCCTCGCAGATCCACGCCACGGCCTGCCCATAGCTGATGGGGGCCGGCTGTGCGGTCAACGGCGCCCAGATGTCGTAGGGCTGCAAGGTCTCCACGCCCAACGCTTTGCGGCGCACGGCCCAGTAGCGATGCCACACTGGCAGATGCTGGCGGAAGGTTTCGATCAGGTTGTGGAACACCGCCGTCGGGATGGCGTTGTCGAACAGCGCCATTTCCAGCGTGGAGTCATAGCGCCGCGCCCGCATCTGCAAAACGTTCTGCTTGACCGAGGTAAGCAGGTTGCTGGCCAGGGTGTTCTTGTGGGCCAGGTACTGGTCGGTGTAGCGCTCGTAGGCCGTGCGCCGCACCTCCCGGTCGGGATGGACCAGCAGGGCGTCGTAGGTGCTCTGGCCCAGCGATAGCTCGGCGCCGTCCACGGCCACGGCCGGCTGGAACTGCATATCGGCGTTGGTCAGCATCTGCCAGGAACTGTAAGCGCCAGCAAAGGGATCGGCCGCCAGCCCCAGCAATTCCTCCACCTCGGCCGAGCGCACATGGTCCGAGCGCCGGCACAGGTCGTCGAAGTAGTGTTCGTAGATCGCCAGGAGCGGCTCCTCGGCCGTCCACTGGCGCAGAGTTGCGGGGCCGATGGCCAGCAGCTCGGGCTGCACATAGCCGGTGGCGGCCAGGAACTGGCCCACCAGCCCCTGCACGCGGCCCTCGCGCTCGGTAGCGGCCTGGTTGGTGGTGTCCACAGCCGAGTCCATGCCGCAATAGACCGCCAGCCGCCACAGCCGCTGCTCGGCGGTCTCGATGGCCGTGCGCACCTCCAGCACTGTGGCCGGCCCTTCGGCCAGCCGGCCTTGAAAGCGGCGCAGGCCTGGCAACTCGGCTGCCAGGCTGGCATACTCGGCTTCCCAGGCCTCAATCGAAAGAAAGACGCTCTCGGCGTTCCACGTGTACTGCGAGTCGATCTCGCTGCGGCTGGGCAGGCGGTCGCTGGTCATAGATGGTGCTCCTCGTTGGGCGTTGGTTTTCTGCCAGACTAACTCGGCGAGGCGGCGGCAGATGTCCTGCACGATGGCATCGGGCACGCCATCCTGGGCCTGCGACTGCAAGCGCAAGTCGATCTGGTCGTTGACGTAATCTACGGCCAGAAACTGGCCGTCGGGGGTCAGGGCAATCTCGGTCGAAAAAAGATGCAGGTGCGAGACGTCGGCGATGCGCACGGCCATGTCGTACAGCTCACCCAAGCGCAGCGCGATGACCTCATCGGAGGCGACAGGACGGAAGATGTGGGTCTTGGGCGGCCACCAGTTGGCGTAAATCTCGCCCAGGCAGTAGATCACGCGGAACCAGGCGGGGTGTCCGTCGATCTCGGCCGGCGTGACGTAAGCTTGCAGCAGGTATTTGTCGTGGGGGAACTGCTGGCGAGCGTGGGCCACCTGTTCGGCCGACGTGGCCTCGACGATGACCCCCTCGCCGCCGCCGCCGTTGGCTGGTTTGATGGCAAAAGCCGGGCCCAGCGGGCTCAAATCGAGGTCATGCGGCAGCTCCGGCTGCTCGTCGTAGGGGGACAGAATGATGCTGTAGGGCGTGTTGAGGCCGTTGGCGATCAACTCCAGGTGCATGGTGGCCTTGTCGGCCGTGTAGGTCTCCCGCTCGTGGGGGTTGATGCGAAAAACGCCGTTTAGCCGCGCCCAGTCGATGAGCTTGAGGAAGGCTGGGTCGGTGTCGGCCGCCCGGTTCATGAAGGTATGAAAGCTCAGCTCCCCAGCCAGCAGCGCCTGGTGGGCCCACTCCAGGTTTTCCGGCGTGACGTGCAGCACCGAGAGGCCCCGCTCGCGGCACGCCTGCTCCAGGAGTCCCACAAATCCGGCGTCATGCGGCCAGTTCCAGGCAACACACAGGTCGAAAGTCGTCATAGAGCGGCATTGTACCGCAAGCCTCCCCTTGTAACAAGTTCGCGCGCCGGTTCGCTGGTCGAGTAGGCGTCCCGCAGGGCCGTAGCGAGACCTCCGGGTTTCGATACGCTGGCGTTGTGCGCCCTCATGCAGTTTGTGCGCCCTTAATCCGCTACTCAACCCTCGAAATGCGACGCGTGAGGCGGACAGAGCCACCTCACGCGCCACACACCCACACACTACACCAGACCCACCAGGCGGGTCCGGGCTGGGCGGTGAGGCTCAACCCGGGCGCGCCGGGGGTAAGGTGGGAGAAGTTGCAGGTTGCAGGTTGCAGGTTGCACGTCTGCGCCATTCGCCACTTGCAACTTGCAACTTGCAACTTGCAACCTGTCACCTGCAACTCCTAGGCATTGTAATACAGCAAGAACTCATACGGATGCGGCCGCAGGGCCACGGGACCGACCTCGGTCTCCCACTTGTACTTGGCGAAGGCCTCCAGCACGTCGGGGGTGAAGACGCCGCCCTCCAGCAGGAAGTCGTGGTCGGCAGCCAGCGCATCCAAAGCTTCGTTGAGCTTGCCGACGGTGGTCTTGACCCTGCCCATGTGCTCAGCATCGAACAGGTCCACCTCGGCCGGATCGCCGGGGTCGATCTGGTTCTTGATGCCGTCCAGGCCGGCCATCAGACAGGCGGCGAAGGCCAGGTAGGGGTTGGCGGCCGGGTCAGGACAGCGGAACTCGACGCGCTTGGCCTTGGGCGACTGGGAATACATGGGGATGCGGCAGGCGGCGGAGCGGTTGCGGGCGGAGTAGGCCACCACCACAGGTGCTTCGTAGCCTGGCACCAGGCGGCGGTAGGAATTGGTGGTCGGTGCGCAGATGGCCAGCAGCGCGTTGATGTGCTTCAACAGGCCGCCGATATACCACAACGCCATCTGGCTCAGGCCCGCGTAGCGGTCGCCCGCAAAGAGCGGCTGGCCGTCCTTCCACAGACTCTGGTGAGTGTGCATGCCAGAACCGTTGTCGGCGTAGATTGGCTTGGGCATGAAGGTGGCGGTCTTGCCGGCCTTCTGGGCCACGTTCTTGACGATGTACTTGTAGATCTGCACCTGATCGGCCATGCGCACCAGCGGCTTGTACTTCATGTCGATCTCGCACTGGCCGGCCGTGCCCACCTCGTGGTGGTGAATCTCGATGTCGACGCCAGAGGCGATCATGGTGCGCACCATCTCGGAGCGCAGGTCCTGCAAGGTGTCCAGCGGCGGCACGGGGAAATAGCCGCGCTTGTGGGGCACCGAGTGACCGAAGCCAAAGATGCCGTTGTTCCAGGGGCCTTCGACGCTGTCGATCTCGTAGGCTGAAGAGTACTCGCCAGCCGAGAACATCACCTTGTCGAAGATGAAGAACTCGGCCTCGGGTCCGATGTAAACCGTGTCGGCGATGCCGGTGCTCTTCAGGTACTCGACCGACTTCTTGGCGATATAGCGCGGATCACGGCTGTAGGGGGCGCGCGTGATCGGGTCGTATACATCGCAGGTCAGGCTGAGGGTGGGCATCTCGCACACCGGGTCGATCATGGCCGAGTCGGGGTCAGCCAGCAGGACCATGTCGCTGGACTCGATGCTCTGGAAGCCGCGGATCGATGAGCCGTCGAAGCCCATGCCATCCTCGAAGGCGGTCTCGGCCGAGAACTCCTCCACAGGCATCGAGAAGTGCTGCCATTCGCCGAACAGGTCGGTGAACTTGACGTCGACGATCTTCAGGTCTTTGTCCTTGATCATCTTCATAACGTCGGTTGGTGTTGCCATGGGTACGATCTCCTTCTTACGTCATGTAATGTGGTGGTGTGTATGTGCTGCGCCAGGAAGGCGCCGATCACTCATCCAGCAGCTCAACCTCGGCGGCTGAGCCGATTAACTTGCGCCGCAGCAGATCAGCGGCGACACGACGGCGAATGTCTACCGGGTCCTCGCCCAGGTAGAGGTTATAGCGATCCTCGACCACACGGTGTTCGGCGGCCAGATAGCTTTTGCCGTAGCGATAGAGCGGCAGCGTCAGCAGATCAGCCCGATCCGGGGTCAGGTAGCGCAACTTGTAGGGCTGCGGCGTGAGATAAGGCCGCAGCTCGGCCCAGTTGGCAGGGAACAGCCGGTCAGGCCGCAAATCCAGCGCATCTTGCAAGCGGTTGTCGGCGATTAGGGCATGGGCAACAACGGCCTGCAAGTCCATCACCTCACGACCGGCAGCGACCGGGACGCTGCGCAGAGCGCTGGCGGCGTAGGTATAAACGCTGCGTCCGTCGGGCGTCTTAAACACGGGCGCCCAGAAGTCGGTCTCGCCCTGTACGCGCTTTTTCAGATAGAAGACAGGGCGCAGCAAGCCTAGCGTGTTGCCGTCGATACCGCGCACGTGCAGGGTTTCCGTCGCGCCCGGTGTGCCCAATTCCTCCATAGTGTGCAGGTAGTCGCTCAGATAAGCGCGCACCTTGGCCAGTTCCACGTGGCGGAAGACCGGCCCGCCGGGCGTGGTGGCGAACACCTCGTCGCCGTCGGTATAGACGGGGTAGATCAGCATCGAGTTGCCGGCGGCGAAGATGTAGGTTGGCAGGCGGGCCAGGTTAATCAGCCCGTTGAGCAACTGCGCCGTGGGTTTATACAGGTCTTCAGGCGCTTCGGCCTCCAGGCGAAAACCGCAGATCTCGACATTGTAGCGGTTAACCTGACCGTTTTCCTTGAAGATCGGCACGTGATAGTTCAGATCCGGTGGCGCTACTTCGCCATCCAACGACACCGCCATGAGATAAGGCGTTGTCAGATTATTGTCACCGTTTTTGAAGATCGATAATCTCATAAGGCACCTGCTGTGGTCACCGCTTTCCGTATCACCGTTCACTACGACGGCGAGCCAGGCATTAGCCGCTCGGCTGGCATGGCCTGCACCACCGAGCCGAACTCAGGATAGCCGACGGTGCCATGTTCAGAAATATCCAGACCCTCCAGCTCTTCCTTGGCCGAGACGCGGATGCCGTAAATTACATCCATCAGCTTGAACAGGATGAAGCTGGTGATGAAGACGAAGGCGCCCACTGCGGCCACGCCCAGAGCCTGCACGGCCAGCTGCGCTGTGCCGCCGCCGTAGAACAAGCCAGCTTGGCCCCAGGTGACCTGCGTGTAGGCCATGACTTCCGGGCTGGCCAGCAGGCCAACCATCAGCGTGCCGACGATGCCGCAGCCGGCATGCACCGACACCGCGCCCACTGGATCGTCCACCTTTAGCTTGCGCTCCACAAACCAGAGGAAGAAGACCACCAGCGCGCCGGACAGGATGCCGATCAGCAGCGCAGCGGCCGGCGTGACCACTGCGCAGCCAGCGGTGATGCCCACCAGGCCAGCCAGCGCGCCGTTGAGGGCCATCTCCACCGAGGGGCGCTTGCCGCGGATCCACTGCACGATCAGCGCCGTGATGGCGGCCGAGGCTGCGGCCAGGTTGGTGGTCAGGGCGATGTAGCCGATGCCGCCGTTGAGGCCGCTGAGGGTGCTGCCGGGGTTGAAGCCGAACCAGCCAAACCAGAGGATGAAGACGCCCAGCGCGGCCAAGGCCAGGTTGTGGCCGGGGATGACGTTGCTGCTGCCGTCCTTGTTGAACTTGCCGATGCGCGGGCCCAGCACTATGGCCCCAGCCAGGGCCGCCCAGCCGCCCGTGCTATGCACCACCGTGGAGCCGGCGAAGTCGATCATGCCAGCCTCGGCCAGCCAGCCGCCGCCCCAGATCCAGTGGCCGACGATGGGGTAGATCAGGGCGCTGATAACCACCGTGTAGATCAGGTAAGAGGAGACCTTGAGCCGCTCAGCCACTGCGCCAGAGACGATGGTGGCGGCGGTGGCGGCGAACATCAACTGGTACATGAAAAAGGCCCAGTTAAAAGAGCTCTCGTCGGTATAGGTGAAGCTGGAAAGGAAGAAGTTGTCGGTTCCGATCAGGCCGGCCCGGTCGGCGCCAAACATGATGCCGTAACCGATGGCGAAGAAGAGGACGCTGCCAGTGCTGAAGTCCATCAGGTTCTTCAGCATCAGGTTGCCGACGTTCTTAGCCCGGCACATGCCGCCCTCGACCATGGCAAAGCCAGCCTGCATGAAGAAGACCAGGAAGCCGGCCAGCAGCACCCACAACACGTTAATGGCGTTGCCCAAGAATTCAGTGCTGGGTGGCTCAGCCTGGGCCGAAGCCATGCCGGTCGCCATGGCAAAGAGCACGGTGACGAGCAGCGAGATGACCAGCGGTCGAACCATTCTACGAGACATGAGCACATTACCTCCGATAAACGGTATGGCGGGCTGAGTCCATGCGGGACACAGCGCCAGGCAGCGCGGCTGCGCTGCCTGTATGCACTCATGATAACAAAGAGCCCCCCCCGTGGATAGTACCCAAATGGGTCATTTTTGGCGTTGCATTTCCCGCCCAAGTACTCAGCCTGTGCCGAACTGGCGATCGCCGGCGTCGCCCAGGCCAGGTACGATGTAGCCGATGTCGTTGAGATGTTCGTCGACAGCCGCCAGGTGGATCGGCACGTCGGGGTGGGCGCTGCTCAGCCGTTGGATGCCCTCCGGCGCTGCGATCAGGCCCACAAACTTGACGCGTTGGGCGCCCCAGCGCTTGAGCACGTCCACCGTGGCCACGGCCGAGCCGCCAGTGGCCAGCATAGGATCAAGGATCAGGCAGACCTGCACCGTGGGCGCCACTGGCAGCTTGTTGTAATATTCCACCGGTCGCAGGGTGCGCTCGTCGCGGTAGAGACCGATGTGCCAGACCTCGGCCGAAGGCATCATCTCCCAGATGCCTTCGACCATGCCCAGGCCAGCGCGCAGGATTGGCACCAGGCCGATGTGCTCACGCAGCACTGATCCCTGGGCCGTGGCCAGCGGAGTGGCAACTTCGGTTGGCTCTGCGGCCAGGTCGGCTGTCGCCTCATAAGCCAGCAGGATAGCGATCTCGCGCACCAGCTCGCGGAACTTTTTCGGCTCGGTGCGCTTGTCGCGCAGCAGAGTCAGCTTGTGCCGGATCAGCGGATGATTTGAGACGTGGACATCAGGCACGGGTGAGCCTCCGGTCACTCTT
This sequence comes from uncultured Anaerolinea sp., assembly GCA_964626845.1. Lineage (GTDB taxonomy): Bacteria > Chloroflexota > Anaerolineae > JAAEKA01 > JAAEKA01 > JAAEKA01. The sequence goes on from CAZVGR010000009.1 coordinate 11,826, forward strand.
CCATGTAGCGCAGCGCAGCCTTCTTGGCGATGCGTTCGACCTCTCGCTGGCAGTCCAGGCAGAGGGTGGCGTCCGGCCGAACTTCTAACCGGGCCGGATCGATGGGCTGGCCGCAGCGTTCGCAGATGCCGTACATGCCTTTGTCGATAGCGCGCAGCGCCATGTTGACCGATTCGAGCTTGCGCTCCATGACGGTCAGCAGCGCCAGGTTCTTCTCACGCTCAGCCAGGTCAGGGTCGCCCTCGTCGGCGTCCACATCGACCTCGCCCTGCAGCCATTCCTTGAGATGCTCGATATCGTCGACAATGGCAGCGCGCTCTGCTTCCAGCTTTTCTCGCTCCATTTGGATCTTGTCTTGTTTCATTATGGTAAGCCCCTGGTCCTTTCCGTGTGTGGCGCCGATCTTGGCGCAGTGGTGTTTAGCTGCATCGTCGCAGCAAAAGTTGGTTCTGAGCAATCGCTGGCAGTTTATACCACGGTTTGGACAACAAGTCAATGATCTAGATCATATTTTCACGGCTATTTCCAGCGTTGCCACCCGTTGCATTCTGTGTTACAATTGGAACCACATTTAGCCTTTCACTCAGAGAGCGAGCTTGTTATGTTAGCGAACCAACTGACCACCAAACGTAAGATAGCGATCGCCGTGTTCATCGTCGTATCCACAGCTTTTCTGGCGTTTGTGCTGTGGTACATGTTCACGCACCCCGTCTTTGCCGAGGTGGCCACCAACATCTCGATCATCGTCCTGGCGTTGGTGGTGTTGGTGATGAACGTTTTCCTGATCGTTATGCTGTGGCAGATCATCCGCCTGATCGACTTTTTGCTGTTCGAGCTGAAGCCAGTGCTGGAAAGCCTGCAGCAGACCAGTAGCACGGTGCGCGGCACGGCCAGCTTTGTCACGGACGAGATCAGCAATCCGATTATCGACGCCTCCGCCAAGACGGCGCGCGTCAAGGGGTCGCTGCGCTTCGTCATCGATAGCCTGATGCGCGGGGCGCAGGACGTAACGGGTCAGGGCGCCAGACCGCAGTCCCCACCGCCTCCGCCATGGGAACGCGCAGGTCAGGATACAGGCCCAGGCAACAACGCCGGCTCAGCCAGCGGCGCTGCCAATCCCCCCGGATCTTAGGAGAGATATTCACTATGAGCAAAGAGAAAAGTTCCGGCGCCTTTGTCTGGGGTTTCCTGGCTGGCGCCATCGCAGCAACAGCTTACACGCTGTTGAAGACCCCGCGCTCTGGCCAGGAGACCATTGCACAGATCAAAGGCCAAGGCGCCAGGCTTAAGACGCGCGCCGAGGAAATGGCCGGCGATTTGCTGCACCATGCCGACGATACAGCCGCTGGCTGGCAGCAGACCGCTGAGACCGGCTGGCAGCAGGCGACAGGAACCGGCCCGCAATACTGGCAGGCCGATCTGGAAGGCGCAGCCCGGCAGGCCAACGCTGCAGCCGAGGACATAGTCGAGCAGGTTCAGGAGCAGGCGGACGAGACGGCGGACGCCGTGCAGGCCACGGCAGCCCAGGCTGTGGATGCGATGCAAGACCAGGCTGCCGACGCCGTGGAAAAAGCTGAGGATATCCTGAAGTCGTAGCAGGCGCTGAAGGCGTTGCGTTTCTGCCAGAAATTGAACGAATACTGCGAATGCGGAGACTTGCCAAGTCTCGCTTGACCCGAACAAAAAGGCCGGGCAGTTCTGAGTAAGACTGCCCGGCCTTTGCTGTTTTTCGGCTTGTGCCTGGTTTAGCGTTTGATATCCAGACCGGCCTGTTCCCAGGCGATCATGCCGCCGCGCATGTTGTGGACATCGAAGCCGGCCTGGCGCAGCAGTTGGGTGGCTTGGCCGCTGCGGTTATCACTGCGGCAAACCGCCACCACCGTCTTGTCCTTGGGGATCTCGTTCAGCCGGTTGGGAAGCTGGCCCAGGGGGATCAGCGTGGCCTCGGGAATGTGGCCGGCGTTGAACTCGAAGTCCTCGCGCACGTCGATAAAGATCACGTCCGGGTTGCCGCGCAGGCTGTTGGCCGTCTTAACGTCGATGTTGATTGGCAAGTTGAGCGCGGCCACGTCTTGCTGAGCGGCCGCGGCTGGCGCGGCCGCCGGGCTGGCCGGCGCGCCACAGCCTGTTGCGGCAAGCGCGACTACCAGCAACAGGCCCAGAACAATAAACATACGGTGATGCAAACGACTCATAGTTTCTCCTCAATCAGTAGGTTTCCAGCAGCACAGCTTCAAGCTATGCGATCATATCACCCACTAGATGCAGCTTCCGTATGTGTCGTTACATCCATCCTGCGCAACGCATCCGCGATCAACACCAGCATCCGCTCCACCCGCGCATCCCATGTGTTGGCCGCCGCCACCGCCAGCCGCGCGGCCACAGCCTGCGGCGCATCGGCCTCTACCAGCGCAGCCTCCACAGCCGCCACAAATCCATCCACATCCCCGGCCAGCCGCACCAACGGCTCGAACTGGGCCAGCTCTGGCAGCGCTGTGCCCACCACCGGCCGGCCGGCCGCCAGGTACTCGTAGACCTTGAGCGGGTTGACGTGGCGGGTCTGCTCGTTGAGCTTGTACGGGATCAGTCCCACATCGCAGCCGGCCATGATGGCCGGCACTTCGTCCGGCAGCACTGCGCCGGCAAAGCGCACGTTGGGCAATGCTCGCAGCCGCGCCACCTCGCCCTCGTCCAGGCCGTAGCTCAGCGGGCCAACCAGCTCGATGCGCCAGTCTGGCCGCCGCGCCGCCGCCTCAGCCAGCAAGGCCAGGTCCACCTTAGCATTGATGCCGCCCACCACCCCCAGGACTGGGTGACCAGGTGACTGGGCGACTGGGTGACTGGGTGACTGGGCTAGCGCGCTTTGGAAGGTGTCGTAGTCGACGGCGTTAGGCATGTAATGCGTGTCAGGGTTCAGTGGCAGGCGCGCGTCGACGAGGCTCTGCGCGGTGCAGAAGACCAGGTCGGCGCGGTCGGTGAGCTGGCGGTCCAGGTCGCGCTGGCGCTGGGCCTGGGCGTGCGTCAGGTTGGGGTAGGCGCTGTACTCGTCCACCACGTGGTAGATGACCAGGCGGGGGTGAAGCTGGTCGATCCAGTGTTGCTGGCCGGGGCGGAAGAGCCAGAGAATGGGGGAGGAATTGTCAATTGGCAATTGGGAATTGTCAATTGTTAATTGGGGAATGGGTGAATGGGGAATTGTTAATTGGGGAGGCGAGATGGCGCGCAGGGCGGACTGGAGGCGGCGGCGGCGCAGGGCGGCGGTGAAGGGGCCGAGGACGGGCGCGCCGGTGACGGGGGCCAGCGGCGACCAGTGAAAGGTGTAGAGGCCGTCGGCGATGTGACGCAACGGCGGCTGGGCGACGCCGGCCAGACCCGGCCAGTCGCGCAGATACGGCTCCTCGCCCACGTAGAGCACCGTCGTCGCCCGCGCCAACCGTCGCGCGATCTGCGGCTTGTCCTGCCAGATGGCGCCGGGCGGGTCAGGGGTGAGGAAGAGGATGGGAGGGAGGGACACCGATTAACCTGCTGAGAACCAGGCGACTAAACCCAACCTCGTAACTTCATGGCTCGCGCCACCCGTTCCACACTGACCAGATAGGCTGCCAGCCGGTTGTGGACCTTCATGCGCTGGGCCATGTTGTACACGCTGCCGAAGGCGCTGGTCATCTTCTGGTCCAGGCGGTGATGCACTTCATCTTCTGGCCAGTAGAAGTTATAGGCGTTCTGTACCTGCTCGAAATAGCTGACGGTGACGCCGCCGGCGTTGCAAAGGAAGTCGGGGATGACAAACACGCCGCGCTCGAACAGCGCCACGTCTGCCTCAGGGGTGGTGGGGCCGTTGGCTGCCTCGGCCAGCACCTTGACACGCGGTGAAATCTCATCGACCGTGTGGCCGGTAATCATGTTCTCCAGCGCGGCGGGGATAAGCACATCCACGTCAGCCGAGCGCCAGGCGTTGCCGTCGCGCACCTCGTAGCCAGCCTGCACCGCCTTGTCCTTGTTGACGGTGCCCATGGAGTCGGTGATGCTGCGCAGAAAGAGGGGATCGATGCCGTCGTCCTTGAAGAAGGTGTAGGCGGTTTTATCGACGTGATCCCAGCACGAGACGCACAGTAACTTGCCGCCCAAGCGCTGCACGTAATGCATGGCTGCGGCTTGGCCCACGTTGCCGAAGCCCTGCAAGGAGGCTGTGGTCTGGTTGGACTCGATGCCCAGCGCCTTGAGCGCTTCGCGAATGGTGACTACCACGCCCAGGCCGGTGGCTTCGGGCCGCCCAGCTGAGCCGCCCAGCGCCAGCGGCTTGCCAGTAATAACTCCAGGCACGCGCCGGCCGTGGATGGTCTCATACTCGTCCAGCATCCAGGCCATCACCTGGGGATCGGTATAGACGTCGGGCGCAGGCACGTCGATATCGGCTCCGATGAAGTGGGCCACGCGGCGCATGTAGCCGCGGCTGAGACGCTCCTTCTCGCTGCTCGACAGGCGCTCGGGCGAACAGGTCACGCCCCCCTTGCCGCCGCCCAGAGGGATGTCGACCACGGCTGTCTTCCAGGTCATCCAGGCTGACAAGGCGCGCACGGTGTCCATCGTCTCGTGGGGGTGGAAACGCAGGCCGCCCTTGGCCGGCCCGCGGGCGTCGTTATATTGCACCCGATAGCCATGGAAGATCGCGGTCTTGCCATCATCCATCTTGACCGGGATGGTGAACTGCATCTCGCGCATGGGCCAGCGCAGCATCTGATGGGTCGCATCGTCCAGCTCGAGGCGTTCGGCCGCCTCGTCAAGCTGGCGTTGTGCGATCAAAAAAGGATTGGACTCGGCCTCGGCTGAGGAGCCGGGAGGGTTGCTGATGTAGGTCTTGTCTGGTTCGGGCGTTCTTCGGGCCATGGGACTACACTCCTGGATGAAAATGAAAACCACCGGCGCGCAGAGCCAGTGGTTGCTAGCGAGCAGCCTGTGCGTCATTGCACGACCATAACACCCATTATCTACGAAATTGCCGGGCAAGCAAATGATTGCCCTATGTTTTAAGAAAAGTCTCTTGACAATCGTGACAAATCGTGCTAATCTATTAAAAGGTCAGACGATTGCCGTCTGCTCTATCGGCCCAATCCTGGCAGCATCACCCCGCCGCAGACCCCGCAGCACATTATGCCAGGCGAGGCCCAACACCATACCCGCGAAAGCAGCGCCAACTATGATGGTGGAACGAAGCCGTTCCGTAGCCAGCCAAGCCACGGCCATCCTCTCCGAGCGAATCAGGACCCAGGTCTATCCGCCTGGCAGTCGCCTGCCCTCTGAAAGCGACCTGGCCGATGAGCTGGGGGTCAGCCGGGCTTCGATTCGCAGCGCCCTGAGCCGCCTGGCTGCCGAGGGGTTGGTGTTGCGCAAGCAAGGCGACGGCACCTACGTCAACGCCCATATCGAGAACATCCCCACGCGCATGGGCGGACTGTGGAGCTTTGCTCGCCTGATCGACCACAGTGGTCATACCCCGCACATTCGCCTGTTAGATCAGAGGGTGCGCCTGGCCGACGCTCGGGAGGCACAAGCGTTAAATCTGGCCGAGGGCGAGCCGGTGATGCTCTTAACGCGCCTGTTCTACGCCGACGACATCCCGGCGATTTTGACTCACAGCATTGTGCCGCTGCCGATGTTGCTGGTGCCTGTAGAAGAGTGCGATGGCTCTTTGCCCCTCAGTGAGTTCGTTCATCGCTACTATCGCAGCGAGATCGCCTACGTCATCTTCGACATCGAGGCGATGCTGCCGGATGAGGCGACGTGCGCTGTGCTGGGCTTGGGCGAGGTTCACCCGCTGTTGCAGTTGAGCCAGGTGTTCTACGACAAGGTCAACCAGCCCATCTTTCAATCCACTGCTTTCTGCAACGATAAGATTATTCGTCTGCGCTTGGCCCAGGCCTGGGAGTGATCCAGGAAGGCGACGGCCAGACTGACAACTATTCGCCATCTATTCCGCCGGCTGTATTCAGCCCAGTATCACAAAACCAAGGAGACCAATCATGCGCAGTTTTGCAGGCCGGGACATTCTGTCCCTCAAGGAGTTCGAACGCAACGAGTTCTTCCACATCTTCGACGTCGCTCAGAAGATGGAAGTCATCGCCCGCGGCCGCCGCAACGTGGACATGCTCAAAGAGAAGACGCTGGTGACAGCTTTCTACCAGCCGTCGACCCGCACCCGCCTGGCCCACGAGGCCGCCATGCACCGTCTGGGCGGCCACGTCACCGGCTTCTCCGACGCCAAGATGACGCGCGCCGGCGACTGGTACCAGGAGTCGATCAAGGACACGGTCAAGATGCTGGAGTTCTACGGCGACGTGATCGTGATGCGCCACTTCCAGAAGGGCGCGCCGCACGAGGCCGCCAAGTGGTCCAGCGTGCCGATCATCAACGGCGGCGACGGCTGGGGCGAGCACCCGACCCAGATCCTGACCGACCTCTATACCGTGCTGCGCGAGAAGGGCCGCATCGACGGCCTGCGCTGGCTGGCCATCGGCGACATGCGCATGCGCACCATGCACTCGCTGGGCCATGCGCTGAGCCAGTTCGACTGCCCGATCACCTTCGTCGGCCCCACCGCCGACGCGCTTTTCCCCGGCTCGCCCGACATGGCCATGCCGGAGGAGTACAAGGCCGATTTCCGCCAGTTCTCGTTGAACTTCAAAGAGGCTGAGCACGTGGAGCAGGCCATCGCCGACGCCGACGTGATCCTGGTCGAGCCGGTGATCCAGCCGGACTACACCCAGGCCCGTCAGGAGGCCGCCACCGACAAGAGTCTGACCCCGGCTGCCTACAAGATCACCCGCGAGCTGCTGGAGACCAAGGCCAAGTCCGACGCCATCCTGCTGCACTCGCTGCCGCGCATGGACGAGATCCCGGCCGACGTGGACATCACCAAGTGGTCCCGCTACTGGCAGGAAGCCTTCCAGGGCGTGGTCATGCGCATGACGCTGCTGGCGTTGGTGTTAGGGGCCATGGAGTAGGTTGGTACACTGGTAGATTGGTAGATTGGTAAAGTGGTCGGGTCTGCAGCGTCCCAGGTGACTCGAGACCCGACCGATCTACCAATTACCAATCTACCAATCTACCAATCTGTCCAAGACTAACTACACCGTAAACAAAGTAACTGCGTATCGGTGCCCGGCACTTTGGCGACGATTCGCACATGATCAGAGGCTCGTGTCAAGTGCCGGGCACCTCAACAACTTTGTTTACGAGGTACTAACCACTCCACCGAGCCCCGACCAATCTACCAATTTACCACTGTACCAATTTACGAGGTCCCACCATGCAAACCTACCTTCACGGTCGCGACCTGATCGGCGACCTGGATTTCAGCAAGGAAGAGGTCGAGACCATTCTCGACGTGGCATTTGATCTGAAGCGCAAGCGTGCGCTGAACGAGCCGCACGCCTATCTGCGCGACAAGGTGCTGGCCATGCTGTTCTTCTTCAGCAGCACCCGCACGCGCGGCTCCTTCGAGGCCGGCATTGCCCAGCTCGGCGGCCACGGCGCTTTCATCGAGTCCCGCACCACGCAAATCTCCCACGGCGATACGCCCAAGGAGATCGGCGAGATCTTCGGCCGCTACTTCGACGGCATTGCCATCCGCCACGTGGACTGGGGCGTGGGCAATGGCTACCTGAACGGCGTCGCCAAAGCCTCGCGCGTGCCGGTGCTCAACATGCAGTGCGACATCTACCACCCCTTCCAGTGCCTGGCCGACCTGATGACCATCGTCGAGAAGAAGGGTCGCGACCTGCGCCGCAAGAAGATGGTGGTGTCGTGGGCCTATGCCGCTTCTTATCAGAAGCCCATGTCGGTGCCGCAGTCGCTGGTCTTGCAGATGCCCCGCTTCGGCCTGGACGTGGTGCTGGCCCATCCGCCGGAGTTCAAGCTGATGCCGGAGATCATGGAGATGGCCCAGGAGCAGGCGCGCAAGTTTGGCGCCGGCTTCGACGTGACCGACGACATGGAGGAAGCCTTCAAGGACGCTGACATCATCTACGCCAAGTCCTGGGGCGCGATGGTGCATACGCCCGACGCTGCTGCGGGCGCTGAGATCATCAAGAAGTACGAGCACTGGATCACCGACGAGCGCAAGATGGCGCTGGCCAAGCCCGACGCGATCTACATGCACCCGCTGCCGGCCGACCGCAACATCGAAGTCACCGACGGCGTCATGGACGGCCCGCAGTCGGTGGTCTACGACGAAGCCGAAAACCGCCTGCATGCGCAGAAGGCTGTGATGGCGTTGACGATGTAGGAGACTTCGCATGACTAACAACTCCCCCAAAACCGCCGTCGTCGCCGTCGGCGGCAACGCCCTGATCCTGGACAAAAAGCACGAAGACGTGGCCTCGCAGGTCGGGGCCGTCGAGCAGACGTGCAAGCACATCGCCGACATGATCGTCCAGGGCTGGAACGTGATCATCACACATGGCAACGGCCCGCAGGTCGGCTTCATCCTGCGCCGCAACGAGCTGGCGGCCGGCGAGGTACACCAGACCCCGCTGGACGTGATCGGCGCCGACACGCAGGGATCGATTGGCTACATGATCTCGCGCGCGCTGGACAATGAGTTCACGCAGCGCGGCATTCAGCGCAGCGTGGCGGCCGTGGTGACGCAGGTGGTGGTGGACGGTGACGACCCCGGCTTCACCAACCCCACCAAGGGCATCGGCGGCTTCACCACCGAAGACGTGGCGCGCCAGTTCGAGAAGGAAGGCTGGATGGTGCGCGAAGATGCCGGCCGCGGCTGGCGCAGGATGATCGCCTCGCCCCAGCCCCTTAGGATCGTCGAACGCGAGGCCATCAAGACCCTGATCGACGCCGGCTTCATCGTGGTCGGCGTGGGCGGCGGCGGCATCCCGGTGATCGAGGACGAGAACGGCATGCTCAAGGGCGTCTTCGCCGTGATCGACAAGGATCGCGCCAGCGCGCTGCTCGCGGCCGACCTGCAGGTCGATCTGCTGCTGATCAGCACCGCTGTCGAGAAGGTGGCCATCAACTTTAACAAGCCCAACCAGCAATGGCTGGACCGGATGACCCTCAGCGAGGCCAAGCAGTACTACGCCGAGGGCCACTTCCTCTCCGGCAGCATGGGACCCAAGATCGAGGCCATCATCGCCTTCCTGGAGGCCAACCCCCACGGCCAGGCCCTGATCACCGACCCGCCCCACATGGTGGATGCGCTGGCGGGCAAGACAGGGACGTGGATTGTGAATGAGAAGTAGACAAGTAAACAAGTAGACAAGTAGACAAGGAAACGGAGCCGTCATCGCACACGCTCCTTGTGTACTTGTTTAGTTGTCTACCTGTATGCCTGTCTCCCCGACCAAACCATGAACCACATCACCTCCCTCAAATGCCTGATCTGCGGCAAGGAATACCAGCCCCACGAGGTCGAGTACGTCTGTCCTGACCATGGGTACGAGGGTATCCTGGACGTGCAGTACGACTACGGGTTGATCAGCCTGAGCTTCAGCCCGGCGACGCTGGCGGAGAATCCTGACTACTCGATCTGGCGCTACAAGCCGTTGCTGCCCATCGAGCCGGACTCGCCTGTGCCGCCGCTGGCGGTGGGTTGGACGCCGCTGTACGAAGCGCCGCGGCTGGCCGCGTCGTTGGGTCTCAAGCACCTGTGGATCAAGGACGACGGCCGGCAGGCCACGGCCTCCTTCAAGGATCGCGCCAGCACTATCGCCGTGGTCAAGGCGCAGGAGAAGGGCGCTGAGATCATCACCACGGCCAGCACCGGCAACGCGGCGGCCGCGCTGAGCGGGATCTGCGCCAGCGTGCAGCAGCCCAACGTCATCTTTGTGCCCGAGACCGCGCCGCCGGCCAAGATTGCCCAACTGCTCACCTTCGGCTCCACGGTGATGCTGGTGCATGGCACCTACGATGACGCCTTCGACCTCTGCCTGCAGGCTGCCGAGACCTACGGCTGGTACAACCGCAATACCGGCTTCAACCCCTACATGTCCGAGGGCAAGAAGACGGTCAGCTTCGAGATTTGCGAGCAGCTCGCCTGGCATGCGCCGGACGCGATCTTCGTCAGCGTGGGCGACGGCTGCATCATCGGCGGCGTGCATAAGGGCCTGCGCGACCTCTACGCCCTGGGCTGGATCGACAAGATGCCGCGCATCTACGGCGTGCAGGCGGCCGGCAGCAACTTCATGGCCGAGGCCTGGCAGGCTGGGCTGCACGGCCTGCGTGTGCTGGAAAAAGCGCCTATCGACTCGCACACCGTGGCCGACAGCATCAGCGCCGGCCTGCCGAGAGACCGCATCAAGGCCATGGCTGCCGTCGTGGACACCGGCGGCGCCTACGTCGTGGTCAGCGATGACGAGATCCTGGCCGCGATTCCTGTGCTGGCCCGCGGCAGCGGCGTCTTTGCCGAGCCGGCCGGCGCGGCTGGCTACGCCGGGCTGGTCAAGGCCGTCGAGCAGGGCCTCGTCAACCCCGACGACCGTATCGTCGTGATCAACACCGGCAGCGGCCTGAAAGACGTCAAGAGCGCCATGACCGCCGTCGAGCAGGCCGGCACGCGGCCCTACCGCGTCGAGCCGAGCCTGGCGGACTTGCAGCGCGTGATGGCGGGGCGATAATACCACAGCGAATGATGAACAACGAATGTCGGAGGGCGTACGTCCATCACGCGGTCTTCCAGAGGTATCCTCCGCTATTCGCTGTAACCAATTCGCTGTGATACCTCCGTCATTCGCTGTTCTTCATTCGCTGTGATACCTCCGTCATTCGCTGTTCTTCATTCGCTGTGGTATTCTCCGGCCACCCCCAACCTGAGAGGTAACCATGATCGACCTAACCATCCACGAAGACCGCCTCGAACGCACCGTGCAGCGGGCGCGCGAGCGTAACATTATCATCCCCACCTTCAAGCAGATGCGCCACCCGGAGCTGATCCCGGACACCATCAAGCGCCAGTTGGACGACGTCGGCCTGTGGGACCTGAACCCGCTGAATCTGTTCCGCATCACCTGGCACAACCAGCCGGTGGAAAGGGGCGGCGAGTTCGGCGGCGTCAACTACCTGGTGCTGCCGCCCGAGCTGACCGGCGTCAAGGCGCGCATTGTGCTGCTGATCGGCAAGTGGTTCCCCACCGGCGCGCACAAGGTCGGCGCGGCCTTTGGCTGTCTCGTGCCGCGGCTGGTCACCGGCCAGTTCGACCCGACGACCCAGAAGGCGGTCTGGCCCAGCACCGGCAACTACTGCCGCGGTGGCGCCTACGACTCCAACCTGCTGGCCTGCGAGTCCATCGCCATCCTGCCCGAAGGAATGAGCCAGGAGCGCTTCGACTGGCTGGCCAGCGTGGCCGGCGAGACCATCAAGACCCCTGGCTCCGAGAGCAACGTCAAGGAGATCTTCGACAAGTGCTGGGAACTGCGCCGCTCCGGCCAGGACCTGATGATCTTCAACCAGTTCGAGGAGTTTGGCAACTACCTGTGGCACCACGAGGTCACTGGCCCGGCCATCGAGGAAGCGCTGCATGAGGTCATGGGACCCAACGACCGCTACCGTGGCGTGGCCCTGACCACCGGCTCGGCCGGCACCATCGCCTGCGGCGATTACCTGAAGAAGCAGTTCCCGCACAGCAAGATCGTGGCCAGCGAGGCCTTGCAGTGCCCGACCCTGTTGCTCAACGGCTTCGGCGCGCACCGCATCGAGGGCATCGGCGACAAGCACGTGCCCTGGATCCACAACGTCAAGAACACCGACATGGTGGTGGCCATCGACGACGCGGCGACCATGGCCCTGATCCGGCTGTTCAACGAGCCGGCCGGCTCCGATTACCTGGTGCAGCAGGGCGTGCCCACCGAGTTGGTCTGCCAGTTGCCGCTGCTGGGTATCTCCGGCATCGCCAACCTGCTCTCGGCCATCAAGTTCGCCAAGTACTACGAGTTGACCGAGAACGACGTGGTCGCCACCCTGGCCACCGACTCTATGGACCTCTACCGCAGCCGGCTGGGCGAGCTGGAGGAGGCCGAGGGCCCCTTCGGCCAGATCGAGGCCGCCGTGGCCTACCAGCGCTACCTGCTGGGCGAGCGCACCGACAACCTGCTGGAGCTGTCCTACGAGGACCGCAAGCGCATCCACAACCTGAAGTACTACACCTGGGTCGAGCAGCAAGGCCGCAGCTACGAAGAGATCCAGGCCCAGTGGTACGACGACGACTACTGGACCAGCATCCCGGCTATGGCGGACGAGATCGATCAGTTGATCGAGGCGTTCAATGCGAAGGTTGGGTTGCTATGAAAATCGCAATCCTCGGCGGCACCGGGCCGGAAGGCAGCGGGCTGGGGCTGCGCTGGGCGCAGGCCGGCCATCAGGTGATCATCGGCTCGCGGCAGATGGAGAAGGGCCAACAGGTGGCGGCTGAGCTGCAAGGGCGAGCGCCCGCGGCTGCGGCTAACATCAGCGGCATGGACAACCTGTCGGCCCTGGATGGGGCAGACGTGGCGGTGCTCTCCGTGCCCTACGGCGGCCAGGAGCGCACGCTGGCCGGGCTGGAGGCTGCCCTGGCCGGCAAGCTGCTGCTGACCGTGGTGGTGCCGCTGGGCGAGAAGGCGGCGCGGGTGTGGCGACCGCCCAGCGGGCTGTCAGCCGCCGAAGAAGCCCGCCAGCAGCTTGGCGAGGGCGCGCGTGTCGTGGCGGCCTTCCAGAACATCTCGGCCCACCACCTGGCCGATCCTGATCACACCGTGGACTGCGACGTGCTGGTCTGCGGCGATGACAAGGCCGACAAGCAGGTGGTGATCGACCTGTGCGCGGCCGCGGGCATGCGCGGCGTCGACGCCGGCCCGCTGCAAAACGCCAGTGTGGCCGAGGGCCTGACCGCGGTGCTGATTGGCATCAACATCCGCCACAAGATCAAGAACGCCGGGATACGCATCACCGGCATTTGAGCGTCTCGCAGACCCTTGGGGTTTTCGGAAACTCCAAGGGTCTTGCGCCAGCTTGCGCGTTAGTTCGTTCTATTGTACACTAGCGCCGACCTCCGCGGCTTCGCTGCACGCAGTTCCTGGCATGCACCCGGCGCCGCACACCCTGGGCTCGGAAGCTGCGCACCGCCAGCCTGAGCTCGATGCATCAACCTGTCACGCCAGAAATCGTGGACCTGACGACGGCTGCGTGCTTGGCGAGGCGAATGAATCGGCCCGATTCGACGCCTGCAGTCGTTCCACCGGGCAGTCAGTTCTTGAATTCGTGTGAGGGCTGCCATGCAATTCCAACTCAACGGTGTACTGAAGGACTTCGACGGCGACCCCGACCTGCCCCTGCTGACCTATCTTCGCGAGCACGAGGGCATCATCTCCCCCAAAGATGGTTGCGCGCCCCAGGCGGCCTGCGGCTGCTGCGCCGTGGACCTCAACGGCAAGGCCGTTCTGTCCTGCGTCACGCCCATGAAGAAGGTGGCCGGCGCCAACGTCGTCACCACCGAGGGCCTGGACGAGTTCCGCCAGCAGGTCTTTGCCCATGCCTTCGTGGCCAAGGGCGGCATCCAGTGCGGCTTCTGCATCCCCGGCATCGTCATGCAGGCCAACAGCCTGATCAACCGCAACGCCGAGCCCAGCCGCGACGAGATTGAAAAGGCCTTGACCCCCCACCTGTGCCGCTGCACCGGCTACAAGAAGATCGTCGACGCCATTGAATACGCGGCCGAGGCCATCCGCAACGAGGAGGAGATCCCGGAGCCCAGCAGCCCTGGACGGGTGGGCGACCGCCATCCGAAATACGACTCCTTCGCCACAGTCTTGGGCCATCGTCCTTATGTGGACGACCTGCACTTCGACGGCCTGCTGCACGGCGCGCTGCGCTTCAGCGACCACCCGCGGGCCAGGGTGCTCAAGATCGACGTGTCCCAGGCCGAGCAGGTGGCTGGCGTGGCGCGCATCTTCACCGCGACTGACGTGCCGGGTGTGCGCAGCGTCGGCCTGATCAAGCAGGACTGGCCGTTGTTCGTGGCCGAGGGCGAGGAGACGCGCTACGTCGGTGACGCGCTGGCGCTGGTAGTGGCCGAGAGCTCGCTGGCCGCGCGCATGGCTGTGGAGAAGATCACGGTCGAGTACGAGGTGCTGGAGCCGCTGACCGATCCCTTCGCGGCCATGGAGCCGGACGCGCCCAGGATCCACGCCACCGGCAACATCCTGGCTACCACGCGCGTCAAGCGCGGGGACATGGAAGCCGCACGCGCGGCAACGGCTTACGTCACCGGCGGCCGCTACGAGACCCAGCGCATCGAGCACGGCTACATGGAGCCGGAAGCGGCTGTCGCGCTGGCCGCCCAGGACGGTTTCGCCGTGACCGTCTACTCGCAAAGCCAGGGCGTCTACGAGGATCGCATCCAGATCGCCAGGCTGCTGGGCGTCGACGAGGAGCAGGTGCGGGTGATCCTGGTGCCCAACGGCGGCGGCTTCGGCGGCAAGGAGGACCTCTCGGTGCAGGGCCACGCCGCGCTGGCCGCCCACGTGCTGGGCAAGCCGGTCAAGGTGCGGCTGACGCGCGACGAGTCGATCCGCATGCACCCCAAGCGCCACCCCATCTGGATGGACTACGAGGTGGGCTGCGACGCGGACGGCATGCTGACTTTCGTCAAGATGCAGGCCGTGGGCGACACGGGGGCTTATGCCTCGGTGGGGGCCAAGGTGCTGGAGCGCACCGCCGGACACGCCACCGGCGCTTACCACGTGCCTGCGGCCGAGATCGAGGCTATCGCCGTCTACACCAACAACGTGCCTTGCGGCGCGATGCGCGGCTTTGGCGTCAACCAGTCGGCCTTTGCCATGGAGAGCTGCGTCGACGAACTCTGCGAGCAAGGCGGCTTCGACCGCTGGCAGTTCCGCTGGAACAACGCCATCACCGAGGGGCGCATGACCGCCACCGGCCAGGTGATCGAGGGCGGCGCTGGCCTGCGCGCGACGCTGGAGGCGGTCAAGGACCAGTTCTACGCCGCCAGGATCGCCGGCCTGGCCTGCGGCATCAAGAACACTGGCATCGGCAACGGCATGCCCGACGCCTCGCGGGTGCGCGTCACGGTCGTCGCGCCTGACCGGGTGCTGCTGGAGCACGGCTGGACCGAGATGGGGCAGGGCGTGCATACCGTAGCCCTGCAGGCGCTGTGCCACGAGACCGGCATCGATCCGGCCTTCGTCGAGGTGCAGGTGGACACCGCCTCCGGCCAGGAGGCCGGCATGACCACGGCCTCGCGCGCGACCTCGCTGGTGGGCAACGCCACCATGGACGCGGCCAAGAAGCTGGCCGTTGACTTGCAGCAGCACGGCCTGGCCGAGTTGGTGGGCCGCAGCTACGACGGCAGTTGGATCTGCGACTGGACCACCAAGCCGGAGGCCGTCACCGACCGGCCGATCACCCACTACTCTTACAGCTATGCCTCCCAGGTTGTGATCCTGGACGACGACGGCCAGATCGAGAAGGTGATCGCCGCGCACGACGCGGGCAAGATCTTCAACCCGACGCTGTTCGAGGGCCAGATCGAGGGCTCGATCCACATGGGCCTGGGCTACGCCATCAGCGAGGATTTGCCCATGGAGGGCGGCCACTTCAAGAGCACGCGGCTGCGCCAGTGCGGCATCCTGCGCGCCAAAGAGATGCCCGATATGGAGGTCATCGGCGTCGAGGTGCCCGACCTGTACGGCCCCTACGGCGCCAAGGGTGTCGGCGAGATCGGCCTGGTGCCCACGGCCGGCGCGGTGGCCAACGCGCTCTACCAGTTCGACGGCGTGCGGCGGACCAAGCTGCCGATGGCGCTGCCCAAGAAGAGGCGTCCAGGAGCTGCGCAATGACTGGACCTGCATTAGCTCGTGAGGAACAAGATCTGCTGTCCTCGTTTGAAGCGGGAGAGTGGGAATCACTGTCAAATCTGCCCGCAGAGAGCGAGCGCTATAGGCAGCAAGCCCAGGCAACATTGGCGCAGAGCCAATCCCTTGGCAATTGTCGGTCTGAAGATGAAGTCCTGTGGTCGTTTGTCGAACAAGAACAGCGATATCGAGCCGCCCACCCTGAAGATGTAGTCTTGTGCGACACCGATGAGGCATTGTTGGCGGCTCTGGACGGAGAAGCGCGCTCTCTGAGACACTCGGCTGACAGGTGACCCTGAGTGCGCTGTGTCATGCTGAGGTCCGCCGAAGCATCCCCAGCGTGTCAGCCGGGGATCCTTCGCCGAGCCTCACGGCGCAGCGCCAGTGACACTGACAAGAACCAACCTGACAAAGCACTCAACCCGGAATTGCATCTGTTCGTAGAAGGTTACTCTGCGTGAACCCCCAAGTCCTCGTCACCCGCCGCATTCCCCAGCCCGGCCTTGACCTCCTGGCCGGGCAGTGCGACGTCGACCTGTGGGACAGCGACCTGCCGATCCCGCGCGACGCGCTGTTGCAGCGGATCGGCGACAAGGACGGGCTGCTCTGCCTGCTGACTGACCGCATCGACGACGAGCTGCTGGACGCAGCCTCCAACCTCAAAGTCGTCAGCCAGATGGCTGTGGGCGTGGACAACATCGACGTCCCCGCCTGCACCCGCCGCGGCATCCCCGTGGGCAACACGCCCGGCGTGCTGACCGAGACCACAGCCGACTTCACCTGGGCGCTGCTGATGGCAGCCGCGCGGCGGGTGGTCGAGGGCGCCGACTACGTGCGAGACGGCCGCTGGAAGACCTGGAGCCCCACGGCGCTGCTGGGGCCGGATGTGCACGGCGCCACGCTGGGTATCGTTGGCTTGGGCCGCATTGGCCAGGCCGTGGCGCGACGGGCCCGCGGCTTCGACATGCGCATCTTGTACCACAGCCGCCGCTGCAAACCGGATGCGGAGCAGGCCACTGGCGCCAGCTACGTCGACCTGGACACCCTGCTGGCCCAGTCCGATTTCGTCAGCCTGCACGTCAGCCTGACGCCGCAGACCTACCACCTGATCGACGCGGCGGCGCTCCATAAGATGAAGCCGACCGCCATCTTGATCAACGCGGCGCGCGGCGGGGTAGTGGATCACGATGCGCTGGTCGAGGCGCTGCGCAACGGCGTGATCGCTGGCGCGGCGCTGGACGTGACCGAGCCGGAGCCGCTGCCGGCCGACCATCCGCTGGTCCACCTGCCCAACTGTATCGTCGTGCCCCACATCGCCAGCGCCAGCGTCGCTACCCGCAGCAAGATGGCCACCATGGCGGCCGAGAACCTGCTGGCCGGCCTGAGCGGCGAGGCGTTGCCCAACTGCGTCAACCCAGAAGTACAGAAATAACCCATTCGGTTGCACTGTCAACCGTACCATTTCGCCAGCAAGGAGGACCACCACATGTCGAATGATCGAATGGCGCTTTATTTGCAGGATGCCCACGAGCTGTCCGAGGGCATCGAGCTGGCCAAGTACGCCGAGGCCAAGGGCTTCGAGGCGGTGTGGCAGGCCGAGAGCCGGCTGGTGCGCGACGCCATCGTGCCCATGGCCGCCTTTGCCGCCCACACCACCCGGCTCAAGGTGGGCAGCGGCGTCATCAACAACTGGACCCGCAACATCGGCCTGCTGGCCGCCACCTTCCTGACCCTGGACGACCTGGCGCCTGACCGGGTGATCTGCGGCATCGGCGCGTGGTGGGATCCGCTGGCCAGGAAGGTGGGCATCGACCGCCGCAAGCCGCTGCTGGCCATGCGCGAGACCGTGACGGTGATGCGCCAGCTCATGACGTTGGAGGAAGTGACCTTCCACGGTGAGTTCCACCACGTGGACGGCATACGGCTGGACGTGGTGCACGGCCGCAAGACGCCGCGCAACGTGCCGATCTACATCGGCGCCACTGGCATGCAGATGATGGAGCTGACCGGCGAGATCGCCGACGGCGCGGTGCTGAACTACCTGGTGGCCCCGAAATACAACCTGGAAGCCATGGACGCGCTGGAGCGCGGCGCAAAAAAGGCCGGCAAGTCCATCGACGACGTCGACCGGCCGCAGCTCATGATCTGCTCGGTTGACACCGACCGCAAGAAGGCGCTGGACGGCGCGCGCAAGATGATGACCCAGTATTTGGGCCAGCAGCCGCACCTGATGAAGGCCAGCGGCGTCAGCCAGGAGCTGCTGGAAGAGATCCACCAGGTGCTGACCTGGCCGGCCACCGACGAGGAGATCGAAGGGGCCATGCACCTGGTGCCCGACGACGTGGTGCAGATGTGTACGGCCAGCGGCTCCCCCGAAGAGGTCAAGGCCAAGGTGCGCGAGTACATCGACCATGGCTGCACCTGCCCGATCCTCTACCCGCTGGGCGATCCTAAGCTGATGATCGATATCTTCAGCGAGGGGTATAGCTGATGCTCGCCCGCCAGACCCTTGGGGTTTCTCACGGCACACTGCGACTCGTGGATCAACGATGAGAAACCCCAAGGGTCTCTGCTAGGTCACACAAAGGAGCCTCCGCCCATGAGCAAGAATAGCTCATCCGGACGCCGTACAGCCGACCGCTTGTTCGACGCCTTGCTGCCGGTGCTGGCGACCTTGCTGGCGCTGGCCGTCGGCGCGGTGCTGCTTCTCCTGCTGGGCAAGAATCCGCTGGAAGCCTACAGCGCGCTGTTCCAGGGCGCTTTTGGTTCCATCAGCGGATTCACCCAGACGCTGACCAAGGCCACGCCGCTGCTGCTGGTGGCCCTGGGCATCTGTATCGCCTTTCGCGGCGGTGTGATCAACATCGGCGGCGAGGGGCAGATCATCGTCGGCGCTATCGCATCCACAGCGATTGCCCTGGCCCTCTCCGGCCTGCCGGGGATCCTGCTGATCCCCATCACCCTGGCGGCCGGCGTGCTGGCTGGCGCGATTTGGGGCGGCATTGCCGGCGTGCTCAAGGCCCGCTTTGGCGTCAACGAAATCCTGACCACGGTGATGTTGAACGCCATCGCCTTGCAGTTGATGAATTTTCTGCTGCGCGGCCCCATGCTCGATCCCGCCCAAGTTGCGGCCGGTACCTTCGTGCCCCAAAGCGCCACCTTGCCTGAGCAGGTCTGGCTGTGGCGCTGGAAGCCCTATATGGTGCATACCGGCCTCTTACTGGCCATTGCCCTGGCTATCGGCGTCTATATCTTCCTCTGGCGCACTACCATTGGCTACCGCATTCGGGCCGTGGGCCTCAACCCCTCGGCCGCTCGCTACGCCGGCATCCCGGTGCGGCGCTACATGGCGCTGGCCATGATCCTTAGCGGCGCCTTTGCCGGGCTGGCCGGCGCAGTGGAGGTAACAGGCGTCCATCACCGCATGATCGAGGGGCTATCGGGCGGCTATGGCTTCAGCGGCATCGTGGCGGCGCTCTTCGGCAAGCTGCATCCGTTGGGCGCCATCCCCGCCTCGGTGATCTTCGGCGGCTTACTGGTGGGCGCGGACAAGATGCAGCGCACGGTGCAAGTGCCCAGTTCCCTGGTGGTGGTCATCAACGGCCTGATCGTGCTCTTCGTGGTGGCCAGCGACTACTTCGTCAAGAAGCGGGCCAAGCGGCGCGTGGTCGCCGTTATGCCAGCCGAACCCAAGCCTGCAGCCGCCGCGTCGGCGGCCATGGAATAGGAGGCAGCCATGCTCAGCGATCTCTTGCAGGTGTCGGTGCTCACTGGCATCCTCTTCAGCGGCATCCGCCTGGCTGCGCCCTATCTCTTCGCCGCGCTGGGCGAGACCGTCTCGCAGAAGTCGGGCGTGCTTGACTTGGGCGTCGACGGCATCATGTTGATGGGCTCTTTCATCTCCTTCTACATCGTCTTTAAGACCGGCAACCTGTGGCTAGGGGTGGCCGGCGCAATCGTCGTTGGTATCCTGATGGGCCTGCTGATGTCGGTGGTCAGCGTCACTTTCCAGGCGCAGCAGGGCATCAGCGGCATCGGCCTCTACCTCTTCGGCCTGGGCCTGAGCAGCCTGCTCTTCCGCACCCTGATCGGCTCGGTGGAGGGCATCACCGGCTTCCAGCCGATCAACATTCCGGTGCTCAGCAGCATCCCGGTACTCGGCGACATCTTCTTCCGGCACAATGCGTTGGTCTACCTGGCCTACATCATGGTGCCGGTGATCTGGATCTTGCTCAACAAGACCACGCTGGGTCTCAAAGTACGCGCTGTGGGGCACAACCCGGAGGCGGCCGACTCGCTGGGCATCCACGTCAACCGGGTGCGCTACTTCGGCGTGACCTTCGGCGCGGCCATGGCTGGTCTGGCCGGCGCGACGCTCAGCACCGGCCTGCTCTTCGTCTGGCAGGAGAACATCACCAACGGCCTGGGCTTCATCGCCGTGGCCCTGGTCTACTTCGGCGGCTGGCGGCCGCTGGGCGTGCTTTTTGGCTCCCTGCTCTTCGCCACCGTCAACGCCTTGCAGCTCTGGGGCCAGGTCAAGGGCATCCCCATTCCGTCCGACCTGATGGTCATGTTGCCCTACGTGCTGACCATCATCGTGCTGATCTTTGCCTCCGGTCGAGTTCGCCAGCCGGCTGCGCTGACCAAGCCCTTCGAGCGCAGCGGCTGAACCAAGCCTCACGCCAAGACGCCAAGAACGCCAAGGGAATCAATTTTGCTTGGCGGCCTTTGCGCCTTTGCGTGAGATAGATAACAAAGGCGTTCTGTCCGTGCCGGCCGGGCAGAACGTCGGTGAGCAGCTCACCACCATCTGGCCGGAGACGATTTCGCTTGATCGAACCATCTTTTCAAGGAGAAGACCCCCATGCATCGCTCAGTGACTCTCATCGCTGCCTTGCTCATCGTCGTGCTGGCGTTAGCCGGCTGCGGCGGCGCCGCCACACCGGCGTCAGAAGCCCCAGCCGCGCCGGCAGAAGCCCCGGCTGCGCCAGCCGCGCCGGCTGCCCCCTTTAAGATCGCTTTCGTGCTACCCAGCCCCGTGACCGACCTGGCCTGGGGCCAGGCCATGTGGGATGGCCTCAACAAAGTCCAGGCCGAGATGGGCGCGGATAACCTGCAGATCGCCTACTCCGACAACATGTTCCAGGTAGCCGACGCAGCCGCGGCCATCCGCGACTATGCCAACGAGGGCTATGACCTGATCATCGCCCACGGCACGCAGTACGGCAACTCCATGTTCGACGTGGCGCGCGACTTCCCTGAGACCAGCTTCGCCTGGGGCACGGCCACCGACACCGGCGAGGCCAACGGCTTCAAGAACGTCTTCGCCTATGAGGCCTACGCCCAGGAAGGCGGCTATGTCAACGGCGTCATCGCCGCGCTGATGAGCCAGTCGGGCGTGTTGGGCGTAGTCGGGCCGGTCGAGGCCGGCGATGCCAAGCTCTACATCGACGGCTTCGTCAACGGCGCCAAGGTCACTAAGCCTGGTATCCAGGTCAACGTCAGCTACACCGGCTCCTTCGGCGACACGGCCCTGGCGGCCGAGGCGGCCAACACCCACATGCAGGCCGGCGCCGACATCCTGACCGGCTCGGCCCAGCAGGTGGTGGGCGCCATCACCGCGGCCCAGGCGCGCGGCGCCAAGTGGTTTGGCACCCAGAGCGACCAGTCCTCGCTGGCGCCGCAGAACGTGGTCGCCACCCAGGTCTTTGACTGGACTGACGTGATCAAGGACATGATCGCCCTGCACAAGGCGGGCACCTACGGCGGCAAGGCCTACGCCCTGAGCCTGGCCAACGACGGCCTGAAGATGGTCTACAACCTCGAAGTGCCGGCCGACGCCAAGGCCGCAGCCGATGCTGCCATCGAGGGCATCAAGAACGGGTCGATCAAGCCGCTGCCGTAGCGGATGACAGGGTGACACGGTGACAAGGTGACAGGGTGAATGTCGGTCCGGGTATTGATCGGATCATCCGGTTGGCGCCCGTCGCCAATCACCCAGTCACCCAATCACCGTGTCACCCTGTCACCCGGTCACCCTGTCACCCGGTCACCCTGTCACCCTGTCATCCTAAAGGAACCCCCCATGACCACCAACCTCCTCCCCACCGGCCTGGCGCGCATCGACTCGCTGGAGATGCGCGGGATTGTCAAGCGCTTTCCTGGTGTGCTGGCCTGCGACAACGTCAATTTCGACATCAAGGCGGGCGAGGTGCATGCGCTGCTGGGCGAGAACGGCGCGGGCAAGTCCACGTTGATGAAGATTCTCTATGGCCTTTACCGCGCGGATGAGGGCGAAATCTGGCTTAACGGCCAGCCGGTGACGATCCACACCCCTACTGACGCCCTCAAGCTGGGCATTGGCATGGTCCATCAGCACTTCATGCTGGTGGACACGCTGACGGTGGCCGAGAACGTGGCGCTGGGGTTAAAATCCAGCCGCGGCCCGATCCTGGACCTGGACAAGGTCGAGGCGCGGGTGCGCGAGCTGTCCAAGGTTTACGGCTTGCAGGTGGACCCCAGGGCGCCGGTGTGGAGCCTGCCGGTGGGCGTGCGCCAGCGGGTGGAGATCATCAAGGCGCTCTACCGCGGCGCCGCGCTGCTGATCCTGGACGAGCCCACGGCCGTGCTGACGCCGCAGGAGGTGGACGAGTTGTTCGTCACCCTGCGCCAGATGACCCAGGACGGCCACAGCCTGGTCTTCATCAGCCATAAACTGCGCGAGGTGCTGGCGCTCAGCGACCGCATCAGCGTGCTGCGCATGGGCGCGCTGATCGGCACCGTGCCCAACGAGAACATCACCCGCGAGCAGTTGGCGCGCATGATGGTGGGCCGCGAGGTGTTGATGGAGCGCGACAAGGCGCCGGCACAGGTCGGCGAGGCGCTGCTGGCGCTGGAGGACGTGGAAGCCTACCGCATCACCGGCACGCGCGCGCTGTATCAACTGACGCAGACGCTGCGCGGCGGCGAGATCCTGGGCATCGCCGGGGTCAGCGGCAACGGCCAGCGCACCTTAGCGGAGGTCATCGCCGGCCTGCGCGAGGTGCGCGACGGCCACGTGACCTTGCTGGGCGCTGACATCACCAAATGGAGCGTAGAAAAGCGCATCGAGGCTGGCCTGCGCTACATCCCCGAGGAGCGCATGCACGACGGCGTGATCCAGGACTTCTCCATCGCCGAGAACATCATCCTGCAAGACCACGTGCGCAGGCCCTTCAGCAAGGGCATCTTCCTGGACTTCAAAGCCATCGCCCAGCGCAGCCAGCAACTGGTTGAGGAGTTCCGCGTCAAAACTCCCAGCATCGACACGCCCATCAAGAGCCTGTCGGGCGGCAACATCCAGAAGGTGATCCTGGCGCGCGAGATCTCCAACGCGCCCAAAGTGCTGATAGCAGCCCAGCCGACGCGCGGCGTAGACATCGGCGCCACGGAGTACATCCACCAGCGGCTGATCGAGCAGCGCGACCAGGGCACCGCCATCCTGCTCATCTCCGAGGACCTGGACGAGGTGCTGGCCCTCAGCGACCGCATCGCCGTGCTCTACGAGGGGCAGATCATGGGCGTCGTAGACCGCAAGGACACCAACGCCCAGGAGTTGGGCCTGATGATGGCCGGCGTGCACAAGGAGCAGTTGGCAGAAGCGATGGCTGCAAGCTGATCGTACACCCCTTCGCCATGCCCAGAGACGCCTTTGCGGTTGTCCGGTTCAAGGGCGCGAGAAACAAACGGGACGTGCCAGTTGACCTGGCACGTCCCGTTTGCATGGAGGTGAGCCCAGAATCAGTGGTTGCCAGCTCCGATCTTGTCCTGGAACCATCGTTGTGAGCTGAGTCGTTCCGCCGCCAATGCAATCTGGGAAGAAGTGAACTGCCATTTACCAGGGGCCCAAGCATGAACTGCTGCGGCCACATCAACCAATTCCTGGACGCCGTCACGGACCATTACCCAATGGACAGTCGAGAGCAACTCCAGGCCGAAGGGGGTCTCGAAGCCTTCGACAAGCTGTGCTACCCGGTCGAAGCGGGCGTGGGTGTCGGCGTGGGATTGGAGAAAGGCCGCTGCTTCTTGCACAGCGCCAGGGATGAGAGCCAGTTGCTTGTATGGCACATCGCCGCCATCAGCATAGCCGGCGATCAAGTGGCCTTCGATGGCCACCAGTACGTGGCGCAAATTCTCGGCATAGGGGCCATAGGGCCCCTTGACAAAGCGCAGCCGCAGCGGCTCACCCGCCTCCTGGAGGAAATACATGAGCTTGTGTACTTCCAGCAGGGTGATGAACGGATCAAGCAGCGCTGCCAGATAGCGATCCATCAACCCCACCAGGCTGGCGCGGCCGGGCGTCATCTTTGGTACATCCTTGGCGCGGAAGGCTGTTGTCTCCGACGCGGACTCCAACGGTTCAAAGATCAGCACGTCCACATTGGGTAGCGCCGAGAGAGTCGCTTCGATGCGCGGCCTGACCTCAGCCCAGTCCAGGCCGCCAAGGCCGCTGCCCAGGGGAGGGATTGCTACGGAGCGAATGCCGCGCTGGCGCAACTCTTGCGTCAGGGCAGCAAGGCCAGCCTCGATATCTTCCATGCGACTCTTGCCGCGCCAATGGCGTTTGGTTGGGAAATTGATAATGTAGCGCGGGCCACCAAGCAGGCCCGTTTCCGTCACGAACATGCGCCCCGGCTGCACATCGCCGTGAGCGCAGGCCACTGCATAAGCCTCGAAATTGGCTGGAAAGGCGTGTTTGAACTGCAAGGCAACGCCGCGCCCCATGACGCCAACGCAGTTGACAGTGTTGACCAACGCCTCAGCCTCGGCCTGCAAGATGTCGCCTTTGGTAAAACGGATCATCGCTAGCTCTCCTTTCGCAATAACACGCTCAATAATACCACTCGCGGCGAATCTCGACCAGGGGACGGCCCGTGCCCGCGCCCAAGATAGTCGCTACTTGCTCATAGATGGCTCGGGAATAGACACCGATACGCGTTATCAAATGCCACGGAAAGTAGTCGCGCACCAGAAATTCGGCCTGTTTGCCTTCCTTGATCTGCGGCTGGCGAAAGTCCGTGGCTGCTACGGCTACCCAGTTGACTTGATCCAACTGATCGAGCCGGTTGCGGAATTCGGTGTAGACTGCTCCCGCGTTGGAGAGGGCGAAGGCCCAGCGACGGCCTTCTTTGTTGGCCCAGGCCACCACCTCGTGCAGGTCTGCTACCAGGTGCAAGATGGGCGGCTGACCTCCCCGATAGTCCAGCTCTGGGTGGTTGCCTCGATGCAACAAGTAGAGCATGACCGAGCGCGGGCAGAAGTAGAAAGGGACGTAGTCGCCAACCCTGTCGCCAGGATAGACCTTGACCGGGAGCTGCAACCGTCTCGACTTGATGCTGCTCATGCCGACCGCAGCAGCCGGTCCGCCGCGCGCCAGCATCACCGCATCCGAGCGCAAGCCGCCGTCCTGCAGGATCGACGGCAGGTTGTCGATGTGGGTGATGTGATAGAGTTGCGGGCGGTCAGGAGGCGTTGTCATCAGCTCTCCCACCGTGCAGAATCATCGGTCGAAACCTGATGCCCCGTGCTGCCACCGCCGTTCATCGTGAGGATCGTCTTGAGATCCCTGAAGTGAATGTCCACGAACCGTATGCTGGTATGCAGGTCACCGAGTTGCAGTAGAATCTCTGGTTCTGGAGAAGCCGACAATGAATTGGCAACTTGTGCCATAGCGTCGGGATCGCGCTTAACAAACTCCTCGTACATTGCGGCGCACACCGGACATAGGGCGAGGAACTGCGCTTCGTGCTCCTTGGACAAGTGATCGCCGTTGAGCGCTTCGATAGCTTCGAAGTAATACTCTCCATCGCGTTTCTTGAACGGCATTACTTCCTTGCAGATTTGGCACACGAGTTGTTGGTCCTCATTAGTATAACGGCTTCTTAGCCAGGCGCTTGGCTCAATCGTTGGTCTGGACGTGCGAATACTTCTTTCACGTGTCTCGT
Organism: uncultured Anaerolinea sp.; assembly: GCA_964626845.1. Lineage (GTDB taxonomy): Bacteria > Chloroflexota > Anaerolineae > JAAEKA01 > JAAEKA01 > JAAEKA01. Next base: position 37,666 of record CAZVGR010000009.1, read on the forward strand.
ATTCCTTGTTGGCAGCAGTGTCCAGTTGCTCGATGAGTCGTTGCTCACGCCTTTCCGGATCGTGGGATCTTACGTCAGGAAAGGTCGGTTTTGTAGAAGGCGAGTTGGTTGCAGTCTTTGCTTCCAGGCGAGTCCTGAACTTAGTGAATTCATCAGGATGCTGCTTAATGAACCTAATCAGTTCCAGATCTGACAAGTCAATGCCTAGAGACTGAGCATGGAACTCGTGATCCTTCGGAACTTGGTTCTTGCTAAGGGCCTCGACCGATTTGACACCCAGTGCCTTAAGCAGGGGTTCGTCTAGTCTCAAATCCTCATGCAATTCCTCTCGTTCGATTTCTCCCGGTGCTTTCCATCGCATGTCTTTGGTAGGAACCCAGGCATGACTTCTCACTTGCACACCCAGCTTTGAGTACTTGAACTCAGATTTTGCATTACTGAAGTCTTGCCGAGTCGCAGTCTCAACCCTGCCGGACAACAGCCGAACGTGTGGAAGCAGAATCTCATTCCATATGAACAGCGAGCGTTCCAAATCAGGGTATGTCAAAGCAAACTCGATGGCTTCGACCTCTGCGTCAGAGTCAAATCCCTCCAGACCGCGCTGATGCCAGCCATTACGATGAGCGATTCGAACATTACCATCCCATCCCGGTTTTCTGAACTTTGGCTGGATCGTATCGCGTGCTCCAAGCTCAACCAGCCCCATACGAAACACAGCGGCAATGCGTTGGTCTACAAGCCAGACGTTGGGATTTCCCTTGACAAACACCTTGGTCTCTCTGGTCGGAAGCCAAGTCTTGTTGGGCGCAACAAGGGATGTCTCGCCCGAATGGGCATTCGTCGCTCTAATGAACGGAGCAATCCGGGCCCTAGCTATAAATTGCTCCCTGTTCAGTTGCGAGCCCGTGTTGAGTCCGCCCATGATAGCTCCGACATCAGCTAGATACTCCGCTTCACCGATCTGATCAGCCTGTGACGATTCATACTTGGGAAGGATGTTCTCAATGGCATTCGCGATTGCATCTGGTGCGGTGAGGCCCAATCGCTGGAGGAATCTGAGGGCCTGCTCATTAAGCACAATCGATCGCTTTACAAACCTGAATCCATCCAGACTGTCAACTGGAAGGTAGGCAGCAGGTTTGTCGGTACTGTCGAATGGGGTTACGAGCGTGTCATCTTCCAAACGGATAATCGGTCGGGAGCGCAAAACGCCGCGCGTTTGTCCAGTGTATCTTGGCTTTCGCCACAAGGATTCTTGTTCGAGAAGAAACTCATAGAAGCTTATGAACCAATCGTCGTCTCTACCTGCAAGGAAATCCTCTGACAAGTTTCGGGCAAACGACTCTGGGACGATCTCAATTACACCAAGCTCATTCAGCAGGTATCCATGCAAATCACGAGTCTGCATTCGGTCATGAGTGATCTCTCCGGATAGCCATTTGAGACCCTCTTGCGCTTTCAGCAAACTCGTGAGTAAGTCATTTGGTAGCAACCGTCTGAGATCCCCACCACGCGCGAGTCTGGCGCGTCTTGCCGTAACATAAGTTCCATCATCCGCTGGCAGAATTTCTTGATTCCTAAGGGTCGCACGGACTGCGTTCACAATCGGCAAGAACATCCCCCCTTTCGGGAAGTCCTCTGTCCTGATCGGCAGAGTTAATAGCGCATCTACCGTCAACAGCCCCATTTCCTTCAGATGCGCCAGAACGTCCGTGATCAGCACAGCGGTTTCTTCGATCAGCTTCGTGTTCCAACTGCTATTCTTGGGGACGTTGTCCCGTGAGGGAGTAGTCTGGTAGGGGCCCTGGACAAGAAAGCCAAAACGGGTGGGTTTCTCTGTAGGGAAGAAAACAACCAATGGCGAATCGTCGTCAACTTTGACGATGCTCTCGGCTGGTTGGCTTCCTGATTGCTCTACCCTGAACGCGATTTCGACTCCAACGAAGTCATTGCATTCAGAGACAGCTATTGACCTTTTGACAGGGACAGCTACTGGTCTTCCGAAAACCAACCAAGTCTCGTACTCTTCGTGGTCAAGATTCTGCCCAATCACAGTCACTTGTCGCGCTGGACCACGGTCTTTGACCTCTCTCAGATATGTCCCCCCTGAAGAACCATCTAGGACGTACTCGATTTCTTCAAGGTTGCGCAAGAACAGCAAGGTTCGAGTGCTCAGGTTTCGGAGGCGTGCGGCGATCTCTTTATGACATACTTCAGGCTCAAGCTCTGGATTGTCAAAGGGGAAAACAAATAGCGTTGTCCACAGATCTCCGGTTTCTCTAGATGACGCAAGAAACGGGCGCACGAAGTTCTCGACGCGAAAGTGCTCATCACCTGAATGGACTTCAGGATTTCGCGTAAACGCGTAAACGGACTTGAAGCCAATGCCAAATTTGCCGATTTGTGTGAGGTCGTCAGCCTTTGTACGCTCATCGATTCCGCAAATGCCTCGTACATCCCGCTCATCGAATAAGCGACCATTGTGTCTTACCTCGAGTCTATTACTGAATAGCTCGAACCTAATTCGCTTGGCACACGCATCTTCCGCGTTCTGCAACAACTCGAAGATGAAATGCGTTCGATCGGTGTATAATCTACCCAAGAAGGACAGATGGCGCGTACCTTGTCCGTACTCTCGAACATTATCTTCCCGAATAGCCTCATAATTGCTAGCCATTGCTCAACCTCTTACTCCGATCGTCCCAAACAGCACCGGCGCAGCATGGATATCTCCGCTTCCGGCTGCCTGCTCCAAGTCCCGCATCCGCCGCTGGTAATCGGCGTTGGCTCGCGCCAGTTCGCTCTGTCGCATCAGGCGAATCTTGTCGTTGGTGGCGCGTTCGATCTGGTCCTCGATCACACGGCAGCGCGCCTGATGGCTGATACGGAGGCTCTGGACGCGATGCTCGACCAGTTGGTGGTTTTCGGCTATGTGGTTGGTCTGGGCCTCGCGCCACTTGGTGTGGTGGCGCGCGTCTAGCGCGTCGAACTCGGCTTGGTCCGGCAATGTGAGGTCCGGTTGCGTCGTCGCTGCATGCAGCCAGCTAAACAGCTTCTCTTCCACCATTGGATGGGAAGCCACTGCGATCAGTGTTTCGTCGGGCTTGACGCCCTGCTTGCGCCAGCGATAGACGCCGAAATGGTAATCGCCAGGCGGTGTTTCGGTGTCTTGAATCGACAGCGCAGCATAGACAGCCTCGTCAAAGCGCAGCAGATGGGCCGCCTGGCGAACCAGCGGGTGTGTTACCGACAAGTGAACAGCCCTGGGATTCTCTGTTGCTGCGGCCTGATCGAAGGTGACCGACAAGGTCGGCGTCCCGCCCTTGAGCCACTTCTCCCACTCGCGTGCCGTCGGCTCGCTGGAACGGGGCAGTTGGCGGAAATCCTCCAACAGCCAGGCTCTGGCTTCCTGGTTGAGGCGCAGGGTCTTGAGCGCCTTCTCGCCAAGCAGATAGTCCTGGCCCGTCTCCAGCCGCTGCGCCAGGTAGCGGGTCACACAGCGCTGAAGCGCCGGAGGCGACAGCCAATAGCTCTCGGCAGCCTCGATGTCCTGTCGCCACGAATGATTGGGCACGTTCAGGCCGAAAAGCTCGGCTTGCTTCGCCTCGAGCTCTTGTTCCTCGCTGACCTGGCGCACGGCGTTATCGGCCAACTGTTGCAGACGGGCCGCACGTTCAGTGGGAGTCAGATCGAAGCGCTCAGCGATGTCGTGCAGCTCGCCGGTGATCTCGCCCAGGATCTCCTCGTTGCCGCCCACGGCGTGCTGAAACACACCAATCCGCCATAGACAGCGCTCGTAGATATCGCCATCGACGGTGTCGGGCGTGACGAAGTTGACAATGGCCACCGCCTGGCTTTGCTGGCCGTAGCGGTCGATACGGCCGATGCGCTGCTCGATGCGCATGGGGTTCCACGGCAGGTCATAGTTGACCAGGAAGTCGCAGAACTGGAAGTCCAAACCTTCGCAGCCCACCTCGGAGGACAACAGCACATCCAGCGCGTCCGCGTCTTCTTTGGGCAGTGCAAAACGCCTGCGCAGGTCAGAGCGCTGGTCATCGTCTATATCGCCATGCACCACGCCGAATCTCAGGCCGGTGCGCTGTAAGTAGCTGCCAAGGTAGGCCAACGTGTGGCGAAAAGTGCTGAAGACCAGGGCCTTGTTGTTGGTCAGCGCGCCTTTTTCCGCCACTACCCGCACAAACGCTTCCGCCTTGGGATCGTGGGGATCGAGCCGGCTGGCTAGCTCCAACAGATCTTCGATGTCGGCGCGAATCTCCGCGGCGAAGCTCCAGTCAGCGTCCACCTCGCCATCGGCGGCTTCCATGATCTCCAGTTGATCGAGTTTGCCGTTGAGGATGTCACGAAGCAGGGGCGCCAGTCCGTACAGGCAACTAGCCGCCTGTCTGCGGATCGTGGTCATCATGAACTTGACGTTCTGTTGGCCGTGACAGAAAGCCAGGATGCGGGCGATGACGTCGAGCAGGCCGTCGTGAAGCGCACGCTGCGCCGGGGTGAACTCGACCGAGACCGTCTCTGGCTTTCGTGTGGTGAACTCGCCGATATCCCGTCGACGGGTGCGGTTGATCAACGAACTGAAGGTGTACAACTCTTCGATGGAACGGATCAAGCCCACCCGCGTCCTGTCGTCGAGTGGTTCTTCCTGCAAGTGGTCGTAGGCGCTCTGAAACGCTGGCGTCTCTCTGAGAAACAGCCGCCCCCATCCGGTTTGGGCCGCGGCGGCCAGTTCCGACCGGGCCTCGCGCTGCCAGCCATCCTGCGCAGCGCGGCAGCGCTGAGCAGCCGTGTTGATAAAGCGATTGGGCTCCGCCATCTGCTCAAAACTGATTCGGTCGATGACCAAGTCGGGGCGCAGGACATTGAGCAGCTTGAAAAGGTCATCGGTGCCCAATTGCACCGGCGTGGCAGTCAAGAAGAGCACGGCTTGGGCATTGTCGCAGAAGTAGCGGACGCCCTGGTGAAGGAAGGTTTCGGAGTTGCGTATGTGGTGGGCTTCATCGACGATCACGAGGTCGAACTTGGGCGGCGGATCCAAGCCCAGGAGACCCTTGACTCTTCTCCTGCCGCGGTCGGTCCTGCCATGAACAAGGTCCGAGTCGAACAGGGAAAACGGCAGAATCGCTTTGGCGTGCTTGTCGGGCCATTCTCCTTCCAACTCCGTCTCATTCAGGCAATATCTGAGCAACTTGCCATCCAGCGCTTCGAACTGTTCATCGAAACGCTTCATCTCCACCGCCCACTTGCGCTCGGCGACCAACGCCTTGGGACAGATGATCAAGATGGACGAAAGGTCCATGCGCGCGCGCAGTTCTTTGATGATCAGTCCGGCTTCGATGGTTTTGCCGACGCCCACCTCGTCGGCGATCAAAATTCGGGGGCGGTCCGCTCGAATGAGTTTGAGCACCGGTCTGTACTGGTAAGGAACGAAGTTTACCCGGCCAGAGCGTAGCGAAAACAGGTTAGCTGTGGAAGACGACAGAATGTGCAGGCTGGTAAGGTAGGCATGGAGTTCGTCAACGGACAACGAGCGCCGGTCATCTGTCTGGGCCAGGGCCTGGAGCTGGCTTTCGTAGTAGGTGGTTTTCAGGTTGTTGTGGAACACTCGATAGCGAGGCTCATCGGCGCCGCCGATGACCTCAAGCACAGGCATTACTTGGGCGGGATTCGACCGTAAAGTCACCAGATCGCCAACCATGAACAGCGGCTTCTTTTGCCGGGGCAAAGTACGATCAATATCAGGCGACTCGATTGGGCTAGCGATTGTCCCGTCTGAAGCCAGTGAGCCAGTTCCCGCTGGTTCCTTCACCTTCTCAGCGGCCATTTGCGTCATCTCCCGCAGCGTGGAGTTCTTGACCGACTCCACAGCGCTCAACGAGGAAGGGGAAGCGTTGACCATCTCCAACAGCCTGCCAAGGGTATCGGCATCGCGATAGGTTTCGCTGGGCGGCACCGCCTGGGCAGAAAGATGCGCCCACTTGTTGCGTACAGTCTGAAGCTCTTTGACCCAACTTCGTCCCTCGCGCGGCAAAGCGAGAACGTTGGAAAGTTCGTACCAATTCTGATCGAGAACGCGTAGCAATGCTGCGAAATCGAGTTGTTCCAGCCGTGAATAGCCGCGTTCCTGCACCGTGCGCTGCTGCTGAAAGCTCAGTCGTTCGAGGACGTGCAACTGCCACCAATCCTCCGCTAGGCTCGGCAAGTTGGCATCCAAAAACCCTGCCAAATCAGCGGTCGCAACCCGCATCAATTCGTTCATTGCTTAGCATCTCCGTTGATGCGCCATCAACACAATTGAGAAAACGTTTCGTGTCGCGGACTTGTCGCAAGTTCGGCCATTCTATTGTGCCAACGTTGCCCGCGCACGACCTACGCAAGATCGTCGTAGAAACCCGGTGTTTTCTTGCCGGCCTTCAGCACCTGGACGATAGCGATGTCATCCTGTATCCAATACACGATGCGGTACTGGTCAAGCACGATCTTGTAACGACCCCTCAGTGGACCGCGCAACTCAACCGCATGGGTGGGACGGGGATTGAAGGCCAGTTGAGCGATCTCGCGCTTGATTCGCTGGCGCACGTGGCCCGGCAACTGCTCGATCTCCCGTCGTGTCTGCTTGGCGATGTCAATCTGGTAGATCATCGTCGCCAAGCCAGTCTTCGATCTCTTCAGGCGTCAGGCGCTCGAACTCGTCCTCGCCCCTGGCAACGGCCAACTCGGTCTTGAGGGCTTCGATGCTGCACTCCAGATCATCGATGTACTCGGCGATCGCATTCCATCGCTCAGGCAACACCAACACGGCTGCCGGCTGGCTGCGGTTTGACAGCACAACCGGACCCTCCTTCAGGCGTTTGAACACCTCCAGGTGGCGATGTTTTAGGTCAGAGACGGCTGCCATTTGGGGAATTGGATACATCGCAGACTCCTTCATAGCCTAATCGTGGTACTTCAAGGGCTATCTTATACTAGGGCTATCTTATACTAGCTGTGAGGCATTGTCAACTCGAAGCGGTTCATCCGCCAGCGCAGTGTTGCCCAGCTTGCTTGTGCGATAGCCCCGTGGTAAGATGCGGGCCGTTCCCTGGCTATGAAACACCGATTGCGTTCTCTCCTTCTTGGCTTGACCTTGGCCCTGTTCAGCCTGGCTGCAGCGCTGCTGCTGCTGGAAATGCTGACGCGCGCGCTGGGCATGGCTGCGCCGGCTGAGCCGACCGGCAACTTTTGGCGCGCCGATCCACAGACCGGTTGGTCGCTGCAACCGGGTGCAACGGGGCGCTGGTTCAATCCGCCCTATGAGTACGACGTCGACGTGGCGATCAATAGCCAGGGCCTGCGCGACGTGGAACGGACTGGCTACGACAAGCCGGAACACACCTTCCGCATCCTGTTGTTGGGCGATTCCTACGTGGAGGGGCTGCGCGTGCCACTGGAGCAGACCTTCGGCCAGGTGCTGGAAGCCGAATTGAACGCCAGCGCGCCGGCTGGGCTGCGCTACGAGGTGGTCAACGCAGGAGTCAGCGGCTGGGGGACCGACCAGCAGTTGCTCTGGCTGCGCAGCGAGGGGGGCAAGTACCAGCCTGACCTGGTGCTGCTGGCTTTCTTCCCCGGCAACGATTTCCAGAACATCTCCGAGGCGCTGGAGGTGGCCAACATGCGGCGGGTGCAGAAGCCGTTCTTCCAGCGAACCGCCGCTGGCCTGGCGTTGCGCTACCACCCCTTCGACCCCGCCACTGCCCCCCAACCGCCGCCGGCCGATGGCGGTGAGATCGCGCCTGGCCCGGCAGCGCAACACCTGGCCGGCCTGCGCGTCTGGCTGGGCCAGCACTCGGCGCTGCACCGTTTCGTGGCGACGACGCTGGACGAGGCCGCGCCGGGGCTGGCGCTGCGCCTGGCCGGTTGGGGTTTGATCGACGCGCCCCAGGCCGCGGCGACCGCGGCCATGGGTCCTGACTACGTGCCGGTGGCCTACGGCATCTATCAGCAGCCGTTGAGTGACGACTGGAACGAGTCCATTGGCCTGGCTGGCGAGTTGGTGGCGGCGATGGGAGAAGAAGCCGCCATGTTGGGCGCCGAGCTGGCCGTGGTCAGCCTGCCAGCGCCGGAGCAGGTCTATCCCGAGCGCTGGCAGCGCATTTTGCGCAGCTATCCCGCCATGCAGGCCGGCCAATGGGATCTGGAGCAGCCCAGCCGCGCCGCTGAGCAGGTGGCGCAGCAGGCCGGCGTTCCCTTCCTCGACCTGCTGCCTCTCTTCCGGCAGGCCGCGGCGTCATCCGAGCCGCTGCACCTGCGCGTCGACGGCCACTGGACGCCGGCTGGCGAGCGTCTGGCCGGCGAGGCCACGGCTGATTTCCTGCGCGGCAGCGGGTTGCTGGCGCCCTGATGGAACTATCTCAAGTCGTCGGCACAGGCGGGATCAGATATGACTTGCCTGTGAAGCCGTCCAGCCGGATACGCAGGCCGCCGTCGCTGTCCACCGCTCCCTCCACCAGGTTGCTGAACATGTTGACGGCTGGGCCGGATGCAACGCCCGCCAACTGCACCGTCTCCTCCACCGGCTCAGCGCCGAAGTTGATGGCCGTCACCTGCATGCCCAAGCCATCGGGCAGCTCGTGGACCATGACCAGCAGGCCGGGAGTGGCGCAATCGGGCACGCCGACCTGGCGCGCAGCATAGAGCTTATAGCTCTGCCGCACTTGCAACATAGCCCTGAGCTGGCTGGCAAAGGAATCGGGCCGGTTGAGCTGGTCCGGCAGCGGGCCGTATAGCGCCACCGCCTTGGGCAGGCCAGCCGCCGAGCTGGCCGCGTTCGGGTTGACGCCCAACAGATCGTAGGCGCCGCGGTTGATCCAGCGCGTGTCGCCGTCGGCCATCATGTCGGCCACCAGATCATGCGCCAGCGGCAGCGCGCCCACCAGGTCCCAGCCGGACAGCGCGAAGACGCCGGGCTGGAAGGCGTTGTACATGGCCAGCAGCAGATGCAGCCGCTGGATCTGCTGCACCTGTTCGTTGGTCAGGTCGTCCAGGCCGGGGAATTTGAGCGCCGCGGCCGCCACGCTGGCCATGGTGCAGGCCACGCCGTTGGTGACGAAGCGCAGGTTGTAGGGCGCATTGTCGCCACTGATGCGGTCGTACATCACGCTGCGCACCCGCTCGCGGATCTCAAAGCCGGTCAACTCCTCGCCGTTGAGCACGAAGCGATCCTCTGCGTGCAGGGTCCAGAAGTGTACCAACTCCAGGGTCAGCTCGTCGTGGTTCTGCAGGGCGTGGATCAGGTAGGCCGGCTCCACATCGTGCCGGGCCAGCTCGCGCAGCATCAGGCGCAGAAAACCGGCATCGCCCGTCACCAGCGCATGCTGGCAGGCCGGCCGGGTCACAAAGTCGTAGGCCAGGTCGGCCCCGCCGCGGCTCATGGCCGCGATGTCGTCCACGGTCAGGTTGAGCTCCTGAAAGCTGAAGCCGCCCAACTTGCGAACCATGCCTGCAATGATCTGGTTAGCGGTCAGGGAGAGCGGATGCCCTTCGGACCAGGCCGGGCCGCCGGGTCGTCGTTCCACGCCCAGGAAGCCGTTGGCGTCCAGCCGGACCATCTTCGCGCCCAGCACGCCCAGGGAGTGCAGCGCGTCGCCGATCACCAGCCGCGGCGCGGCGAAGGAGGGATCGAGCCAGTTCAGACTGGGCTGGCCCTGCTTGAAGTAATGCAGGTAGACCCAGCGCCGCTGCACGCCATCCACCCCTTCGACCACCTCGGTCGCGCTCCAGTTGCTCTCCTTGACCCCCGGCTCGTAGAAAATGATGCGCTGCAGCTCGCCCACGATGTAGCCCTTCGCAGCCAGGCTGGCGACAGCGACCTGATCCAGGTTAGCCGAGTCCTCGCCCGGCGGCGCGGGCGGCAGCAGGTCCCAGTCCTCCGGCGCGATCTCGACCATGTGGAACAGGCCGGGGTAGTCGCCATAGGCCCGCTCGGCCAGGCGGAAGTCAGGGCCCTTGCCCAGGTGGGCCGGGATCACGTCGTCGATCACCACCGCGCCGACCGCGGCCGCAGCCTGGCTCATGGCCGTGTACTCCTCAGCCGTGCCGAACTGCGGGTCGATGTCCAGGCCGATGCGGTCGAAATGGCCGTCGATGGTGGGGGTGAAGTCGTAGCCACTCAGCCCGCCGGCCTGCTTCATCGGCCCAGTGTGGATGGCCTGGATGCCGACCTCGGCAAAGAGACGCCACAGCCTGGGCATGGCCAGTGCGGCCAACACCGATTGCCCCTCGCGGGTGATGATCGCGCTGGGGTAGGCCGTGAACCAGACCGAGGCCGTGGCCGACGCCGCGCGCGGCCCCGCCTCGGCATAGGGATAGCGCCACTGGCTGCCCTGCCCGGAATAGCGGGCCGCGATGGGCCGGACGGCTTCGAGCATGGCGTGGTCAAGGAGCCAGGAGATGTAGGTGGGGTTTGAGTTGGGCATGATGATTCTTTGGCCGCTGTGTGGTTACCAGATGTTACTCATCATTGGCTGGGCGCATCGAAGGGAGCAGGTTTGTCTGCTGCGATTTGGCGAGTTCCCGTGCAATCTGGATAGGTGGAACAACCCCAGAATGGCTGTCCCGCACGTGGCCCCTGGCGCGCCGTGCGCCGGATCATGGGTTTGCCACAGCGTGGGCAAGCCGGCGCTGAAGCGGTCTGCGGTGGACCCTGTTTGAACTCGGAGCGCGCCTTGTAGAGCCTTTCGGTGAAGCCACCATCTTCGACGAAACTTCGCTCTTGTGCCTCGATCTGGCGTTTGAGCAAGTAGGTGGCTTGGTTGATCAAACAGATCAGTGTATTTGCGGCAACTTCTGGAGTCGCCGTAGCGATGTCGTGGGGATCAAATGTAGCGGATTCGCTGGACTGGTATCTCCGGCGTACTGCCAAAGCTTCGGGCGAGTCTTTGCGCCATTGGCAGAGGCGACGCTGGCGAAGGAAATCCTCGTAGTCCAGGAGTAGCTCCTCCAAACTGGCCTTAGCCACGTTGGTCAGTTTTATCTCCGTCTTCTTCGATGTTGCGGCCGCCATACTGCCTTCGGCGGTGTTCTGCCGGCCACTGCGGGCGGCCTGGACCATCTGGTCATGAGTCCGTGAACGCTTGTCGATGAAACGATCACAGAAGATGACCGTGCCGTCATAGATTAGCTCGGCTACCTGGAAGCTGCGTAGTTTGCGGTAGCCGCCAGATGGTGAAAGCGCGGTGGGTGCGTGGTGTGATTTCTCTGACAAATCTGACAGGTCAGACTCGTCTGACGAGTCTGACCTGTCAGACAATTCCGTTTCATTTGATCTGTTCATCGGATTCCCTCCCAGGGATTCATTCAAGGTCTCCTGCGCACCTCGCCTTGACTGGGATCAACAACCGAGCCCGCAAGGTGCAAGAGCATCACGCTGATGCCAAGACAACATCTTGACGAAGTATACCACATACTGTCTACGAACAAAAACACGCCCTCCCAATCCGCTCAAGCCAGAAAGGGAGGGCGCAGGAGAAGGGGGACCCGTCAGCAAGATGGCTTCTGGGTTCAATGATGGAACTTGGCGTGGGCGTCGCTGTCGAAGATGCTCAGGAAGCGGATGCCGAAGTACCACGCCAGGGCAACGGCGCTTAGTACGCCGATGGTGGAGAGCCACTCCACCAGGTTGGGTGTGTAGCTGGCGCCTTCACGGGCCAGTTGAGCGAACAACGTGGCGTTGAAGCGGTTCATCAGCACACCGAAGAGGAGCAGCAGCGCGCCGATCACTTGCCAGCGCCGCTGCGCCCGCAGGCTGGGGATCAGCAGCAGGATCATGGGCAGGATGCAGCCGATACCCAACTCCAGCCACATCAGCAGGCTGTAGCGGTCGAAAGTAAAAAGCAGCGGCAGCTCGCCAGCCAGCGCGATGTCGCCCAGCTTGAGCAGCGCATAGACCGCCGCCACCCAGCCGATGGCGCGCGCCAAGCCGCTGTTGATGTTGGTCTGCACATCCTTCTCGGCGATGCGCGCGGCGATGGGATAGATCAGCAGGGTCACGGCCAGCCCGGCCATGATCGAGCTAACGAAGAACAGCAGCGATAGGATCGGCGAGTACCACAGCGGATGCAGCCGGTAGGGCATGTTCAGGTAGAGCGTGCCCAGGGTCGATTGGTGCAGCGACGACAGCGTGACGGCCGCAATCACCAGCGGGATCACGATGCGGTACACCCAACGCACCGGCCGCTCCTTGCCTAGCCGCTCGAAAAGCTGCGGGCTGGCCTCGATCACCAGCACGGTGCTGTAGAGCACGATGCACCAACTGATCTCGAACAGCGGCGAATGCACGTTCCAGTTGATGAAGAAGCTCCAGAAGCGGTCCCATCGACCCAGGTCCAGCACCAGCAGCACCAGCACAGCCACGTAGCCCAGCAGGCCGAAGAGGATTGCCGGCCGCATGGCCGGTCGGTATTTCTCGCGGCGCAGGATGTAGACCGTTCCGGCCATGGTGAAGGCCGCGCCGCTGAAGGCGATCAGCGCGAAGTCTAAGCCGATCCAGATGCCCCAGGGGTAGCCGTCGGTCAGGGCCGTGCTGGCGCCCAGGCCGGTGAACAGGCGGTAGATGCCGGCGGCGCCGCCCACCACCGTTAGCAGCCCCAGGATACCCAGGACGACCGTCGTGCCGCTCACCCGCGCGGTTGCCGGTCGTTTCTGTACGGTTGTCGCCGTGGTCATAACGTCACCTCCGGCTTGTCGTCGATCCCATCGCCAGCCGGCGCTGCTGCCACCGGCGCCGCCAGGGCCGCGTTCATCTCGCGCCGCTTGATGATCCAGTACAGCGCGCTGGCGCCGGCCGCCACGGTCAGGGCGATGACCGGGGTCTGGCGCATCACCGCCTCGGTGTAGGCCGAGACCGGCTCATTGCGCAGTACAGGGAAGCCCAGCGCCGCGAAGGGCACGCCGGCCAGGTAGAGCATCGACGTGCCACCCACCTCGTGCTCGCCGTAGACGTGATCGACGTAGCCGGTGGGGTCGGCGGCGATGCGGCGATGCGCCTCGGCCAGCAGCTCCTCGCGCTCGCCATAGGTGATGGCCTCGGTTGGGCAGGCTTTGACGCAGGCCGGCTCCATGCCCTCGCCCTGGCGATCGACGCAGAAGTCGCACTTGCCGATCAGCCCCAGCACCTCGTCCCACTCGTAGGCCGGGACGTCGAAGGGACAGGCGTATTGGCAGTAGCGGCAGCCGATGCATTTGGCGGAATCGTAGACCACCGGGCCATCCGAGGTCTTGCGCAGCGCGCCCACGGTGCAGGCCGATGCGCAGCCCGGATGCTCGCAGTGCATGCACTGGCGCTTGGCGAAGGTCCAGGTCAGCGCGCCTTCCTGCTCCAGCTCGTTGAAGGTGACGACGGTGCGCGTCTTGCCGCTGATCCAGGGCGGGTTCTGATAGCTGCCTGTGTTGTGCGTGGTCTCGCCCGGCAGGTCGTGCCACTGCTTGCAGGCGGCCTGACAGCCGCGGCAGCCGATGCAACGGGTCGTGTCGATCAGCATGGCCTTGGTCATGTCACACCTCCATGCCCATTACCGCTGTGTCCGGTCTCTGACCGAGCCACGTCCTGCTTGCGCACGTTGCACAGGAACGCCTTGGTCTCCGGGATCATGGTGTTGGCGTCGCCCACTGGCGGGGTCAGCTCGTTGGCGCTGCCGCCCGTCACCAGGCCGCTGAAGCCCCAGTGATAGGGCATGCCGACCTCGTGGACGATCTGGCCGCCGATGTCGAAAGGCTGGAAGCGGGGCGTCACCAGCGCCACGGCCTCGATGGCGCCGCGCGCCGATTCGACGATCACCCGCTCGCCGTTGGCGATGCCGCGCTCGGCTGCCAGTTGCGGGCTCATCTCCACGAACATCTCCGGCTGCATCTCGGCCAGCCAGGGCAGGTTGCGGGTCATCGCGCCCGTCTGCCAGTGCTCGGAGACGCGGTAGGTGGTGCCCACCAGCGGGAAGGCGTGGGTCGCGCCCTTGGCGTCCTTTTCCAGGTCCCACAGCGCTGGGCTGGCCTCCTGTGGGTGCAACGGGTTGAAGACCGGGCTCTCCCACGGCTCGTAGTGCTCCGGGAAGGGGCCGTCGGCCATGGTGGGACCCATCAGCCGGGCCCGGCCGCCTCGGCGCATGATGAAGGGCAGCCGCTCACCTGGCGGCCATCCGCCGTCCGGCACATCGCCTTCCCACTTCTTCTCGGCCGCGTTCCAGGTGATCAGCGCGCGTTTGGGGTCGATGGGCTCGCCCGTCATAGTGACCGAGGCTCGGTTGTAGATGATGCGCCGGTTCAGCGGCCAGGCCCAGGCCCAGTTGCTGAACAGACCGAGCTGCTGCGGGTGGGCGTCCACGTTGTCCCGCCGCGCCATCATGTTGCCATCCTGATTGTAGCTGCCGGAGTAGATCCAGCAGGCGCAGGCGGTGCTGCCATCGGCCTGCAGTTGGGTGAAGTTCTTGACCTGATCGCCGGCCGGCACGATGACGTTGCCGTCCTTGTCCTTGACGTCGGTCACAGCCCAGCCGTTGATCTGCCTGGCCACCACATGCGAGTCAGGCTCATCCTCGCCATAGTCCCAGGCCACGTTGAGGATGGGGGCAGGGTTGGGACCAGGTTGATTGGCGTAAAGCTTGCGCAGCCGGAGCATGAGCTGGTTGACAATCCACGAGTCAGGCTCAGCCTCGCCCGGCGGCTCCGCGGCCTTGTAGCGCCACTGCGCCCAGCGGCCGCTGTTGGTGACGCTGCCTTCTTTCTCCACCGAGGCTGCGCAGGGCAGCATGAAGACCTCGGTCTGAATGGTTGTTGGATCGGCGCCGGGCCGCTGCCAGAAGCTGGACGTCTCGGTGTCCCACAGGTTGACCGTCACCAGCCACTCCAGGCTATCCAGCCCCGCCAGCACGCCGTTGGTGTTGGTGCCGCTGACGGCCGGGTTCTGGCCCCAGGAAAGGAAGCCCTTGATCTTGCCGGCGCGCATGTTGGGCCAGAAGGTCAGCCAAGAGTAGTTGCCGCCGTCGGCCAGTTTGGGCAGCCAGCCGTAGCCAAAGTCGTTGTCGGCCGTGGCGGCGTCGCCGTACATCCACTTCAGCAGGCTGGTGGCGTACTTGCCGAAGTTCTGCCACCAGTTGGCGCTCAGCGGGTCGCTGCACTTGGGGGTGTTGGCGTCGATGTAATCGGCCAGCGCCTGGAACTTGGCTCGGGGCGCGGCCAGATAGCCGGGCAAAATGTGGAACAGCAGGCCGTGGTCAGTCGAGCCTTGGACGTTGGACTCGCCGCGCAGGGCGTTAATGCCGCCGCCGGCCATGCCCATGTTGCCCAGCAGGCTCTGGATGATGGTGGCGGCGCGGATGTTCTGTGTGCCGTGGGTGTGCTGCGTCCAGCCCATGGCGTACATGATGGTGGCGACCCGATCCGGCCGGCCGGTAGAGGCTACGGCCTCGTAGACCTTCAGCAGGTCTT
Organism: uncultured Anaerolinea sp.; assembly: GCA_964626845.1. GTDB lineage: Bacteria > Chloroflexota > Anaerolineae > JAAEKA01 > JAAEKA01 > JAAEKA01. The sequence goes on from CAZVGR010000009.1 coordinate 53,137, forward strand.
GCACAGGCGTGCCGGTGATGTTGCTGACCGTCTCCAGATCATAGCGGGCGTAGTGCTGGCGCATCAACTGGAAGACGCAGTTGGGGTCCTGGAGCGTGCGATCCATGAACTGGACGCCGTCCTCGCCCATCTGGTACCACCAGGTGCTCTTGTCGTAGCTGGCCTTGTCGGATTGGAAGCCGCTGAAGATGCCGGCCTCGAAGGTGTACTCAGGGTTGACCAGGTAGGGCGCGTTGGTATATTCGACCACGTACTCCTTCTGGTACAGGTTGTTGTCCAGGATGTACTTGATCAGGCCCCCGAGGAAGGCGATATCGGTGCCTGAGCGCAGCGAGGCGTAGATATCAGCCTGGGTCGACGTGCGCGTGAAGCGCGGGTCCACATGGATCACGATGCCGCCCCGGTCCTTGGCTGCCAGTACCCACCGGAAGGAGATGGGATGGTTCTCGGCCGGGTTGGCCCCCATGATCAAGATGACGTCACTGTTTCGCAGATCGATCCAGTGGTTCGTCATCGCACCTCTGCCGAACGACTCTGCCAGAGCCGCAACAGTAGCGGAGTGTCATATCCGGGCCTGGTGTTCGATGTACACCAGGCCAATGCTGCGTAGTGCTTTGGCGTAAAGGCTGCACTCCTCGTTGTCCAGGGCTGCGCTGCCGATGGAGGCGATGGCCTCGGTGCGGCGCACGGTGCGGCCTTGGTCGTCGGTCTCGATCCAGTAGGCGTCGCGGGTCTTCTTGATGCGTTGGGCGATCTGGTCCAGCGCCCAGCTCCACTCCACCTCTTGCCACTCCTTTGCGCCTGGCGCTCGGTAGGCCGGCTTGGTGATGCGGCGCGGGCTGTTGACCAACTGCGAGAGGGTGCTGCCCTTGCTGCACAGCGCACCTTGGTTGATGGGATGCTCTGGGTCGCCCTCGATGTTGACCACCTTGCCGTCCTGCATGCCCACGAGCATGCCGCAGCCGACCCCGCAGTAGGGACAGATGCTGGTCGTCGTGTGGTCGATCTCCTTGGCCAGCGGCGGCGCCGGCCCATCGCGCGCAGCAGCGACCGCAGCGCCCGGTACCATGGCTGCACCGGCCGCCAGGCCGGACAGCTTGAGGAACTCACGTCGGGTTGGGTCCATGGTGCTTCTCCTTAGCCGAACTGGTGGTTGTCAGTGTTGACAACCGGAGGAATGATGACCAGGATGATAGCCCAAAGGAATACAAGAAGATAAACGGACGTCCCACTAGGTATGTGAAAATACGAACATGAACTATGAGTATTTTATCACAGGTTTGTCACGACCGAAATGGGCAATTCCCCCCATACTGGATGGGTAATTTCCCCCATGTCCCACCGCTTGCGCTGCGTAAAACAGGCTCTTGATCTGCGAGTAGTTCCCATGCCCCAGACCAGTCGCGACAAGGCCGCTGGCCATGCATCCTCAAGCTGCTGTGTGAGTTGCATCGCCAGCGGCCCGCGCCATAGCTGCGCTGAGTTCAGAATCCCGAATCGCTTATTACACCGTAAACAAATTAGCTGCGTATTGGTGCCCGGCACTTTGGCGACGATTCGTACATGAACAGAGGCTCGTGTCAAGTGCCGGGCACCTCAGCAACTTTGTTTACGCCGTACTTATGCTTTCTCCAGTCGCACGGCCGTGACCTTGAACGATGGAATTTTCGCCACCGGGTCCAGATGCTCGCCGCTGGTCAGCCAGTTGGCGGCTTGCTCGGGGAAGTGAAAGGTGGTGAAGACCAGATCGCGGCTGACGCGGTCGGTTACCCAAGCCTTGGCTTCGACTGCGCCGCGCCGCGAGACCAGCCGCACCAGGTCACCGTCGTCAATGCCCAGCCGCTGCGCGTCCTCCACACTGACCTCCACCAGCGCCTCCGGGTAGACCGCCAGCAGGCCGCTGGCCCGCCGGGTCATCTCGCCGCCGTGCCAGTGGTAGAGCACGCGGCCGGTGGTCATCACCATAGGGTATTCGTCGTCGGGGCGCTCGCCGGGCGGCGTGTGGTCGACCGCGGCAAAGCGGCCTAGCCCGCGGGTAAACTTGCCCGCATGCAGAATTGGCGTGCCGGGGTGGCCCTCGTCGGGCACGGGCCACTGGAGCTGCGCGCCGGCTTCCAGACGGCGGTAGGTCACGCCCGCGTAAGACGGGGTCAACGCGTTGATCTCGGCCATCACGTCCTGCGGCGTCTGGTAGTCCCAGGCTGCAAACGGCGCGTCGGGCTGCGGCTCGGCCACGCCCAGGGCCAGCAGCCGGCGGGCCAGCTCGGTGACGATCCAGGTGTCCAGCCGGGCCTCGCCGGGCGGCTCTACGGCCTTGCGCACCCGCTGGATGCGCCGCTCGGTATTCGTGAAGGTGCCCTCTTTCTCGGCGAAGCTGGCCGCGGGCAGGATCACGTCGGCGTAGGGTGCGGTCTCGCTGAAGAACAGCTCCTGCAGCACGATGAACTCGGTCTTGTCCAGCGACACCTGGACGTGTTTCAGGTCCGGGTCGCTGGTCATGGGGTTCTCGCCCACGATGTACAGGCAGCGCACCTCGCCCCGCTCGGCCGCGTGGAGCATCTCCGTGACGGTTAGCCCCACCTCCTTGTCCAGCGGCATGCCCCAGGCTGCTTCGAACTTGGCCTGCGCGGCCGGGTTAGTTACTGGCTGGTAGCCGCTGTAGACGTTGGGCAGGCCGCCCATATCGCACGCGCCCTGGACGTTGTTCTGGCCGCGCAGGGGGTTGACGCCGCCGCCGGGGACGCCCATGTTGCCCAGCAGCATCTGCAAGTTGGCGCAGCTCATGACGTTGGCCACGCCCACCTTGTGCTGGGTGATGCCCATGGCGTAGACCAGCGCGCCGGGCCGGTTTTCGGCCAGCATACGCGCGGCCAGCTCGATGTCAGCCGCAGGCACGCCGGTTATCTCGCTGGCCACCTCTGGCGTGTATCTGGCCACCGTGGCCGCCAACTCCTCGAAGCCCTCGGTGCGCTGGGCGATGAAGCCCTCGTCGTGCCAGCCTTCGCGTATGATGACGTGCATCAGGCCGTTGAGCAGGGCGATGTCCGTGCCGGGGCGGTGGCGCAGGTGCAGGTCGGCAACCTCGGCGATGTCGATCTGGCGCGGGTCGGCCACGATCAATTTGGCCCCGCGCTGGCGCTTGGCCCGGCGGATTTTCGTGCCGATGACGGGGTGTTGCTCGGTGGTGTTGCTGCCGATGATGAAGATGGAACGGCTGTCGTTGGCGATGTCGCGGATGCTGTTGGTCATCGCCCCGCTGCCGAAGCTGGTCGCCAGACCGGCGACAGTGCTGCTGTGTCAGAGACGGGCGCAGTGGTCAATGCTGTTGGTGGTCATCAACTGGCGCGTCAGCTTGGCGAAGAGGTAGTTCTCCTCGTTGCTGCACTTGGCTGAGGCCAGCATGGCAAAGCTGCGCCCGCCGTGCAGCTTCTTCTCTGCCGCCAGCTTGTTGGCCACGACGTCCAGGGCGGTGGGCCAGTCGACGGCGATGAAATGGTCAATGGTCAATTGTGAATTGTCAATTGTCAATGCCGGAACGTCGGCGTGGTTCTGATCGCTGGCCATTGACAATTGACTATTGACCATTGACCATTGACCATTTTCCGGCTTCTGCGACCTGCGACCTGCCATCTCCCTCACCTGCCACCCGCCACCTGCCACCTGCCGCTCCAGCTCGGCCGGATCGAGCCACTTGGCGCGCACCAGCGGGCGTGTCAGGCGCTGCGAATTGTGGACATAATCATAGCCGTAGCGGCCCTTGACGCACAGGGCCAGCCCGTTGACGGGCGCGTCCTGGGCGCTGGTGACGCGGATGACGCGGCCGTTGCGCACGTGCAGGTCGAAGTTGCAGCCCACGCCGCAGAAGGAGCAGGTGGTGCGCACAGTCTGGGTCTGGCCGGCGCGGCCCTTGCCCACGCTCATCTTGTCGAACAGCGCGCCGGTGGGGCAGTAGGCCACGCACTGGCCGCAGCTCTCGCAGCCCGCATCCAGCAGGAACTGGTCGGCGCCAGCCACCAACTTGGTCTCGAAGCCGCGCTGGGCGAAGCTCCAGACGTCCCGGTTTTGCCGCTCGGCGCAGGCCCGCACGCAGCGGCCGCACAGGATGCACTTGTTGCGGTCGATGAAGATGAAGGGGTTGGGGTCGGGATCGATGGGGTAGGTGTGGCGCTTGCCGCTATGTTCGGGCCAGGCCACGTCGTAGTCGTAGACCAGGTCTTGCAGCTCGCAGTCCCCGTTGACCTCGCAGGTCATGCACTCGTTGGGGTGGTCGCTGAGCAGCATCTCCAGCACGAACTTGCGCGTGGCGATGGCATCCGGCGAATCCGTTGTCACCACCATGTCCTCGAAGACCGGCGTGGTGCAGGCTGTCTGCACCCCCCTCGCCTTCTCCACCGACACCACGCACATGCGGCACGCGCCGACGTTGCTCAGGTCGGGGTGGTGGCAGAGGGTGGGGATGTGGATGCCCGCGCCGCGCGCGGCATCCAGGATGGTCGCGCCGTCTGGGGCGCTGACGCGTTGGCCGTCGATGGTCAGTGTGGGCATGACACGTGCCTCGTAGTTCTTCTCAAGAAGTTTAAGCTCGTGAGCAGATAGGGCGCCAATCGTTCTTCATTGGCTGAAAGATCGTCGTACAGGTCATGGACGGCCAACAGGTAATCCGCTTGCGCCTCAGCAAGAGTTTCACCAATGCCATAACAATCAATGATCTCGTCGTCCACGAAGTAGTGCATGCCATCATGGCGCACTCGTGTCGGAATGCTGTGAATTGCCGTATCCATAACTTTGTTGGTTTGGTTCTCAGAGGTATGTGTTGTCACCGTTCATTTCCGACGCGCTTTGGCGTAGACCTCATCATCGTTGCGCTTACCGACAACGACAATATACACAGTATCGGCCTCGAAGAAGTACACGATGCGGTATTCGCCTTGATCGACCCGGTGATGCTGCGAGCCTTCCATCTTGATCGAGTCGGGCGGCGTCGCGTCGTTAGTCAGCGCCAGTATCCGCCGCACCACCTGGCGGTACTGCTTGGCGTCCAACCGATCCAGGAATCGCTGCGCATCCTTGCTGAGGTCTAGCTTGCGGGCCATGACGATCACGCCTCTTCGGTAGCTTCGTAGCGCGCCAGCAGAAACGCCATCGACTCCTCAGGGCCGAGAAAGCCGCTTTTGAGGGCTTCTTCCGCGCGCGCCGTCCAATAGGCATCTTCCATGCGGCGCAACCGCGCGAACTCCTCGTGATCGACAATCACCACCACATCACGCCCGTGGCTCTGCACCAGCACAGGCTCGCGCTGGGCCTGATTGATGATTTGGCCTAGTCTGTTCTTCAAGTCAGTAGCTGCAACTGTCACCATAGCGACCTCCTGATTACGATCTGTTTGAGGTCATTATAGCTGATTTGCACGAATTAGCTAATCCGTACTATTTAATGGTTGCCTGTGTCGTCAATCCCTTACGAATATAGATAAACCAATACACCAAACCCACCATCACCGCGCCGCCCACGATGTTGCCGATGGTTACCGGCAGCAGGTTGGCGACGAAGAAGTTGCCCCACGTCAGGTTGCCGTAGTCGGCCGCCGTCTTGCCGATGGCGGTCCAGAACTCAGGAGCGGCCGTGGCCTTGATCAACAGGCCGATGGGGATGAAGTACATGTTGGCGATGCTGTGCTCGAAGCCGGCCGCCACGAAGGCTGTGATCGGGAAGATGATGGACAGGATCTTGTCGGTGGTGGTGCGGGCGCTGAAGCAGAGCCAGACCGCCAAACAGACCAGCGCGTTGCACATCACGCCGAGGGCAAAGGCCTGCACGAAGCCCAGGCTGCACTTGGCGTTGGCGATGTTGAGCGCGTTCAGCCCCACCGCGCCGCCGCCAAAGGTGTATTGCAGCGTGAAGATCATCATCAGCGCAGTAGCTATCGATCCAATGAAGTTGCCCGTGTAGACAATAGCCCAGTTGCGCAACACTTTGCTGAACGGCAGCTGGCGATCAGCCCAGGCCATGACGATCAGGTTGTTGCCGGTGAACAGCTCGGCCCCGGCCACGACGACCAGGATCAGGCCCAGGCAGAAGGTCAGGCCGGCTGTCAGGCGGATCGATCCGTATGGCATCTGGCCAGCCGCGCCGGCCGTGGCCGTGGTGGAGAAGATGGCGCCCAGGGCGATGAACGCGCCGGCCAGCACGGCCAGGGCCATGGTGTTACGCCAGCCCATCAGGGCCTTCTTGACGCCGACGGTCTCGGCCTTGACGGCCATCTCGGGTGGAATGAAGGCATCGACGCTGAAAACGGGCGGGGGCATGCCAGGGCCATTGGCTGGTGGGTCAGGCGGGGTACTCATTGGGAAGGTGTTCTCCTGAAAGGGTGCAGAGTCTCGCGACATGCTACGGCAGCGGCTCGCCGATCCGTTGCAGCCAATCCAGGTCGCAGCGCAGGCAGCGCTTGCACTCCTCCTGGATGGTGCGCTCGTCGTAGGCCAGCTCCACCTCGTGGAAGCCGTGGAGGCTTTGGCGTTCCTCTGGAGTGAGCAGCCGCGGCTGCGGCCGGCGCGCGTCGGCGTAGTCGTCCAGGTTGAAGAGCTGTGGGATGTCGTGGCGCTTGGGGTGGTAGTAGACGCCGCCCAGCTCACCGCTTTGCAGCCAGTGGTCCACCACCAGCGCCACCTGGTTGCCGTGGGCCACAGCCTGCACGACCGTGGCGGGGCCGCTGACTGCGTCGCCGGCCGCGAAGACGCCCGGCGTGCCCAGCTCGAAGGCCTTGCCCACCTTGAAGCTGGCGCTGCGGTAGAGGCCGACCGTCTCGTCGTCCACCCAGGTCACCTGGCCGATGGCCGGCACCAGGATGTCGCAGGGCATGTCGAACTCAGAGCCGGGCATGGCCACCGGCCGGCGACGGCCGCTCTTGTCGAAGTCGCCTAGCCGCTGGCGCTGCAAGCGCACCCCGGCCACGTGGCGTTCCCCCAGAACGGCCACCGGCGTCGCCAGGTAGTGGAACTGCACCCCCTCCGCCTCGGCGCCCTCGATCTCCTCGGGGATGGCTGGCATCTGGTCGCGGTCGCGGCGGTAGACGATGTGGACTTCCCTCGCGCCCAGCCGCCAGGCCGAGCGGGCTGCGTCCATGGCCGTGTCGCCGCCGCCCACCACCACGACCACCTTGCCGCCCATGTCAGGCGCTTTGCCTAAGGCAATATCGCGCAACAGGGCCACGCCGTGGTAGACGCCGGCCAAGTCCTCGCCGTGTACCCCCAGGTTGCGGCTGCGGTGCGCGCCGAGAGCCAGCACGATGGCCGCGTAGCCGTCGGCTTGCAACGACTTGACGGTGAAGTCCGTGCCCAGCTCCGCGTCGCAGCGGATATCGACCCCCGCCCGCCGGATGTGGTCGATCTCGGCGAAGAGGGGCTCTCTGGGCAGGCGGTAGGCCGGGATGCCGTAGGTCATCATGCCGCCCGGCTCCGGCATGCGCTCGAAGACGGTGACGCCGTAGCCCTGTTGCGCCAGGCGCAGCGCAGCGGTCAAGCCGCACGGACCCGCGCCGATCACCGCCACCTGCTTGCCCTTGGGCGGCGCCAGCCGCGGCGGCGTCCAGGGAGTTTCATACTCGTGGTCGGCCATGAAGCGCTTGACGTGGCGGATGGCGATGGACTCGTCCACCCCGCCGCGCTTGCAAACGTCCTCGCAGAAGGCCGGGCAAACGCGGCCGCAGATCGAAGCGAAGGGGTTGGATTGCCGGTGTACATTCAGCGCCTCGGCGTGGCGGCCCTGCGCCACCAGCGACAGGTAGGCCGGCACGTCCACGCCGGCCGGGCAGGCGCTGACGCAGGGCGCCCGCACCAGCTTCTGGCAGCCAGCCGCCGGGCAGCGTCCCTCGCTGATGTGGGCCCAGAACTCCTCCTCGAAATGGCGCAGGGCCGAGAGCACCGGCGACGGTGCAAGCTGGCCCAGCGCGCAGAGGGATCCCTTCTGCATGCCCTCGGCCAGGCGGCGGATCTCGTCCAGGTCGCTGGGCTGGCCCTGGCCGGCCGAGATGCGCTCCAGGATCTCCAGCAGGCGGGTGCTGCCGATGCGGCAGGGGGGACACTTGCCGCAGCTCTCGTCCACCACGAACTGCATGAAGTACTTGGCGAACTCCACCATGCAGGTGGTTTGGTCGGCCACGATCATGCCGCCGGAGCCCATCACCGCGCCAGCCGCGCGCAGCGAGTCGAAATCCACCGGCGTGTCCAGGTATTCTTCGGGCAGGCAGCCGCCCAGCGGGCCGCCGGTTTGCACCGCCTTGAAGTCCTTACCGCCCGGCACGCCGCCGCCCACGTCGTAGATGATCTCGCGCAGGGTGATGCCCATGGGCACTTCGATCAGGCCGGTGCGCTGTACCTGGCCGGTCAGCGCGAAGACGGCCGTGCCGGGGCTGCCCTCGGTGCCCAGCTTCGTGAACCAATCCGCGCCCAGGCGCAGGATGCGCGGGGTGTAGGCGTAGGTCTTGACGTTGTTGACGTTGCTGGGCTGGCCCCACAGGCCGGCCACGGCCGGATAAGGCGGCCGCGGCCAGGGCTGGCCCCGCTCACCCTGGATCGAGGCCATCAGCGCGGTCTCCTCGCCGCAGACGAACGCGCCCGCGCCCTCCATGACCGCAATGTCGAAGCTGAAGCCGGCGCCCAGGATGTCCTCGCCCAGCAGGCCCAGCTCGCGCGCTTGCTCCAGCGCGGTGGCCAGGTGCTGGATGGCCAGCGGGTACTCGGCGCGGCAGTAGATATAGCCCTGCTGCGCGCCGATAGCGTAGCCGGCGATGATCATACCCTCGATCACCGAATGCGGGTCGCCCTCTAACACCGAGCGGTCCATAAACGCGCCGGGGTCGCCCTCGTCGGCGTTGCAGATGACGTACTTGGGCCAGCGCTGCGTCTTGCGGGCCAGGCCCCATTTGACGCCGGCCGGGAAGCCGCCGCCGCCCCGCCCGCGCAGGCCAGCCTTGGTCACCTCGTCGATCACCTGCTCTGGGGTCATGGCCGTCAGCGCCTGCTCCAGCGCTGTGTAGCCGCCCAGGGCCAGGTAGTCGTCGATGCGCTCCGGGTTGATCAGCCCGCAGTTGCTGAGCACGATGCGCAGTTGCTTGCCCTGGAAGGGGATGGGCTGCTGTGCCCCAGGTTGGACGAAGCTGAGCGAGTGCAGGGCATGGCCGTTGGACCCGGTCATCGTTGGCCGCACCTCGCCCACGACCACCGCCTCGTGCAGCGGCTGGCCGTCCAGATAGTGGGCGAAGACCTCGGCGACCTGTTCGGCGGTCACGGCGCCGTAGTTCAGCCGCGGCCGGCCGGCCGCTTGCAGCTCGATCATCGGCTCGTAGGAGCACATGCCCACGCAGCCTACCGGGCTGATTGCGGCGCTCAGGTCGCGGCGGGCCAGCTCAGCCTGCACGGCTGCCAACGTATCTTGCGCGCCGGCCGCCAGCCCGCAGGTGCCCATGCCCACGGTGACCAGCAGATCGGCGCTTTGCCGGGCCTGCCATTGCTGCTGGGCCAATTCACGTCGTTGTGTCAATTGGTTGATGCTCATAGTGCCTGCTTTCGGGCTACCGTTTACCGTTCACTGTTCACTGCTCACCGACCGCCGCACCTGCCGCAGCAGCGCGTCCTGCTTGATGCGGCCCATCACCTGGCCGTCCAGTACGGCCACTGGGGCCAACGCACAGGAGCCGAGACAGTAGACGATCTCGACGGTGAGCTGGCCGTCGTCGCTGGTTTGCCCCGGCTCGACGTGGAAGCTGTCCTCGACGGCCGTCAGCAGCGCTGGCGTACCTTTGACGTGGCAGGCCGTGCCGTCGCACACGCGCAGCAAATGCCGGCCGCGCGGCTCGAAATAGAACTGGGCGTAAAACGTGGCGACGCCGTAGACCTTGCCTGGCGAAATCCCCAGCCGTTCGGCAATGCGTTGTTGAACCTCCCGCGGCAGGTAGCCGTAGATGCTCTGAGCCTGTTGCAAAACTGGAATCAAAGCCCCTTTTTGGCCTTGATACTGCTCAAAGACAGCATCCATTGCCGTCAGATCGACGGTCGAGGCGCTGGAGGTTGTCTTCAGTCTCTGGGTGCTTGTAGCCATCATGGCTTCTCCGCGATTCTTCTGAAATCGCTGGCTGTCAGCAGCGACAGCCTAAAATGGTGAGGGGTGGAAGAATTTTACTACAGTTCCTGCGGCGGCGGAAATTGTGGAGGTGTTTATCCCTCCAATCGGGTCAGCAGCAAAGATCGCACCAGCTCTGGCTGGGCCTGGCCGCGCGTCTCTTTCATCACCTGGCCCATGAACCAACCCAGCAAGCTGGTCTTGCCGGCGCGGTACTTGTCAACCTCACCCGGATTGGCGGCCAGCAGCGCGTCGACAACCCGAGCCAGGCCCGCCTCGTCCGATACCTGGGCCAGGCCCTGAGCTTCGACAACGGCGGCTGGCGGCTGGCCGGTGGCGACCATCTGCTCCAACACCTTCTTGCCGGTGTTGCGGTTGATTGTTCCTGCATCTACCAGCTTGATCAGCTCGGCCAGGCTGGCAGGCTGGATGGGCAGGCTGGTGATGTCCCCTTCCTCGCTCTTGAGCAGGGCAAAGAGTTGGCCGGTCATCCAGTTGGCCACCTCCTTCGGTACACCGTCATACGCGCCTACGGCCTCCTCGAACCAATCAGCCACGGCGCGCTCGGCCGTCAGCACGGCCGCATCGCGCGGCGTCAGGCCGAAATCGCCCACGAAGCGAGCCGCGCGCGCGTCGGGCAGCTCGGGCAGCGACTCCCGCACCTGCTCGACCCACGTCTGGCTCAGCTCCAGCGGCGGCAGGTCAGGCTCGGGGAAGTAGCGGTAATCCTCGGAGCTCTCCTTGCTGCGCTGTACCACGGTGCAGCGGCGGTTCTCGTCCCAACCCATGGTGACCTGCCGCACCTGGCCGCCGCCGTCCAGCATAGCCGTCTGGCGCTGGATCTCGTAGGCAATGGAATCGCGCACAGCCTTGAAGGAGTTCAGGTTCTTGACCTCGACCTTGACGCCGTATTCCCCTGCCGCGGCCTGCTCGGCGGTGCGCAGGCTCAGGTTGACCTCGCAGCGCATCGCGCCCTTCTCCATGTCGCCGGAGTTGACGCCCAGATAGCGCAGGATGGTGCGCAGCTTGACCAGGTAGCGATAGGCCTCCTCGCCGCTGCGCAGGTCGGCCTCGGTGACGATCTCCAGCAGCGGCACGCCGGCGCGGTTCAGGTCGATCAGCGACGCCCCGTCCACGTGGATCGACTTGCCGGTGTCCTCCTCCAGGTGGGCGCGGCGGATGCCGATACGCTTGGGCTGGCCGTCGTCGCCTTCGATCAGCAGCCAGCCGTCGCGGCACAGCGGCAGCTCGTACTGGCTGATCTGGTAGCCCTTGGGCAGGTCAGGGTAGTGGTAGTTCTTGCGCGCGAAGACGCTGAAGGGCGCGATCTGGCAGTGCAGCGCCAGCCCGGTGCGCACCGTCTGCTCCACGGCGTGCGCGTTGATCACCGGCAGCACGCCGGGCATGGCCAGGCACACCGGGCAGACGTGGCTGTTGGGCGGCGCCTCCCAGTAGTCGGCGCTGCACGCGCAGAACATCTTGGATTGGGTGAGCAGTTGGGCATGGAGCTCCATGCCAATGACGGCGTGGTACATAAGGAGTTGCAGGTGGCAGGTTGCAGGTGGCGGGATGGTTTGCGTAACCCGTAATGCGTAACTCGTAACCGGATTTGACTTCTGCGGCTGCAAGGATGCTCGGCTCCGGGTTACGGGTTACAGGTTACTCGTTACGCAAATGCGTAACTCGTAACCGGATTTGACTTCTGCGGGTGTACGGATGTTCGGCTCTGGGTTACGTGTTACTCGTTACTCGTTAAGTATCAGACACCTGCTCGTTGATCACGAATCCTCGCAGGCGCGCGTGCTGCACGAAATCACGGGCCGGCACGGCGACCTCCAGTGGGGCGGCGCCGGGCGCGATCTCGCCGCGCGCCAGCATGGCGGCCACGATGGCGGCGTGCCAGCCGGTGGTGCGTTCCATGGCGGTGAAGCCGGTGGCCTCGTCGTAGCGATCCACCAGGTCGATCTGAGCTGCGGCCGGCCGGCCCTCTTTCAAGCCCGTCGCCCGCACGCGGATCAGGCAGACATCACGCATCACTGGCCGGCGTACCTGCGGCTCGTACAGCGCCTGGAACAAGTCGCGCGGGCGGATGCTGGCCGGGCCGACCTGTACCGGCTCTGGATCGAACAGGCCCAGGTCAGAAAAGGCCTTGAGCTGGGCAAAGGTGCCGGGGTAGCGGCAGACCTTCAGCTCGTAGCTTTCGAGCTGGCCCTGGAAAGTCCACGGCGCAGTCGAGACGCCGCCAGCCAGCACGAAGGCTTCCAGATGGCCGACGCCCGGCACGTGGATCGTCTCCAGCTCGCTGAAGCAGGGCAGGTGGACAATCTGGCCGCCGCGCAGCACGGTCATGCCGCCGTAGTACTCGTTGATCAGCCCCTCGATGTTGAAGGTGGCCAGGTACTGCCAGGGCGGCTCCGGCTGCTGCGGCAGGCCGGCGTCATAGATCATGACGTGCTGCGGCTGGTCCAGCAGGCTCATGGCGTAGACAGCCAGGTTGTTGCCCATGCCCGGCCCCATGCCGCAGTCGGCGACGACCGCCACGCCGGCCGCGCCTGCCTCTGCGTCCAGCGCGTGCTGCTGGCGGACGATATCGGTGTTGCCGCCCAGGTCGCAGAAGGAGACGCCAGCCGCAATGGCCGCGCGCGTCAACGCCAGGTTGAAGTAGTAGGGCACCGCGCTGACGGCCACGTGATGGCCGGCCAGCGCTTGCTGCACGGCCTGCATGTCGCTCACATCGAGCTGGCGCGGCGCGGCGATGGCCTGGCCAATGAGGCGGTTGACGCGCTCGGCGGCCGCCGCGGCCGCGCTCAAGTCGGCGTCGGCCAGCGTAACCAGCTCAGCATCGCCGAAGCGCGCCAGGTCATAGGCTGCTGCTGTGCCCTGGCGGCCGGCGCCAAGAACCAGATAGGAGTACATCCAGCCTCAGTCCTTTTTGGCCGATCCGCCGAAAAGCTCTTCGAACTTGCGCCGCCGCCGGGCTTCGTCCTCGGCCAGCCGGCGGGCCAGCTCATCGGTCTCCAGCACGCGCGAGGCGTCCTTCTGGACCTGGGCATAGGCGTCGGCCAGCTTCTTGGGCTTGGTGCGCGCCACTTGCAAGACCTTGCCGTCCCACAGCAGGTGTACCGGCTCGCCCGGCTCGAAGGGCACGCCCTCGGGCAAGTTGAGGCGCCGCTTGTCGTCAATCGTCAGCACGAAACGCAGTTCAGTCATGTGGGTAACTCCGAGCTAAGAGTGCAAATCAAGCAAATACAGCGTCCCACTGGCGCGCCCGCTCCGATAGCTCATCGATCAGGTGCGGCCACTCGTGAAGCATCCACGGATCGAAATCCGCGCCGTTGGGCCAGACGAGCGTGGCGACCTCGCGGTCAAGGCGCACCTGGTTGAAGATCTTGAGATCACGTAACGGACCGTACATCTCTCCAAAGAGAACCGGCCGGAAGTCGATGACCTGCTCCGTGCCGTCATCGAAGGCGACGCGCAATCGATAGTCTCCGACGATCTTGAAATCAACAACATCATACAATGGATGACTCATATTAGCTCTCCTAACGCAGGCCTGTAATCCTCTGTGGCAGCCGGTTCTGTTGCGCCAGTTCCCAGTTTGCCAGCAATTCTGACTGATGCAGTTCAGCCCATGCTTCTACCAATCGTTGTTGGCGCCTGGGCAAAGCGCCAGCTAGCTGCACGACAGGATTGATACCATAGGAAGCTCGGTAGTCCTCATAACGCACATGAAAGTGGGGCGTTTGGTGCGGAGCGCCGGCTTCCCAATACATGGTGATGACGATGCCGTAGAAGCGACTGAGTTCGGGCATAGCAACTATCCGTGTCTGCGCACAAAGCGCTGCATCCGCTCCAGCGCCTCTTCGATCTGCTCGTAGGCTGTGGCGTAGCAAGCGCGCACGTGGTTCTTGCCGGCTGCGCCGAAGGCCGTGCCGGGCACCACCGCCACCTTCTCCTCTTCCAGCAGCGTCCAGGCGAAGGTGTCCTCGTCCATGCCGCTGATCTCGACGTTGGGGAACGCGTAGAACGCACCCTGCGGCTCGAAGGTGGCCAGGCCGATGCTGTTCAACCCGTCGACGATCAAGCGGCGGCGCCGGTCATAGCTGGCCACCATGGCCTGCACCGCCTCCTCGGCCTGGGGATCGGTCATGGCTGCCACAGCCGCGGCCTGGCCCATGGTCGGCGCAGACATGATGGTGTACTGGTGGATCTTGCGCATGGCCTCCAGCACGTCCCTCGGCCCGCAGGCATAGCCGATGCGCCAGCCGGTCATGGCGTAGTCCTTGCTGAAGCCGCCCAGGTGGATGGTGCGCTCCCGCATCCCTGGCAAACTGGCGAAGCAGACGTGGCGGTGCTCGCCGTAGACCAGCCGGTCGTAGATCTCGTCCGACAGCACCACCAGGTCGTGCTTATCGGCCACTTGGGCGATCTCCTCCAGCCGCGCGCGGCTGAGCACCGCGCCGGTGGGGTTGTTGGGATAGCCGATCAGCAGCGCCTTGCTGCGCGGGGTGATAGCGGCCTCGATCTCGGCGCCGGTGACCTGGAAGTCGTTGGCGAACTGCGTGGCGATGGTCACCGGAGAGCCGCCGGCGAAGACCACCTCAGCCGTGTAGGCCACGAAGCAGGGCTCCGGTACGATCACCTCGTCGCCGGGGTCCAGCAGCGCGGTCAGGGCCAGGTAGAGCGCCTCGCTGACGCCCACCGTCACCAGGATCTCGTGCTCCGGGTCGTAGTGGACGCCATACAGCGCCGCCATCTTCTGACTGATGGCCCGGCGCAGCTCTAGCGTGCCGGAGTTAGACGTGTAGCGCGTCTCGCCGCGGCGCAGGCTGGCCAGGCCGGCCTGCAAGACCACGTCGGGCGTGACGAAATCGGGCTCGCCGATGCCCAGGCTGATCACGTCGTCCATGGTGGCGGCGATGTCGAAGAACTTGCGGATGCCGGACGGCGGCACTGAGGCCACGCGTTTGGAAATGCGGTTTTGCATCGAAATGTCTCCTACGTGCTACTGGGGTGATCTGTCACACAGCCAACTCGTGAATCTTCTCTTGCACCCATAAGTTCAACAATGTCTCGGCTGAGACGCCCTTGTGGCGTGCATAATGATCGATTTGGGTGGCGAGTGATGTCTCCAGGGCATAGTAGCGAACTTCGGACTCGATATCTACTTCGAACTCGACCGGTTCAGTCTGCTCCCAGAAGTCAGCGGCATCGTGCGTGTCCCAGAATTCTCCGATTGCGAGATAACTGGCTGCCTGGGACAACGATGATCTGCTCGCCTGTCGATTGATAACCAGTGGAGCCGTCTCGTCGGCAGTTGTCACTTGCCAGGTATCGGACTGCTCGTCATATGAAAGGCGAAACTTGCGTCCATCGACGACAGCGACATCAAAGCCACGCCCTTGTGGCGTCCGCCATGAGCGCAGCACTTCCTCGATGACCAGGCGCTGGCCCTGCCAGTAGACGGCTACCGGGCGTTCGGCGTAGGTTGCGCCGGAGTAGCACTCGACTGCCGGTTTCATCAGTCCTCGTAAGCGTCGAGAAAGTCATCCCTGGGGATGCCAGCCTGAGTCAAGATCGTCCGTAAAGTCGAGCCTTTGACTCGCCTATGATTTGGCATGGTCAAAGGCGTTCGGGAGCCGTCCTGGTTATGGCGAACCATGGCAACATGGTTGCCGGTCCGTACCAACTCAAATCCCAGGCGTTCGAATGCCTTGATGACCTGCTCGATCGGCGCGTCGATCGGAAACTTGGGCATCAGATTGCCAATTCGGCTTCAGCTACGAATGCCTCAAGCACCGAAGGCACGGCACCCAGGACTTCCGCGCCAAAGGTCGCAACATGAAAGGCTATAGCAGACTTCACGTCAGCCAGGGCTTGTTGGTAAGTGTCGCCTTCGCCGACAACCACTCCATGCAGCCCTAAAGGATAGGCTACATACCCGTCGGGATGCTTTTCCACGATAACTTTGATTTGTCTGTCCATTTGTTCGTTCTTGCTCCGTTCACAGAAGAATCTGACCGACTACCTGGCTATCATCACCAACGTTCAAACTGCCGGTGTAGCCTTTGACCTCGACCCGCTCGCCCACCAGCGAGTCGTGCAACTGGCTGTCATGGACGACCGAATCGGCCATCAGGATCGTATCGCGCAGGTTGCTGCCGACGACCCGGCAACCGCGCTCGACCACGGCGTAGGGTCCGATGGTTGAGTTCTCGATCACGCAGTCGCCGGCCAGGTTGACCGGCGGCGTGATGGTGCTGTTGACCAGCCGGGCCGCGCTGGTCTGGCTGTTGTCGTTGCCGTGCTCCAGCAGCCAGCGGTTGGTGGCCAGGTGATACGACGGCACACCGCAGTCCTGCCAGACGGTCATGGTCTCGGTGGTGAAGACCGCGCCCTGCTCCAGCATCAGGTTGAAGGCGTCGGCCAGGAAGAACTCGCCCTTGAGGGTCTGCTTGCGCGCCATCTGCTGCTCGATGGCAGCGATCAAATCCTGGCCCTCGCGCACAAAGTAGACGCCCATGATGGCCAGCTTGTGCTCGTCGGTTTCCGGCTTCTCCACGCAGCGCTCCACGGTGCCGTCGGGGCGGGTGAATGCCACACCAAAGCGCCGCGGGTCGTCCACCTGCCAGACGCCCAGCACGCCATCCGCATCGGCGCTGGCCATGGCCCGCAGATCGATGCGCGAGATGGTGTCGGCAAAGACGATGAAGCAGGGGCCGCTGACGTGCTCGCGCGCCAGCCAAATGGCGTGGCTCTGCCCCACCAGCTCTTCCTGCACCACGAACTGCGCGCCGAACTGGGGGTACTCAGCCTCGACGTAGGGCTTGATCTGCTCGCCCAGCCAGCCGGTGATGTAGATCACTTCGTCAATACCGACGCCGTCGAATTGGTCCAGCACATGGCCCAGCATCGGCTTGCCAGCCACGTCGATCAATACTTTGGGCCGCGACCAGGTGTGCGGCCGCATGCGTTTGCCGAAGCCCGCAACGGGCAGGATGAGTTTCATGGGGGAGACGTCCTTGTCTGGGTTGGTAGGAAGTAGACAAGTAAACAAGTAGGCAAGGGGGGGAGACAGGTAGATTGGTAGATTGGTCGGCCACCTGCCACTTGCAACTTGCAACCTGCTCACTGTTTACCGTTCACCGATCACCGGCTTCCGCGCGCGCCAGGCCGTCGCCTGCTCGTAGACATAGGCGGCGCGCAGGATAGTTGGCTCGCCGAAGGCCGGGCCGATGAGCTGCAGGCCGATGGGCAGGCCCTGCTGGTCGAAGCCGCAGGGCACGCTCAGACCGCAGTTGCCGGCCAGGTTGAGCGACAGGGTAAACACGTCGGCCAGGTACATGCTCAGCGGGTCGTCGGCCTTCTCGCCAACCTTGAAGGCCGTGGTCGGGCTGACCGGCGCAGCGATCACGTCCACCTGTTGGAAGGCCAGGTCGAAGTCGCGCTTGAGCAGCGTGCGCACCTGCTGCGCCTTGAGGTAGTAGGCGTCGTAGTAGCCGGCGCTGAGGGCATAGGCGCCCAGCATGATGCGCCGCTTGACCTCCGGCCCGAAGCCCGCGCCGCGCGAGAGCTTGAAGCCCTGCCACATGGTCTGCGCCTCGGGGTGGCGCAGACCGTAGCGCACGCCGTCGTAGCGGGCCAGGTTGGCGCTGGCCTCGGCCGGCGCAATCAAATAGTAAACCGGCAGCGCGTACTCCGTGTGCGACAGGCTGATCTCCTTCACCTGCGCGCCCAGGCTCACCAAGGTGTCGATGGCCGCGCGCACGGTTTGCTCGACCTCAGGCTGCATCCCGTCGATGAAATACTCAGCCGGCACGCCGACGCGCAGGCCTTGCAGCGGCTGGCTCGGTCGGAGACCGGTCAGAGCGGCAGGGTGTTTTGAGCTCTGGCCGGTCTCCGACCGAGCCAGTCCCAGTGCTGCCATGTAATCAGGCACCGGCGCGTCCATGCTGGTCGAGTCCAGCGGATCGTGGCCGGCAATGGCTTGCAGCAGCAGTGCTGCGTCGGTCACGTCCTTGGCAAGCGCGCCGATCTGGTCCAGGCTGGAGGCGAAGGCGACCAGGCCGTAGCGGCTGACCCGGCCGTAGGTGGGCTTGAGTCCGACCACGCCGCACAGCGAGGCGGGCTGGCGCACGCTGCCGCCGGTGTCAGTGCCCAGCGCGGCCAGACATTCGTCGGCCGCCACGGCCGCCGCGCTGCCGCCGCTGGACCCGCCCGGCACGCGGCTCAGATCCCACGGGTTGCGGGTGGTAAAATAGGCCGAGTTCTCGGTGGAGGATCCCATGGCGAACTCGTCGGTGTTGGTCTTGCCCAGCAGCACAGCGCCGGCCGCCCGCAGCTTGCCCGTCACCGTGGCCTCGAAGGGCGGCACGAAGTCCTCGAGGATCTTGGAGCCGCAGGTGGCCGGCGCGCCCTCCACCAGGATCACGTCCTTGATGGCCAGCGGGATGCCCAGCAGCGCCGGCAGCGTGGCCGGATCGTCGGCCGCGGCGAAGGCGCGGTCAGCCGCAGCCGCGCTCTCCAGCGCCGCCTCTGGCATCAGGCTTAAGTAAGCCTTGACCGCATTATCGACGGCGTAAATGCGCTCCAGCACCGCCTGCGTCAGCTCCACAGCCGACACCTCGCGCCGCCGCAACAACGCCGCCGCTTCATGGATGGTCAAGCGAAACAATTCGTCAGACACGCGTTAGCTCCGGTGAACGGTACACTGGTGAGTGGTAAATTGGTAGATTGGTAGATTGGTAAGCTTGATGAGCGGTGAATGGACGAGCATGTGTCGATAGCGAAGACCAATCTACCAATTTTCCAATCTACCTTTTCCTTGTCTACCTGTCTACTCTTCTCCAAACACCGCCCGCACCCGGAAGAAGCCATCTTCCCGGTCCGGCGCGTTGGCCAGGGCGTCGTCGGTGGGCAGGCTGGGGCGCACCACGTCGGCGCGCATCACGGTGCGCAGGGGCAGGACGCTGGCCGTGGGCGGCACGCTGGAGGTGTCGACCTGCTTGAGGGTCTCGAAATGGTCCAGGATGTCGGAAAGCTGGCGGCGGTATTGTTCGATCTCGTCAGGCGTCAGCGCCAGCTTGGCCAGCTCGGCGATGTGTTCGACGTCGGCGGTGGACAGGTGCATGGGTGGGTCGTGCTTTCGTGCGGTTGTAGGTTTGGATCATACTGTGCGGCATTTTACCACAGAAAGCGGTGATTGCGGCAATCAGAGTGGTGGGCCGAGATGCAGTCATGTGAGCCATGACCTGCGGTTTTTGCCTTGTCAGCAAAACGCGCTGCGAATGCGTTTGCCCCTGCGGGCAAGCGATGTTATACTGGCTCCGTCGTGTTGGTTGTCTGCGTTGTCGAGCATTGCGGGGTATACTGTATCATGTGGAGCCGCTTTCGCAACCTGTTGATCCTCCTCACCCTGCCCTGGCTGCTGGCTGCCTGCGCCGGGCTGCCTGCGCTGCCGGCCTTTGGCCCCAGCAGGGAGCCGGCCGACCCGTTGGCGGTTTACCGCCAAGCCATGGCCCCCAGCCAGCGCGGCCTGCTGGATGAACTGCCGCCCCTGCCTGACTACCGCATGGAGGTGCAGGTCGATCCGGCCGCGCCGTTGGTGACAGGCCGGCTGAACGTGACCATCCCCCCCGAACCTGACGGCAGCCTGTTGCCCGAGTATTTCTTCCGCCTCTATCCCAACCTGAACTACTATGGCGGCAGCATGAGCGTAACCCTGGCGACGGTCAACGGCGTGGGCGCGCCCTTCGATTACCATGCCAGCGACACGGCCGTGCGCGTCGTCGTGCCGCCCAACGCCGCCCCGCCCGGCCAGCCGGTGACCATCGGCCTGCAATGGCGGCTGCGCCCGCCGGTCTGGCAGGACGAGCGTTACCATCTGATCGGCGCCAGCGGCGGGGTGCTGGCCCTGCCGGCGTTCTACCCCATGCTGGCGGTGCGCGACGCCGATGCGCCCGACGGCTGGCGGCTGGACATCAGCATGTTGCAAGGCGATTCGGCCTTTTCGCCGGCGGCCACCTATCAGGTGACGGCCACCGTGCCGGCTGGCTACGTGGTTGCTGCCACCGGATCGACTTTGGAGGTGACGGACCTGCCCGCGCCCACCGCCGAGGGCGAGGAACCGACGGATCAAACGGCCTGGAAATCCTGGCGCCTGGTCAGCGGCCCGGCCCGCGAGTTCGCCATGTTCATCAGCGACCGCTATGGCCTGGCCGAGACCTACGCCAACGACGTGCGGGTCAACTCCTGGTATCGCCTGGGCGACGAGGCAGCCGGCCGCGCCGCGGCCGAATACGCGGCGGCCGCTTTGCGCATCTACAGCGAGCTGTTTGGCCCCTATCCCTATGCTGAGTTGGACCTGGTGGCCGGCCCGCTGGAGTTCCGCGGCATGGAGTATGCCGGCCTGATCGAGCTGGGTTTTCAGCTTTATCGTCAACATGCCAACGAGATGGAGAACCGCGTTGCCCATGAAGTGGCGCATCAGTGGTGGTACAACATCGTGGGCAACGACTCGGTGAATGCCCCCTGGCTGGATGAAGGATTGGCCGAGTTCTCCACCTATTTCTATGTCCAGCGGGTCAACGGCCAGCGTTTCGCCGACCGGCTGGCGCAGCGGCGCTGGCGGGCAGCCTATGAGGTGACGCGCCAGCGCGGTTTGGATGCAGTGGTCGATCAGGCAGTCGGCGCGTTTAACGCGGGCAACTATGAGACCATCGTCTACGCTAAGGCGGCCCTTTTCCACCACGCCCTATGGGAGGCGCTGGGAGAAGAGGCCTATCTGGCCTTGCTGCGCACCTATGTGGAACGCTACCGTTTCCGCGAGGCCACTCCGAGCGATTTTTTGAGCCTGGCCGTCGAGCTGGGCGGCCCCCAGGTCGAGGAGATTTACCAGCGCTGGATTATGCAGGTCGACACACCGGACGCAGCTTCGCCAGAGTCGTAGGACAAACCTGGCCCAGTCAGCGCGCTGCACTAAACTGAGAGCACAAAGAAACCGGGAGTTTTCGCGAACGGTTTGTGCTCGACTAGACCAGTACAAACTCCCGGTTTCTAGAGGATACCAGTTTAGCTGCGCAACGTCCCTATCCGTTTTGAGTACATTCAATATTCTGTTAACAAAGTCGTATCGGTGCCCGGCACTTGCGCCGAGTCTGTCATCATGAGCCAATCGTCGCCAAAGTGCCGGGCACCGATACGCAACTACTTCATTTGCGCTGCGTTCAAGCTATTGACACGCCGTGGAGAGATCATGGACGCCAACATCGCTGTAACCTCTCTTGCTGGGCATGACTTGTGGGATGCCGACCCGACCGGCGACGCGTCCCAAAGCTCACCCTCCGCTGTTCCTCTGCCGCCGCTGGACTCAGCCAGCGCCAGGCGCCAGGCTGGCTGGCTGGGCCTGCCCGTAGAAACGCGTGCATTGTGGGTCAACCGTTGGGAATTCAGCACCCCGGACGACATCCGCCGCATGGCTGACAAGGCGGCCGATGCCAACTTCAACGCGCTGTTCTTTCAGGTGCGGGGCAACGCCGATGCCTGCTATCCCTCTGGGCTGGAGCCTTGGATCGCGCGGCTGAGCGGCGTGTTTGGCAACGATCCCGGCTGGGATCCGCTCGCTGTGGCCGTGGATGAAGCCCACGCGCGCGGGCTGGAACTGCACGCCTGGGTCAACATCTACCCCGCCTGGCTGGGCGCGACACCGCCGTCGCCAGCCGAGCCAGAGCCGATGTTCCTGCGCTTCAACCGTTTGCATGGCGACCAGTGGGTGGTCTGGGACCGTCAGCAACAGCCCATGCAGCTCAACAGCCATTACCTCTGGGCCAACCCAGGCCACTTGGCTGTGCAGGACCAGATTGCAGCCGTCGGCTACGACATCGTGTCCCGCTATTACGTCGATGGTCTGCACCTGGACTATGTGCGTTATCCTGGCTGGGAGTACTCGCGTGATCCGCTGACCTTGCAGGCTGTGGCGCAGGCGCAGGCGTTGGAGCCAGGCCTGGACCGCAAGGAGTGGCAGCGCCGCCAGGTCAATCACTTGGTGAGCCGCCTCTTTGCTGGCATTCAGGGGATCAAGCCCGGCTTAACGCTCAGCGCAGCAGTCTGGCCGATCTATCTCGACACGTGGGAGTGGTGGGACGCTGGCGATGGCTACGACGGCTTCTGCCAGGACTCGGTCGGCTGGGTACAGGAAGCGATCGCCGACCTGATCTGTCCGATGCTCTACCTCGCCAGCATAACGACCGACGATGCCCAATACCAGGCTCTGGTGGAGGACTTTGTGGCGCGAGCCGGCGGCGAGCATGTGGTGACAGGGATCATCGCTAACTACGATGACTTCGATGTAATCGCCAGGCGCATCGACATGGCCCGCGCGGCTGGCGCCGCGGGGCAGGCGATCTTCTCCCACGGTCATGTCAACCAGCGCAACTATTGGATTCGCTTCAAGCAAGGACCTTATGCCACGCCGGCTCGTACGCTGCTGCCAGAGTCGAGCCGCAGGCGTGTGGGGGAATTGCTGCGGCCGCGCTAGCCAAGCCTCGTCGCGTCGAGGCTCAACAAAGCATCCCCCTGCGGCAGTTCACAGGCGCAATATGCCCTGCCGCATCTTGTCACACCCCTGCAAAATTGTCCGGTATCTGCACGGCAACCACTTCGCCGCGCACGCATTCGACGCCTTCAGCCAGCAGGCTGATCTGCACAACCACCTTGCGTCCTTTGATCTCTGTCGCCCGGCCGCGCAGTTCCAGCGGCGGGCCTAGCGGGGTGGGCCGCAGATAGTCTACCTTGAGCGAGGCGGTGACGTAACGCAGCGGCGGCTGGCTGTCCATCGGCCGGCCCTCGGCGCGATAGGCTGCGGCTGCGGCCGTGCCTGTGCCGTGGCAGTCGATCAGCGAGGCCAGCAGCCCGCCGTAGACGTAGCCAGGGATGGCGGTGTGATAGGGCCGCGGGGTATAGAGGGCTACTGTCTCGTCGCCATCCCAGCGGCTTTTGATCTGCAAGCCGTGCTCGTTCAGCCGGCCGCAGCCATAGCAGTGGCTCCATTGATCGGGGTAATAGTCTTGAAAGGCCAGTTCAGGCATGTGAGGACTCACCTGCGTCGGAGGCAGGGGGCTGGGGGAGTTGCGCTGCACGACCGCGCGTGGCCAGCGCTTCGATGCCGACCACCAGGGCCAGCGCCAGCATGGCCAGGGCGATGACCGCCAGCAGCTCGCCGGCTGAGCTATTGGGCAGGATGTTGGCTTCGACCAGGGGAACGACCGTGCCATCTGGCTTGACCTGGGTGCTGACCACTTCTTTCCAGGGCCAGATTTTGCGCAGCGAGCCGATCATCAGTCCGATCAGCGCGGCCACGGTCAGGTCGTGGTAGTGCTTGAACAGCCACTTCAGCAGGCGGGCGAAGCCCAGCAGGCCGAAGACCGCGCCGGCCATAACGAAGAATATGGTGGCAATGTCGCGGTTGACCACCGCCTCCAGCACGTAGCGATACTGGCCCAGCAGCACCAGGATAAACGCGCCGGAGATGCCGGGCAGGATCATGGCGCAGATAGCCAGCGCGCCGCTGAAAAAGAGGAAGATGGGGGTGTGAGGCATCTCGGCCGGCGTTACGCCCACCAGCCAGAACATAGCCACAGCAAAGGCGACCAGGATCAGCACCGTCGCCGGCGTCCAGCGCCGCACCTGCTTGCGCACCAGAAAAATCGAACCCAGGATCAACCCGAAGAAGAAGCCCCAGACCAGCGTGGCATAATGCTCCAACGCCCAACTGAGGAAATGGGCCATAGTGAAAATGGCCGCAGCGAGGCCAATGCCCAGCGCCAGCAGGAACTGCCAGGGAAAGTCGGCGAAGGCAGCGCGCCACTGCAGGCGCAGCAGCCGGCCGATGAACTGGGTATTGACGGCGTTGATGGCGTCGATCAGCGCCTCGTAGATGCCGGTGATAAAGGCAATGGTGCCGCCGGACACACCGGGGACCACATCGGCTGAACCCATCAAGAAGCCACGCACGCTGATCGATGCATAGTCGCGCAGCGTCTGCGGCTGGCTAACGTTCTTTTCTTCTGCACTCATGCAAGCCTCCGTTTTTCATGGCGGCGCTGGCTCCAGCCGGCGCCGCCCAAGCCCCAATTCTAGCCGCGCTTGGCCGGATCGCCAATTCTGGCAGTCGTACAGCTTACCATTGCTCGGGTCGGTCCGAATTGGCGGCTCGGTCGGGAGACCGGCCACAGCGGTGGAGCTTACCATTGCTCGGGCCGGTCTCTGACCGTGCCCGCTTTGGTTTTGCTGCTAATTGGCGGCTCGGTCGGGAGACCGGCCACAGCGGTGGAGCTTACCATTGCTGTGGCTGGTCTCTGACCGTGCCGTTTTGGTTTTGCTGCTAATTGGCGGCTCGGTCAGGAGACCGGCCAAAGCAGTGGAGCTTACCATTGCTCGGGCCGGTCTCTGACCGTGCCCGCTTTGGGTTCGCTGCTAATTGGCGGCTCGGTCGGGAGACCGGCCACAGCAGTAGGGTGCGGCTCGGTCAGGGGACCGGCCACAGCGGTGGAGGAAGAGGAGGAAAATCGGCTGGCGGCGCGGCGGTGAAGGCGCGTTCGGGCCAGGCATCCACAGCCGGCAAGGTGATGCGCCAGGCGTGCAGCATCAGCCGGCCGGCCTGCTCCCAGTCGGCGTTGTACAGCCGGTCGCCCACAATCGGCGCGCCCAGGTGGGCCAGGTGAACCCGCAGTTGGTGGGTGCGTCCCGTCTCTGGCCACAGGCGAACCCACGCCAGGCCCTGCGCTTCAGCGATGACTTCGTAACGGGTGAGGGCGCGCTGGCCGCCCCGCTGCACCACGGCCATCATGTCGCGCCGGGTGGGATGGCGGTCCAGCCGGGCGTCGATCACGCCCTGTGCTGCCAGCCGGTTGGGCGCGGCCACGACAGCCAGATAGTCCTTGCGCACTGTTCCGGCCTTGAACGCCCCATCCAGGTAGCGGTTGATCGTCCCGTCGCGCGTCAGCAGCACCACGCCTGACGTGTCCCGATCCAGTCGGTGGAACAAGGTCAATGGGCCGAAGCGATCCATCGCCAAATTCAAGAGGGCGGCGGCGTTTGGGTCGCGCGCCTTCTCTGACAGCAGGCCAGCCGGCTTGTTGACGGCAAGGAGATCGTCGTCTTGCGCGATGATCCAGCCGTCGTCGAAGGCGACTGGCTGGCCCGGCTTGGCCGGCGGCTCGGCCAGCAGCGCCAGCCGGTCGCCGTTGCGCACCAGCCAGGAGCTGAGCCGCACCGTCTGACCGTTGATGTCCACCTGGCCTGCGCCGATCAGCCGTTGTACCGCCTGCCGGCCGGCCTGGGGATAGGCCGTGCGCAGGAAGCGGTCCAGGCGGGTAGGCTGGGCCAGTCCCCGTGCAACCATGGAGCGAGGAGTTTCTGCCACCTTTGCGTTCTTTGCGCCTTGGCGTGAGACCAGTTCAGCGTTTGAGTACGGCCATGGTCAGCCGGCAGACACAGACCAGCCGCTCTTGCTGGTCATGGATGCGGATGTCCCACACCTGGGTAGATGCGCCCAGGTGGAGCGGACGGGCGACGCCGGTGACGGCGCCGCTGCGCACCGAGCGGATGTGGTTGGCGTTGATCTCCAGGCCGACGCAGGTGGTCTCAGCCGGATTGACGCACAGCGTGGCCGCCACGCTGCCCAGCGTCTCGGCCAGCGCCACCGACGCGCCGCCGTGCAGCAAGCCGGCCGGCTGGACGGTGCGGTGATCGACCGGCATGCGCGCGGTCAGGTAGTCGTCGCCGATCTCCACGAACTCGATGCCCAGGTGCTCGACCATGGTGTTGGCCGAGAGGGCATTCAGGGCTTCAGAGGTTGCTTCAAGATTCCAGATAGGCATGGGCGGGTCTGCATCACGGATTAGACGGATGACACGGATTTCACGGATTGCGGAGGGGCCTGCGCGCGGCGGTGTGCCTTCCGGCTCCGTGCAATCCAGTAATCCGTGGCAATCCGTGATTCAGACAAGAGAGGGTCTGCATCACGGATTAGACGGATGACACGGATTTCACGGATTGCGGAGGGGC
>CAZVGR010000009.1:79420-88395 GCA_964626845.1 uncultured Anaerolinea sp.
GAGAGGGTCTGCATCACGGATTAGACGGATGACACGGATTTCACGGATTGCGGAGCGGCCTGCCAAAGCAGGCGGTTCTGCGCCAGGCTCAGCTCAGCCCGGCCGGCCCGGCGTAGCGAGTTGAGGCAGGCGTGAATGGTTGTCCGCGTCAGATAGTAGATAGCCGGCTGCTCGATGTGCAACCCCAGCGCGTCGGCCACATGTTGCAACACCTGGCTGTCGTCCGACGGCTCGGCCAGGGCGGCGGCGGCCAGCTCGCGGATGCTCTCGATGCGAGCGATGTTGTAGTCCAACACCTGCTCCAGGCCGCTGCGGTCGTAGGCGTCGCCGTGGCCCTGGGCGAAGATGCTGTAGGGCAGGCCGGGCAACGCAGCCAGCGTGGCCAGGGTCTGGTCGATCTCGACGTAGAAGGGGATGCCGTATTTGTCCAGCACTTTGGGCGGGAAGAAGGCATCGGCCGCGAAGCAGACGCCCTCCTGCGGCGCGCCGACCATCATCTGGTTATGGGCGTGGCCGGGCGCAGGGATGATTTCAACGTCGAAGCCGAACAGCTCCTGGCGGCCCGGCTGCAACAGGCCGTCCACTGCGCAGGGCTGGGCCAGGATGAACTTGCCCTCCAGCTCAGCCGGAGGCTGCGCGCCGGCAAAGAGATAGACCGGCTCCAGCGCCGGGTTCTCGATCACCGCGGCCTCGAAGGCTGGCGCCAGCACCGGCGCGCCCGTGCGCCGCTTCAGCTCGCCCGCGCCGCCGAAGTGGTCCGCATGGGCGTGGGTGATCACGATCGCTGCCACCTCGACCTGCAACGCGGCCACCTGCTTGAGAATCCGCCGCGCGGCATCCCGGTCCAGCCCGCTATCCACCACCACCGCCCGCGCGCCAGACACCAACAGGCCGGCGTTGGAGCCGGCCCGCAGGTGGTACGCGTTGTCAGAAAGACGAATCAAGTCCATGACTGGGTGACAAGGTGACAGGGTGGCAAGGTGACGACAGTCTGGCAGGGTCCCTGGTCAACCTGCAACCTGCAACCTGCAACTCACCTACTCCATCCCCAAATACGCCTTCATCACCTCAGGGTTGTTGAGCAGCTCTTTGCCGGTGCCGCTGAGGATGATGCTGCCGGTCTCGAGGACGTAGGCGCGGTGGGCGATGGAGAGGGCCATCAGCGCGTTTTGCTCCACCAACAGCACGGTGGTGCCCTGCTGGTTGATCTCCTGGATGGTCTCGAAGATCAGGTCGACCAGGATCGGCGCCAGGCCCATGGAGGGCTCGTCCAGCAACAACAGCCGCGGGCTGGCCATCAAGGCCCGGCCCATGGCCAGCATCTGCTGCTCGCCGCCGGACAGGGTGCCGGCCAACTGCTTCTGGCGCTCCTTCAGGCGGGGGAAGAGGGTGTAGACTCGCTCCAGGTCGCGCTGGATGGCTGCCTTGTCGGTGCGGATGAACGCGCCCATCTGCAAGTTCTCGGCCACAGAGAGGCGGCCAAAGACGCGCCGCCCTTCCGGCGATTGCGCCACGCCTAGCTTGACGATGTCGTGCGGGGGCGTGGTGTGGATCGGCTGGCCTTCCATGTAGATCGCGCCGTGGCGCGGGTGCAGGATGCCGCTGATGGTATGCAGCGTAGTGGTTTTGCCCGCGCCGTTGGCGCCGATCAGCGTGACGATCTCGCCCTGGTCGACGGTGAAAGAGATGCCCTTCAGCGCCTGGATCGAGCCGTAGTAGGTCTGAATGTCGTCAATGTGCAGCAGCATATTCGGTTGCACCTTTGCCCAGATAGGCCTCGATCACGGCCGGGTCGTTCTGCACCTCTTTGGGCGTGCCCTCGGCGATTTTCTCACCGAAGTCCATCACCGTCACCATGTTGGAGATGCTCATCACCACCTGCATGTGGTGCTCGATCAACAAGATAGTGATGTCCAGTTCATCGCGTAGGCGGCGGATGAAATGCATCAGGTCCTGCGTTTCGGCCGGGTTCATGCCCGCGGCGGGCTCGTCCAGCAGCAAGAGGTCAGGTTTGGCAGCCAGCGCCCGGGCGATCTCCAGCCGCCGCTGGTCGCCGTAGGGCAGGTTGCGCGCCATCAGGTCGCCACGGCCGGCCAGGCCGACGAAGTTGAGCAAACGACGACCTTCTTCCACCGCCTCAGCCTCTTCCTTGCGATTGCGCCGGGTGTGAAGGACTGCGCCCAGCCAACCGGTGTGCAGATGCGACTCGTAGCCCACCATGGCATTCTCGATCACGGTCATGTTGGGGAAGAGGCGGATATTCTGATAGGTGCGGCTGATGCCTTGGCGGGTGATGCGGTCGGCCTGCATACCGTCGATGGGCTGGCCCTTGAAGAGGATCGTGCCTTCCTCCGGGCGATAGAATCCGGTGACGCAGTTGAAGAAGGTAGTCTTGCCTGCGCCGTTGGGGCCGATGATGCTGTGGATCGCATGCTTTTCGACCGCTACGTCGAAACGACCCACGGCGGTCAGGCCGCCAAAGCGCTTGGTGAGTTGTTGGCTTTCGAGAATTGGCGCCATAAGCTTTCCTATACCTCGTCCCCTTCGTGCAGTTCCAGCTTGCGCCGGGCTTCGGGCAGCAGACCCTCGGGCCGTTTGAGCATCATAAAGACCAACACTGCGCCGTAGACCAGCATACGATACTCGGCGAACTCGCGCAGCAGCTCGGGCAGGCCGACCAACACCAGCGCGCCGACGATGACGCCCGGAATGCTGCCCATACCGCCCACGATTACCACCGCCAGGATGTTGATCGACACCAGCAGTTGGAAGCTGTGCGGGTAGACCGAGGTCAGCTTGGAGGCGAAGATCGCGCCGCTGAGCGCCGACAGCCCGGCGCCGGTGGCGAAGGCCATCAGTTTGGTGCGCACCAGGTTGATGCCCATCGCTTGCGCCACGTCCTCGTCCTCGCGCATTGCGGCCCAGTTGCGCCCCATGCGCGAGTATTTCAGGCGTGTGGCGATGAACGCCGCGACTAAGATGCCGGCCAAGATTACATAGAACAGCATCTGCTGGTCGGAGAAGCCGAGGGTGGTGTTAGCGCTGGCAGCCCGGGGGATACGGGTGATGCCGTTGGATCCGCCTACCAGCGGCTTGAGCCAGTCCGATAAGAAAATCAGCCGGATGATCTCGCCAAAGCCCAGGGTGACAATGGCCAGGTAGTCGCCGCGCATCTGCAAGACGGGGATGCCCAGCAGGATGCCGCAGAAGGTACCGATAATCACAGCAAAGGGCAGCGCCTGCCACCAGCTCAATTGCACGCCCAGCCATTGGACCTCAGGCGAGGTCAGGATGCCGATGGTGTAAGCGCCAATGGCGAAGAAGGCCACATAGCCCAGGTCCAGCAAGCCAGCGAAGCCGACCACGATGTTGAGGCCCAGGCCCAGCAGGATGTAGAGGCCGACCGTGTCGAGGATCTCAGCTGGATAGGGGCCCAGCAAGGGCAGCAACAGCACGCCGACGCCCAGCACCAGGTAAGCGGCCGTGGCCACCATGCGCTGCTGCTTGGTGGGCAGGGCGCTCACGCGGCCGTTGACCGCGCTGCGGGTCGGCTGCCAGAAATAGGTGACCAAGACGGCCACGACGAACACCACCACCGCCTGCACAGTCGTGATCCCGCGGCCGGCGAAGAGCGAGGTATTGAGGATCGACACCAGCGGGATCGCCACCAGACCCATGCTCACGGCCCGGCGCAGGCGGTCAGGCAGCAAGAAAAGCCCGGCCGACAGCGCGCCGGCGACCACGCCGAGGCCGATCAGCACGAACAGGCCCATGGGCACGCCCAGCCCAAAGGTGAGCAACTGGAAAAGCTGCGGCGACGCGTTGATGAAGATGTTACGCAGGTTGATGATCGGCGCGATCACCACCAGCGCCGACAGGAAGAGGCTAATAATCAGACCGGCAATGGCGCCGCTGAGCAGGCAGAAGCCGATGGGCGGCTTAGCCTGCTTGGCCGCTGCCCGCTGCGCAGCCATGTAGCCGAACACGATGTAGACCGACAACAGGATGATCTGGCCCAGGCTGATGACGCCGGTGATGATCATCCGGTTGACCAGGGCGGTCATGATACCGACCAGCGCCAGGTAGATCGCCACCGCGCCGCCGATCAGCCCAATCTTGATCACGGGCGACCATCGACTGCCAGGGCTGGCTGCCATGGGAATGGGAACGCTACTTGCTGTCATGGAGCCACCTCACGCTTTCTTGGTCGCCAGCCGCTCGCCCAGGATGCCGGTGGGGCGGAAGATCAGCACCAGCACCAGGAGCAAGAAGGCCAGGGCGTCTTTAAGCTGATAGGGCGCTGGGATACCCAGGCCCTCCAGCACCAGGTTGGGGAAGAGCGACTCGGCAATGCCCAGGAATAGGCCGCCCAGCATGGCGCCGGCCACGTTGCCAATGCCGCCCAGCACCGCAGCCGTAAAGGCCTTCAGGCCGGGGATGAAGCCTGTCATGAAGTAGACCTGGCGGAAGAGCGTGGAAAAGAGCACGCCCGCTGCGCCAGCCAGCGCGCCGCCGATGACGAACGTGATAACGATGATGCGATCCACGTCGATGCCCATCAGGGCGGCGGCGTCTTTGTCCTCCGAGACGGCCTGCATGGCCCGACCTGTCTTGGTGCGCTGGACGAAGGTATACAACGCCGCCAGCATGACGACCGCGGCGACGATGACCAGCGCCTGGGTCTTAAGAATGGTGATGCCCAGGATGGTAATCGTTCCTCGCAACGCCTCAGGCTCGGGATATGCCTTGACGCCGGAGCCGAAAAACCCGCGGAAGGTGTATTGTAAAAAGAATGAAGCGCCGATGGCGGTGATCAAGGGCACCAGACGCGGCGCACGACGCAGCGGGCGATAGGCGATCCGCTCCAGCAGCACGGCGATGGTCGCCGAGGTGGCCATCGCGCCAAGAAAGACGAGCGACTGGGCCAGGATGAAGTACTGGTTAAGGAAGCCAGATCTGTTGAAGGCTGTGGCAATGAAGTAGCCAATAAAGGCGCCGGCCATGAAAACCTCGCCGTGGGCGAAGTTGATCATGCGCAGGATGCCGTAGACCATGGTGTAGCCAAGGGCGATTAAGGCGTAAACGCTGCCCTGAGCCAGGCCGAAGACGATCAGATCCAGCCAAACGCTCGGCGGGTAACTGGCTGCCATCAGGGTTTTCACTGTGCCATAGATCACGACTCCCAGAATGAAGAAGCCGATGATCCACATGACCACCTGCGTGCCTGTAACTCTCCTTCTGAATTTCTGAAGCATGAAAACTCTCCGTGCGGAGGCCGAGGCGGAGGTCGACCGGCCTGATGGTCTCTCTCCAGGCTAGTATAGACAGTGGTGATGGGGCGGAAAAGACAGGAGTCGCTCCGTCATTACGACAGAGCGACTCCTGCTAGAGCGTTAGTTAGGGCCAGATCTTCTTGGGGTTGCTGTCATCGGCTGCGCCAGGGTTCCAGGTGGCGCGATCTGCGCTCATGCCCTGGTAGACTGCGATGTTGGGATCGGCGCAGTCGCCCGTGGCAGTGCAGGTCAGGGTGCCGGTCAGGCCCGAGAGGCCCGAGGTGGCGAGCATGGCAGTGGCCAGCGCCGTGCGCGGGATCACTGTCCTGCCGTCGGAGCACTTCACGGCCACCTTCTCGATGCCATCCGCAGCCAGGTTGTAGGCGTCGTAGGCATGGGCGTGGAAGGGGGCCAGCGTGTTCTCGCCGTACTTGGCCAGGTGCGCGGCCAGGAAGTCCTGGTAGCCGCTGCCGAAGGCCGAGAAGTCAGGGCTCGACCAGAGGAAGCCCTCGCTGGCAGCGCCGGCTGCATCCAGGAAGTCGGGCGAGAAGATGCCGTCGGCGCCGGCCAGTTGTACGTTGGCCAGGGTAGCGTTCTGCTTGGCCTGCGAGGCGATCTGGCCGCCGGCGGCGATGAAGATCGGCAGATAGATGAAGTCGGGGTTGGCGGCTGCGATGCGGGTCAGCATCGGCCCCATGTTGGTCTCGGTGGGCTCGGTGGCCTCCTGGGCCACGATGGTGCCGCCCAGCTCGCGGAACCGCTCGGCGAACACCTGCTGCAGTTGGTCGGCGTAGAGGCTGCCGTCGTGGATGGTGGCGGCGTTGCGGTAGCCGGCCCCGTAGGCGTAGTCGGCCATGGCCGCGCCCTGCACCAGGTCGTTGTGGGCGGTGCGCATGTAGAAGGCATACTCCGCTGGCCGATCTGCTGCCGTCAGGTCAGGGGCCGTGTTGGAGGGCGAGACCATGGGGATGCCTGCGGCGAACATCAGCGGGATCGACGCACGGGCTGCCGAGGAGCAGTTAGTGCCAATGGCGGCAACAACCTTGGGGTCGGACGAGATGCGGGTGCCAGCCGCCTGGCCGCCTTCGGCGTTGCAGCCTTCGTTAACGCCTTCCAGCTCGACGGTGTGGCCGGCGATGGTGGGGCGATCATCCCTGGCGATCTCGACGCCACGCTGGGTGTCAGTGCCCAAGGAGCCGTCGGGGCCTTCGACCACGAACAGCCAGGCTAAGCGCAGCGGCTCATTAGCGGCCAGGGTCGCACAGCCCTTGGGGTCATCGCATACGGTGCAGACGGCGGGGTCGGACGAAGCAGCGCCTGGCGCTGCGGGCGCCGCAGGCGCGGGCTCAGGCGCTGGCGTCGCCGCCGGGCAGGCTGCCAGAACCATAGCCGTGATCATCAACACGGCCAATACTGCGAAGAGAGACTTCTTCATGGTGTTCTCCTCCTATGGGAACATACTGCAAGTAGTTTGAACCGGCTCAACTGGCCGGCATGACCAACCGCGCAAGGTGAATAGACATGTCGTCGGTTACTGGCTCGAGTCAAGAAGTACCGTCTGATCTGTTCGAGTGTAACACAATACGACTCAGGGCAACCACAAATGTTGACCGAGGCAACGACGCTGTTAACCTGGCGGGACGAGAATGGAAGAAGTTGAAGAAGCTATGGCTGCCGAAGGCGACTAGACAGGCTTACGCCCCTATGCGTAAGTAAGGGCGATTATAGACAACATCCCTTGATTTGTCAAAAGCATGAAAGTTGTACAGGTTTGGTGGCGTGAGAGGTTTGGCTTTGCGCGCTCTGGCTCATCTTCTCCCCGCACTGGGCAAGCCAGCAGGCGCTATTAATACACAAATTCGCCAATGTCGTAGCGTGCAAACTGGGGCGCCTGCTCTCCGTCCCTGGCTGTAAAGCTGGCGCGGATCGCGGCTTCCTGCGCACGCAGCGCCATCGTCTCCAGGGGAGCAATGCCAGCCGCCGCAGCCAGGGCCGCATAGGGCGCAGCCGGCTGCACCACGAAATCGGAGAAGTAGACCAGGTCGCCGTGCCCCAGCGGCATGGCGTTGAGCAGCGCCGCTGTATCGCGCACGTGCTCTTCGGCGTAGCGCTCGCCCCCCACCCCCAGCATGATAATCACGCTGGCCTGCAGGCCGGCCGCCTTGAGCGTTGTCACCGCGTCCAGCACGTCGCTGGCGTCCCCTGGCTTGTTCAGCCAGCGCAGCAACGGGTCGTGCCCGCTCTCCATGCCGATGTACACCCGCGCCAATCCCAGAGCCGCCAACTCCTGCCAATCTGCGACCGACTTGCGTTCGACGTGGAAGGCGTCGATGAAGGCGAAGAGTGGCAGGTTGCAGGTGGCAAGTTGCAGGTCAGAAGTTGCAGGTTGCAGGTCGGAGGTTGCAGGTTGCAGGTTGCAGGTCAAAAGTTGCAGGTTGCAGGTTGCAGGTGGCAGTTCGTCCGCTGCCACTTGCAACTTGCCACCTGCCACTTGCAACGTTTCACTTGCCACTTGCAACTTGCCACCTGCCACTTGCAACGTTTCACCTGCCACTTGCCACCTGCCACCTGCAACCTGCAACATTTCACGCAGCCGGGGCATCGGCGCCACCAGCGCGTTGGCGTCGGCCAGGAAGATGGAGCGGCGCATGGCGAGGGCTGGGCCGAAGAAGTCGAGCACGTCGGCTACATGGTGGCGGAACTGCTCTGGCGTCTTGATGCGAAAGGGGATGTCCTGATAGAAAGTGCAGAAGGTGCAGGCGTTGTGCGAGCAGCCGTGGGTGGCCTGCAAGACCAGCGCCAGGTATTGGTCGGGGGGCAAGATGCCAACCGGGGTGTAGATCTGCTGGAAGCGCTGGCGGTCGGCCTCCAGTCTGGCCCAGTCCCAGCGGGCCAGGCTGGCCAGAGCCGGCTGCACATCAGGCGGCGCAGCAGCAGCGGTCGCGGCGAGTTGATGCGCCAGCCCGTAGGCCACGCCGATCAGCGCCTGCGCCTCGGATGGAGCCAGCCAGCGGCGCTGCCGCCGGCTGGCCTCCGTCCACTTGGCCAGCACGCGGTTGTCCAGGCTGCGCCGGTAGTTGCGCCCCTCATAGAACGCGCCATGCAGCCTGCCCAGCGGGTCGAAGGTGAAGGAGGGCTGCTCGCCATTCAGCAGCAGGTTGATGGCGGTGGGCCGCGCGAGCAGGCTGGCCCGCTGGCCGTTTGACAGCGTCGTCTCCCAGCGTACAGGCGCAGCGTCCTGGCTCATGCCGGCGTCCTGCGGCTCTGCATGAACACCTCCACCAGCACGGCCAGCGCCAGGACGCCCAGCAGCAGCGTGCCATCCAGCAGGCCGCGCAGTTGCAGCAGCGCAATGGCGCCAGCGGCCAATCCGATCAACAACCCCTGGCGCAGCGCGGCGCGCGCCTTCGGCGGCCGGCCGCCGAAGGGGACGCGGCGGTGCAGCCAGCCCAGCAGCGGAGACGCCAGGCCGGCCACAGCGATCACCAACAGCATCAGGGCCGTAGCCAGGTTAGGATTAGTCGGCGGCGTGCTGTAGATCAGCCAGCCCAGCCCGACGGCCGCAGCCAGGCCGACCAACAGCGAGAGGAGAGCATGACCTATGCGCATGGCGGTCATTGTACACCAGCCAGCGCCGCGCACCAAGCTGGGTAGTGTATGACTTTCGGTTGAAATTCAGTTCATCGTTTGTGGATGATTGAA
>CAZVGR010000010.1:0-22940 GCA_964626845.1 uncultured Anaerolinea sp.
GCGCGCTGCGGCGGCGCTGCAAGGCGGCCACATTGGCCTCCATGCCCTCCAACTCGCGCGGGTTGCGCACGCGGCCGCTCAACATCTCCCGCTCGGCGGTGCGTATCTGGTCGGACAGATGCTTAATCTGACGATCGAGTTCCTTTTGCGCCGCGCGCAGCCGGGTCAATTCCGCCTCAGCCGTGGCCGCAGCGGCGCGGGCGGCCTGCAGCGCGCGGCTGTCGTTGCGCTCCTTTTCCAACTCAGTCAAACGCTGCTTGATCGTCTCCAGCGCCAGATCAGTGGTCTGTAAGGCCCACAGGTCTGCTACAGAGCTCATCCCAACACCTCCTGTCGGAAGAATCGCCTGGCTGTCCGACTGCTGGTCCGGTCGGTCTGTCCACAGCCGGCGCGCCTGACGATTATACCCTGCATGGCAAGAAAGCAGCAACTGGCTTTGGCAGTGATTTGTGATCCATCTACGAAAGGGTTACAATGTAGTGCATCCAAGACGAGCCAAAACGTCTTTGTATCGGCCACGGTTAAACAGCATTCCAGGAAGACTAGCGATGCAAGCACAGACCATTCGTATCCTGATCGCTGAAGACCATCCCCTGTTCGGCCAGGGGCTGCGCCGTGTGCTGATGCTGGAACCGGACTTTGATGTTGTGGCCGAAGTGACAGACGGCGAAGCAGCGATCAAAAGTGTGAACAGCCTGCATCCTGATGTCGTTTTGATGGACATCAACATGCCCAAGGTCAATGGCCTGAAAGCGACGCAGGAGATCAAAGCAGCCCACGAGGATGTAGCAGTGATCATCCTCACTGCCTACGACGATGAAGAGCAGATGATCTTTGCCCTGCGCACAGGGGCTTCGGCTTATTTCGTCAAGGATGTGCTGCCCAGCGAGCTGATCAACGCCATTCGCGTGGTGCGGGCGGGCCAGTATGTGGTGAACGGCCAGGTTCTGACCGACACAGCCGAGTTGATGCAATGGCTGATGGAATGGTACAATAACCGCGCCTGGTTTGACGGGGACACGCAAGGCGTGTTGATGCCGCTGTCAGCCCGTGAGATGGAAATTTTGGAGATGATCGTGCGCGGCGCCAGCAACAAGATCATCGCCACCACCCTGGGCATCAGCCACCAAACAGTCAAGAATCACATGAGCAGCATCTTTCGTAAGTTGTCGGTTAACGATCGCACCGAAGCCGCCGTGGTCGCCTTGCGCCGCGGCTGGATCCGCCTGCAAGATACCGCAGCATCGTCAGGAGACATTCATCAGGGACAGGTTATGCAGCTTAAAAACTCAAGTGAAGACGGTCAAAGTTTTATTGAATACGCGTTAATCCTCTTGTTGATAGCCATTATCGTCCTGGCGATCTTCCTGATCATGGGCGATGAAATCCGCAACTTCGTCAACGACGTGCTCCAGGCCTGGTTCGGCTCTTAGGCTGGCCGGGCCGCCCCTGGGAGGGAGTGCATGGCTACTTTGCCGACTGCATTGGCAGGGCTGGCCCCCGTTCCCCAAGCTCCTCACGCCGCTCTTTCTGCCAAAAGCCGCCTGCTCGACTTGCTCTTTCCTGTGCGCTGCGCTGGCTGTGGCCGTATAGGCGCGCTGTTCTGCCCAGGCTGTCTCAGCCAGGTGCAGCCGGTTCCACAGCCGGTTTGCATTCGCTGCGGCCGGCCAGTCAAGATTCAAGGGCGCTGCGATGACTGTGCTGAGGGCCAGTTTCATGTCAGCGCCATTCGCGCGGCAGCCCTCTACGCCGACCCGCTGAGCCAGGCGATCCACCGCTTCAAGTACGAAGGCCGGCCGGAGCTGCATGAGCCGCTGGGGCAGTTGCTTGCCGGCTACTGGCGAAACCGGTCGGCGACTGTCGACCTGACGGCAGCGGTGCCGCTGCACGCGAATCGTCTGCGTGAACGCGGCTTCAACCAGTCGGACCTGCTGGCCGCCGTGCTATGCCGCGAGGCTCAACTGCCTCTGCTGCAGCCAGGTATCCTGCGCCGCGAGCGGGATACCCAGCAACAGATGCTGCTGGGCCCGGCCGAACGACGCAGCAATGTGCAAGACGCGTTTCACTGGAGCGGCCCACCCTTGCAAGGGTGTAAAGTGCTGTTGATCGACGATGTGGCTACCACGGGATCGACGCTGGAAGCCTGCGCTGAGGTGCTGTTGGCAGCAGGAGCCAGCAAGGTATGGGCCTTGACGGTCGCGCGGGCGTTGGGCAGTCAAAACGCGGCAAAGGGTTGACATTTGTTGGCTGCGCGGCTACAATGACAGCAACCGTTGGTTTATCCGCACATTGGAGTGCAAGTTTGCTCCAGCCATTGGCAGATCTCCCATCGCCAGTTCTGAACCCCCCCTCTGGAAAGGAGCCAATCAAATGCAACTGGTAATCAAGGGCCGAAACATCGAGGTCAACGATCGGCTCAGGGAGTATGTGGAGAAGAAGATCGGCAAGATGACTAAGTTCCTGCCTGACGTGCAGGAAATACGCGTCGAGCTTGCCGAAGAGAAAAGCCGCAAGACCAGCGAGCGTCAGGTGGTGCAAGTGACCATGCGCAGCAACGGCACACTGCTGCGCGCGGAAGAGCGCAACAGTGACATCTACGCTGCGATCGACACGGTGGCCGACAAGCTGCACGGCCAGATCAACCGCTTCAAAGGCAAACGCCGGCGCAAGATGGAACGCGCGCAAGTCGCTGCCGTCGAAGCCTTGGAGATTGAGTACATGAGCGCCGCCATGGAGCCGGTAGCAGAGGACGAAGAAGTATTTGAAGGGCACATCGTGCGCACCAAGCGCTTCTCCATGCTGCCCATGAGTGAAGACGAGGCCATCGACCAGATGGAGTTGCTCGGCCATGACTTCTTCGTCTTCTACAACGCCAACACCGACAGCATCAACGTGCTCTACCGCCGCTCGGATGGCAACTTCGGGCTTTTGCAGCCGGAGCTGGCCTAGCAGCAACCGCACATGGGACACAGCCCATGTGACGCGATAGGTTGAACGACAACGGGCCAGGGACCGGCTCCCTGGCCCGTTTGCAACAGAGCCCCCAATCCCATTTCTGGCGCTCTGGATTTGCAGTCTTTTTCCCGGAGGTTAACAGCGTGAAACGGGTCTTACTAGTCTGTACGGCCAATATCTGCCGCTCACCCATGGCGATGGGACTGCTGCACGAGCGCCTGCGCAAGGATGGACTGGAGGAGCAGGTGACGGTCAGTTCAGCAGGGGTCTATGGGTTGGACGGCCAGCCAGCCAGCCAGCCAGGCGTGGAGGTGCTGGCCGAGCGAGGCATCGACATTGGCGATCACCGAGCTCACACCGTCAGCGAAAACGAGATCAGCGAGGCCGATCTGGTGCTGGTGATGGAGGAGGCCCACCGGCGCACGTTGTTCTACAACTATCCCCACCTGCTAGGCAAGATTTTTCTGCTCAGCGAGATGTCTGGCAATTACCACGACATTAAAGACCCCTATCGCCAACCGAAAG
The DNA here is from genome assembly GCA_964626845.1 of uncultured Anaerolinea sp. GTDB lineage: Bacteria > Chloroflexota > Anaerolineae > JAAEKA01 > JAAEKA01 > JAAEKA01. The sequence continues at coordinate 3,481 of CAZVGR010000010.1, forward strand.
ATGCCTACGAACGCACTGCCAGCGAGATGACGGCGTTGATCGAAGAGGGCTACCCCACCATTCTACGGCGTCTGCGCATCAGCCGCCCATAAAACGCAACTGAGCCGAGTCGCTCAGCCGCTGCGCCTTCTTGGCAAGCAGACAGTCGGGGGGCGCTCTATGAGCGCCGCTCTTTTACCAACACCCAGTACGGATACGCCCCATAGTAGTAGGCCAGCAGCAGGCAGAGCTTCAGCCCGTGCAGGCCATCGCGATAGCCGCGCAGCGTCAAGTAGCGGCGGCGGAACTCACGCAGCGGCTGCAAGATGAAGTTGTGCGGTCGCGGGCGGATGCCGCGATCAGCCAGAATCCGCGCCTCATAGGCCGCATAGCGCCGCTGCTTGGCGTGGAACTGCGCCCAGGTGTCGTAGTTGTAGTGAATCAGGGGGTTGCGCAGGGAGCCGCTTGGCCCATCCAGCAGCACGACTTCATGCACGGGACGCTCCAAATCATAGCGAGCGCGGTCGACGCGCATCAGGCGCAACTGATAGTCGGGGTAAAAGCCGCCATAGTTGACCCGCCGGCCGACAATGATATTCCAGCGCGGCACCCCCCAGCCCACCTCAGGCCGTTCATCAATCACCTGCCGAATTTCAGCAGCCAGCTCAGGCGTGGCTCGCTCGTCGGCGTCGACAAAAAAGACCCAGTCTGCGCCCCGCTCAGCCGCCTCATCCAGCGCTGCGTTGCGCTGCCTGGCCCAGCCATCGAACGGACGCTGCACCACCGCTACACCGGCTGCGCGCGCCAGTTCGGGCGTGCCGTCGTCGCTGTACGAATCCGACACCAACACGCCGTCGGCCCAGCGCACGCTGTCGATGCAATCGGCGATGTGACGGGCCTCGTTCTTGGTCAGAATAACGGCAAACAGGATCATAGACGCTCCAAGGGGATCGGCGCTGCGGCAGGCAATGGGCAACACCTTACCATTGAAGCTGGCTGTTGTCAATCCCGCAGAGCCAGGCCAAAACGCCAGCGCTGCGCAGGGTCGCCGGCCAGCACGCGCTATTGGAGCGCGCGCTGGCCGGTATGATTACGGCCCCGCCGCCTCCTCCACCATTGGCACATCGCCAAAGCGTGCGGCCAGCACAACGCTGTCGGCCACCCAGGCTGGTCCGTTGTCCGTCTGCACCTGCCACCATGTACGGTCGGCGTTGCTGCCGATGATAGGCAGACTCTGGCCGGATTGCAGTTGTCCTACGATGTCGAAGCTGACGCCCGGCCCGCTGCGCAGGTTGGCCAGGCCGCTGCCGGTAAAGACGGTCGGGCCTGATGTCCTGGCCAGATCAATGGGCTGCTTCAGCCAACGGTCGAAAAAGGCCACGGACTGGCTCATAGCTGTGTTGAAGTTACCGGAGATGTTGTGGTTGTCGCCCGAATAAGTGACCAACTCGATGGGCATGCCGGCATCCAGCCCCTGCCGGTACAGGATTTGCGAGAACTCCACCGGCACGCTTTCGTCGCCCGTTGTATGATGCAACTGGATCGGTCCCGACAGATCGGCCAGGAAGTAGTTGGCCGACAGCGAGCGCCAAAATTCCGGATTGCTTTCGGGCGAGCCAAACTGGCTGGAGAGGCTATTGCGCCAGCGGCCGCGCGTGCTGTTGGGATCAGGCGTCGGGGGCGGAGTATTACCGCGCCGCCAGCCAGTCAACAAATCCTCATAGGCGCCGACCACACCGCCCCAGATCACGCCAGCCTGAATATCGGGATCGGTCACCATCGCGCGCAGGGTGATCCAGCCGCCCATGCTGTGGCCCCACATGCCGATGCGCTGCGGGTCGGCGTCGGGGTAGCGCTTGAGCGCGCCGGCCGCGTTGAGCACGTCAATCACGTAGTCCGGTGAGCCGTAGGCGCCGGTCGGCTGGCCCTCGGAACGATCATGGCCGCGGTAATCGGGTCGGAAGACGATGTAGCCGCTACGGGCGAAGCCGTCGACGTAGGCCACGTAGCGTTCCGTGGTGCGGTACTGCGCGGGCGGAATATAGCCGTGGTTGAAGATGATCACCGGCCAGCCGCTCTCCGGCCGCTGGCCGCGCGGCACGGTCAGCAGACCGTACTGCTTCAGCCCCTCGGAGTAGTAGGACGCGTAGTAACGGTCGTAGTTGGACCCCGGCGCCAGCGTCTGCTCGATCACCAACTGGCTGCTGGAGTAATCCTGCTGACGCAGATACTCGATGGAAAGCGGGTGGATCGGGGTGGGCGTCGGCGTCGGCGTCGGCGGCCGTGTGGCTGTTGGTGTAGCCGTGGACGGCGGCTGCGTCGGCGCAGGTTGGACGGGTTGTGGCGTTGCAGCAGGCGCAGCCGCTTGAGCGACCGGTGCGGCCGGCTCTACTGCTGGCGCGGCAGAGGCCGCGCCAGCAGCAGGCTGGACAGCCGCCGCCGTGGCAGGCATCAGCTCAGCCTGTGGCTCCACCGGGCTGCTGTCCTGACTGCAAGCAGCCAAGGCGCTTATCAGCACGAGCGATGTCAAGATCAGCAACAACCTGTACTGCACGCTGCGGGTTGGGGGTAATACGTCTTTCATAGCGCCTCACAGTCAATTTCAAGCGGGAAGGTTACTACTCAGGTGCCGGGCACTTGCACCCCGTGGACGGCTGAAATCAGCTCCACAGACTTCGTCAGCAGGCGCAAATGCAAGTGCCCGGCACCTGGGCCTGAATAGTAACGCGGGAAGAGCGGTTCTTAAGGCCGCGCGCCCAGGGTCAGCGGCAGCGTCAACTGCTCACCGTTGCGCAGCACGGTCATCTCGATGGTCTGGTCCGGCGCGGTGTTGAACACCAGATAGGCGTTCAACTCATCGAAGTTGCGCACGGGCCGGCCATCGATGGCGACTACCAGGTCGCCGCCGCGGCCGGTGTTAAGATCTGCTGCGCGCAGGCCGGCGCGGTCGGCCGGGCTGCCGCTGGCCAGAGTCAGGATGTACGCGCCCTGGGTTTGCGGCAGACCAAAGCGGGTCTGATCGCTCAGGCTGAGCTCGCTGGCGAAGCTGAGGCCCATGTAGGAATAGGTGTGGCTGCCTTGCTCGATCAGGTTAGGGACGATACGCCGCACGGCCACCACCGGGATGGAGAAGCCGACGCCAGAGTTGACGCCAGTGGTGCTGGCGATGGCCGAGTTGACCCCGACCACCTCGCCGGCCAGGTTGAGCAGCGGACCGCCGGAGTTGCCTGGATTGATGGGCGCGTCGGTCTGGATCACGCCGGGCAGCGAGTAGGCGAAGCCGGGGCCTTGGGTGCGCTGCGAGCGCAGGCTGCGGCTCAGCCCGCTGACGATGCCCACCGACATGGAGCCTTGCTCGCCAAAGGGGTTGCCGATGGCTGCCACAAACTGACCGACCTGGAGCGTATCCGGCTCAGCCAGCGGCAGCGGCTGGACGCCGTCGGGCAATATGTCGACCTTGAGCACGGCCAGGTCGCTGTCGGCATCTGCGCCCACTAGCTGGGCAGACAGCCGTTCACCGCCAGCAAAGACGATCTCGTAGCTGCGACTGCCAGCAACCACATGTCGATTGGTGACGATATGGCCCAGCATGTCGTAGACAAAGCCGCTGCCGCTGCCAGTGGAGGTGATGATGTAGACCACCGAGGGGTTGGCCTGCTGGTACAGCGCCACCAACGTGTCTTGCAGCGCCAAGTCGCCGGCTGCGGCGAACCCATCTCCGGCCTGGCTGATGGGAGTGCGCATCTCCATCTGCGCCAGCCGGGCCGTCACAGCCTCGTCCACCAGTTGCGCCAGCGCGTCCATGTCCAGGGCAGGCAGGTTCTCGGCCAACACGGCCTCAATTGTCGCGCGCAGCGCCTCGGCGTCGGCTTCAGCGGCCGGCTGTGACAATTGCGCCTGCACCCTGGCCACGACCGTGTCGGCCAACGCGGCCAGGTCCACGGTCGGCGCGGGCAGGGCAGCCGGCGCGGCCGGGTCTGCTGGCGCGGTGCAGGCCAGCGATGCCACCAAGATCAACAGCAACGCTAGTATCATGAGAAATCTAGTTGTACTTTTCATCTTTCATCCTTTCAGCAAATCGTACTGATCGCTCTGTGCGTCAGCGGCAGCCGCCAGGGGATAAATCCCACTGGCTACAAAACTGCGCCGGATCAATCCGGCTCGATGGAGTGCGAGCCAGCCCCGTTGACGGGGCGCCGCAATCTAGCCGGTGGGATTTATCCCCCGGCGGTCTTGGATGAAGCACGGGCCGCTCAATGTAGCAGTAGTTCGCAAAACCAATGGAAGTCATGATGGCTCGACTGCACTTTGGCCCTCACGCGCCGCCGGCAGCGCCACCGTAAATGTGGCGCCCTGCCCCGGCTGGCTCTGCGCCTGGATCGTGCCGCCGTGGGCCTCGACCAGCGACTTGGCGATGGCCAGCCCCAGGCCGGACTCGCCGTTGGCCGGCCGCGCGTTGTCAGCTCGGTAGAAACGCTTGAAGACAAAGGGCAGATGCTCTGGCTCGATACCCGGCCCGGTATCGCTGACCTGCAGCAGCACCCGGTCACCCTCGGCCCTGGCCGACAGCGTGATCGCCCCGCCCGCTGGCGTGTAGCGCAACGCATTGCCGACCAGGTTAGCCAGCACCTGGGCCATGCGCTCGCGATCGACCTCCACCGGGGGCAAGTCAGGCGCGATCTGCACATCCAGCCGGATGTCGCGCTGCGCGGCCAACTCAGCGTGCGAGGCCGCGGTGCGTTCGATGCACTCGCCGGCCGGCGTCAGGCTGCGGTGCAGGGCCAGCTCGCCGGCGTCGGCCAGGGAGAGGGTGCGCAGATCGTCCACCAGGTGGCTGAGCAACTGCGCCTCGCCATACATCGCGTCGTAGATGGCCGGCTTGCCTTGCAGCTTGCCGTCGCTGAGCGCCTCGCTGTAACCGAGGATGATGCTCAGCGGCGTGCGCAGCTCGTGGGCGATGTCGGCCGTCATCTGACGGCGCAGTTGGTTGGATGTGGCCAGGTCCGCGCTCATCTGGTTGAACGACACCGCCAGCTCACCGATCTCGTCCTGAGTGCGCACCGGCACTTGATGGCCCAGCTCGCCCCCTGCTACCCGCTGCGTCGCTTCGGTCAACTCCTTGACAGGTTTGGAGATGGCACGGGCCAGCAGAACGCCCAAGGCCAGCGCGATCACCGTGGCGCCAAGGGCGCCCAGCGCGATGGCCTGGTTGACGCGCGCCAGGAAGTCATCTTCGGGCGAGTATTGATCGCGCGGCAGCCTGGCCGCTGGCAGGTCCACCAGCACCGCACCCACCTGCTGGCCATCGATGGTGACCGGCAACGATCCCCTCAGCTCGGACTGGCCAACGCGCTGGCCGACCTGATAGCGGCGAGTGCCCAACACCACCGTCTGTGTCTCATCCACCAGGGCCACTGGCGCCCGCATGTAGGCCGCACGGCCCCATTCGTCGGCAAAGCGCAGGTTGATGGCTGACAGCCCCTGCCAACTGCCGTTCTGGCGATAGAACTCCGCCAGTTGGTTGACCAGATCCTTCTGATAGCGGTCGGAGACGAACTGGTCGAACTCACGCTGTGTGCGCACGCCGACGAACACCGCTACCAGCAGCGCGCCGATCAGGCCGACGAAGAGAAAGGCCAGGGTGAGTTTGAGGGTTAGGGAGCGCATGGTCAGATGAAGGGGTGACAAGGTGACAGGGTGACAAGGTGACAGGGTGACAACAGGGTTGGGTGATCTATTGATAGCACGATGGGTGGCTAAGTGTCAGAGACAATCCGCAACTCAGCAACCGAGTTGCGGATTGTGATCACCCTGTCACCCTGTCACCCTGTCACGGCTCCGCCGCAAAACGATACCCCACACCATAGACCGTCTCGACGTAGCGCGGCTTGCCGGGGTCGGGTTCGATCTTGGTGCGCAGGTTGCGGATGTGGACGTCGATGGTACGCTCGTAGCCGTCATAGGCGTCACCTTGCAGGCGATCCAGCAGCTCAGCGCGGGTGTAGGCGCGGCCGGGAGCAGCCAAAAGGACGGCCAGCAAGTCGAACTCCGACGGCGTCAGATCCACCGGCCGGCCAGCGGCCGTCACCAGGCGGCGTGTGCGATCGAGGGTGATGTCGGCCGCACGCAGCACCTCGGCGTCGGCCTGCTCCCGGCCGACCCGGCGCAGCACTGCCCGCACCCGGGCCGTCAGCTCGCGCATGCTAAAGGGCTTGGTGACGAAGTCGTCGGCGCCCAGTTCCAGGCCCAGCACCTTGTCGCCCTCCTCCAGCCTGGCGGTCAGGATGATGATCGGCGTATCGGCCTCGCGACGATGGGCGCGCAGGAAGTCATAGCCGCCCATTTGCGGCATCATCAGGTCCAGGATGATCAGGTCGGGCTTCTCGTGACGAGCAACATAGAGCGCTTCCTGGCCGTCGCTGGCCGTCACCACGTGAAACCCTTCCTCTTCCAGGTAGGTCTTGACCATCACCCGCAGCTCTTTTTTGTCGTCAACCACCAGAACTGTCTTGCTCATGATGCCTCTGCACCTGCTTGGGCCGGTCTCCTGACCGTGCCCGCTGGCCGCACTGATGAGTTTACTGCGCCACCGCCACAAACTCCAGCTCCAACGTCACGTTCTCGTCCACGCCAGTCACCGACGGCACGCTGGGAATGACCAGTCCGAAATCCGCATAGCGCACAACGGTTCGCGCCAGACCTTCCAGGCGAGTCTCACTGACCGGCGTCAGCGTCACATCGAACGTCACCGGCAGCGTCCGGTCGCGAATGGTGAGATTGCCGGCGATCTGAAAGTCGAAAGACTGCCCTACCGCTGCGCTTTCAGGCAGGCCGATCAACTCAGCCGGCTCGAAGGTGATGAACTCAAAGGCGTCGGTGCGCAGAATGGCATTCTTGATAGCCCGGTTGCGGTTCTCATTGTCAGTAGTCAAGGTGCGGGCGTTGACCAGGATCTTGCCGACCTGCGCGGCTGTGGGGTTGGCAGGATCGACCGCTAACTGGCCGGCCACCTGGTCGGTGACGCCCAGCACGCGCACCGGGTTGCCGCGCAGCACCTCGTCGATGAAGAAGCGGGCCTGCGACTCAGCCTGCACGATCTCGAACAGGGTCGGCGCTGAAGCGGCTGCCGCAGGCGGCTCCTGGACCGGAGCGGCTGTTGCCTCCGGCGCCGGCGCTTCCGTTGGCTCCGCGGCGGGTTCGTCCGTGGCTATCGGCTCAACGGCGGGGGCTGGCGTTTCGGCCGGCGCAGGGGTAGCCGTGGGCTCCGCAGCCGCAACGGCAGGCGCAGGCGCGGCGGACTCGACGATCAACGTTGGCGCTGCGATGGGCGCGCTGGCCTCCTGCGGCGGTCGAAAGACGGCAAAGGCCACGGCCGCCAGCGCAATCAAGGCTAAGACTCCAATCACGATTGCAATGTTTTTTGTCATGCTACTTATCTCCATTCTTGTAGATTTCTCACACAATCATACGCCTATCGACTCAGTTTGTCGGTTCGATTGTTCCCAATGTCAAGTAATTTTAACCTAAACGTTACTACTCAGCCATAGGTGCCGGGCACTTGAATCTGCGCCTACGACGATGTCTGCCGAGCAGATCTGAGCCGTCCATGAGATGTGCAAGTGCCCGGCACCTGAATAGTAACACCTGAACTTTAACTGGCTGTCCAGCCAGCTCATTCATACCGTAACGCGTCGATGGGGTTGAGCGCGGCAGCGCGGTTGGCCGGGTACAGGCCGAAGAAGATGCCGATGCCCAGCGACACGGCCAGCGCCAGCGCCACGCTGTCGGGCGTGACCAAGGCCTGGCTGCTGCCCAGCAGCGGGGTGATGACCTGCGCGCCGCCGATGCCCAGCGCCACGCCGATCAGCCCGCCCAGCACGCTGAGCACGATGGCCTCGGCCAGGAACTGCAAGAGGATATCGCCGCGCTTGGCGCCTACGGCCTTGCGCAGCCCCACCTCGCGCGTCCGTTCGGTCACGCTGACCAGCATGATGTTCATGATGCCGATGCCGCCCACCAGCAGCGAGATGGCCGCGATGCTGCCGAGCAGCGTCGTGAAGGTGCCGGTGGTCTCGGACACAGTGCTGACGATGTCGGCCTGGTTCTGCACCGTGAAGTCGGCGGTCTCGCTGGCGCTCAGGCCGCGCCGCGTGCGCAGGATGGCCGTCACCTGCGCCTGGGCCAGATTCATCTCGTCAGCCGAGCCGACCTGCAGGTTGATCTGGCTGATGCTCTGCGTGCCGGCGCCGCCCAGCTTCAACTGGGCTGTGCGCAGCGGGATCATGGCCAGGCTATCCTGGTTGCCGAAGCCGCTCTGGCCCTTGCTCTTGAGCACGCCCACCACCTGGTAGTTCTGGCGGTTGATGCGCACCGTCTGGCCGACCGGGTTGACCAGCGTGCTGCCGAACAGGTCCTCGACGGCCGTCTCGCCTAGCACCACCACCATGGCCAGGTTGTCGTTGTCCTCGTCGCTCAGAAAGCGGCCGCGGGCCAGGTCCCAGTTGCGCACGTCGGCGAAGTCGGCCGTGACGCCATAGACGGTCAGGTTGGTGGTGTTGCCAGCCTGGGTGACGGTGGCGTTGCTGTTATACTGCGGCGCGACCCTGGCCACCGCGCTGGCCAGCGCCGCAATGGCCTCCACGTCGGCGTTGCTCAGGCTGGCCGAGCTTTGCTGCAAGCCCTGGCGGGAGAAGCCGAAGCTGACCATGGGCGACACCGTCAGCAGGTTGGAGCCCAGCGACTCGAACTGGCTGACCACCTGAGCCTGCGCGCCGTTGCCGACCGCCACCAGCGAGATCACCGCCGCCACGCCGATCACCACGCCCAGCATGGTCAGCACCGAGCGCATCTTGTGGGCCATGAGCGCCTTGAGCGCGACCCGCAGCACCATCAGTAGTTTACGCATCGTTCATTGCTCCTGGTGTCCATCACCGGCTGGGCGGCGCGCCGGGCGGACCACCAATCATCATCACGTCCATGCCCCCGCCCGGCCCGCCAAAGCGCAACTGGCCGGAGGTGGAGCTGCTGAGCTGGACGACCACCTGGTCGCCGAGGTTGAGGCCGCGCACGATCTCGGTGTAAGTCCCGTTGCTGAGGCCCACCTGGACCGGCACGGCCACGGGGTTGGCCGGGTCGCTGGCGTTGGGCACAAGCACCTGCGCCATGCCGCCCACGGTCTGCACCGCCATGCTGGGTACCAGCAAAGCATTCTGCGTCTGGCCCACGTCGATGGCGACGTTGGCCGTCATGCCCACCAGCAGCGGCAGCGCATCGGCCCCTGGCAGCGAGATCGGCACGTCGTAGACCATCACGCCCCCTTGCAGCGCGCCTTGCAGCGGCACGGATAGCACCTGCCCGCGGAAGGTCTGGCCGGGGAAGGCGTCGAAGCTGATGCTGGCCGACTGGCCGGCCTGGATCTGGCGGATGGTAGTCTCGTCCACCGAGGCGACGACCCGCAGCTCGTCCATGCTGGCCAGGGTGAGGATGGGCGAGTTGGCGCTGATACGGTCGCCGGGCTGGGCGTTGGTCTGAAGCACTGTGCCGCCGAAGGGCGCGACCAGGGTCGCAGCGGCCAGGTCGGCCTCAGCGTCGGCCACGGCCAGGTGCTTCTTGTCCACGTCGGCCTGGGCCGCGGCCAGCTTGACCGCATCAGGCCCGGCGTCCAGATCGGCCCGCGCTTGCTCGGCGGCCTGTAGGTTGACCCGCGCCGCCTGCACGTTCACCTCGGCCCGCGCCACGTCCAGCGCGTCGGCGTTGGCCTGAGCCTCGGCCAGCGCTTTTTGGGCCGCAGCCAGCTCAGCCTGCCCGTTGGCTACCTGCGCCGCGGCCGCCCGCAGGCTGAGCTGGCGCTGCGCCTGGACGCGCGCCAGGTCGGCCTGATCCTCGGCCAGCGCCTCTTGCTGGTCGTCGATCTCGGCGATCTGTTCGAGATTGGCCTTGCCCTGGGCCTGCAACGCCTGCAAATCGACGATGCGGCGCTGGCGCCACTGGACGCTGTACTGCAGGTTGCGCTCGCTCCTGGCCAGGCTGTCGTGCTCGGCCAGCGTTGCTTGCAGCCTGGCCAGGGCCAGGTTGTCCTGCGCCGTCTGCACCGCGGTTTGTTCGTCGCTCACGTCAGGCGAAGTCTGCAAATCGGCCTGCGCGGCCAGGGCCTGCTCCAGCTTGAGCCGGGCGTCGGCCACGGCCAGGTCAGCCGCGGTGATGTCCAGCGGGGTGGCCGGCTCTTGCAGGTCGGCCAGGGCTTGCTCGGCCTCCTGCAAGGCGGTGCGCGCCTGGTCCAGCGCCTGCTCATAGGGCGCAGTGTCGACCGTGGCCAGGGTCTGCCCGGCCTCGACCGTGTTGCCGGCGGCCACGTCCAGCGTCAGCAGGGTGGTGACGCCGCCGAGCCGGTCGAAGGCCAGCGTGGCATCCTGGGCCGCATCCAACGCGCCGACCACGCTGATCGAGGCGCTGAGGTCGCCCTGTTGCACGGCTACCACCTGCGTGTACGTGCCGCTGTCCGTGGTGGTTTGAGCGGCGATGCGGGTCTGGTACAGCCATACGCCCCCGACCGCCAGCACGGCCAGCACGGCAATGATTGCTGCGAAGCGGATGATCTTGGTCATCGATGTGCTCCTCGAAAGGACTGACAGTCCTGGTTGACAAGTGTACACAGTCAACGCGTTGATGGATACTCCATCTGCTGACCCAGGACTGTCAGTCCTGCGTCTACGGCCGGCCGGCGCCCATGCCGCCCATCATCTGGCCCACGTTGCGCATGTTGAACTGGCTGGCATTGGCGCTGCTGAGCTGGACGACGACTTGGTCGCCGACGTTGAGGCCGCGCACGATCTCGGTGTAGGTCCCGTTGCTGAGGCCCACCTGCACCGGCACGGCCAGCGGGTTGGCCGGATCGCTGGCGTTGGGCACCAGCACCTGGGCCATGCCGCCCACGGTCTGCACCGCCATGCTGGGTACCAGCAAAGCATTCTGCGTCTGGCCCACGTCGATGGCGACGTTGGCCGTCATGCCCACCAGCAGCGGCAGCGCATCGGCCCCTGGCAGCGAGATCGGCACGTCGTAGACCATCACGCCCCCTTGCAGCGCGCCTTGCAGCGGCACGGATAGCACCTGCCCGCGGAAGGTCTGGCCGGGGAAGGCGTCGAAGCTGATGCTGGCCGACTGGCCGGCCTGGATCTGGCGGATGGTGGTCTCGTCCACCGAAGCAACGACCTGCAGCTCGTCCATGTTGGCGATGGTGAGGATGGGCGAGGTGGCGCTGATACGGTCGCCGGGCTGGGCGTTGGTCTGGAGCACGGTACCGCCGAAGGGCGCAACCAGGGTCGCAGCGGCCAGGTCGGCCTCAGCGTCGGCCACAGCCAGACGTTTCTTGTCTACGTCGGCCTGGGCCGCGGCCAGCTTGACCGCGTCAGGCCCTGCGTCCAGATCGGCCCGCGCTTGCTCGGCCTGAGCAAGATCGGCCTCGGCCTGGGCCACGGTCTGCTGGGCTGCGGCCACGTCCAGCGCGTCGGCGCCGGCCTGGGCCTCGGCCAGGGCTTCCTGCGCGCCGGCCAGCTTCTGCTCAGCCTGGCGCGCCTGCATTTGCGCCCTGAGCAGGTTGATCTTGGCCTGCAACTCGGCCGTGATGCGCGCGTCCTGCGCGTCCAGCAACGCGTTGTAGGCCACCAGCAGGCGATCCTGATAGTACGCGTCGGAGTAGGTCTCTCCGGCCAGGCGGCTATACTCGGCCGACTTGTCAGCCTCCGCAGCGCGCAGCTTGTCCAGGTTGTCGGCGCTGGTCTTGTCATCCTGCTGTTGCAACAGGCTGGCCTGGGCCTGCGTCAGCGCCAACTGCGCGCTGGCCACCTGGGCGCGCAGGGCGTCCAGATCGGGCGCAGTAAGGTCCTCCAGCGCAGCCTTGGCCTGTTCAAGCGCCAACTCTGCCTTGGCGACAGCCAGGTCAGCCTGCGCGATGGCCAGCGCCGTGGCGGGCTCTTGCAGGTCGGCCAGGGTCTGCTCGGCCTCTTGCAAGGCGGTGCGGGCCTGGTCCAGCGCTTGCTGATAGGGCGTCGGATCGACCGCAGCCAGCGCCTGCCCGGCCTCGACCGTGTTGCCGGCCGCCACGTCCAGCGTCAGCAGGTTGGTGGCGCCGCTCAGCCGGTCGAAGGCCAGCGTCGCATCTTGCGTCGCCTCCAACGCGCCCACTACGCTGATCGACGCCGTGAGGTCGCCCTGCTGGACGGCCACCACCTGGGTCAAGGTGTCGCTTTGCGCCGCGGTTTGGGCGGCGATACGGGTCTGGTAGAGCCAGAACCCACCGGCTGCCAGGGCGGCGATCAAGGCGATGACGCCGACGATACGGATGATTTTACGCATGGTGCGCTCCTGCTCCAGGACTGACAGTCCTTTCGAGGACTGTCAGTCCTGGACTACTATTGCGTTGGGGCGGCCATCATCCGCCCGGCCGGCGCGACCTGCACCGAGCGCGCCGTGACGCTGCCGTCGCCGTTCTCGCTGCCCGAGACCATCACCGTCTCGCCAGGCGCCAGGTCGGTGACCTCGACCGAGGCGTTCTTCTCGATCAAGGTGGTGTTGGTGACCTGCACGTGCGTCTGCTGGCCGTTGGGGTCGGCGATGATCAGCGTGTCGCCGTCAATGGACTGGATCTCGCCGAAGAGCATGCCGGGCTGAGCGGTAAAGCCGCCGGCGGCGTCCCCCTGGCCGCGGGGGCCGAAGCGGCCTGCGCCGTCGCCTGGCTGAAAGCCGTCTGGGAAGTTCATCGGCACAGCGGCAGCCGTGGCAGCGGCCTGCTGCTTGCCATAGACCATACCACCGTAGAAGCTGCCGCCGGCGATAATAACCACCACGACAGCACCCAAGATGATTTTGAGAGCTTTGCTCATAGGTCTTCTCGCTCCTGTTGTTTTGCGTCCCAGGGATTGGAAATCCCTGGCTGACAGCACGAAGCGCCCTCAGGCGCTGGGAACGCGTTCCGCCAGGCCCTGAGGGGCCTTCGTGGGTTCAGCCGGTGAATTCCATTCACCGGGGGCGACGCCGTTGCCGTTGGTCAGATCGGCCGCGCTGCGGATGTAGGCGCGCGCGCCGGCTCGCCGCGGGTTGCGCACCGCATGGTCGCTGACGATCAAGCCATCCTGCAGGCGCACGATGCGCCGGGTGTGTTCGGCGATGTCCGGCTCGTGGGTGACGAAGATGATGGTGATGCCCCGCTCCTCGTTCAACTCCTGGAAGATGCGCATCACCTCGGCGCCGGACTTGGAGTCCAGGTTGCCGGTGGGCTCGTCGGCCAGGATGATGCTGGGGTCGTTGACCAGGGCGCGGGCGATGGCCACGCGCTGCTGCTGGCCGCCCGACAGCTCGTTGGGCCGGTGATGGATGCGGTCGCCCAAGCCGACCAGCTCCAGCGCGGCCAGGCAGCGCTGACGGCCGTTGCTCTCGCCGGCGTAGACCAGCGGCAGCTCGACGTTGGCCAGCGCGGAGGTGCGCGGCAGCAGGTTGAAGCTCTGGAAGACGAAGCCGATCTTGCGGTTGCGGATTTCGGCCAGCCGGTCGCCGCGCATGCGGCTGACGTCCTGACCGTCCAGCCGGTACACGCCGCTGCTGGGCGTGTCCAGCGCGCCGAGGATGTTCATCAGCGTCGACTTGCCGGAGCCGGACGGACCCATGATGGCCATCAGCTCGCCCGGCTGCACCTGCAGCGAGACGCCGCACAGGGCATGCACCTCGACCTCGCCCATGGTGTAGGTCTTGGTTACGTCTTGAATGTCGATGACAGGCTGTTTCTCTGCCACGGAAGATCTTCTCCTTGACCAGAAGTTACCCCCACGATACTCCCAACTTGTTCAGAAATTATGAAGATGTGGTAGAGATGGTGTTATGGAGAAGACGCCATCCACGAATGGATACAAATACACGAATGCAGATCACCGTACAAGAAGTCCAACGGGCGCGGGGTGGCGCTATTCGTGTATTCGTGACCCCATTCGTGGATGGCCGATCCCCGCGACCAGACTCCCCCACGTGATCCTGCTAACTGCTACGAAGCCTAGCGCTCCCCCAACTCAATCACCCAGATATTGCGATCGCTGCTCTCGACAAAGGCAACATACCGTCCATCGGGCGAGATGCGCCAGTCGCCGTTGGCGATCTTGAAGGGGGTGACGGCGGGATCGGTCAGTTGGCGCACAACACCGCTGGCCGGGTTCAACTCGACCAGCCAGTGTAGCGGCGCGTCAGGCTGCAAGGGGACGATGATCAACCGATCCTCGTCGGGCGCGCAACGCTCGGGACAGGGCCGCCATTGATAGCTGCCGAACAGATCGTCGGCCAGTTGGATACTCTGCTGGCCGTCGGTGCGCACCACCCACAGGCCGTTCTTGGCCGGGTCGGGATCGAAAGTGTTGTAATACACCAGCCAGCCGCCGCTGGGCGACAACACCTGGCCGCGCAGCCGTTCGGCGCGGGCCAGCTCGGTGCGCGCGCCGTCAGCCAGGCTATACGCCGCGAAATACTGATCGCGCGCCGCCTGGCTGTCGCGGCCGGTGATCAACAGCGTGTCTTCGTCGATCCAGCCGCTGAGCCCGCCGCGCGGCAGGGTGGCCACCTGCTGCGCATTCGATCCATCCAGGTTGGCCAGCCACAGGGTTGTCACCTGCTGTGTGGAGGGCGCGTCGGCGTTGCTGGCCGCCCAGGCGATGCGCGCCTCGTCGGGGGAGATGACGACGTTGCGGCCGCCGGCCGGCACAGTCCAGCGCTCTCCGTCGCTGCGCCGCTCGATCACCGTGGTGTCGTCGCCGGTCTCGATCAGGTAGCGGGGCGAGGCGGTGCTCTCCTCCAGCCGATCCGTGATGAACTGCGGAGCGGCCAGCGGCTCTGCCGCCGGCACACCCCAGATGCCCACCGGCTGGTCGGCCGCCGGCTGGTCGATGAAGCGTACTTCTTGCGAGTCAGGCGACCAGAAAGGCTGGGTGCAGCAGCCGCCCGTGGTCAATTGGACTGCCTGCAGCGACGGCTCCGGCGTGGGCGTAGGAGTAGCCGTGGGTGTCGCAGTAGCTATCGGCGTTGGGGGGGCCGTCGGCTCAGGCGTCTGCGTCGGCGTGGGAGATGGCGGCGGCGCTGTAGGGCTCCCAGCCGATGCCGCTGCGACCTGAGTAGGCGCAACCGGCGACGGTTCGATGACGCCCGCCTCAGGCGCAGCATCGCCGCTGCAGGCCGCCAACACCACCAATGTCACAACCATCACAACTAACATCGACTTCATCAGCCCATCACCTCATCCACGTCCAGAGTATCGTTCCGCAACCTGACACCTGACACTCGGCACATGACACCTGCAACCTGCAACTTGCAACTTGCCACCTGCTACCTCGCCCTCGGCCACGGATTGGCGAAGTCGTTGATGATCGGCCCGCCCGTCACGGCCGGCGGCTGGTCGTCCAGGTGCTGCCACTTGCGGGGATCGTCCAGATCGCGCTCGAAGCCAGAGCGGAAGGAGCCGACCAGGGCCAGGTTATCCCAGTCCGCGTCGATCAGGTTGACGGGGTTGTACTTCCAGGCCCGTCCGGGGTAGTCGCGGATCTCCAGATGCAGGTGCGGCCGGCCAAAGCAGGTGTCCTCTGGGTCGCCGCTGAGCGCGATCACCTGGCCCTGCTTGACCTGCTGGCCCGGCGCCAGGTTGGCCCGCTCCAGCAGATGGCCGTAGAGCGTGGCGTAGCCGAGCTGCGGATGGTCGATGATCAGATTGTGCGGCAGGGAGCCGTAGGCCGTCGCGTCCACCAGCGCCACCACACCGTCGGCGATGGCCACGATCTCAGTACCGCAAGGCGCGGTGAAATCGACGCCGAAGTGGATGCCCTGGCTGAAACGATAGGTGGTGTTGCGGTTGAA
Source organism: uncultured Anaerolinea sp. (assembly GCA_964626845.1). Lineage (GTDB taxonomy): Bacteria > Chloroflexota > Anaerolineae > JAAEKA01 > JAAEKA01 > JAAEKA01. The sequence continues at coordinate 19,342 of CAZVGR010000010.1, forward strand.
ATACGCGCCGACGGTGTTGCCGTAGGCCTGGCCCAGGAGCCAGGTGTTGGGACCAGGCGGCTCGACGAACGGCAGGATAAACGGCCGCTCGGCGTTGGGTTCGACCTGGAGATTGACAACCTGGCTCGATGAACCAGCCTCGACAGGGCTTGCGGGCTCGGTCAGAAGACCGGCCCGAGCGAAGTCGGTGTTGGCAGGGCCAGCAGCGGCCTGCTCAGCCGGAGCAGTAGCGCCGGCCAGCAGCACAGCAATCAGCAGGCCCACTCTGGCAATCAGTGACAGTATCTTGCGCATGGCAAACTCCCTGCGTTCCAACAGACCAATCCGTGTCATCCGTGCAATCCGTGGCATTTCCGCGCTCAGGGGACTGCCGCCAGATCGTTGTCGAAATTCTCAACAGATACCACCGGATAGTACGGCCCTTCAGCCTGCGCTGGCGTGGCAGCCAGAGCGCCGGCCGCGCCTGTGTTGACGATCAAATCGCTGGCCAGCACGGCCACGTCCGCTCCAGCCAGGTCGATGCGGTCGATTTCTCGCAGGATCAATGCCTCGCCTGCGCCGGAGCGATCCTCCTCGAAATAGAACTGCGTCGTCAGCAGCGTACGGCCGTCCAGCTTGACCTTGACGTGGATGTGGCGCGGCCGCGGCTCGTAATAGCCGGGCTGCACCGTGCGAAAGAGGTAGCGGCCGTCCGCGCCGGCGATAGAAGTCCCGTAGAACTGGAAGCCGCGGTCGCGGCCAGCCGTGCCGCGGTCGCCAGGATGATCATAGACGCCGCTGGCGTCGGTCTGCCAAAACTCCACGGCCGCGCCCGGCAGCGGGTTGCCAGCCAGATCCAGCACCTGGCCGGTAACCAGGATCACCTCACCGGCCGCAGTGGGTGCAGCGGTGAACGATGCTGCCGACGTCTCAGCCAGGGATGGCTCAGGAGTGGGTGCGGCAGTGGGGTCGACAGGCGCTGGCGTTGGCGATGGCTCAGTGGTTGCCTCAGCCTCCTCGGTGGGCGCTGGCTCAGCAGCTGGCTCGGCGGTCGCAGTCGCCAAGGGCAGGGGAGCATCCGTCGCCGCAGCCACAGGCTCGGCGGTGGGCGGAACAGCGGCAGGTTGGACAGGCGCCGGGGTTGCGCTGGCAGCGCAGCCAGCCAGGACAAGCACAAACACCAGCAAGGCCAGAACAGCGAACGTTAGCGAACTTGGCTTCATGGCACTCATTTCTCATTAAAAGGGGGCTTGATCGATACTCTTACGAAATGTGAGAATACCAAACCTGCAACGCCAGGTCTGTGGCTGGCCTACCATTCCACGCGCCAACACAAAGTTGCCAACCTTTGGCAAAGGTTGGCAACTTTGTTTCAAGGCCGGCCGGGATTTACAAGCCAGTCCCGGTCACGGCGGGCGATTGCAGGCCGCGCATCCCTGGCATCCTCATGCCGCCCCGGCCATGGAAGCCGTCGAAGCCGCGCATGCCGCCGAAGCGGCCACCGTCGCTCAGAATGGCATCAGCCTGTTCCTGGGTGATCACGCCGGCCTGAACGGCCTGCTGGACCAGATTCTCGTACAAGCTCTGGATCTGAGTCTGGAAACCCTGCTCGTCCATGTAGCTCTTCAGCGCCTGCTGCGCCTTGACCTGGTCGGCCTGCTCTTGGGTGATGCGACCATCGGCGACTGCCGCCGCCAGGGCCAGATCCTGCGCCTCGACGCGGGCCGTTGCCAGCTCGTCGGTGGTGATACCCAGGGCCTCAGCCAGCAGGGCCTCCATGTCGATGGTCTCGTCGGTGAGGCCGAACATGCCGTGGGGCATCCGTCCGTCGAAGCGGCCAAACATCCCGCTGCGTGCCTTGAGCGCATCCGCCTGGGCCTGGGTGATCAAGCCCTGGGCCAGCGCCTGGTCGATGGCCGCCTCGTGGGCGGCCTGCTGGGCCGTTTGCAGCTCGGCGGCGGTGATGCCGAGCGCTTCGGCCAGGTAGGTGTCGCTACCGCCACCGCCCATGGGGCCGCCGCGATGCGCCGCAGGGGCCGCAACGGTGGTGTCAGCCGCCGCCGGCAGGGCCACCACCAGCAGCATCAGTACGGCCATGGCCGCGCTGGCCACTGCCATCCATTTCTTTGCTTTCTTCATACGTGCTCTCCTTTGTTGTCAGTCTCACGATTTGTCAGCGCCGTTCGCGCCGACCTGTCCCCAGGATAACAGAGGATTGTTCAGAACTTATGAAGAGAAGATTGGTAAGCTGTTTAGTCTGAGAATTTGACTGAGTGTACTTGTTCGAGTACTATTTGAAGTACTGGATTAGATACCAAAAAGGAGCGCTATCATGAACACCATCCCCGCCCAGGAGATCAAGCGCCGCGGCATCGCGGCTGTGGACGATCTGATCGCCAAGGGGCCTGTCCACGTCATCCGCAATAACAAGCCGGAGTACGTGATTATGTCTCAACAGCGCTACGAGGATCTGCTGGAAGCTGAGGCCGAGGCCTACGAGGCGCGCGTGTTGGCATCGTTGGAGGATTGGCGCGCAGGTCGCGTGCGTCGCTTTTCCTCTGTCGAGGAGATGTTGCAGGCCATCGACACCGAGGATGATCTGTAGTGTACACCATCGTTACGACGCGCTACTTTCTGCGCCGCTTGCGAAAGTTCTTGAGGAAACATCCTCATCTGCGGGAGCGCTATGCTCAAGTCGTCAACGACTTGAAAGTTAACCCGTTTGCCCCGCATTTGGGCTATCACCACTTGAGCGGTGAGCTGAAAGGCACCCAGGCGGTCAGTCTGACCTACGACTATCGCATCACGTTGACCGTGATGGTCACAGAGAAAGAAATCATCCTGCTTGACGTTGGGAGCCACGACGAGGTTTACCGATAGCCGCCCGCCAGCCCGCAGCCCGCCGCCTGATCGGCGGCACGCGCAGCAGCAGCAACACCCCCAGAATCGCCCCCCACACGATCGGCTCGCGGATGTCCGACTTCTGCACCCAGATGTAGTGGAAGATCACCAGCACGCCGGCCAGGTAGACCCAGCGGTGCAGCGTCTTCCAGGCCTTGCCCAGCCGGCGCTGCCAGCCCTTGGTCGAGGTGACGGCCAACGGCAGCAAGATCAGCAGGGCGGCCGCGCCCACCAAAATGTAGCGCTTTTCGGCCAGCTCCAGCGCCACCAGCCGCAGGTCAAAGCCGTAGTCCAGCCCCATGAAGATGGCCAAGTGGATGGCCGCGTAGAGAAACGCGTACAGCCCCAGCGCCCGCCGCACCTTGAGCGCCGGCCGGAAGCCGAAGACGGTGTTGGCCGGCGTGCAGGCCAGCGACGCCACCAGCAGCACCATGGCCGTCTTGCCGGTGCGGAAGGTCGCCTCCTGGATCGGGTTGACGGTCAGGTTGTCCGTCAGCCAGGCGACCAGCAGCAAGGCCAGCGGCGCCAGCGCGGCGGCGTGGACGGCCAGTTGGAATGGGGTGAATTTAAGTCGGGACATGATGAGAAGGGAAATGATCAATGTTCAATTGTCAATGTCCAATTGTCAATGAACCGGCGCTTCCGAAGCCATTGACAATTGGCATTGGAATGGGGTGAATTTAAGTCGGGACATGATGAGAAGGGAAATGATCAATGTT
>CAZVGR010000010.1:23040-88007 GCA_964626845.1 uncultured Anaerolinea sp.
TGTCAATGTCCAATTGTCAATGAACCGGCGCTTCCGAAGCCATTGACAATTGGCAATTGAACATTGACAATTGAGCATTCTTTAGTAGTACTTCGCCAGATCCATCCCCGCGTACAGCCCCGCCACCTCTTCCGCATAGCCGTTGAACATCAGCGTCTCGCGGCGGCCGCTTTCGCCGATACGGCGCTCGGTGCGCTGCGACCAGCGGGGATGCGAGACGCCAGGATTGACGTTGGCGTAGAAGCCGTACTCGTTGGGCGCGGCAACCATCCAAAGCGAGGATGGCTGGTCGGCCACCAGGTCGATCCGCACGATGGACTTGATGCTCTTGAAGCCGTACTTCCACGGCACCACCAGCCTCAGTGGGGCGCCGCTCTGCGGCAGCAAGGTCTGGCCGTACAGGCCGGTGGACAGCAGGGTCAGGTCGTGCATGGCCTCGTCCAGGCGCAAGCCTTCGACATAGGGCCACTCGTACCAGGCGCTGCGCTGGCCCGGCATGTTCTGCGGGTCGAGGATGGTCTCGAAGCGCACGTATTTGGCATCGGCCGTCGGCTCGACCTCAGCCAGCAGCTTGTGCAGCGGGAAGCCCAGCCAGGGGATCACCATCGACCACGCCTCGACGCAGCGCAGGCGGTAGATGCGCTCCTCCTGATCGAAGCCGCCGAGGATATCTTCAATGGCGTAAGTCTTGGGGTTACGTACCAGGCCGCCCACCTCCACCGTCCAGGGCCGGGTGGGAAAATCCCTGGCCAGTTGCGCCACCCGCTGCTTGTCGGTGGTGAACTCGTAAAAGTTGTTGTAGTTGGTGATCTCCGCGAAGCTGTTGGCCGGATCACCCAGCTCGTCGGCCAGCGGGCCGCTGGGGGCAGAGGCAGCGCCGTTAGCGCCAGTCGCAGCCGGCGCAGTGGGAACGGCCACGGGCGCGGCCGGCGCCGCGCAGGCTGCTGTAGCCAGCGCGCCCAGGGCCAGCGCGCCAGCGCCCTTCATGAACTGGCGGCGATTCCGGAAGACCTCTTCCGGCGTGATCTCGGAACTTTTGATCGGTATCATACAAACCTCGCAAACATCTTGATGCGTTTCATCGGTGATTCTGCTTCGGACTTATGACTGTCACGTTACCAGGATATTACATGATGCTTACGCTGTCTGTAAAGTCACTATCACCTCAGGCGCAGTTCGGCAACACCAGTTGTTGACATGGAAGCATCCTCACGGGCAGTCGATCTGCGCCACCCTGGCCGGATGCAAAGTAGCGATTCCAGAAAAGCTGTGGTAAACTTGGGCCACGTTCCCGGCTGGGACCGATTCAATCTTGCTTCCAACCCCTGCGGAGGTGTCCAATGGCCCTGGGTCGAAAACGTGCCGAGTCGCTGTCCAGCGTCGATGTTGCCTGGTACCAGATGGAGGATCCCACCAACCTGATGATGATCACCGGCGTCTTCATTTTTGACGGGCCGGTAGATTTCGAGCGGCTGCGGGCCACGCTGGACGTGCGCCTGGCGCAACGTTTCCGCCGCTTCCGCCAGCGCATCGTCGCCAGGCGCTCCCGCTTTGGCCGTCCCTACTGGGAAGATGACCCCAACTTTGACCTGTCCTCCCACCTCCGCCGCGTCGCCCTGCCCGCTCCACATGACCACACCGCCCTGCAGGCCATGGTCAGCGACGAAATGAGCGCCCAGTTGGACTTTTCTAAGCCGCTGTGGCAGTTCTTGCTGATCGAGGGCTATGGGGAGCGTTCGGTGCTGCTGTGCCGGCTGCATCACAGCATCGCCGACGGCATTGCCCTCGTGCAGGTCTTGCTCTCCATGACCGACACCAGCCCCGATGCGCCGCAGATGCAAGCGCAACCGCCGCGCAAGCCCAAGGGCTGGAACCCCGTTGCACCCATCGTGCGACCGGTGCGCTCCGCCGTCAGATTGACCCAAAAGACGGCGGGGGCAGCCGTCAAGACCGGCGTCACCGTAACCCGCAACCCGGAGCACCTGGTGGATCTGGCCCGCACCGGCACGGACGTAGCGCTGACCACCGGCCGCGTGCTGCTGATGGCGCCCGATCCCGCCACGGTCTACAAGGGCAAGCTGGTGGTGCGCAAGACCGCGGCCTGGTCCGATCCCATCCCCCTGGACGACGTCAAGCTGATCGGCCGGGCCGTGGGCGGCACCGTCAACGACGTACTCATGTCAGCCGCGGCCGGCGCCATGCGGCGCTACATGCTCAGCCGAGGCGAGCCGGTCAAAGACCTCAACTTTCGCGCCGTGATCCCCTTCAACCTGCGCAAGCCATCCAGGCGCATCGAGCTGGGCAACAAGTTCGGCCTGGTCTTCCTGTCACTGCCCATCGGCGTGGCTGATCCGGTGGACCGCCTGCGCGAGTTGAAGCAGCGCATGGACGCACTGAAGGACACCTCGGAGCCGGTTGTCACCTTCGGCATCCTGGGGCTGATCGGCATGCTGCCCAACCGGCTGGAGGATATCGTGGTTGATATCTTCGGCAAGAAGGGCACCCTGGTGATGACCAACGTGCCCGGCCCGCGCCAGAAGCTCTATTTTGCCGGCACGTCGTTCAGCGAGATGATGTTCTGGGTGCCGCAGTCGGGCCGGCTGGGGCTGGGCATCAGCATCCTCAGCTACAACAACCAGGTGATGATCGGCGTGGCCAGCGACAGCAGCCTGGTGCCCGACCCGGAGACCATTGTCGCCGGCTTCCACGAGGAGTTGGAGGCGCTGCGGGTCGAAATGCGCCAGCGGCTGATGGACACAGCCCGCCAGTTCGACATCCGCCTGGCCGAGGACGGCGATCAGCCCGAGGACGGCAGCATCACCGAGCTGCGGATCGGCTGGGGTGAGGACCCCAGCCAGAACCAGCCTGCCGCGCCAGTCTACACGCCAGGCGACGGGGACGACCTGACCCGCGTTTTGGGCATCGGCCCGACCTATGCAGCCCGGCTGCAAAGCGCGGGGGTGCACAGTTTCTCCCAGTTAGCTGCAACCACCCCCGATCAACTGGCCGCGCTGCTGGACATAGCCGACTGGCGCCGCCCTGACTTCAAGAGCTGGCTGGAGCAGGCCGCGGCGCTGGCTGGTTGAACCGGGCTAAGACTGGGCAAATCTGATCTGCAATCCCAGGTTACTCTCAGCCATAGGTGCCGGGCACTGGAATATGCCCCTGCTAACGAAGTCTGAGGAGCCGATTTCAGCCGCCCATGAGCTGCAAGTGCCCGGCACCTGAGTAGTAACAATCCCAGGAGAGTACCATGTCCGAGGAAATGTCCAACGTCGACACCGCCTGGTGGCGCATGGAGCTACCCAACAACCTGATGATGATCACCGGCGTGTTCATCTTCGATCAGCCCCTGGACTTTGAACGCTTCAAAAGGACATTGGAACAGCGCTTTTTGTGCTTCGAGCGCTTCCGCCAGCGCGTGGTTGAGCCGCGCCTGGGCCTGGGTTCCCCGCGCTGGGAAATCGACCCCCAGTTCGACATCGCCAACCACGTCCACCGCATCGCGCTGCCAGCGCCTGGCGATCAGCAGGCCCTGCACGAGTTGGTCAGCGACTTGATGAGCATGCCCTTGGATTACACCAAGCCCTTGTGGCAGTTTCACTTGGTGGAAGGCTTCGAGGGCGGATCGGCCTGGATCGGCCGGCTGCACCACTGCATTGGCGATGGCATCGGGCTGATGCGCGTCCTGCTGGCCATGTCCGACGAAAGTCCCGACGCAGTCTGGCAGCCGCCGGCTGAGGAGGAAGACACAACGCGGCCCGGCCGCAGCGCCTGGCGTATCATCACCGGCCCGGCTTCGGCGGCCATCGGAGCAACCCGCCGGGTCACCGGCGCGGTGGTGGGCAGCAGCCTTGATCTGATCAGCAACCCCAGCCAGGCGCTGGATTACGCGCGGCTGGGCCGGGAAACCACCATGGCCCTCGGCCGGCTGCTGTTGTTGCCCCCCGATCCCAAAACGATCTACAAGGGGCCGCTGGGCGTGCCCAAAGTCGCTGTCTGGTCCGACCCGATCCCGCTGCCGATGGTCAAGGCGATCGGCCGCGCTACCGGCTCCACGGTCAACGACGTGCTGTTGTCAGCCGTCGCCGGGGCGCTGCGACGCTACGCCGAAGGCCGCGCACAGGCTGTGGACGGACTCAACATGCGCGGCGTGATCCCAGTCAACCTGCGCCGCGAGTCGACCAAGATCGAGCTGGGCAACAAGTTTGGCCTGTTCTTCCTGTCGCTGCCGCTAGGCATTGCCGATCCCCTGGAACGCCTGTTTGAACTGAAACGGCGCATGGACGATCTGAAAGACTCGCAGGAGGCGGTGGTAGCCTTCGGCATTCTCAACGCCATCGGCATGGCCCCCAATGAGATTGAGAACATCGTCGTCAACATCTTCGGCACCAAGGCGACGGCTGTGATGACCAATGTGCCTGGCCCCCGCAAACAGATCTACTTCGCCGGGGCCCCGGTGCGCGAGATGATGTTCTGGGTGCCGCAGTCAGGCCGGCTAGGTCTCGGAGTGAGTATTTTTAGCTACAACGATCACGTCTGGCTGGGCGTGGCCACTGATCAGGGTCTTGCCCCCGACCCGGAAACCATCGTAGCTTATTACCAGGAGGAAATCGCCCAGCTCTACGCGTTGACAGAACAGGTTGCAGAGACGACGACGCCGGCCGCCGCCATGTCATCGACCGCCGGTTCTGGCGACGCCGCGCCCGTCACTGGAGACGACCTGACCCGGCTGGATGGCATCGGCCCGGCCTTTGCCGGCGCATTGCACGCAGGCGGCGTGACAACGTTTGCCGCGCTGGCAGCCAGCACCCCTGACAGCCTGGCCGCCATCGTCCAGGCCCCTGACTGGCGCCGCCCCGACTACACCAGTTGGATCGAACAAGCCCGCAGGTTGGCGGGATAGGCGGACGCTCGGCTTTTTGCATAGAACAAGCGGGCTCGGCGGCTGGACACAGACTAGCCCTTTTCCCTCAGTTCCCCAGTTCCTCCACCACCTCAGCCGGTTCAGCCGCGGCCCAGGCCGCCTGCTCGGCGCGGCGCTGCTCGACCAACGGCCGCACCTGCTCCGGGCTGCTCCATTCGCCGGTCATCACCTGCTTCAACTCCTCCAACTCCAGCAGAAACACGTCCTCAACTGCATTCAGGCGGCCATCGTTGACCGCATCCTGCGCCGCGCCCAGCGCCCAATGCCGCGCGGCCGCCATCACCGTCACCAACGCCTCCCGGCTGGGGGGCAACAGATCGACAATCTGCTGAAGCTGCTCCCACACCGGCTCGAACTGGCGGCGGCGTTTGGCGTCGATCTGGCTGGCGAAGGCAGCGCTGGCCGCGGCGCGGCGCTGCCGCGCGGCCTGTGGGCTGGGCAGCGCCGCCTCAGGCGCTTCGGCCAGCCGCGCGGCCAGCCGCGCCAGCAGCGCCTGCGGCGCCTCGGCCCAGCGCGGGCTGGCCGTCTCCAGCGGCTGATCGGCCCAGCGGGCATAGGTGGCGACGAAGGCGTCGAAGGCCTGGCGGAACGCGCCGTCGGGCAGGGGAGGCGGTACTTGGGAAACTGGTAGATTGGTTGATTGGGTGATAAGGGCGCGAGCGGCCGGGTCCTGGCGCGCGGCCTCGGTTAGCCCTTGCAGGTCGTAGCGGTACTGGGCCCAGCCCTCGCGTCCGTCCAGCCCGGCGAACAGCTCATCGAACAGGGCGTCGCGCGAGGCGGGCAGCCACTCGGCGATCCAGCGGGTAAGCTGGCGCCGGCCCGCGCCCAGGCCCGTGACCAGGTAGTCGCGCACGAGCAGCACCGCTTCGGCGCGCGGCTCGATCTCCTCCATCACCTGCAACACGGTGGCCTGGCGCCACTCCATGGCCTGCACGCGCTGCCACCACTGCTGCACAGAGGCGAAGGTCGCGGGGGCTTGCTCGATCTGTTGGCGCAGCGCAGCGTTTTGGCGCCGGTCAGGGCCGCGGTTGAACAGCCGCCAGCCGCTGCCGCCCTGCGCATCGCCGACCGTCACCGCCTGATCCGCGGCGGTAAGCGCCGTGGTATTGACGTAAGCGCGGCCGTCAATGCGCCGCCAGATGGGCGCGCCGGCCGGCAAAGTGACGCCCCAGGCGCTGTAATGGCTGCGCACAGCCCGCTCAGCCGAGTGGCTGAGGATCGACCAGGTGAAGGGACTGAGCAGCCCGCGCGCCAGGTCGCTGGCGGCCGCCCGCGACCAGATGACAGGAGATGGGTTGGAAGTCATGAATCAATCTCGTCAGGCTCAACCGGGGGGCCAGCTCAGCTTGCGCCCGCCCAGCAGATGTGCGTGCAAATGATAGACGGCCAGGCCGCCGTCTCGGCCCACGTTGATGGCCACGCGGTAGCCCGACCCGGCCACGCCAGTCGCCTGAGCGATCTGATCGGCGACCGTCAGCAGGCGGCCCACAAGCTCGCCGTCCTCTTCGGTCACAGCGGCCAGCGACTCGATGTGCCGGTTGGGGATGATCAACACATGTACCGGCGCCCTGGGGTCGATGTCGTGGAACGCGGTCACGTGCTCGTCCTGATAGACCAGCCTGGCCGGAATCTCGCCGGCCGCGATTTTGCAGAAGATGCAGTCTGGCATGGGAACTCCTGGTTCATGAAGGCGAAATAGGCGGCGCCTCGTAACGAGTAATGCGTGATGCGTAACCGGAAGTGTATGAGGAGAGCGTCCGTTACGCATTGCTCGTTACGCATCACTCCTGACTTCCGCCCGCAGCGCCTGTCCATCAATGGCAACCAGCCGCGCCGGTGTGATGCGGTTCTCCAGATCCAGCCCGGCCGGAGCGACGGCCTGCACCCGCAGGTAGTTGTCGGTCAGGCCGCTCCACAGCGGGCCGGCGCCGTTGGCGGGGCGCTCCAGCGTCTCCCACAGCACCGGCCGCACCTGGCCGAGAAAGCCGCGGCGCACCACCTCGCCTGTACACCGGGCTACCGCCTCGACGGCATCCACGCGGCGGCGGCGTTCCTCGACCGGAACCTGGCCGCCGAAGCCGGCGGCCGCGGTGCCCTCGCGCGCCGAGTAGGGGAAGACATGGACGTGGGCGAAGGCCATCTCCTCGACGAAGCGCAGGCTGGCCTCGAAATCGGCTGCGCTCTCGCCGGGGAAACCAACGATGATGTCGGTACTCACCGCGAGACCGGGGATGCGCGCCCGCGCCTGCTCCAGCAGGTCGCGGAAGTCAGCAGTGCGGGTGCGCCGGGCCATGCGCTTCAGCGTCTTGTCGCAGCCGGCCTGTAAGGGCAGATGCAGGTGTGGACAAAGCCGGCCGGTGCTCTGCCGCCACAGATCGAAGAAGTCCGGCTCGATGTCCCACGGCTCCAGCGAGCTGAGGCGCAAGCGGGGCAGGCCGGTCTGCTCCAGGATGGCGGCGACCAGGGCGTGCAGCGAAGTCTTGTCACCCTGAGCGGGTCCCGCTCGCAATTCGCACTGCACCGAGTCGCCAGCGAAGGGTCTCGACTCACCCAGCCCCAGATCGCTGCCATACCCGCCCAGATGCACCCCGGTCAGCACGGCCTCCTGCAGGCCCTCGGCCACCAACATGCGCACCTCGGCCACGATCTCGGCCACCGGCCGGCTGCGCTCCGGGCCGCGGGCCACGGTGACGATGCAGAAGGTGCAGTGGTTGTTGCAGCCATCCTGCACCTTGACAAAGGCGCGGGTGCGGCTGGGCTGGTGCAGCGGCGCGTCAGGAACCAGCCGCCGCCACTGCTCGCCATCCAGCTCGGTCGACCAGGGCTGCAACAGCTCAGCCAGCAGCTCCTTGCGCGGGTTGCCCACCACCAGATCGACATTGGGCAAGGCGGCGACGGCGTCGGGGGCCAGGGTGGCATAGCAGCCGGTGACGGCCAGGCGCGCGGCCGGGTTGCTGCGCGCCAGCCGGCGGGCCAGTTGGCGCGACTTGCGGCCGGCCTCGCCCGTCACCGCGCAGGTGTTGAGCACGCAGACATCGGCTTGCTCTGGCGCAGCCACCACACGGTGGCCGGTCTGCGCCAACTGCCGGCCCAGGCTCTCCATCTCGCTGTAGTTCAGGCGGCAGCCCAGTGTTTCCAGGTAGACGTTCATCGCGCTGGCAAGCATAACACGACAGCGCGGGGCTGTCAAAGATCGTCCAACAGACTTCGGAAGTCGCCGCACAGCGCTGCAAGGCCGCGGGTGAACTTGACGCGGCGACTTTCGCAGTCTCAAGACAAACGGAACTTGCGCAGGCGCGGTGCATCCGGTATGATGCGGCTATGGCCAGGAAATCCAGCGCCGCCGCCAAGGCTGGCAAGAACGACTCCAAAGGCAAGCCCGCGCCGCGCCGCAAGGGCCGCCAGCCCGACCGCGGCCTGGAGCTGCGGGTGGTCCTGTTGATCCTGCTGTTGATGGCGCTGTTGGCAGGGGTTGCCTGGGCCGGCGGGGACAGCGGACCGGCCGCGCTGTGGCTATCGGACATGAGCAAGCGGCCGGCCGATCGGGCCGCGCTGGCCGGCCAGCGCATCGGCCTGATCGCCGGCCACAGCGGCTTCGACTCGGGCGCGATCTGCGAGGATGGCCGGCTGGAGGTGGACGCGGTGGCCCGCATCGCCGAGAACGCCGCCCGCCGCCTGCGCCGCGCGGGCGCCCAGGTCGACCTGCTGGAGGAGTACGACCCACGGCTGAACGGCTACAGCGGGGACGCGCTGGTCTCGATCCACGCCGACTCGTGCATCGAGCGCAGCGGCTTTAAGGTGGCCCGCTGGGAGGAAAGTCCCATCCCCGCCGTGGAGGATCGGCTGGTGCGCTGTCTGAGCGAGCGCTACGCCGCGGCCACGGGCCTTCCCTTCGACGCCGACACCATCACCGCGGATATGACCCGCTACCACGCCTTCCGCAAGCTGGCCCTGGAAACCCCCGCGGCGATCATCGAAACCGGCTTCATGGGCGGCGACTGGGCCCTGATCGGCAGCCGGCCGGCCGTGGTGGGGGATGGGATTGTAGACGGGCTAGTATGCTTCTTTGAGTAATGAGTTCATGCCCGTCCGGGGGTAGGACTGACAAACTCCAACAGCATAGCCAGAACCAGCCCGAACAACAAGCTGACCACGGCCACCAGCAGCGCCAGGCGCAGGGCTTGGGAACCGCCCGGCTCTCCAGGCAGGAAGGCCGGATCGACGATCTGCAAGGAACCGACGTTGATGGCCTGCGCTTCCTTGAGACGGGCCTCGGCCGCCTTGCTGCGCAGGAAATCATAGTCGGCCAGCGCGCTGTCCAGCTCAGCCAACAGCAGGTTGTAGTCGCTGCTCAAGCCGATCAACTGGGCCAGGTCGCCAGCGCGCTGGTTGAGCAGGATGTCGTTCTGGGTCGCGACGGTGCGCTGGCCGGCGGCGATGGCCTGCTGCGCGCGGGCTGCGCTGCGTTGCTCGCGCGCAGTCTGGCTCAAGGCAGCCACCTGGCTGGCCTGCGCGTCGATGCGCGCCAGTTCCTCGGCCGCAGGCGTCTCGCTGCCTGCCCGCAGCTCGTCCAGCGCCTGCTGCGCAGCCGCCAGCTCGGCCTCGCTCTGCTCAGCCTGGGCGCTGTACTGCTCGGCCAAGGTCTCGGCCAGACTGGCCTGCACCTGGGCGTTGTCGCGCACCGAGCGCAACGCGCGCACGGTGTCCTGCACGGCGTTGATCTCGCGCGGCAGATCGCTGACATTGTGCTCCAACTGGAACTGGAGCAGCGCGTCCTGGGCCTTGCGCAGAGTTTGCCCCTGCAAGTTCAACTCGGTGGCCACAAACTGACCGGCAACGCTGGCCGGCCGGGAGCGCACGCTGTTGTAGTAGTCCAGCGCGTTCTCCACGTGACGATTGAGCACGTTCATGGCCTCCTGTGGGGTGGCCGCGTCATAGGTGACGGTCACAAAATCGCCAGAAGCGCTGGTGCTCAGATTGCCCAGCAACTGGGTGGCGCTGATGTTCAGATCAAGGTCGCTGATGGTGCGCCAGGCGATCAGCGTGCTCTGCAAGGTCTCATTGAAGTTGAACTGAGTCAGCGCGATCTGCTCGCCGACGCCGCCCGTGGAGCGGCGGGTGTACAGCGCCACCTCCTGATCATCCAGCGCCAAGGCTTGCAAGCGCAGCGACGAGCGATAGGTCGAGGGAGCGGTCAATGTTACTGCCAGGGTGACGGCCACCGCGCCCACGACGATCAGGGCAATCATCCACCAGCGCCGGCGCAGGATGGCCCAGATCGATGGGCCGGCCTGACTGGCCTGTGGTGACTGGTTGGGGGTCTCAATTGATTCTTGCATAACTTCCTCTGTCTGTTACTACCCAGGCGCCGGGCACTTGCAGCCCAGGATCGGCTGAATTCGGCTCGGCAGACTTCGTAATTAGGCGCAAAGTCAAGTGCCCGGCGCCTATGGCGCAACCGTCCAGGCTGGATTGCGCTCACACAATCCGGCGGACTGTGTGACGGTTATTTTCTTGCGCTGAAGGCCCGACGGCGCAGGCCAGCAAATGCTTTCTCCATCTCCTGGCGCAGTTCACCGTCGCGCCACCAGATCAACAGGCCATAGACCAACACCAGCAGCGCGCCGCCAGCCACGAGCGCAGCCACGTCCCACAGCCCCAGCGCCAGCAGCCCCTGGTTGAGAAGGTAGCCCAGGGCGGCGGCCAGGAGGGCATAGAGCAACATGGGCCCGATGATGCGCGCATAGCTGATCATGCGCGCCTGCAAAATCTTGTCCACCAGGTAGGCCGAAATGACAAAATCGGCCACGGCCACGCCAGCCGACAGCAGCGACACGCCGACCAGCCCGCCCCAGCGAATGAACGGGTAGAGCAGCACGGCCATGGTGACCAGACGCCAGGCAGCGATGCCAGCCAGCCACTTGGGCTTGCCGCCAGCCTGAAAGATCACGCCCATGTTGGACGCCACGGCGCGAATCACGCCGTAGATGGCCAGGATCTGCATGGGCACGATAGCCGGCGCCCAACTCTCGTTGAGCACCGCATAGACGAAATCGTGTGCAAAGACCACGGTGGCGACGCCGATGGGCATGGCCAGCGCAGCCACCAGGCGCACCTGGCGAAAGAAGGCGTTGCGCATGCGGGCCTGGTCGGCCTGCAACATGCTGAAGGCTGGAAAGGTGACCCGGTTCACCAGCCGCGCGATGTTGGTAGCCGGCGTGTTGGAGACCTTGTAGGCCAGGCCATATTGGCCCAGCGCAGCCTGACCCAACATGCGGCCCACGAACAGGTCGTCGATGTTGGTGATGCCAAAGATCAGCACCTGGCTGACGGCGATGTGCTTGCCATAGCCGAACAACTCGCCGAAGATCGAACGCACAAACTGCACGCGCGGCCGCCAGGACGACACGATGTAGACCAGGATCGTGATCAGCGAGGCCGCGATCAGCTCGCCGGCCACCAGCGCCCAGACCCGCCAGCCGGCCCAGGCCAGCAACAGCGCGGCCAGGTTGCCAACAACGCTGCCCACAATCTCCGGCAGCACCTTCTTGCGAAAGTCCAGTTCCTTGGCCAGCAAGGTATAAGGCACGCGGCTGAAGCTGCTGATGACGATAGTCAACGCCAGCACCCGCAGCACCGGCGTCACCTCAGGACTGCGGAAGAACTGCGCCACCAACGGCGATACCGCAAAGGCGACCAGATAGAGCAGCGCGCTGCTGATCAGGATCGTCCAGTGGGCGGTGTTGGCCGCTGCCTCCACATCCTTCTGGCGGTAGATCAGCGCTGAACTAAAGCCCAGCTCCTGCAAGAAGACCAGCGAATAGATGGCCAGGTTGGCGATGCCGATCAGGCCGAAGTATTCGGGCGTCAGCAGGCGGGCCAGCAGCAAGCTGACCAAAAAACTCAGGCCCTGAGCAATCAGGGCGGCGCCCCCTTCCCAGAACAAACCGCGCGACACACGTCCACGCAGAGTCATGGCGTTCCTTTGCGGGCCAGCAGGATCAGATCGCGGGCAAAGAGCGTGGGCCGCCAGCCAGTCAGAGCCTCATAGCCCCGGCTGGCCAGGCCGCTGCGCAGCCAGGGTGGATAGAGGCCGCGCACCCACAGGCTGGCGCTGCCGCCCACCTGCTCGATGGCCAGGCCGCGCGCCTCTAACAGCCGGCGCAGGTCGGGCAGGGTAAAAAAGCGCAGGTGCAGCCAGTCGGTGGGCGTGTGCTCGACATAGGGGAAATGGCCGCGCAATAACCACCAGCGGACGCGCCAATGGGCCGTGTTGGGAACACAGAGCACAAGCCGGCCGCCGGGCCGCAGCACACGCGCACACTCGTCCAGGTAGCGCGCATAGTCGACGCGGTGCTCGATCTGCGAGTCGCTGACCACCACGTCGAAGCTGGCGTCGACGAAGGGCAGCGGCTGGCGATCAAGGTTAAGCTGGCTGACGTTGACCCCGCGGCCCTGGGCGCGGCGCACGGCCTCGGCTGACAGATCGGTGCCGACCACCTGTGCGCCCAGATCGATGAGCCGCCTGGCCAGCACACCGGGGCCGCAATCGACTTGCAACACCTGGTCGCCGGGCTGGACATGGCGCGTCAGCAGGCTCTGGCGGCGCTGGTCGAACTGGTCGCCCTGCTGCTGCCAGTAGGCGTCATAGAAAGCTTCGAAGTTCAAGGTAGCTGTCCCCTGATGATTAGCGGCAGATAGACTGGCGGCGGGCTGAAGACCACACCAAAGTCCACCTGGATGACGACGCCCGTTGTCACCAGCACCACACGCTGGCTGGGCGTGGTCGGCGTAAAGGCGCGCGGCGGAGTCTGCACCACCGTATAGTACTGATCCACGGCCAGGCCAGCAAAGCCAAAGACGCCGTCGCCAGCCGTCTGGACCTCGGCCTGCACCACGCCGCCGGACACCAGCGACACCACCGCGCCTGCAATGCCTGGCTCATCGACGTCGCGCACCTGGTTTTGGTTGCGATCGTGCCAGACCACGCCTTGCAAGCCGCCGGTTGCCGGCGTGGGCGACGGCGTGGCGGTGGGCGACGGCGTGGCGGTGGGCGTCGGGCTGGGCGTGGCCGTGCGCGTCGGCGTGGCAGTGGCGGTGGGCGTCGCCGTCGGGGTGGGCGTGCGCGTCGGCGTCGGCGAGGGCGTAAAGGTGGGCGTGGCCAGCGGGTAGACGATCAGCAGCCGCGGCCGCTGATCGACGACCGTGTTCTCACGGCTGGCCACGGCGTATTCCACGTCTGGGTCTGTGCCGCGCAGCAACAGGCCGTTGTTGCTGGCCGGGCTGGCCAGCCAGTTGACCACGGCATCGCTGACATCCAGCCCCCAGCGCACGTTGACTGCGTCGAGCACGCGGCCATCAACAGCCGTCCCTGAGCGGTCGCCCGGCACACCGTTGGCCCCGCCCTGGCTCCAGGGCTGGCCGGCCGCGGCCAGCATCCAGGTGGCCTGCGCCTCGGTCCATGGCCGGTTGAGCGGATAGGCCATGATCTGAGAGCTGTTGGCGTTGCTGCGGCTGCTGGTGTACAGGCTGAGCGCAGCCCCGCGCACGCCGTTGTCCAGCGCCTGCCCTGGCACGCTGCTCAGGTCAAAGCGGATGATACCATTCTTGACGTTAGGGGAGCGCAGGCGCAGCATGGCCGCGCCGCCGTAGCCAGCAGTGGTGGCCCAGCCGTCGAGGAAGGTGTCACGCGTGCCGCTGTAGCCGTTGACGCCTTCTTGCAGCGTGACTGTGGCCATGGGCAGCGGCGCCTGGCCAGGATAGAGCGTGACGCGATGGGCGCCAGGGCCGAGGTTGAAGCGCGCCTGGCCGCTGACGAGATCGACCGCCTGCGCGTTGAAGGTGGCCTGATCCACGGCCAAATCCTCGACCACATAGCGGCTCGGCGGCAGGCCCAGGCTGACCACGTCCACAGCCACAGCCAGCCCGGCCGGATCGACCGTCTTGACCTGGAGCGAGCCGCCGGCCGACAATTCGCCGCGCACCGTGGTCCAGCGGGCAGCGGCGCCCTGCTGGCTGAGGCCTACCCACCAGAGGGTCGTGGAGGTGTCGCTGATGGCGTCGATGGTGGTGGGCGGCGCGCCGCGCACATTGCCGCCCAGCCACTGGATCACTGCAGCCTTGCCGCCGGGCAGGGGGGTGGTGTGGTTGCCAGCGAAGGTAACAAGGGAGACCGGCGCGCTGGGGTTGGCCGCGCGCACGGCGTTGAGCATGTCCTGCGAGTGGCGAGGCAGCACGGTGGTGTCGCCAGTGGCGTGGTAAAGGCGCAGGGGGGTGGCGGAGAAGTTGCGCGCAAAGCTCAGCGGGGAGCGGCGCAGATACTCGAACCAAAGGTTGCCGCCCGGCGGGCCGCCCACCTCCTGAGCGATCAACAACTGGCGCCACGGCTCCGACTCCTCATACCAGCGCGCCAGGTCAGTCGGGCCGCGATCCGACACCACGGCTGCGAACAGGCCAGGATTCTTGGCCGCCGTCACCAGCGCGATCTGGCCGCCCATCGACGTGCCCGAGATGTAGATGCGGTTGGGATCGACGTTGTAGCGCTGGCGCACCCACTGGATGGTGTCGAGGATGTCCTGCTGGCTGGCGCGCGAGGCCAGGGGGTGGTTGTAGGGCGGCAGCCAGGGATGGCTGCGCTCGCCGTGCATGTCAGGTGAGGCCAGCAGCCAGCCTGCGGCGTTAGCAGCTTCGCCATAGTCGTTGATCGGCGCCCAGCGGTTATCGCCCCAGCCATGAATGGCCAGCAGCAGCGGCGTAGGCTGGGTGAGTTGATAGCCGATAGGAACTTGCAGCGCGGCAGGCTGCATGGTGTTGTCGTAGCTGCTGGTGAAGGTGAAGTCCACCACCTGGGTGGCCATCAGGTTCTCTCCCTGCAACACCAGATGGACATTCTTCATGCCCCACTCGTCGGGCGTGCCGTTGGCTTGCAGGGCTGAGGTGAGGCGCACGCGGTTGAAGCCCTGGCGCAGCAGGCTGGGAGCGATCGACCACTCCTTAGTTGCACCGGCGCGCGGCTCGCACCATGTGCCGTTGGTGGCGGAGCCATCGATGATGCTCTGGCCAATGAAGGTATCGTTGAGGAAGATGTCGTTGCGCGCGCCGACGTTGAACTCGTCGCCCACCAGCCTGGCGCTGCTGACCGTGCCCGTCCAGACGATGTACATGTCGCCCTCGGCGTTGGGTTCGCCGTAACCATCCCCCACCCACAGACAATCAGTGGCAGTGGAGGACACCGTGCCCTGGGGAAAGCTGGCGGGGGCGAAGGGCTGCGCTGGCTCCTGCTGGTCAATTTGGGCCAAACCAACGCTGTTCAGCCCTAAGAGAGAGGCCACCAGCAGGCCGGCCAGCACGATCCAAAGCCGGCGGCTGACAGGAACGATAGAAGCGGCCCGCCGGGGCCGCTGTGATGGTTGAAGAGTCATGAGCCAATCTCACTTTGGGACGTCAAAAGGCCATTATACTGCAAACCGGGCAGTTGGCGAGTCGTCAGGCGGCAGGCAACGCGCGCCGATCCTCATCCCCCATGATAACGCAATGGGATTAAATTTCGATGAACAAGCCAGCGTGCCAGAATGAAAGTTTTGTCACGCTTCCCCCATGCAGCTACCGGCCGGATGTGGACCTGTCAGGCTGATGCCAGCGACTGTGGCTGGCTCTCGGCGTGCTCTTCCTGCCGCCAAAGCTGCAACACCAGGCGGAAGATGTCGGTATCGGTGACAATGCCGACCAGGTGACGGCGACCAGGACCGCTGAGCGCTTCTACCACCGGCAGGCCGCCGATCTTGTGGGTAAGCATCAACTCAACGGCATCGGCCAGGCTGCTCTGCGGCGTCACCACCAGAGGGTCACGGGTCATCGCCTCCCAGACGGTCAGCCAGTCCTGTTCCAGCGCAGGGTCATAGGGGTTGACCGTTTGGGCGGCTTCAATCGACGTCGCCTCGCGCACGTCGCCCCAACTGAGGATGCCCACCAGCTCGCCGTCCTCGCCCAGCACGGGCAGACGACGCACGGCGTGCTCCTCCATCAGCGCCTTGGCCTCATCCAACGACGCCTGGGTATCCACTGTCCAAAGCTGGGTTCGCATGATCTCGCCAACCGTGTGGAGCATGGCTCGCTGCCTTTCTGGAAGTGGTCGTGCATCGGGGCGGACACGCCGTCCGCCGCTGCCCCATTATACACCATGTCCGGCCAAACAAGCCAGTGTGTTTGCGCCTAAATCAACATGCCGGGCAGCATCTGGCGCAATGCAAGCGGCGCTGGCAACTAATCAGCCATAGGCGCCGGGCGCTTGAATCTGCGGCTGCCAAGCGCCCGGCGCCTGAGTGTAACCAGAGATGTTATCTTGCGCCGGCCCCGTTGCGGCCCAGCAGCTTCCAGCCGCCCGGCAAGAGCAGCGCAGCCGCGCCGATCTTAAGCACGTCCCCGGCGAGGAAGGGCAGCAGGCCGGCAGTCAACGCCGGGCCCAGCCCGCCAACGAAGGTGGACAGCCACAGCACACCGCAGGCATAGATAATCAGGTTGCCCACCAGCATAGCGGCCGCGGTCGTCCCCGCGCGGCGATCCCAGCCGCGCTCGGCCAGCAGGCCGACGACATAGGCTGCGATCACGAAGCCGGCCAGATAGCCGCCGGTCGGGCCTAGCAGCCGCGCCAGACCAAAGGCGCCGCCCGCAAAGACCGGCAGGCCAATCAAGCCTTGGCCGATGTAGACCAGCACTGCCAGGCTGCCACGTCGCCTGCCCAGCAGGGCAGCCACCAGCAGCACAGCAAAGGTCTGGCCGCTGACAGGCACCGGGCTAAAGGGCAGAGGAATGGCCACCTGCGCGCTGAGGGCGATCAACAGCGAGCCAGCCAGCACCAGCGCCACATCGTAGAGTCGGGCGCTGCGGCGCACGGTGGGGCGAAGAAGATCAGCATAGACCATAGTGGACCTCCAGGTCAGAAACGTAAGGGATTGGTTACTACTCAGGCCCAGGTGCCGGGCACTTGCATTTGCGCCTGCTGACGAAGTCTGTGGAGCTGATTTCAGCCGTCCACGGGGTGCAAGTGCCCGGCACCTGAGTAGTAACAGGGATTAATGAATTGGCGGTCAGGCAACGCGGCTGCATTGTAGCACACGGACTGGGTTGGACAAAACAACACTCGGCCCCTTGCGCAGCAAATCGGAATGTTCGTTGACTTGCAGTTTCATGGTATACTAGGCGCCACAGGTACCCATGCACCGTAAAGTATGTGCCGGGCAACCAATCTACCATTTTCCCAATCTACCCGATTCTATGACTCTACAAGACCACGCCCGCGAGATGGGCCTCGAGCTGAACGACCCACAGGTTGCTGCGTTTGGACGATTTCAGGAAGAGCTGCTGGACTGGAACCAGCGCATGAACCTGACATCGATCACTGACCCGGCTGAGATCGAGGTCAAGCACTTCCTCGATTCGCTCTCCTGCCTGTTGGCTTTGCCGCAGATCGACGGCCGGCCGATCGCCAATTGGCTGGCCACATCGCCCAAGGCGGTGGACATCGGCTCCGGCGCGGGGCTGCCAGGGCTGGCGCTGAAGATCGTCTGGCCTGGCCTGCGCCTGACCCTGCTGGAGGCCACGGCCAAAAAGTGCCGCTTCATGCAGCACGTGGTGGACACGCTGGGGCTGGAAGGGGTGACGGTGGTGCAGGCCCGCGCCGAGGACTTCGGCCAGCACGCCGGCCGCATCGCCTTCGACCTGGCGCTGGCGCGGGCGGTGTCTCGGCTGCCCACGCTGCTGGAGTACGGCCTGCCTCTGCTCAAACTGGGGGGTTGGTTTGTGATTCAAAAGGGCCGCGAGCCGCAAGAGGAGCTGACCGGCGCGCGGCTGGCCTTACAGACCCTGGGGGGCAGCCTGCACCAGGTCTTGCCGGTGACGGTGCCAGGGCTGGAGGCTGAACGTTCGCTGGTGCTGGTGGCAAAAGCCGCGAGGACCCCGGCCGCCTACCCGCGCCGCGCTGGCATCCCTGAACGCCAGCCTATCCTACCCTGATCGAGCCGGCGCCCAGCAGGCCTTGGCCGGCGTGGGCGATCAACACCGAGCCGATTTCGACCATCAGAATCTCGTCACGGGGAAAGTTCAGCGCAGCCGCCAGCTCGGCGGCCAGCGCCTCGGCCTCGTCCAGCGCGCGGCTGTGGGCCACGGCCAGCCGCTCCGCCGGCCCGGCCGCGATGATGTCCTGCGCCACGCGCTTGATCGCGCCGCGCCGGCCGCGCGCCGGCCCCACCAGGCTGATATGCCCCTCGTCGTTGACGGTCAACAGCGCGCGCACGTTGAGAGCGGTTCCGAGGCGGCTCAAAATCGGCATCAATCCGGCCAGCCGCCCGCCGCGCTTGACCTGGTCCAGCGACTCCATGAAGAAGCGCAGGGTCAGACGGCGCTGGTAGTCACGCACGGCTTCGACAACGCGGCCGGCTGTAGCGCCAGCGGCCGCAAGCTGGGCCGCCTGCAAGACCTGCAAGCCATAGCCCAGCGAGATCGAGCAGCCATCGATCACTGTCACCTGGTCGGGGAAGTCCTGGGCGGCCAGGGCGGCGCTGCTGTAGGTGACGCTGTGCGCGCCGGTCAGGGTGATGCAGACGATCTCATGCCCGGCCCGCGCCAACGGCTCGAAAGCTGCCACATAGGGGCCAACGGGCGGGCCGGAGGTCTCGCAGGGCAGGCCAGCCTCCACCCGCTGCCAGAGCTCGGCGCGGGTTTCCGGCGAGTCCTGCACATCGCGTTCGCCAAAGCGCAGCACCAGCGGCACCAGATGGATCTCGTATTGTTCGATCAGTGGGGTGGGCAGGTCGCACCCGGTGTCGGTGACGATTTTGACGGGCATACACTCTCTCGCTGGTATGGGTAAAATCGGGCACGCGCTCAGGACGATCGCCGAACGCCGCAGTTGTAGTCCGATTATAGCCAGAACAGGAGGGAGCGCAATCGGGTGATGGGACAAGTTGTGCAACATGCCAACCGGCCCGGATTCGTGTGAATCCGGGCCGGTTACCTGGCGCTGGTCTACCGGCGCTGCCAGCCGGTCATGGCGCGACCGGAGCTTCGATAGTCACCGGTTGGTTGATGTCAGTAAACGCCATGGAGATGTTCATCAGCATGCGGAGGGCGCCGTCGCCGACGCCCAGCGCCAGCCCTGGCAGGATGAAATTCATGGTCATGTCGTAGTAGCGAGGGATCAGATCGCCGGCGCCCAGCCAGACGTCAGCGCTGATGCCTGCATCCTGGAAGAGTTGTTCCATCTCTCCTCCAGGCACGCCCGTGGTCCCAAGGATGCTGCCAAGATCGACTGTTGCCGGGTCCAGGGTGAAGCGCAGATGATGCAGCGACTGGCCGTCGCGCACCTCTTCGCCGACGTACACCACGTCGACAGCGTCCTCGAACATGCCTTCCATACCTGGCAGTTCCATGCCAGGTACAGAGATCTGCGCGCGCTCGACGTCGGTCTCCGTCCACTTGCCTTCGCCGATCCGCGTCCACGCCTTGTCGCCGAGCACGATGGTCTCGACCGTCATCTGCTGGCCGGCTGCGCTCATGTCCATGGCCATCTGCATGTTGGCCAGGCCAGCCGAGCTGTCGGTTACTTCCACGAAGCCGCTGCCGGAGCCGGACATGTTGGCCGCTTGCAGAGCAGCCGCCACGACGCCGCCTAAAGCCCCTGCCGCCTCTTCCTCGGCCGGCTGGAGCGTCATGCTCATGCTCATGGTGAAACCCAAGCTCTGGACCAGATCGTTCTGTGAGGCAAAGCTCAAGGCGCCTTGTGGGTCGATCCTGGGATCAGGAAGCGGCGGCGCCGTCGGTGTGGGTGTGGGTGTGGGCGGCAGCGGAGGTGTGGCCGCGGGCGCGGTCTGGCAAGCAGCCAGCGCCAGCAGCGCCAAGAGGGCAATCATCAGGATCGCCGCATACAGAGATGCTTGTCTTCTCATGACATAGCCCCTTTCGCAGGTGCTCGGGCAAAGCGCGGCTTGGGGATCCGCTGCTCCAGCCGCGGCCGCAGATGCCCACTGCGACTACCAGACATCTTCCCATGAGGAGCGGATCCAACACCTATCAGTATAGCACGGTTCGTCGCCGCGTCAATGGGCTATTGCTGTTCAAAGGGCAATTGACAGCGCGATATGGCTATGGTATCATCGGCGGCGAACCCCTCGACCTTACCTGATGTATCCCGTGAGCAGGAGACCTTCGCAATGACGGCAATGATCGATAGCAGTGCATCCCTGATAGAGCAATGGCAGGCGCAGGCGCTGGAGACGCGCCGGCGGGTGTGGGGCGATGTGCCCGACGAGAAGTGGAACGACTGGCGCTGGCAGCTCAGCAACCGGCTCAACAGCCCCGAGGAACTGGCGCGGGTGATCCAGTTGACCGACGACGAGGTCGAGGGCCTCTCCGCCCCCGACAAGTTCCGCGTCGACGTGACCCCCTATTTCGCCACCCTGATCGATCCCTACGACCCCAGGTGCCCGGTGCGCCGCCAGGTGGTGCCGCTGGGCAGCGAGCTGAGGGCCTTCACCTCGATGATGGAGGACTCGCTGGCCGAGGACGCCCACTCACCGGTGCCGGGGCTGGTGCATCGCTACCCCGACCGCGTGCTGATGCTGGTGACCACCGAGTGCGCCAGCTATTGCCGCTACTGCACCCGCAGCCGCATCGTCGGCGACCCGTCGGCCAATTTCAGCAGCCAGGAGCACAAGGCCCAGCTCGACTACATCCGCGCCACGCCGCAGATCCGCGACGTGCTGCTCAGCGGCGGCGACCCGCTGACCATCCCGCCGCGCCGGCTGGACAGCCTGCTGGGTGGCCTGCGCGCCATTCCCCATGTAGAGATCATCCGCGTCGGCAGCCGCGTGCCCATCTTCCTGCCGCAGCGCATCACCGACGAGTTCTGCCAGATGATCCGCCAGTACCATCCCTTCTGGATCAACATCCACGTCAATCATCCCAAGGAGATCACGCCGGAGCTGCGGGCAGCCTGCGCGCGCATGGCCGACGCGGGCATCCCCCTGGGCAACCAGAGCGTGCTGCTGGCCGGCGTCAACGACTCGGTGCATATCCAGCGCATGCTGGTCCACGAACTGGTTAAGATGCGGGTGCGGCCCTACTACCTCTACCAGTGCGACCTGGTCGAAGGCGCGGGACATTTCCGCACCAGCGTCTCCAAGGGCATCGAGATCATCGAGGGGCTGCGCGGCCACACCAGCGGCTACGCAGTGCCGACGTATGTCGTGGACGCGCCCGGCGGCGGCGGCAAGATCCCGGTCATGCCCAACTACGTCATCAGCACCGCGCCCGGCAAGGTGGTGCTGCGCAACTACGAGGGCTACATCACGACCTACAGCGAGCCGCTGGACTACGACCCGCTGGAGATCAGGCACCTGGAGAGCCAGATCCCGCGCCGGCCCGAAGCGGGCCAGGAAGGGGTCCACGGGCTGCTGGAGGGCCGGCAGATGGCTATCCGGCCGCAGGGCTTCGACAGCACCCACGCCCGCGGCGGGGCCATGCACCGCTTGCGCGAGCGCGCCGACAAGTGGCAGCCCTTCATGGTCGGCGAGACCATCGACGTGCAGACCGGCAATGGGCCGGCGTTGGTGGAGCCGGTGAAGGATGACAAGGTGACAAGGTAACAAGGTGACCGGGCGCACTAGTACACGTCGGCCTAAATCAATCTTCACTCACTGCTCAAGCCGGATCCGTGATCTGGCGGCGTTGTGGGCGCAAACCCGGCGGATCACGGATCCGCCGGGAGCAGGTAAACTGAAGAGTTACTTAAGCCGACCTGTACTAGATCCTTCTGGGATTTGCCGCCTGCCACCTGCCGCCTGCCACTTGCCACCTGCCACTTGCCACTTACAACCTGCAACCTGCAACGAGGATTGATCATGCGCGTCGCTGTGTTAGCTAACTTGAAGAAGAACGCCCCCACCTGGCCTGGGATGACGCCGGACCAGTGGGATGACCTGGATTCCGAGGAGACCGTGGAGGGCATCGTGGAGGCGCTGCGCGTGGGCGGCCACGAGGCCGAGTTCTTGGAGGCCAACCTGTCGTTGGTCGAAACGCTGCCGGCCTACCAGCCTGACATCTGCTTCAACATCGCCGAGAGCCACTGGGGCGACAGCCGCGAGTCGCAGGTGCCGGCCATCCTGGAGATGCTGCGCATCCCCTACACCGGCTCGCGCGTGATGTCGCTGGCGCTGGCCCTGGACAAGGCCATGACCAAGCGCGTGCTGGCCTTCCACGACCTGCCAACGCCGGCCTTCCAGACCTTCGAGCGGGTCGATGAGCCGCTGGACGATGACCTGACCTTCCCCATGTTCGTCAAGCCCACCAGCGAGGGCACGGGCATGGGGGTCAGCGCGCGCTCGGTGGTGTACGACGAGGCCGAGCTGCGCCAGCAGATCCAGGAGATCCTCACCCGCTACCGCCAGCCGGCCCTGGTGGAGCACTTCGTCGACGGCCGCGAGATCACCGTGGGCGTGGTGGGCAACCTGCGCGGGCCGGTGGCGCGGCGCGTGCCGGGCGACGAGGACGCCCCGCGCATCACGGCCGGCCTGCACTTCCTGCCGCCGCTGGAGGTGGACTTCTCGCGCTATCCGGCCGAGGAGGGGGGCATCTACACGGGCCGGGTCAAGACCGAGCTGGCCGACGACTTCCACTACCTCTGCCCGGCCCCGCTGGACGAGGATCTGCGCATCGACCTGAACTGGTACACGGCTGCGGCCTTCCGCGTGCTGGGCTGCCGCGATGTGGCCCGCGTCGACTTTCGCCTGGACCGCCACGCCAACGACAAGCCCTACATCCTGGAGATCAACCCCTTGCCCGGCCTGAACCCGCGCATCAGCGACCTGGTGATCGAGGCCCGCGCCGAGGGCGCAACCTACGCCGAGCTGATCAACAGCATCCTGCTGCACGGCGCAGCCCGCCACGGCCTGCTGCCCAGAGGGATCCAGCTCAATTGGCCGGCCGCGCGGCTGCCGCTAAGTCAATGAAGCAAAACCGCTGGCCAGATCCGCCTGATCAGGTCTCGAAACCCTCGCCTGCCTTGAGAACGACTTCGTCCAACACCCGTTGACTTGCTCGGAAGTCTGTCTTCCCCAGATCATCCAACGCCGGCTTCACCGCACTGATGAGGCCGGCGTTTTTTGCCAGGTTTCCACAGCCTCAAACTCGCTGGCTAGCTCCTCTGCCGTATAGTCGAGATAGGGGTGTCCCTTGTGCGCCAGTAGCCGGACGAACTCGGCTTTAGTCAGGCCCAGCAGTTCGGCAGCCTTACCGGCAGAAACGCGCCGTTCATGGTACAACCCAAGCACAGAGAACTCCTTCACCTGCTCGACTGCACGCGCGGGGGAGGATCCTAGTGCCAGCAACAGGTCAGAAGATATAGGCACTTCCAGGGTCAACGTGTTCATGAGACTATCTCCATATCAGTGAATATCTCCCACATTGTACTATGAATGCTGAGATTATGCCATCCACGGTGTCTGATTCTTCGACGATGTTGTAGGTCCGGCTACTAGCCGGACCTACGTTGTTCATACCGCCTGCGCCGCCAGCTCCCGCTCCTGCCTGCGCCGGAAGGGTATCTTGGTCAGCTCGGCCGCGACTGCGGGGATGAGGAGGAAGGGGAGCATCACCAGCCACTCGCGCGGCCCCAGGGAGGTGGTGTTGAAGATGGGGTCCAGCGCCGGCACGTAGATGATGGCCAGGAGAATGACCAGCGATGCGGCCACCGCGTACTGCATGTAGCGGTTGCCCCACAGGCCGATGCGAAAGACGCTGTAGCGCTCGGAGCGAGCCGTGTAGGCGCGCAGCAGCTCCGAAAGGGCCAGGGTCGCGAAGGCCATCGTCTGCGCATATGCCACGTTGTCCGGATACCAACTGAGGCCAATGCGGAAGACAGTCAGCACCACCACGGTATCCACAATGGCCTGGATGCCGATGCGCCAGGTCATCTCGCGGTTGATCACCGGCTCGTTGGGCCGGCGCGGGGGCCGGTCCATGATGTCGGGATCGCCCTTCTCCAGGCCCAAGGCCAGCGCCGGCGCGCCGTCGGTGAGCAGGTTCAGCACCAGCAGTTGGATCGCGGTCAGCGGCAGCGGCCAGCCGGCCAGCGTAGCCAGGAAGATGATCAGGATCTCGCCCACGTTGCAGGAGAGGAGGAAGAAGACGAACTTGCGGATGTTGGAGTAGATGACGCGCCCCTCCTCCACGGCCGAGACGATGGACGCGTAGTTGTCGTCGGTCAGCACCATGGCCGCCGTCTCCTTGCTGACGTCGGTGCCGGTGATGCCCATGGCCACGCCGATGTCGGCCCGCTTCAAGGCCGGCGCGTCGTTGACGCCGTCGCCGGTCATGGCCACGATGTGGCCGCGCTGGCGCAGCGCCTCGACGATGCGCACCTTGTGCTGCGGCGAGGTGCGGGCGTAGACGTCGATCTCCTCCACCACCTCCGTGAAGCTGGCGTCGTCCAGGGTATCCAGCTCAGCGCCGGTGATAGCCCTGGCGCCGGGGCGGAGCAGGCCGATCTGCTGGGCGATGGCGATGGCAGTGTTGCGGTAGTCGCCGGTGATCATCACCGTCTTGATGCCGGCGTGGCGGGCGGTGGCGATGGCCGGCTTGACCTCCGGCCGAGGCGGATCGATCATGCCGGTCAGGCCGACGAAAATCAGCTCGCGCTCCACCTGCGCGGATGTCAAATCGTCGTCGACCGGCAGCGCCAGCAAAGGCCGCACGGCAGCCCCCAGGACGCGCAGCGCGGCGGAACCCAACGCGCTGTTGGTGTCCAGCACGCGCTGCCGGTCCGCCGCCGTGAGCGGCCGCGCCTGGCCGTGCTCGTAGATCTGGCTGCACAGCTCCAGCACCAGATCCGGCGCGCCCTTGACCAGCGCCAGGTACTCCCCTTCGCCATCCCTGCTCTCCCCCATTTCCCTGCTTTCCCCCTCACCACCCCCATCCAGTCCGATCTGCTGCCAGGCCAGCGCCGTCCCGCGCACGCCGTAGATCACCGTCATCCGCTTGCGCTCGGAGTCGAAGGGGATCTCGCCGGCCCGCTGAGCAACGCCGCCGTGCTGAGCGTCGTTCCAGAAGCCGGCCTTGGCCGCCGCCACTACCAGCGCGCCCTCGGTGGGATCGCCCACCACGCGCCAGCTACGCCGGCCTTCCTCCAGGCCGCTGGTCTCGATGTGCGCGTCGTTGCACAGCAGCCCCACTTGCAGCAGCAGGTTGACGCTGGCCGGCAGCTCGCCGGGCCAAAAAACGTGGTCGCCGTCGCTGAACTGGCCCTCGGGGGTGTAGCCGTCGCCGCTGACTGCCAACTGCGCGTCGGAAGTCCAGACCTGGGTGACCGTCATGGCGTTCTGGGTCAGCGTGCCGGTCTTGTCGGAGCAGATGGCCGTGGCCGAGCCCAGCGACTCCACGGCCGGCAGGCGGCGCAGCAGGGCGTTGCGCCGCACCATGCGCTGCATGCCCAGCGCCAGACAGATGGTCACCACAGCCGGCAGCCCTTCAGGCACAGCCGCGATGGCCAGGCTGACCGCCACGATAAACATCTCCAACACTTGCTCGCCCAGGGTGATGCCGGGGATGGGGTCCAGCATGAAGCGGCCCACGCCCACCAGGAAGACCAGGCCGCAGATGGCCAGTGCGGCGATGCCCAGCGTCTTGCCCAGTTGCTCCAGCTTGCGCTGCAAGGGGGTCGGCTCGGTCTCAAAGCTCTGGATCATCTGCGCGATCAGGCCGATCTGCGTGTTCATGCCGGTGCCGGTGACCACGCCGCGGCCGCGGCCGTAGGTGACCAGCGTGCCCATGTAGGCCGTGTTGCGCCGGTCCCCCAGCGGGATCTCACGGTCCAGCACCACGTCGGAGCGCTTCTGCACCGGCTCCGACTCGCCGGTCAGGCTGGCCTCCTCGATCTTGAGGTTGACCGCCTCCAGCAGACGCACGTCGGCCGGCACGTAGTTGCCCGTCTCCAGCAGGACGATGTCGCCCTGCACCAGATTGCGAGCCGGGACCGCAACCTGCCGGCCATCGCGAATCACGCGTGCTTCGGGCGCGGCCATCTTCTTCAGCGCAGCCAGCGACTCCTCGGCCTTGGACTCCTGGATCACCCCCAGGATGGCGTTGAGCGCGACGATAGCCATGATGGCCACGGCCTCGACGAAGTCGCCCAGCAAGAGCGAGACCACACTGGCGACAATCAGGATCATCACCAGGAAATTCCTGAACTGGTCCAGCAGCCGCGACCAGAAGCCGGGGCGGGGCGCTTCGGTCAACTCGTTGGGGCCGTGTTGGGCCAGGCGGCGCTGGGCCTCGTCGCTGGACAAACCCTGGTTGAAGGCGGTCTGCAGGCGATCCAGCGCCTCTTCGCTGCTGACGCTGTGCCAGATCTTGGCGTCGAGCGGCGCGTGGGCAGGGTAGGATGAAGTTGGTTCCATAGTGGATTTCCGGAACAGGCTCAGGCTGTGGCGGCCGGCCGGGCCGGCGTGGCGACCTGACGAGGGGCTCGCGAGTTGT
Source organism: uncultured Anaerolinea sp. (assembly GCA_964626845.1). Taxonomy (GTDB): domain Bacteria; phylum Chloroflexota; class Anaerolineae; order JAAEKA01; family JAAEKA01; genus JAAEKA01. The sequence goes on from CAZVGR010000010.1 coordinate 49,493, forward strand.
GTGGTTGGGAGAGCAAAACGGGGTTGTGTTGCCCAGCCTGAAGCCGGGGCGCAGCCTGTTTCTGATTATACCTTGAACCAGGTTTGCGCCAAAAGGAGCGGGCCGCAATTTGCCAGCCATGTGCAGCCTACAGTACAATCCAAAGCGGCAGGTAACCACTCCGGTGCCGGGCACTTGCAGCATGTGTGGCCCCAATTGGCTGGGCAACCATCGTTACAGGCGCACATTCAAGTGCCCGGCGCCGATGGCTGAGTGGTTACGGCGGCAGCAACAGAACCAACCTGCAAGGAGACAGCATGTCAGACATTTCCTATCCCCAGGTCGACGCCAGCGACTGGAGCACGGTGCAGCCGCACGTCGATGCCCTGCTGGCTGCGCCGCTGGATGCAAGCAACGCCGACGGCTGGCTGCGCCAATGGGGCAATCTGACCGCCGTGCTGGAGGAAGCCGGCGCGCAGATCTACCGGGAGGTCACCGAGAACACGGCCGATCACGCCGCCGAGCAGCGTTTCGAGCATTTCATGGCAGTGATCGTACCCCAGACCAAGGTAGCCGAGCAGAAACTCAAACAGAAGCTGCTGGCTGTGCCCGGCTATCAGCCGGACAGCGACGCGGCTTTGCTGGTGCGTCGCTTCCACAACGAGGCTGATCTCTTCCGGGCTGAGAACGTGCAGATCGAGAGCAAGCTGGCCCTGCTGGGCAACCGCTACAACAAGATCGCGGGCGCCATGGCCGTGGAGTGGCAGGACCAGCAGGAGACCCTGCCCCAGGCCATGAGCCGCTTGCAGGAGCCAGATCGGGAGGCGCGCGAGACCATCTGGCGGCGCATCATGCAGCGCTACCTGGCCGACCGCGCCGCGCTCAACGACCTGTACATGGAGATGCTGCCGCTGCGCCGCCAGAGCGCGGCCAACGCCGGCTACGCCGACTACCGCGCCTTTCGCTGGCAGCAACTGGCCCGCTTCGACTACACCCCCGAGGACGCCTTCACCTTCCACGATGCCATCGAGCACACCGTCGTGCCGCTGGCCACGCAGCTTTACCAGAAGCTGGCCGGCCGGCTGGGCATCGATCGTCTGCGTCCCTGGGACACCGAGGCCGACCCGCACGGCGAGCCGCTGCGTCCCTTCAGCAACGCGGCCGAGCTGGAGGCGGGCGGGCAGCGCATCTTCGAGCAGGTCGACCCGGTCCTGGCCCAGCACTTCGCTGCCATGCGCGCGGGCTTTCTCGATCTGGCCGCGCGGCCCAACAAAGCGCCAGGCGCCTACTGCAACGGCTTCCCCGTCAGCGGCAAGCCCTACATCTTCATGAACAGCGTCGGCACCCACAACGACGTGGCGACGCTGCTGCACGAAGGCGGCCACGCCTTTCACTTCATGGAGTCGCAGCGCCAGCCGTTGATCTGGACCCACAACGCGCAGATGGAGTTCTGCGAGGTGGCGTCCATGTCCATGGAGCTGCTCAGCGCGCCCTACCTGGCGCGGGACAAGGGCGGCTTCTACAGCGAGGCCGAGGCCCGCCGCGCCTACGCCGAAAAGTTGCGCAAAATCGTCCTCTTCCTGCCCTACATGGCCGTGGTCGACGGCTTCCAGCACTGGGTCTACGCGGAAGCGCCGCAAGACGTGACCCCCGCCGACATGGATCGCGCCTGGAGCGCGCTGTGGGAGCGCTTCATGCCGGGCATCGACTATGCTGGCTTGCAGGCCGAGAAAGAGACCGGCTGGCATCGCAAGCAGCACATCTTCGAGGTCCCCTTCTACTACATCGAGTATGGCCTGGCCCAACTGGGCGCGCTGCAGGTGTGGCGCAACGCGCTGGCCGACCAGGCCCAGGCCGTGGCCGACTATCGCGCCGCGCTGAGCCTGGGCTACACCCGCTCGCTGCCCGAACTCTTCGCCGCCGCCGGCGCCCGCTTCGCCTTTGACCGCCAGACCGTGGGCGAGCTGATGGCGCTGGTGAGCGAGCAGATGGATCGGCTGGAGGACGAGGAGAAGGACTGACAGTGCTGGTCGCACGCAGGGCGAATTGCGACGCGTCAGGTTAGTTGAGCGCCAGACTCAGCACTGTCAGTCCTCTAGCAAGCGCCCCACCACCAACCGGATCCCGTCGAACGCGCCGAACTCGCGCCGTTCCAGCACCGTGAGGCCGGCCTGGGCCATCAGGCCGGCCTCGTCGCACATGAAGTCGCCGAACAGTGTCCAGGCCCGCGCCAGCGCCACGCCCATCAGGTTGCCATCGCTGGGCAAGCCGGCATCGACCAGGATCACCCGGCCGCCGGGCCGCAGCACGCGGCGCAGCTCCCGCATGACGCCCAATCCATCGGGAAAAGCGCTGAAGGCGAAGGTCAACACCACCGCATCGAAGCTGGCGACGGCCAAGGGCAGGCGCGCGGCATCCCCCTGAACCAAACGCGCCGGCAAGCCAGCCGCGTCGATCCGCTGCTGAGCTTGGTGCAACATCCCCGTCGACAGATCGAGGCCGGCCACAAAGCCAAAACGCGGCGCCAACTGCGCCAGCAGCACCCCCGGCCCGGGGCCAATCTCCAGGACCGCGCTGCTGGCGGGCAGTGGCCAGAGCCAGGGCCACACCGCGTCAATATAGCGCCGCCAGACCGGCAGCAGCCGCATAGCCCCGGCGTAGAAGGGCGCCATGCGGTCGTAGAGGCGCTGGTAGCGCGCATGGATGTCAACAGCATCCCCTACCTCTGGGGATGGCTGGCGGTCAGGCCCCCACATAATCCCAAACGTTGTCTCGATTGACGATCTCAAAGGACGCACCCGGGTAAGCGTCGAGAAACGACGCCGGCGCACGCCTGCTGGCCCGGCTCCATTTGCACTCATAGGCATAGAGCGCACCGCTCCGCTCCTCGACGATGTCGATCTCGGCGCCGGTGTAGGTGCGCCAGAAGTAGAGGCTGGCCAGGGTTTGGCGGTAGTGCAGCCACTTCAAGCGCTCGGCCAAGACGAAGTTCTCCCATAGGGCGCCTACATCGTTGCGCTGAGTTAGCGGCTTCAGGTTGTCGATGGCTACGTTGCGCACGCCCAGGTCCCAGAAGTAGACCTTATCCTGCTTGCTGACCTCTTTGCGCAGGTTGCGGCTGAAGCCCCCCAACCGAAATACAACGAACGACTGCTCCAACAGATCGATGTAGGAGGCCACCGTCTCCTTACTCATCTGAAGCTGGCTGCCCAGCTCACTCAAGGAAACCTCTTGACCGATCTGAAAGGCCAGCAGTCGAACCAGATTGCGCAGCTTGCTGGAATGGCGGATACCCCCGATCTCCAGCACATCTTTATACAGATAGCTGGCCGCCAGGTTCTGCAAGTACTCGCGACGCTGCATGTCGCCAGCCATCGAGAAGATCTCCGGATAGCTGCCGTAGACCAGCCGCTCCTCCAGCATGGCATCCAGCTCGAAACGATTGTACTGCTGCGCCAACTCGGCCAGGGCGACAGGGTAGAGCCTATGAACCCAGGCCCGGCCAGTGAGAGGCTCTTGTACCTTGCTGGCCTCCAGCGACGACGACCCGGTGACTACCATGCGCAACTGGGGAAGATGATCGACCAGCAGCTTGAGATTGACGCCGATTTCCGGAATCCGCTGCGCCTCGTCGACAAAGAGCAGTTCGTAGCCCTCCACCAACCCGCGCAAGCGGCGCAGATCGCGACTGGAGAGCACGTCAGCATAGCGCATCTCGTCGGCGTTGACAGCCAACGTTTGATAGGGCAGATCGCTCAGCACCTGGCGCACCAGGGTGGTCTTCCCGACCTGGCGTGCGCCGTAGATGAGCACGATCTTGCCACCAGCCTCTAGCTGCTCGGCAACGCGTGATTGCAGTATCCTCGGTATCATAGAGGTGAGGATAGCATAGTCGCCGAATTAGTGCAAATACGGAGAATACACTCTCCCAATTAGCGCTAATTCGGCGACTGGTGCAACCAGCACCCCACCTTGAAAACGCGGGGCTTCGCCGGGCAAGCTCCACACTTCCAGTGTGGAGTACCCGCTTACTTACAGCACCAACTCCGCCATCACACGCACATTCAGCGGGTTGGGATCGGCGATGTTGAGCGTGGTCACGGGGCTGTTGCGCCACAGCGCCAGCCGCTCGGCGATGCGCGCCTTGGGCCCGCACAGCGCCACTGCGTCCACCAGCTCGTCGGGCACGGCCATGATGGCCTCGCCTTTGCGGCCGGCCAGGTAGGCATCCTGGATCGCGTCGGCCGCGCCCTCGAAGCCGTAGCGGCAGGCCAGGTCGTGGTAGAAGTTCTTGCCCTTGGCGCCCATGCCCCCCACGTAGAGGGCCAGGAAGGGCTTGACCGCGTTGCGGCAGGCCGCCACGTCGTCGCCCACCACCACCGGGACGGTTGCGGCGATGTCGAACTGTGCGATGCTCTTGCCGCCGCCAGCCCTGGCGAAGCCGGCCTCGATCTGGGGTTTGTAGACCGCGTCGTAGTGCTCCGGGGAGAAGAAGACCGGCAGCCAGCCGTCCGCGATCTCAGCCGCCAGCTCCACGTTCTTGGGGCCGATCGCGGCCAGGTAGATGGTCAGGTCAGGCCGGCCGTGGATGATGCTCTTGAGCGGCTTGCCCAGCCCGGTGGCGTCGGCGCCGGCGTAGGGCACCTGGTAGTGCTGGCCCTGGTGGACCAGCGGCTGCTCGCGGGCCAGGATGGTGCGCACGATGGCGATGTACTCGCGCGTCTTGCCCAGCGGCTTGCCGTAGGCTTCGCCGTGCCAGCCCTCCACCACCTGGGGGCCGGAGAGGCCCAGCCCCAGCAGCATGCGGCCGCCGGAGAGCTGGTCCAGGGTGATGGCGGTCATGGCCGTGTTGGCCGGGGTGCGGCCCGGCATCTGCATGATCGCCGTGCCCAGGTGGATGCGCTCGGTCAGCGCACCCAGCCAGGCCAGGGGGGTGACTGCATCCGAGCCGTAGGACTCGGCCGTCCAGACTGCGAAGAAGCCCAGGCGGTCTGCCTCCTGGATGAGCTTGACCGGCAGTTGAATCTGTGCGCCGGAGTAGCCGATGTTGAGGCCGAGGCGGAGTGGGGACATGGGTGGGGGTCTCCTTGCGAAAAGGGAACTGCAAAACTCACGGAACGTGCTACGGCGTCAGGCGTCTCAGTCGAATCGTCGCCAACTGCCGTTGTCCAACAACGCATAGATGGCGTTGCGTTCGGGGATGAAGACCATGAAGCCTTGTTCGAAGACCTGCAGGGGTCGATCGTTGCCGATCTCGTCGTCCAGCGCATTGCCGATGCGTTGGCGCACCTCAGGGTAGCCGCACCAGACCTGGCTGAAGCCGCGCCGCGGCCTGCCGAGCTGCGCAGCCTCCGGGCAGGCGAAGTCGACGGGTTCGGCCGGTGGAAAGGAAAAGCGGCTCCACGCGCCGTCGTCAAAAACCACAGAGTGGTTGTCGACGTCCTTGCGCCACAGCATAAAGCCGCGTTCAAAGGTCTCATAGGCGCTGGTGACGCCCACTTCGCTGCTGAGGGGGCAGCCTATCTGCTGGCGCTGCCAAACGCGCACAAAGGTCGGGCCAACGGGCAGCGCGCATGGCGACGCGGTCGGCGTCGGCGTCGGGGCCACGGTGGGCGTGGGTGTCGAAGTGGCCGGATCAGCCGGCGTCGCTCCTGCCGTGCGCACTGTGGCGCCCAACCAGTTGATGGCCGGATCGAGATCGCCGACCGTCTCTGCGCTACGATCGACAACTTCGATACTCGTCAATCGCCGTCCCTGCCAGGCCGGCGGCACGGCAATCGCCAACATGTCGATGATGGCTGTGCCCGAATCGTGACGGTTTGCGCCGCGCCAGACTTCGATCAGGTCGGCACTGCTCTTGGTGATGACGACGTCCTGCCCAAATTGCTTCCATTCCCGGATGTTGACGCCCGCGATCAGATCGATCGGCAGCATAGAGCCGTCATCAAAGACCAACCGCACCTGACCCACCGTCCGTCCAGCGAAGCGGTTGAACATATTGCCGCCTGTCAGCAACAGGTACACCACTTGGGGGTTGGCCACGTTGACGGCCAGCCTGGCGCTGGTCGGATAGCTAGCCAGCGAGCCGGCTTGGGAGGTGAAGGTATCGCCGCGGCCCAGATCGAAGGGAACTGCGGCCAGAAAAGCGCTGCCCAGCGGCGGATCGATGTAGCCATCGGCAATATTACCATTGGCCACACTGGCCAGTGATAGCGTGCTGTAGCCAGATCCCTGGGACGTTGGCTGACCCGATGAAGACGACGGCGTGACGGTCGGCGGCGCTGTCTCGATCAACGCCACAGCGTCGACCGGGCCGTCAACGCGCACCAGGTTGCTGGCTACCCAGCCAGCCTCGCCGGCCAAGCAGCAAATCTGCCACCAGGAACTACTGGCGTTGCGGCCCACGACCTGGTAAGTCTCATCACGACCAATCTGCCCGATGACGGCATACTCCGTGCCTGGCCCGCTGCGGACGTTGAGCACATCACCGATGACCTGGGCTTGGGCGGTAAGCAGCGCTGTTGGCGTGGGCCTGGACGGGATAGACGTCGACGTGGGAGCGACAGCGCTGGTTGCCGTGGGCGTGTTGGCTGGCACGGCGGCGGGGCCATCTGGCGCTGCGCCAGCGGTGGCCGTTGGCGTCTCCGCCTCGGCCACTACGGCGGGGAGCGTCTGCGCCAGGGGTAGGGTGGACGTTGCTGAAACCATCGGGCCGGCCGGCCGCAACCCGCCTAATGCCACAACAGCGCCCAACCCAGCCGCCGCCAGGACCAGGCCGATGGCAATCCAAAGCCAGGGAGAGACGCGGCGGCTCCGCAATGGCTGGGCTGGCGGCGGAACAGGCGTCGCTGGTCTCGCCGGAGATGGACGAGACGGCGCAGCAGCCACGGCGGCAGGCCGGATGGGCGCAGGCGCCTGGATCGTCGCATCCGGCAGGGGAATGGCCTGTTGGTGTTGCTCCTCAGACAGGTCTTCGGGCATTTGCCCCGTGATGGCGCGGGAGAAATCAGCCGCCAGGCGATTGACCTCCTGATAGCGGCCGCCGGGGTTCTTCACCAGGGCGTGCAGCACCACGCTCTCCACCGAGGGCGGCAGGTCCGGCTGCCGCTCGCGCAGGGGCGGCGGCGCATCGTAGACCTGGGCATGGACCGTGGCCAGAGGGGTGGTGCGCCGGAAAGGCACATCGCCGGTCAACAACTCGTAGATCACCACCCCCAGGGCATAGATGTCAGCCCGGCGGTCCACCTGAGCGTCCATGATCTGCTCAGGGGCCATGTAGGCTGGCGTGCCCAGCACCGTGCCAGTCTGCGTCAGTTGGCTGGCCTCGCCCGCTCGCACCAGCCCAAAGTCCATCAGCGTGACGTGGCCGTCATGGCCCAGCATGATGTTGGCCGGCTTGACGTCGCGGTGGATCATGCCGCGCTGGTGGGCATAGCCCAGCGCGTCGGCCACTTGGCGCACGATGGCGTTGGTTTGCGGCAAGGTGAAGGGCTGGCCCGCACGCTGCAAAACCCGGTCGAGCGTCTCCCCTTCGATGAACTCCATGACCAGGTAATAAATACGTTCCCCGTGCAGCGAATCCTCACCCACGTCATAAACTGTAGCGATGTTCGGATGGCGCAGACTGGCTGCGGCGACGGCCTCGTGGCGAAAACGCTGGACAAAGGACGGGTCTGCCACCAGTTGCGGCGTCAGAACCTTGACCGCCACCGTGCGACGCAGCATGGCGTCGTGGGCCTGGTACACGACGCCCATGCCGCCGCGGCCGACTTCGGCCTGCAGTTGGTAGCGATTGCTGAGATGGCGGCCTAACAAGGTCTTCATGAGCATCAAGCTTGGCTTGGTCTGGGGAACAGATGGAAGGCCGGACAGTCTAGGGCGGATCGATGGTCAGGGCCATGTTGTCCAACAGCGCCCACGCCTGTTCCACCGCCGGCCACGGGTAGTGGCGCTGCGTGGCGTCCCAGGGATCGTTGACCCACACGCCGCTCTCGTCGAAGCCAGCGACGACGAAGGTATGCTCGTAGCGCATGCCGCGCACGGTGTCGCCGCGTGCCGTCTGCCACTCGACCACCGGCTGACGCTGCATGCCATAGGTAGCCCAGATCACCACCGGATGGCCGGCTAGGAGCTGCGCTTGCAGCCAGGCGCGATCCACACCGGTATGCGCACTGGCTGCTACTCCCAGGCTGCGCAGCCCGCGCGCCACGGGCTCGGCGTACACGCCATAACCAGCAGGGTACAGGCCGCCCACCGGGTCGTTCATACTGCGTCCCACAAACCCAACGTTTGGATCGCCAGCCGGGTCCACGCCGACGAACTCGAACAACTGCCGCCAGGTGAAGTCCCAGCCGTAGAACGCAGCCAAATCGGTGGCCGAGATCAACTCGCAGTTGAGGTTGCGATCCTGACGGCTGCGCGGCACGTCCAGCATCACCGAGGCTGCCTGCGGCGCCGCGTCGTCGGCCAGAGCGTCCACCGGCGGCGCCGAAGAGGGCAGAAACGGCGTTGCGCTTTCGCCAGCCACGACCGCCAGGCTGGCCGCCGCCAGCGTGGGAATGGCCGGCGGACTATCACCGCGCAACAGCCAGGCATCGCCGCTTTGCTGCGGAGAAGCCGGCGCTGCCGGATTCTGCGGACTAATCTGCATCTGGCCGGACTTCGCCAACCAACGTCCGCCCAGCCAGGTCGCCAGTAGAATGACAACACTGACGGCCAGCCATAGCAGGCCGGCTAGAAACAGCCTTTGTCCATCTGACCGAGTGCGCCACTGGCGAGGATTGACTAGACGTGACACGGCATCCTCATGCAGTGCTAGGCCACCACGATCTCGACTTCGGTGTCCGGACCGAAACGCACGCGGCTCGCTTGTGGCAAGGGAACTGGTATGTTGGGAGCCAGCTTCTCGCCATCTAGATAAGTATGGTTGGTGCTAGCCAGGTCCTCGATCAAGAATTGCCCATTGACCATGGTGATACTGGCGTGACGCTTGGAGATCTTGCCATCTTGAACGACAAGATCGCCTTCCTTACGGCCAATAACAAAGGGAAATCGGGTGATGGCAATCTGCCGGCTGACGGGCTGGGCGGGCGTTCTTAGAACTCGCACCATGAGGCCTGCGGTCGAGGCCGGCGCACCAGACCCGGCTGGCGGCAGAGGGGTGAACACCTCGGTGGTGTTGCGCACCGGCGGCCGCTTCATGGACTCTCGTTGCTTCTGGGTGTTCTGCGTCTGGTAAAGGCGATAGCCGAGCACAGCCAGCACAAAGCCAAAGATGGCGATCAGCAAGTACGGGTTCTCACGCAGGCCCTGGCCGATGCTGGCGAACAGCGACGGCCGGGGAGGCGCGCCCGGTGTGAAGGTGAACTCCTCGCTGGTCCTCTTGTCGTCCTTGGTGTCCAGGCTCAACGTCATGACATATTCGGGCGGCGTCTGGTTGCGCTTGAGCGCCAACAGCGCCGGAGGCATGGCAACCCGCACTTGGTTGCTGCCCTGCTGGGCGAGGAACGTGCCGCGCCCAATATCCTGCACTTTCTGGCCAGTGGCGCGTTCGACAATAACCCCCCGGTAGAAGATTTCATCGCAGAATGCTGGCATCACCAGGTCGAAAACAAAAACGCCGGCTGCGTAGTCAGGCGTCATCGACTGGATGGTGAACTCGCAACCCGGCGCCACCGGCGGCTCGTGCTTGAACTCTTTGCAGGCCAAAGAGATCTTGTCACCTTTGGGGCAAGACGAGTTGTCGGTCATCGTCTCGATCACATCACCCTTAGCATCGACAGCCTTGACCTTGATGGTGTAGGTCTTGCCGGCCTGTAACATATGGGCTGGGAAATCGATCTGAATGACATCGCGATCGCCCCGGTTGATCTCCGGGTTGATGGGTACGGCCTTGCCGCCTTCGGTCTCTTCAATGCTAAGCACCAGGCGGTCGATCGCTTGCGGGTTGACCAAGGAGAGCGTCAGCAAATAGGTGTTATCCTGGGCTTGGTAGACCAGTTGCGGGTCACGCACAGCGGGCGGCGGCAGCGGCGCTTGGTAGTTTCTATCCGAAATGAAATTGAACATGGTGGTGACGAACGCGTTGACGTCCCGCGGTTTGACTGCAAGCACGGCCTGGCCCAGGCCTTGGCTGGGGAAGATGTTGGCACGCGCCACCAGTTGAGCATTGAGGCCGTCCATGATGGTCTGAAACATGGCGCCCAGCTCGGTCTGGCTGCCAATAACCGAGAAGGCCCTTGTTTCCTCGGCCATCTCCCGCAGCTCTCTGCTGTTGATGTTGTTGCAATTGGCGCCGCATAAACCGATGGTATGGATGGGCGTGCCGAGCTCGCGCCGCGCCTTTTGCAGCACATCGCTGAAGTTATGAATGCTGCACGGCTCGTCGCTATCAGCCCGGCGCTGGTCGCGTCCATCGGTGAAGAGGATCAGCGCGCGGCGATCCTGTGACCGGGTTGCCGATCTATCCAGGCGGTCGATAGCATCCCAGACTGCATCGTACAGGCAGGTTGCACCCCCCGGCGTTGCTTGCACCCGTTGAACACGGCTGCTCACCTCAGCAAAATCACTGCTGAAATCGTTGATCACCCGCAGGCTGTCGTCGAAGGCAATGACCGACACGCGGGCATTGGCTGGCAGACTCTTCAGGGCCGCCAGCGCAGCCTCCCGCACCTGGGGCATGACGTTCTGCATGCTGCCGCTGGCATCCAGCAGAAGGACCACATAGATGTCGCTGCGGGGATCGCCCACGCTGGCGGGCACGGGCGCGCTGGCCCCACCCAGTACCTGAATCGTGGCCCCCTCCAGGTTGGGGTCACGAATCGGCCGCCCCTGTGCGTCGATGACGACGAAGTAAATATCCAGCCCCAGCGCCTCCTGGCCAGGTTGCTCAACGACACTCAATACCTGAGGGGTGATCGGAGCTTGAGCCTGTGTGGCCAGTGGTACGAGCGAGAAGAGGCAGAACGCTGCAATCAAAATGGCAAGCATTCGCATGGTCATGGTGTGATTTCCCTGGTCCAGTCGCGTAACCCAATGCCCCGGCGGCTACAGGGCATCCCTACTCGATGACAAACCGGCAACATAGCAGCCTTCCAACGCCCATTTTACACACTAGCGCCAGGATGGCAAGCGTGCGATCGGCTGCCCGCTTGGCCACTTACACCAGGCCCACTCGACCAACATATTGCGTAAGTCCTGTCCCTTCGAAGTCATTCTGGCACTTCAGCAACGATCTGAAGCATCGCGCTGCGGCCGCTGGTGTCGATGACAAAGGAGTAATAGCCCGGCTCAAGAGTCATACGGCCAATCTGGTCGACGGGAATGGTGCTCCCGACGAAGCGCTGGCCGTCGGCTGTGATGAAGTTGTAATTGCTATAGTAACCGAACTCAGCCTTGAGGCTGCGATAGGGCGTGGTTTTACCGCTAGGGATAGCGCCATAGGCACGGCTGCCCGGCCCGCCGGCCCCAGATCCGGCGCCCAGCCAAAAGTCAGTAATGTCCACCGGGCTGGCGTTCTGGATGCGGATGTGGATACGATTGGTGTTCATAGGGCTACAAGCGGTGAGCACGAACAGGATTGACAGCGCCGCCAAGACGCCTGTGTAACTACGCAACAGCCCCGCTGCACCACGACACGTCGCCAGGCCATTGCTAACCATCAGAACAGCCTCCCTCATGCTGCTTGCAGCAATGGTTGCACTGCTGCTGCTAACCCACTGGCCGAAGCCGGGGTCAAACGCACCCGCGCCCCATTCATGGGAACGGCCAGCCATGCCTCGCGGCCGCCGGCAAACAATGCCCGCACACGGCGGTTGGCAGTCACCTGACCGTAGCGCACCGACATCACCTGCACGCTGGCGCGCGGCTGGCCGTTGCGCAACGCTTGGGCGAAGGGCGCTGCGCTGGGTTCGGGCACGCCCAACTGCACCAGGCGCTCCGGCTGCGGATCCGACGCAGCCAGGCGCGCAACCTCGTTGGCCAGATCGAACTCGCTCCAGGAGGGCGGCTGCGGCGGCAGGCCCATTGCACTGGCTAGCCGGGCCAGCATGACTTCCACCGACCGCAGCGCAGCCACTTGAAAGCGTTGACCATCAAAGCAGGCTTCGGCTACGGCTGCGGCCAGATAATGCGCCACGCGCTGCCGCGGCAGGCCGGGCCAGTCGAGGTTAGTTACCAAGACAATGGTTGGTGCGGCCACGGTAGCTGCTACCACGCCCAAATGCTCGTTGAGGTGATAATACACGGTACCTGGAACGTTTTCAAGCCAATGGTTGCGCTCTAACTCGCTGCGGCCTTGCAGAAAACGCTGTTCCCAAGCCGCAGCGCTGGATGGGATCAGGTCAGGCTGCTCTAATCCCAGAAGCGTTCGCCCGCCAGCTAACGACAGGAGCACGGCCATTTCAGCGGGAGTCAAGGCCACCGGATAAGCAATTGCCGGTGTAGCGGTCATGATGAGTGTGCTCCCTAGAACTGGTCGTCGAGCCAATCGATCACGCGGCCTGCGCCGTCCATGACCGTATCGATGGCCTGGGAGACGCCCGTCTTCACATCTTCGACCACGCCCAACAGCACGCCGTCGGTGTTGGAAAGGGTCGACTCGACAAAGCCGCTGTCGAGCTGGCGGGTCCAATACCGAATGCCCGACTGCTGGCCGCTCAATGGGCTGCTGGTGTCGCGTCCCTCCAGACCCAGATAGTCGTAGCCTGGGCCGATGCTGTGGTAGTTGAACAGGTAGCCTCCTGCATCATGCACCACGCCGTGGTAGCTCAACGCGCTTTCGCCCAAGTCCATGGCGGTATTGCCCGGGCCGACCAGGCCGCCAGTGGGGTTGAGCAGCGCACCAAAGACAGGATCGACGCCCAAGGCGTCGCCCACTACCTGGCCATAGCGCAGTTGCGTCGTGCTGCCCATGAAGCGATCGTGGAAATACTGGTTGACCGCAAGAATGGCTTCGTGGCCCTTGGCTGCGCCGATACGCTCGGCCTCGCCGCGCAGCTCCACGTAGCGCTCGTAGTGAGCCTGCACCACCTCGCGCGGCAGGCCTCTGGCCTCGGCGATCTGGTCCAAGGCCTGCTGCACCTGCTGGGGCGTCGGATTGCCGGCCAGGGTCTCCATGGCGCGGTTGAGCATCGGGCTGTCCGAACCCTGGACCCGTGAGCCCACCAGGCCCCCCATGTAGGAGTCGGTGAAAAGACGGCTGGGGTCGATGGGCGTGGGCAGCGCGCTGGCGCCGGCCGCCGGCGCATCGGCGGCGCCAGTCGCCAGGCCAGCGCCATCGGCGGCGGCTGACGCAGCCGCGCTGCCGGTGCCGTCGCGGAACGGCCGCGCCGCCTCCTCTTCGGCCTGCCGGATGACGCGCGCGATATCCAGCGTCACCGAACGGGCCTGGTCCAGTGCGGCAACCAGGCGTTGCATGGCCGGCAGCACCTCACCGTTCATCTCGTTGAAAAACGCAGTCGAGCCGCGGCCCTGCCAGCCGTCCCCTTCCAGCGGTCGCATGGCCTGCCGCACGCGCGCCTGCAACTCCCGGTTGCTCTGCGCCTGGTTGCCAAACCGGCTGGCTACGCCAGATAGCATGTCGTAGTCGGCCTGGATGATATCATTCGCCATAGTTGCCTTCTGTTCGGTGTCAAGCTCTCTATCAGCTGCGCTGCGAATGCGGCGCAGCTGATCTCAGTCGCCTGGCGTGCTTCTCTCGTCAGTCAGGGCTGCCCAGTGCGCTATCAACTGGCGCAGCGACGCCCCGACCCCGGCCAAATCGACAGTTTCCAGCGCTACCGAGGGCAGTGGGTCGTCTTGGAGGGCTACCGACCAACAATGGTGGGCATCACACAGCAGGGTCAACGCCTGCGGCGCGCCCGTCACGTGCGGTGACAGCACAACAACCAGCAGGCGCGCCGTGGGGCTGGTCAACGCCGATGCCAGCCAGCCGGCGGCGGCGGCCGGTGCGCCGCTCTCCTCTAAGCGCGCCTGCGCCGTTGCAGTCTGGCCCTGATTGGCCGCAGCCTGCGCTCGCTCCAGCGCTTCCGCTGACAGGGTAATACGGAGTGCTGGCTGGGCCGTTGCAACCGTGTGCTGCGCCAGCCACTCGGTGACAGCAGTCGCCGCATCGGGCATCTCGGCCAGCAACGTGAAATCATGCACGCCATCCAGCGGCAGATAGTGGCGCACGGCTACATCGCCGAGCCGATAGTAGGCCTCTTGTTGCCGCGGCAGGTCGTCCCCGACCCGGCTGGTGATCAAGAGCACAGCGTCGGGGTAGGCGCACAGGCGCAGCAGACGCTGGATATCGCCGTCGACGCCCAGGCTGCCATCGGCCATGGGCAGCAGCAGCCCGCGCGCCAGCAGCCCGCGTTGCACAGCCGGCCACACCAACGCCGCATGGTCGGACGCCAAAGACGGCGCGACCGCAACCGGACCGCCGGCCAGTTGCGCGATCTCCAGCGCCTCCAGCAGCAACGTCAACTCGTCATGGCTCAGTCGAATTGCAACAGGGTCCATATCACCTCTCACTAGTCGAGGGCTATTGCCCAATGATCCACACGCCGGCGGCGTCAGGTCCTACCGCCACATCGTAACGGCCATAGCCGGGGTGGGTGTCGTTGTCGCACAGGTGGGCGTCCACGTCATAGCGGCCGGCTGCCAGCCCGCGCACCACGAAGGACTCGCCCGGCTCCAGACGCTGACCCGCTGACAACCGGTTGCGTCCCCAGAAGGTCTGAGATGACGCTTTCTTGACGCGCACTGAACAGATGGGGCCATTGACCCCGTTGATCACCGTCAACGTGTTCGGACCAGAGTCCACTCCGGTTCCGACCCAACCGCACGCCGTCGCCGCTACCAGCACGAAGACGCAAGCGCCAAACAGCGACCGGAGACGGCTGGCGCGGCCGAGCACTTGTTGCTTCCAGACATGAGTACCCTTTGCTATGCTCATTCACACCTGCCCAGATTTGAAAGCTACGCCTTTGTCAGTCCCAGAATCCAGACCACACCGAGCCGATGGCGTCTGGGATCCAGCGGCTGGGCGGCGGAGCGTCAACTACAGCCCGGCCCAGGCGGTCAAACTGGCGATCGATGACCACCTGCCAATCGGCCGGCAGAAACTGGGTGACGGCGCCGGTAGTGTTTTGGGCAAAGGCAACGGAAGATGTGACCGCCAGATGGGTGGTGAAGTCCACACCGCCCCAGGCCATGCGGCCAATGTCACCCTGCGACCAGCCGGCGCTGATGTCGTTCCAGGCCAGGCGGTAGTTGTCGTAGCCCTGCGCCTGGAACGAACCCACCACCTCCCAGCGATCGATGGCGAAGGGCAGCGGCTGGCTGGCCAGGTAGGGGGAAGCGACGTATCCACCATGGCCCCCGGTCTCCAGAATCACCTGAGGGTCGATAGAGGGGCTGCCGCCAAGTCCGGGCAGCCCCAGCGGGTTGAAATAGCCGGTCGCCGGGACCTGGGGTAGATAGACGTTGGTGAACGGAATGCGCTGGGCGCCAAACTCAATCGCGCGTATCGGATCGTCGGCCAGCAAGAAGTTGTGGTAGTTGGCTGCGCCCACGCGCGGGTTGATGGGCACGCTACCGCTGGAGCCTATGGTGTTGACGCTGCCGATCTGGTAGCGATCCGCCAGGTCTTGCGTGCCGGCCAAGTTCATGGCCACGTGCCCGCCCTGGCTGTGGCCGGCCAGGTGGATGGTCGCGCCCGGCGGGATGTGTTGTTCGATCAGCCGCTGCGCCTCCAGTTGGAAGCGCGAGGGCACCCCGCGCCCGCTGCTCAGGTTGGCCAGCCAGTCGTTGGGGCCGGTGTGTCCGTCGCCGCCCGCGTCGGTGCCGATGATGGCCACTAGGTACTGATTCTCGCCGACGCGCACGATCTTGACCGGCTCATCCACACCGTACTTCACACCATCGCGAAAGTCGTTGATACGGTACATCTGTTCGATCATGGCCGCCAGGTCTTGATAAGTAGCGCCGGGCCCCAGAACCAACGGTGGGATGTTGGCCAGGTTGCTGTAGTCGCCAAAGGGTGGGCCGCCAGCCTGAGCCGTTCCTGGCTGGCTGCCGGCTGCGGCAGACGTCGGAGCGGAAACGGCTGCGCCGCGAAACGGCCGGGATGCATCTTCTTCGGCCGCCCGCATCACCTGGCTGATCTGCCTCGTCACCGTCTGTGACTGCTGCAGGGCGCCGGACAGCCGCTGCATGGAGGGCAGCACGCTGCGCTCCATCTCGCCAAAGAAGGCCGCCGCGCCGCGGCCTTCCCAGCCGCCCGCCTGCAAAGCGCTCATGGACTGCTGCACACGCTGCGTCGTCTGCGCCGTAGCTTCAGCCTGCTGGCCAAACCGTGCGGCAATCTGCTCGAGCCGGTCGTATTGCGCCTGGATTACGTCTGCGCTCATTGCTCACTCCTTGAGGAGAAATGCTATCGCTATCAGAGCGATCTCAGCAGCAGGGCCCGCACGTCGCTGCGCGTGGCCGGCCGCGCAGCTAGCAGGCTGGCGTCGCCGTCGACCGGCTCCACCAACCATAGTTCGCTGGAGGCTTGCACCAACGTAAAGTCACGCTTTATCACTGCGCCACCCTGGCCCGCCTGCAGGGTCTGCACGATCGTGGCCTGCGGCTTGCTGGCCAGGGCGGCCAGCAAGGAGTCGATCAGTTCCTGCGCGACTGGGTCAGGGTCTAGCAGCGACCTGGCCTGGGCCAGGTCGCCATGCTCAGCCAGCTCGCGCAGGCGTGCAAAGTCGCTGCCGGCCAGCCGCAGCTCGCCCGCCAGCGCCGCCGGCTGCTCCCTCAACTGGCACGCCGCCAGCATCTGGTCCACCAACTGCTCCTGGGACGTCAGCATGGTGAAGCGGTGCAGCGCCTCTTCATGCGGCGTGTGGATCGCAAAAACGCCATCGCGCACGTGGCCAAAGACGCGCAGCGGCAGATCGCGCTGGCTGGGCCAGTGGTAGACGAACAGCGCGGCGGTGGAAAAGGCGCAGGCGCCAACGGCCGCCAGGACCCCCACATGCACGGTCAGCCGGCCGCCCTCCATCTGGTCGGCCGGCCGCGCCTGCGCCAGGCCCCGCGCCCGCAGTCCGCGCGCCGCTACCACAAAGGCTGTATCCTCCTGTTCGGGTGTGCGCGACCCCAGTGGCTCAGGATCCAGTCCGGGGATGGTTTGCACCTGCAACAGGCTCAAGACGAGCGCCAGCTCATCCCGAGAGAGGACGACGTTGACCGGCTTCTGCGAAGCGGTCTCCATATCAGAGGGGTCTGTGTTGGCCATGTTGAATCTCCATTTCTGCCGCGCTAAGATGCTTGTGGTTAGTCGCGCTTGTCGGCCTTATCCTTGACGACCTTACCCAGCAAGGCCAGGAAAGGGCTGGCTGCAGCGATGCCAAAGGGCAGGCCGGAGCCGCCCGACACATCGGCTGGGGCTGCAGGCGCACCGCCCACGTTGACGATACGCACGGTCTCGCGCACTTCGCCGACGCCACCCACACCGCCAGCGCCCTGATAGCGCATGCGGGCCGATTGCGCCGCGGCCAACGCGGCTGCATCAGCGCCCTGCCCGCCCGTTCCTGCGGAAAAGCCGCTGGCCATGCCGCCCATGCTGCGGCCAAAGGGAGACTGCACATCCGCGGCCTGCCCAGAGCCACTGCCACTGCCTGAGGGTTGCGACGCTGGCGCGGCTGCGCTCTCCGCAGGTGACCTGTTGGGGGCCGGACTAGCGCTGCCGGAGTCGCCGCCGCCACTGCCGCTGCCGCTGCCGCCGCCACTGCCCATGCCGCTATCACTCACGGAGCCCTGCACGGCCGCGCCCATGCCTTCAGCCTTGCCGAAGCCATAGTCCGATCCTGCCAGATCGGCTGTCTCGAACGGCCGGCCGGCATAGCCAGAGTTCCCGTAGCCTGCGCCGTAATCTGAACCGCCGCCGGCGCCGTAGCCGCCATCGGCCATCTCGAACGGCCGACCTGCGCTGCCAGCGTCGAAGCCAGAGCCGCCTCCGCCGAAGTCCGAACCACTGCCAAAGCTGCCGCTGCCGCCGTAGCCGCCATCGGCCATCTCGAACGGCCGGCCTGCGCCGCCAGCGTCGAAGCCAGAACCGCCTCCGCCAAAGTCCGAACCGCTGCCAAAGCCGCCGCTGCCGCCGTAGCCGCCATCGGCCATCTCGAACGGCCGGCCTGCGCCGCCAGCGTCGAAGCCAGAACCGCCTCCGCCAAAGTCCGAACCGCTGCCAAAGCCGCCGCTGCCGCCGTAGCCGCCATCGGCCATCTCGAACGGCCGGCCTGCGCCGCCAGCGTCGAAGCCAGAACCGCCTCCGCCAAAGTCCGAACCGCTGCCAAAGCCGCCGCTGCCGCCGCCAAAACCGCTCCAGCCCTGTTGCAGGCCTCCTTGCAGATCGCCCGGCATGAGGCTGCCCAGCGCGCCCTGGTCTCCTTGCCAGCTGAATGGGTCGCCAAAGGCCCCGGCAGCGCCGTAGTCGCCCAAAATGTCGCCGGGGAAGAAGTTGCTGCCCAGGCCAGCCGCCGCAGCATCATCGCCCAACAGCGCGCTGATGTTTTGCACAAGATCGTTCAGCATACCCTGGATGTTGCCCGATCCGCCGGGCATGAAACCCAGGTCACCCGCGATCTGGCCCAGGTCCCCCATGCCAGGGGCAAAGTGGCCTGCATCCCAGGCGCCGCCCGCGCCCGAGCCCGCGCTCCCGGCTGCGCCGCTGGCCGCACCGCCATAATCGCCACCTGCGCCGCCTGCACCGCCGATGGCGCCGCCTGTTCCACCAGCAGCGCCACCGGCGGCGCCACTACCCGCGCCGGGGCCTGCGCCGACACCCTGCCTGAAGGGCGCGGATGCCTCTTCGTCGGCCTGGCGCAACAGAGCGCTGATCTGCTGCGTCACTCGTTGAGCCTCAGTCAGGGCTGCCGCTAAGCGCTGCACCGAGGGCAGCACCTGACCTTCCATCTCGCGCGCAAAGGCCTCGGAGCCGCGTCCGATCCAGCCGCCCCTGCGCAACGGCTGATAGGCGCGCTGCACGGCCTGCTGGGTTTGGGTTACGGCCTGGGACTCTTTGGCGAACCGGGCGGCTATGCTCTTCAACTGATCGTGATCCGCTTGAATGATGTTGGCCATTGCTATGTCTCCTGGAACTCCTCATGGACCTCGCCGGCTGCGTCCTCCACCGGGTTAGCCTGTCCGTTACGGATAATCACCTTGAGCGTCAACTGGCTGCGTTCCAACAAGATCAGATCACCATTCAACAGCGGAACCTTGCTGTCCTCAATGGCAATCTGCTCGGAGCCGCGCTGGATGGCGGCAGGATTACGGGCCAGGTTCTCGACGGTCACCTGGCCATCGCTTTCGCCGATGGCCAGATGGCGCCGCGAGACCCGCAGCCCCGTAGGAAAACCTCGCAGGTCGACGGCTACCCACTGAGCGCTGTCCAGCGGACCTTCGCCATGCCGCGGGCTATCCACGCTGCGGCCAACGATGGCCGGCTGCCAGTGCAGGCGAAAGACCTTTTCGGCGCTCTGTTCCCGCAGATAGACGCGCCGGCTGAAAGGCTGTGCCCCGGCCGGCAGAGGCGGCTCCCGTTCTACCAACACCAATCGTGCGCTCGGGGACAAGTGCTGCCGGTCCATCTCGGCCTCGTCGTCCAGCGAGGTCTGGTCGCTGGCCCTCACCAGGTAGTAGCCTGACGGGTCGCCATCCAGGATCTCCAGCCCGCGGAACTCCTGGACGATCGCCTCCACCAGTTGGGGCGGCTTGATCTTGGGCAGCACGCGTGCAGGCTGCCCCTCCAACTCGAAAATGTCGATCATCAGATCGAGGCGGGACTGCTTGCTGCTCATGCCTCAGCCTCCTTGTCGGTTGAGCTATTAGCCAGTGCTGGCGCAGGGGCCTCAGATGCTATTTCCACCGCGGCTGCTTCGAGAGCCGCTGCCTGCTCTGCCTCGGCCAACTGGCGTTCTTGCAGCGCCTGTTCGGCCTCGGCCAGCACCCGCTCGACCTCCCACAGCACCGAGGTCTCATCGATGTCACCCATGAACAGCTCTGCGCCCTTCTCATCGAAGCCAGAGTCCAGCAGGCTCTTGCGCCAGATGTCCTTCATCAGCGCGATCAGAGTCTCCTCGTCCTGCCACTGCGCCACGTCGACCGCCAGCAATCGGGACAGCACCGACTCCGTCCCGCCGCCGTCCAGTTGCTGCGCCTCGACGCGCAGCGCCCGTTGCACCAGCCGCAGCATCTGTTGAGCCTTGGCGCTGGGCTGGCCGGTGACTCTGGCCATCTCCTCCCCGGCCACGCTGCTGGACCAGGTCGCCTTGACGCCGCCGTAGCGGGTGGAAATGCGTTCGACCCACGCGTCCAGTGCCCGCACCATCCGCTCGGCCTCGCCTTGCAGGTCTTCCTCACCTGCTAACGGCTGGCTGGCCGGCCCATCGGCGCCGTTCAGACCGACATAGGGGCTGGCCACTTGCAATAACACCGGCTGACCCGACCTGACCAGATAGCCGCGGCCCACCGGCAGCGACTTGTCGCGCACGCCGGCCGGGGTTCGGCTGACCTTAAGCACGTCAACGGCAGCCGCAGTCTGTAGGCCGATGCCGTAGTTGGCCGACAACACCCGCCGCCGCAGGTCCGATGTGCTGGCTTCGGGCATGAAGGCCACCACGAAATGTAGACCGGCCCGTTGGAAGCGGCGCAGCAGGCGGGCCAGGCTCTCCAGCAGGCCGCGCTGGTTCTCCAGCTCCTCGCTGAAGTCATCAAAGTTGTCGATGAAGACGAATATCTCGCGGCTCGGTCGGCCAGGTCCAGTCTCGCTGGCGGCCAACAACGCGCCTTCGGCCATCAGGTTGGCGATCAGTCCTTCCAGTTCCTCGATCTCCGAAACGGCTGCAATCACGTGCGGCAGGTCGCTCAGCTTGCGCTGGCCGCCGTAGTCCATCAGCTTGGCCTGGGTGTCGATCAGCACCATCATGGCCTGCTCCGGCTCGTAGCGCTCGGCCAGCGCGAGGATCCAGTCCAACAACACCGTCGTCTTGCCCGACAACGGCGGTCCAACCACGGCGAAGTGCGGCCCCAGGGTCTTGAGATCGCTGTGCGCTGGCTGCAAGCTGTCCAGAATGCCTAGCACGGCCTGAAGGCGCTGCGCCGGCGGCGGGCCTGCTTGTTCCAACACGTCGATCAGGGCTACGTTGAGCGGCAGAATGTCGATAGGATCAGGGAGATGGCGACGGGCGGCCCCGCTGGCGGCCACATGCTCCTGCATCTGCTGGGCAATCAGCCGCATCTCGTCGGCCTCGACCAACGCATCGCGGCCATCCTCGTCGCCAAAAATGCCCACCGGTAGAGCGGCCTGGAAGAGCAACGGACGCTTGCCGATGCGAATGTAGCCACGGCCGGGGATGTCATCGATCTCCATAGCGCCGCGGCCTACGATGTCCAGCAGACGATCTGTGTTGCTCTGCTTGAAGGTCAGGCGCTCGCCAAACAGCGCATAGAGCTTGCTGGGCATGTTGTTGGGCGCGTTGGCCGAAACCACAAAGCAGATGCCGGCGCTGAGCGAGCGGCGCACCAGGGGGATGATCTCGGCCTCGACCAGGGCCTCGTTGTTCTCGTACAGGTCGGCGAAGTTGTCAATGACCACCAGCACAGCCGGCAGGGCCTGGTCAGGATGGCGGGCGTTGTACTCCCACAAGTTATTGGCGGCCGCCTCGCCCAGAAGCTGTGACCGCTCGTCGGCCAGGCGATCCAGTTTGGCCAGCAGCCGCGCCAGACGCTCCTCATAGGCTTCCTCGTCGCTGTAGACCACGGTGCCCAGATGCGGCAGATCCTCGATGCTGCGGTAGTTGTGACCACCCAGGTCGACCACGTAGACGTGCAGCTCGTCGGGCGAGTGGGTGGCTGCCAGGGCTGTGATCAGCGTACGCAGCAAGGAGGTCTTCCCCCAGCCAGAGTCGCCCAGCACGGCCAAGTGGCGGGTCAGATCGAGGCGCAGGGGGAATTGCTCGGCGGCCATGGGGTTGTCCACCAGGCCGGCCACCGGCCGCATGGCCTCGGTTTCCCAGTCCACGCCCGGCCACAGGTCCGCGGTGTCACCGTTGAGCCAGTCGCTCACCTCGTTGGTCAGCGTCCACGTCCGGTTGCGCTGAGCGTCGACGATAGGCGATTGGAGGCTGATCTGCTGCGGCAGGAAGGCGGGCCAGGGCTTGGGTGCCATCTGGCCGTTGCGCAGCTCGGCCGCCAGGCTGACCACTGCGTCATAGAGCTTGGGCACGTCATCGCTGGTCCCTGCTATGCGCTCGGCACGGTCTCCTAACCTGGCCGGCCACAGCACGGCAGGCGCGCGGTCGTCAGGCTGGGTCTCGCCGGTATAGGAGACCTGCAAGAGCTCCATATTGTCGTTGCCGATCTGCAGGTAGCCGCGGCCGGGGATGCCGTTAGGCAGAAAGGCCGCATCGGGCTTCCGCAGCAGCTCGCGGCTGGTATCGGTCTCCTCCACGCGCAGGCAGAGGCGCAGCTTGATGTTGGCCCGCATCTGATCGGTGACCCCTTTGGGCCGCTGGGAGGCCAGCACCAGGTTGACTCCGATGGAGCGGCCGACGCGGGTGATGCTCTCCAGCTCGGCTTTGTAGTCGGGGTTGTCGTCGATCATCTCGGCGTATTCATCAATAATGATGAAGAGATGGGGGAAGGGTGCGTGAGTCAGGTGCATGCCTTTGCGGCGATACTCGATGATGTCCTTGGTGGCGGTGTCGGCGTTGAGCTTCTGGCGGCGCATCATCTCGGCCGTGATGGCGCTGAACATGCGGGCCACAGCCGACTTGTTGAGGTTGGTGACGATATCGACGCAGTGTGGTAGGCGCTCGAAGGGCTTGAACGCGCCGCCGCCCTTGTAGTCCACCAACACGAAGTTGAGGATGTCGGGCGAGTAGTTCAGCGCCAGACCGACGATCATAGTCATCAGCATCTCGGACTTACCGGAGCCGGTGCCGCCTGCGATCAAGCCATGCACGCCGTCACGTTTGGCCTCCAACGCCAGGGTGCGCTGCCTCATACCTGAAGCGATGCCCAGGGTCACCCGCAACCAGTCAGCGTGCTCCTTGGAGCCGTTGCGAGCCCACACTGTCCGAGTGTTTCGTTCCAGTTCTTCCATGAACGGCCGATGCGGGTCCAGGCCATGCAGATCGGTCAGCACTTGTCGATAGGACGAGCTCTTGGGCAGCGCGTCGATACGCAACGGCTTGGCGTAGGCGCGGCCGCTGGTCGCCATTGCCTCCTGCATACGCTGGCCTAGGCGGCGCACCACCTGGGCCTCGCCGCGCACCTGTCCCTCCTGCACCGTGCCTGGCAGCAGCGCGGTCTGGAAACTAAGCGGCATTCGACCAATACGCACGGCGCCGCGCCCTGGCTGCTCCTCCACTTCGTAAGTACTGCCCACGATGGCCGCGTAGTCGCCCGAGTCGGAAAGGCGCAGAGTAAAGCGTTCGGTGAAGAGACTGAACAGCTTGTTGCTCAGCACGTTGAAGCGGCTGGCAGTCACCAGCACGTGCAGTCCAAAGGCCTTGGCCTGGCGAGCCAGGGCAACGAAGGCAAACAGCGCATTGGTTTCGTCCTCGGCCTCGTTGGGGCTGCCGAAAGTCTCCAGAAACTCAGCGAAGTTGTCCACCACCAGCAAGATAGCAGGCTCGATGGGGCGGTCGCCAAGTTCGTTGTACTCGAACAAGGTAGAGACGCCCGCCTCGGCGAACTTGCGCTTGCGCAGGTCGACGACGTCGTTAAGTTCGCGCAACAACTGCTGCACCCGCTCCTCGTAGCCGGCCTCGTCGGGCAGGATCACCGTGCCCACGTGTGGCAGCGCGGTCAGAACCTCCAGGTTGCGCCCGCCCAGGTCAAATACATGAGCCTGGAACTCGTCAGGCGAATGGGAGCTGGCCAGACTGGCGATCAGCGTGCGTACGAACGCAGTCTTGCCGTAGCCCGACGCGCCGAACAGTACCGCGTGGCCTTTGCTGAAATCGACCAGCAACGGCATCTGGCGGGCGTTGTGGGGATCGTCCAGCAGGCCGGCGATGCCGCGCATGGCTGTGCTGGACCAGCGCACACCGGGCCACTGGCCAGCGCCATCCAGCCAGCGCTGCGTCCAGGGATTGAGGGCCAGCGGGCCGGGGAGTGTCTGGCCCAGTGTAATCAGCGGGAGATAGGCCGGATCCAGATAGCCATCGCTCAGCGGATCCGCCAAGGTCATGTGGGAGGGCAGGAAGGGCGGCCAAGGCGTGCGAGGCCGCACAGCTTGCGCCTCAGCCAGCAGGTCGTTGCAAAGAGCGACGATGACGTCGTAGAACTTGGGCTGGCGGCCGCCCTCTAGTGGCTGGGCGTAGGGATAGTTTTCACCCGTGTAGGCCACCTGGATCAGCTCGATGTTCTCGTTGCCCACTTGCAAATAGCCGCGGCCAGGCATACCGTTGGGCAGGAAGGCCGCGTCCGAGCGGCGCAACATCTCGCGACTGGTATCTACGGCCTCGACGCGCAGACAGATGCGGTATTTGATGTTGGCGCGCATCTGGTCGGTGACGCCAATCGGCCGCTGCGCGGCCAGCAGCAGGTTGACGCCGATGGAGCGGCCGACGCGGGTGATGCGGTCGAGCTCATCCTTGAACTCGGGGTTCTCGGAGATCATCTCGGCGTACTCGTCGATGATGACAAACAGATGGGGGAAGGGGGCGTGGCTGAGGTGATAGCCCTTGGCGCGATATTCGACGATGTTGCTGACACCCTGGTCCACACACAACTTCATACGCCGGTCCATCTCGGCGTTGATGGCCGTGAACATGCGCCGCACCGCCGCCTTGTTGAGGTTGGTAATGGTATCGACGCAGTGCGGCAGG
Source organism: uncultured Anaerolinea sp. (assembly GCA_964626845.1). Lineage (GTDB taxonomy): Bacteria > Chloroflexota > Anaerolineae > JAAEKA01 > JAAEKA01 > JAAEKA01. The sequence goes on from CAZVGR010000010.1 coordinate 74,341, forward strand.
TTGGTAAAAGGCGCGAACGCGCCGCCACCCTTGTAATCCACCAGCACGAAGTTGAGGATGCTTGGGTCGTAGTTGAGGGCCAGGCCGACGATCAGCGTCATCAACAGCTCCGACTTGCCGGCGCCGGTGCCGCCGGCGATCAGGCCATGCACGCCGTCGGCCTTGGCCTCCAGATGCATCTCGCGCAGTCGGTTGCCCGAGACCACGCCGATGGTGACGCGCAGCCAGTCGGCCAGGTCGGCATCGACGCTACTGGCCCACTGTTCTTTGGTGACCTCCTTAAGCTGAGCCAGGAAGCCTTCGTCCAACTCCAGGCCATATTTGCGGGCCAGAATCTGCTTGAAGAGTATCGAACGGGGCAGGGCGTCGACTCGGGCGGGCAGCTTGTAGGGCCGGCAGGCGCTGGCAATATACTCGCTCATCGTCTGACCCAGCCGCTGCAGATCCTGGGCCTCGTTGGCCGGCTCTTGCAGCACGCCGCTACGCAGTTCCAGCGGGTTGGCAATCTGGAAGCTCAGCGGCTGCAAACCGACCTTGACATAGCCTCGACCGGCCACGTCGGGCAGCTCGCTGACAAAGCCACCGACGATCTGACGGTACTCGGTGGCGTCGCCCAGCTTCAAGGTCAGGCGCTCGGTGAACAGGTTGTAGAGCTGCACGGGCATGGCGTTGAGCTGGTTGACGGTGAGAACGCAGTGAACGCCGTAAGGCTTAGCCTGGCGGGCCAGGGCGACGAACTTGTCCATGGCGGTCTCGACGCCCTCGGCCTGCGCGTCGCCGCCGAAGGTCTCCTTGAACTCGACAAAGTTGTCAATGGCCAGCAGAATGGCGGGCAGGGGCGCGTCAGGATGGGCCTGGTTGTACTTGTAGATGTCAGGCGCGCCGGCGTTGGCCAGCGCCACCTTGCGCGCCTCCACCTCATCCTCTAGCTGGCGCAACACCTGCTCCACTCGCTCTTCGTAGCCCGCCTCGTCAGGGTTGACCACGGCGCCCACGTGGGGCAGGCTGGCCAGCGGCGCCAGGTTGCGGCCGCCCAGATCCAGCAAGTACATGTGCAGCGCATTGGGGGAATGGGTGGCGGCCAGGCTAACAACTAGAGTGCGCAGAAAGGTCGTCTTGCCCCAGCCAGAGCCGCCGAAAATCACCACGTGGCCGCGCGGCAGGTCCAGGGTCAGCGGCAGTTGGCGCGCGGCATAGGGATTGTCCACCAGGCCCACCACGGGTCGCATGGCAAAGCGTTCCCAGTCGATCGGCTCCACCCAGCCGCACTCGCCGCTGCGCCACTGGGCCAAGGCTGGGTTGAGCGTCAGGATCGAGCCCTCGCGCGGCTGGCCCAAAGTGATCTGGTCGACGTCGGCCAGATAGCGTGCAGCCGTGACTGCGGGCTTGGCAGGATCATCGTCAATCAGGGCCTGCTCCAGGTTCAGTTGCTTGGGGAGAAACGCAGGCCAGGGCGCGTATTGCTGCGCACAACCCAGTTCCTTGGCCTGACGCTGCAAGGTGGTGATCAAGACCTTGTAAAGCTCCGGCGGCTCCTGATCCAGCACGGCCTCGGAGGCGCCGGCGCGGCCAGGCCAGATCACCACGGGCGGCGGGGCCTGGGTGGGATCGCGGTACTTGTCACCCGTGTAGGCGACCTGGATCAATTCCACCTCTTCGTTGCCGACTTGCAGGTAGCCGCGGCCGGGGATGCCTGGCGGCAGGAAGGCGGCATCGGTGCGGCGCAGCATCTCGCGGCTCTCGCCGGGGGTCTCCACCCGCAGGCAGATACGAAACTTGATATTGGAGCGCATCTGGTCGGTGACGCCGCTGGGGCGCTGGGCCGCCAGGATCAGCGAGACGCCCTGGGCGCGGCCGACGCGGGTGATGCTCTCCAGCTCGCTCTTATACTCGGCGCGATCGGCGATCATCTCGGCGAACTCGTCGATGATGATGAAGAGGTAGGGATATGGGTAGTGGGTTTCGTGCAGGCCGCGCTGGCGATACTCGACAATGTTCTTTGTGCCGGTGTCGGCGTTGAGCTTCTGGCGGCGCTTCATCTCAGCGTTGATCGCGGTGAACATGCGCGTAACGGCGTCGCCTTCGAGGTTGGTGATGATATCGACGCAGTGGGGCAGGTCTACAAACTCCTTGAACGCGCCGCCCCCTTTGTAGTCCACCAACACAAAATTGAGCACGCTGGGGTCGTAGGTGACGGCCATGCCAGCGATCATTGAGATCAACAGCTCGGACTTGCCAGAACCGGTACTGCCAGCCACCATGCCATGCACGCCATCGCGCTTGGCCGAAAAGACCAGGGTACGGGCCTTGTTGCCCGACATGCGGCCGATCTTGCAGCGCAGCCAATTGGCGTGGCGCGCCTGCTGGCTACGCTGCCATTTCTCCTCTACGTCAGCCTCCAGCTCAGCCAGTGAGCGAAAGCCGTAGAGGTCGAGGAAGGGTACGGCCGGCGCCAGCCCCGCGCCCGGCCCTTGACGCACCTGATACTGGGCCAGAGTCTCGGCCAGACCGTCCATATGCTTGGATTTGACGACCGAGTCGGCCACCCCGACGTAGCGGAAAGAGTTGACTCCCACCTCGGCGTAGCGGAAGTGCAGCTTCTGGAAGGTTTGGCTCTTGCTGTTGGTGGCCGGTGTGGTGCGTTCGATCTCGATCACCGAATGACAGCCGCTAGGCACCTTGGCCCGCTCCGGCACCAGGAAGATGACCGCCGCTCCCACTGCGTCGCCCTGTTCGATCAGGATCGACATGGCTGCGTCCGACTCCAGATCGTGCAGCGGCGAGCTCTCGTCGTAGGTCGAGTCCAGCAAGTCGACAACGACCAGTTGGAAGGGCAAGGTGGGATCGCCCTTGCCCTCCTGGTCGTCCCGGCTTTCCAACTGGATTTTCCGGGTGGCCAGGATGCGGCGCAGCCCTTCCAGGTAGCGCACCAGCGGCCCCTCGTCGCTCTCGTCGAAGGGCTTCTCCTCCTCTTCGGGCTGGACTTGGTCCAGGAAGAAGCGATACTCGGTCTCCACGTCCGCCTGGCAGTGGGGAAGTTGGTCGGTCCAGGCCCACTCTTGCTTGCGGGCGGCCAGCACGAACAGCCGGGCATCCATTGGTGCGTGGAAGACGGTGAAATGGGCCAGCAAAGAACGCACATATTCGTAGACGGCGGCGCGCTCGCCGGCGATGCCCAGGGCGTGGGTCACAGGGGTCATGACGGCGCGCGCCTCGTCGGCTTGCTGCTCCTTCTCGCTGCTCGCCTCCTGTTCACCGGGTTGCCCGCTGTCGAAGGGGCGGCGGAGACAAATGACCACCGGAATGTCCTCGACGAAACGGGCATCCTGCTCCAGCTTGAGCGCCTGGCGCACCTGAGGATCAGTGAGGTCGTCGGACTTGTCGAAACGGAAGACCACGGTGGAGGGCAAGGCGCCGATGCCCAGACGCACGACGCCGAAGTCCTCGTCGGCGGTGCGGCGCTCCCAGAGGCGAGTTTCGGTGCGCAGGGTGCGCTCGGCCTTTTCCACCTCGCTGCGGGCGCTGGTGACCAGGCGGAAGACGTTGCTGACGTCGGGATAGTTGTAGTAGTAGAAGCGCCGCTGCATGTCGTGGTAAACGTTCATCTGCTTGGTCAGCTCGACCAGGCGCTCTTCATAGGCGCGCAGAGCCTCGGCTGCCTGGCGCTTCTGGCGCAGATGGACGAAGATACCCACGCCGGCTGACGCCAGCACGGCGAAGCCCATAGGAATGATCATCAGCGCGCTGCGGCCGCCCCCCGCGCCGGCCAGGAAGACGAAGGCGATGATCGTCACCAGCGGCAGCGCCATCTGGGCAAGCTGTTCCCAGCCGCTCTGCCCCTTGTCGGGCGGCGAGGGGATTTCGATCTCGTCGAAGGGCAGCTCAGGCTGGATGCGAGGCGGGCGGTCGATGACCAGTGGCTTGTTCATGAAGAGACCTGAGATAAATGCTCGGCTATCGGCGGCAGGCGCCTGGATCTGTGAAACGGTCGCAAGCGCCTGGGGCCTGAGCGGAAAGTACTTGGCGGTTTAGCGCGGCACCAGCATCAGGGCCAACGTCAGGAAAAAGACAACGCCCAACAGCAGAATGACGGCGGTCATGATCGAACGCAGAGCCGGCTGGCGCCGCTTCTTAACGCGCGGCGGCTCCCCAACCTGGTCGCGCAACTGCTGGGCCAGATCGGCCGCATGGGGCTGACGCTCATCGACGCGCAATCGGGTAGCTTGCAAGGCGATACGCGCCACCGTCTCCACATCCTCGATGCGGTTCATCTCAACCGGCCGGCCCTTACGCACCAGTTGGTAGACCTCATGATCGCTGCGCAGCTTGAAGGGATAGGCCGGTTCACCCACCAGCATCTCGTACAGGCAGAGGCCAAGCCCAAAGACGTCGGTGTGATAATCATGGCGCACTGCGCTGCCGTTGCCTTGGGCCAACTCAGGTGCGGTGTAGGCCGGCGGAACCCACATGGGGTACCAGTCCTGGCGCAGGGTTTCCTTAGCGCTGGCAATGCCCAGATCGAGCAGCAAGACCTCAGGGATGTTCTGCTTTTCGTCGAAATGCACCAGAATCGCCTCGGGCGTCAGGCCGTAGTGGTAGACGCCTCGGCGGTGCATGATATTGATGGCTGCGGCTACGTCGATGATGATCCAACCAACGTGGTTGATCCAGAGCTGGGGGTTCTTAACCAGCACCTCGCGCAAGGTGTCGCCCGGCTTGAACTCGAAGAGATAGAAATAGAGCAAGTGGCCGCGCAGCATGGTCTTGCCATAGGGATCGCGACCAATGGTGGTGTTGGCAAACGCGGGCAGCAGAGTTGGCAAAGTTTCCAGCTTGTCCTTACCGACAGCCAAATCGCGCAGGAACTCGGCCTCGCGCTTGAGGCGATCCTTGTTTTCTGCGCCGGGATGGGCAAGCTTCATGTACTTGCGTTGCCGCTGGTGCATGACCTCATAGATCGCGGCTGAGCGCAAGACGACCAAGAGGCGCACGATCTCGATGTCGCCAAACCACTCGCCGTGGTCCAAAACGAACGGCGACTGCTCGGCCGGGCAATAGGTCTCCTGACAGAAGAGATTGCCGTCAGGGGATGTGCGTTCGCACAGCATGCAGACTTGTTTCATGAAAACGCCTTCTCACGAACCTACACCTGTGCCAGATTGGTCAACACAGCCTGAAGCACTTGGCCAAACTCGGCTGATGACAGCTCTCCTGCCTTCAGGACACCTTCCTCCTCAAACATCAGGAGCCAATTGCTCTGAGGAGCGCTCACCACCGCCATCTCAAAAGCTGCGTTGTCTTGGCCAGGAACAACCTGCAGGAAAGCCAACGAACCGCTGAAACGCTGCTGCTGCGCCGCCTGCAAAAAGGCGGCGACATACGCTTGATCTGCAGCATCGAGGACCTTGATTTCTTCGTCCGCCATACTGCCAGATGCTGTCGAGGCTGCCTCATAGGCCGCCAGCAAGGCCGCGCCATCGGCATGGAAAGAACGCCCCAATGTCACGTCATCATTCAATGGAAAAATCTCTTGCAGGCGTTGCAGGAGTGCGTTGTCCTCACCAATATCAGCTAGACGATGCGTGACCTCATCTGGCAGGGTCTGCTCCACCCAACGGCCCTCGCTGGCATAGTGCAAAAAAAGGAAGCGCCCTACTTCCGGCACAGTTTTGACTGAAACTGCTGCGAACGTAGGTTGGGTGATAGTCGTTACCAAGCGCAACAGGGTTTCCTCCAGAGCAACTTCTTGCAAAGAGGTGGCTCGCAGCAAACCGCGCTGCGCCAAGCTTGCTTCGCCCTGGTTATACAACGCTTGTCGCTGGGCAGGTTCAGCCGGCAAGAGTTGTTCCGGATCAAGCCCAATGACCCCCTCGGCGCGCGCCAAAGCCATCAATGTAAAAAACTCGGCACGGGAAAGTACAATTTCCATAACGAGGAACCTCTATTGAACGAGAACAGCGACCCCATAACGTTCCAGCGCAGTCAGGAAGGTCGCAAGAAGATCACGGATCGCCAACAGCCGTTCGCCTGAGACTTGTTCTTCATCTTCGCCAAAAGCGATCCATGCGCGATTGTTGTGCGGGCCGATAGCCAGCCGGCTGGTGTGTTTGGCAACGGCGGCCAGTTGGCGTTGCAGAACAGCATCGCTGAGCAACGCCACAGCCATCTGAGGATCAGACGTGCGCACGCGGTACACATCATCAATCGGCGGAATGTCCAAAAGAGTGTCAACTGCAGCGGTTTTCTTCAGCCTGATGACAATCTCGCGAACGGCTTTGGGATCCAATACAAGTTCAAACGGCTGAATAGGCTGGAAAGGCACGGATGCGCGCAGACGAAGATGGGAAGCCATGGCGTCACCTGAGCCAGCCAAACTGCTGGCTACCTCAAACGTGAAGTGGCGTCCGCCTTGGGAAAATTCGACCATCTGACCAGCGCCCACGAACTTGCGTCGATAGACGCCGCTGGTCTGCGCCGCCAGAGTTCGCAGCGCACTCTCCACCGGGCCAGTTTTGCCACGGTTCGATAGTAGCAATAGGACTGCGATCACGAAGAACGCGACGATGGAAAATAAGGCAAGTATTGTTGGCGCTTCTCTCACCAACTTCCTCCCGAGTCGATGGTTTTATAGGGCTTGGCTCTGCCAAAACTGAAGCCGAAGGTCAACGGACCAAGCTTCACTGAGGTGTCTTTGCCAAGGCTCAATCCAACTTCCATCTTCAGGCCAATCTCGGCATTGACACCGACATTCGCTCCTGCTATGTTTGCCCCTGTCTCTAATTTGACAGAGGCAAGGTTACCGCCGAGTTCACCGCCTATGCTGCCATCATAATACCCGATAAAGCCTTTTGCGGAAAGCGCCTTGGCCTCGATGCCGCCAGTCCAGCCCAGATTTTGGTCGCCTACCAGAGTTCCTTCGACTTTGCCACGTCCAGCATAGACCTCACCTGCTGCGCCCACTACCCATTTCCCGTCAATCTCCTTCAATCCAAGGCCTGCAAGGCCTCCGCCCACATCCCAACGGCCATAGCCATCAGCGAATTTGCCGTTGATCAAGGAACCGCTGACCAGATCTACACCTAACTCGGGCTTCAGCCCAAACTTCCCCTTACTGAGATCGAAGCTAAGACCTTTGCCTTTCACCTTGAACGTCTCTTGAAAGTTGGCAAGTACGCCGCTGATGAAGGTAGGCGCAGCGGCTCCGCCGACAGCACCGCCGGAGAAGCCACCCTCGGCAGAGACCGTTGCGCCGCCGGGGACTGCGCCATCCCGCCCACGGAACGGCGCGGCAGCCTCTGCCTCAGCCGCCTGCATCACCTCAGCGATTTGCCGAGTAACAACACTGCCCTGCTGCAAGGCGCTTGCCAGCCGCTGTATGGCCGGCAATGCCACACCATCAAGCTCGGCAAAAAAAGCCGTCGACCCGCGGCCTTGCCAACCACCCTGACGCAGTTGCTGAGCGCTGCGCAACACGCTTTGCTGCGTCGCAATCACGTTCTCGGCAGTGCGGCCGAATTGGTTCGCTACTTGGGAGAGCTGATCATACTGAACCTGGATGACATCAGCAGGCATGAGATACGCTCCGTCCACCTCAGATGGCGATCAGTGATCTTGAACTAACCCAAAGGTAAAGATCGAGCCGGGACGACACATTGCCGGTCGCCCCGGTTCGATCTTCCTGGACACAAGGGGGCCAGTACTAGTAGAAACGCGTCGCGCCCAGCGCGTCGCCGCGCTCGTAGGCGTCCACTGACTTATTCAGGTCGCTAAATAGCTCCTGGCACTTGCGGGACATCTGCTGGATGTGGGGCTTGATGCTGTCGATGTACTGCGCCAGCGCCAGGCCGCCCACCATCCCAACGAAGGCCGTGCCGCGCAGGATGTTGACCAGCGCCTCCATCACCCGCGCCACGTTGTCCAGTGTGTCGCCGACCTGCTTGAAGTTCTTGGCGATCTGCCGCACAGCCGGCACGTTCATATAAACCTTGTCTGCCATGTCACTCCTCCGGTTTCACCGTTGTTTGCAAGGCGGCCTGCGGCCTAGCGATAGATGCCGTTGAACACATCCGCCAGCCCGCGCACCATGTTGTTGACCTGCTGATCGGCCCGGTCCATCACCTCGATAGCCCGGTTCAGGTTGCGCTGCATGGTGGTGATGTTCTCGCCCACCTTGCCCACGCCGGGAATCATCAGGCTCGACACTTCCTGCACGAATGCATTGGCCCCGTCGCCGACCCAAACGCCGCCTGTCACCTGCTGGATCATCATGCGCATGGGCGCCAGGGCCTGCTGCTGCACGATGTTCAGTTGCTGCGTCAATTGGGAGAGCACGTTGGCCACCACCTGGCGCGCGAAGCGCAGCAAAGCACTCTTCATGGCTTAGCCTCCTTATTTGTACAGACCCTTGGACGTGCGGTCGGCCTCTTGCATGTACTTGACAGCCATGCCCACGTCCTTGGCCAGCTCGTCGAACTTGTTGCTCAGCTTGGTAGTCGCCGGGATCAGCTTGGTGCGGATAGCATCTACGAAGGCGTCCCCGCCCTGACCCAGTAGAGCCCCTTCTTCGATGGTCGTCGCCAGGCCTTGCATCTCCTGGATCGAGCGCTGCAGTTGCTCCTTGCCTTGTTGGAAGGTGCGGATCATCTGCTCTGCCTTGGCGTAATCTAGTTTGATCACATCAGTCGCCATGTCAACCTCCTGTCATCTCCTGCTGTGGTGCTTATGACATCACCTTAAACGGCGCCGAGGCCTCTTCTTCGGCCTGCTTCACCGTCTGCGAAATCTGCTGGGTCACACGGCTAGCCTGTGCCAGCGCCCTGTAGAGACGGTCCGTACCCGGCAGCACATTGCCCTGCATCTCGTTGAAGAAGGCCTGTGATCCGCGCCCTTCCCAGCCGCTGCGCAACGTCTCCATGCTGCGCTTCACATTCTGTGTCATCTGCTGGATCTGCTGGCTCTGCTGGTTGAACCGGTTGGCAACCTGGGCGAGCTGGTCGTAGTCCGCCCTGATTTCTTCAGCCGCCATAGTATCTACCTCCTCGGATTGGGTTGGTTAATCGACAACATTTCACTGGGACGCGGCTTCGTAGCCGCCTGTTGGCTCTTGTTTTCGTGAGATCCTCCTTTTACTGCACCGTAGAGCGCAATATACTTGGCAGGCCCATGCCTCCATAGGCCGCGTTTATGTATGATTGTGCTGAATTATAGCACGCCTGGCCGCGCCAAGCTTGGCGAATCTCTGAAGATTTCTTGAACGTTTCGTGACAGCTTTACTCTGGCAACAGCAGACACTTCACACCTCGGCCATGCACTGTCACAATGTAATGCTCGCCCGAACCCCTGGCCAGGCTATCCAGCTTCTTGCGCAGGTTGCTAACTGTCTTGGCGATGGTGTTGTTCTCAATCTTGTCATAGCGCTTGTAGCCCCAGACGTGAACAGCCAGATCGTCGTAGCTGCACACCCGGCCAGTGCGGTTGTATAGATAGCGTAACAAGGTATGCTCTAGCGGCGTCAGGTGGGCATGAGGCACGGCCACGCCATCGACCACGAACTGGTCCAGGCCATGAATGTAGCGCAGCCCCACCTGCTCGCGCGATGGAGCCTCCTCCGCGCCGGCTGGCTGCATATCGCCAAACACCTGCGTGGCGCTGCTCACATCGGTCACCACCGAGATGACAAAGTCCTCACAGTCGGCCAGTTGGATATAGTCGCCGTTGCGCAAGAAACGCGGCGCTCCCGGCTGCAAGGGTCGGTCGTTGACCGAGGTGCCGTTAGTGCTCATCAAATCGACAATGGCATAGCCGGCATCCTCAAAAGAGATTAGCTTGAAGTGGATGCGCGAGATGGCTCGCACACGCGGCCCGGCAAAGTAACGCTGTAAGTTGATGTCGCACAGGTCCGATAGCCCGGCGATAATCTCATCACCGGGCTTGACCTGATAGCTGGCGTTGGTGCCAGGAAAGTAGAGGATCAGTGTCGATTTATCTTCCACGGCTCACGTTCTCACGGATTTCTACCTATTCTTTGCGCATCAATGGCAGATACAGCAACTGTGACGGATTGCTTACGGGATTACTGATCATCTGGCCCGACTGGCTGCCGTAGCGCCAGGTAGCTGTCGCTCCCTGATTGACTACAGAGACCATGTCAGGTAAATGCACCACATCGGGCGCAAGTGCCAGAACAGGGTCAGGGGGCTGTTGGTCAGTATTCACGCTGATCGCATCGATCGAAGTATCATCTGAGGTCATCTCCAGAGTACCACACGTCCCTAAGCGTACCTCGTCTACCAACACATGGCCCGTTGCTGAACCGATCGAGACATTGGCGAACTTCAGTTGCACTGTGCTGCCGGCGAATTGGGCCAGGTTCAAAGTTATTGGTATCCAATTGGGATACGTGTTGTTGGCGCGAGTCATGTAACGCGAGTAGACTACGGTAGTGTTGACCGTTACTCTGAACAAATCATCTGGCGAAGGGTCGTCGGGAGCTGACCTGTAGCTCAGCAACCAGAACGTCAACTGCTGCTGGCCAGAGCCGGTAGGAACAGTGATGTTCTGAGCTACTGAGCTGCTGTTAGGATAGCCGCTGCAATAGCCACCAGCCAAGAAAGAATTCACACCATGGTGCGCCGTGGGGATACCCCATGTCGATGAGAAGTTACCGATGCTTGGACAACTATTGTTGGAACTGACCGTCCAGGCGCTATTGGGAGGAGGGCCCTGTTCGAAGCTGAAATCCCGAATCGCACAAGTCTGGGGCACGTTGCCAAAGTTAACGATTACTGTTTGGCAGGCGCCGACCTCCACCGTCCGATTGTTTGGAGCATTCGGCAGGCTGGTGTAGCCCGGCGGATCGGTCTCAGTCAAGTGATATGTTCCCGGTCCGCCCAGAATGAAATAATAGAAACCACTGTTCGTGGGATTAAACGTGGCCCCAGTCTCCTCCAGAAGGAGTCGTGAACCGGTAAGCTGGGGTTCTGTGGCATTCTGCCAAATGCCATCCCGATTGATATCTTCAAAGACTGTGCCTTCAATGCGATGGACACATACTGTGGCAGTAGGTGTTGGCGTGGCTGTTGATGTTGAAGTCGCTGTTGGCGTTGGTGTGATAGTTGCAGTAGGCGTCGGTGTGTTCGTCGGTGTGCGAGTTGGTGTATGGGTTGGCGTTGGCGTCGCCGTAGGCATGCGCACCGAATAGGAGACATTGCCGCTGGCATTGCCGGCCAGATTGCCAATGGGCCAGCGCACGACGCCGCCAGCATTCGCCCCGCCAGCGCTGATGCTACCCGGCACCAACACCGCATTTGCCGGGATGGCGTTGGTTATCTCAAAGTTAGTCAGGGGCAATGGCCCGTTGCGGTAATAGACCGTGTAGCGTATCTCGTGCCCCGGCTGCACCTCACTCCATGGATCGTTGCGCAGCAAGAATATGCTCAGGCCGGCTGTAGGCGTCGCCGTGGGTGTAGGCGTGACGGTTGGTGTGCGCGTGGGCGTCACCGTCGGTGTAAAAGTAGGAGTTGGCGGCACAGCCGAACGATAGATATTGGCCTGATAGACATTGTCGCGCAGCCCACCCAACACATAAATCATGTCCGAGCCGTTCTTACGCGTCACGACAGCCGCAAACCGAAATAGCGGTTGCGGCAGAGCTGGTTCTATCTGCCAGGATCCAGGGCTGCCGCTGCTGCTCAGCGGCGCTGACCAAACTTGCGCCTGACCGGTATTATTGTTCACCGTACCGCCCAAGACAACAATACGGCCATCGTGGATAACCGAACGGTGATAAAAACGCGCAGCCGGCAGGGCAGCGCTCTGCCAGGCGCTCAAGCTGCCATCGCTATTGACTTTGGCATAGTATAACAGATTCTGTGCAGCGGTGGTGTCATCGCCGCCGACAACATAGAGATACCCATTGTGTGCGGCTACCGCATGACGGTAGAGCGGCCGGGGAAGATCGGCCGCTGACGTCCACGCTGTCAAATTGCCGTCAGCCAGAATGGTGGCATACCGGATCCTGGGCAGAATGCTGGAGTCGTTCTGCCCACCGACGACATAGATGCGATCCGCCACAACCACTGCGCTATGCACTGCGATTGGCTCTGGGAAATCTCCCAAACGAATCCATGCGCCCAGGGTACCATTCGAACCCACTTCGGCGCGCCACACATCCCGCAACCGTGCGCTGCCGTTCCATCCACCAATCGCATACAAAAACCGTCCGTTGCCACTGGCTACCACGGCATGGCTATAGACCGGTGTGCTCAATGGCGTCACGTTCTGCCAACTGCCAAGTCCTCCATCGGGGTTGATAATGGCCCTTTGGACGCTAGTAACCGGATTGTCAGATGAGTTCTTGCCACCCACGACGAAGATGTAACTTTGACCGGCATAGGGAACTGCCACCGCTTCAGTCAACAGCGGCTGAGACAGAGGAGCGACCATCGACCACTGCTGAATCGGCGCGTGTCCTGCGGCAGATTGGGTGTTTGTTGGAGAGACAGCAAGCACGGCTGCCCATGTCATCAACAGCAACCAAAAACCAACGGCCATACGCACGTTGTTTGATTTGTTCAAAACTGACGCTCCTTTCCCGATCGGCTACCCCGGATCAGGCGTTGGCGGCGGTGGAGGCGGCGGATCTCCTGGTTGTCCGCCGCCTCCGCCACGCTCAAAGCGGAATGCCCGCGCCTCGCTGACCAGTGCAATACGCCGGTAGGGGGACGTTTCCACCAACATCACCCCCCAGAGGTAATCGCCCGGATCGAACAGCGCGCCCAGCACCAGGTCTGCTTTGTCCAGGTCAACTCGCATCTGCCCGGAGCTGTCCTGCGTGACACCAATGGGGCCAAAGGCGTCCGCCATGGCGTTCTGGCCAGGACGCCAGAAGACCAACTCATAGCCTTGATTGTTGGCAGCCGCCTGGCTGGCCTGCCAGTGAAAAAGACGAACGCCGCTGCCCACAGCGCCAGCGCTGGGTTCAATCAGGGTAACCAGGCTGGTCGAAGGTGCAGGCGGGACGGGGGGCGCCGCTGTAGCAGTTGCAATCGGTGTAGCTGTGGCTGTAGCTGGAGCGGCCGTAGAGGCGGCGACCGGAGCAGGGCTGACAGCGGCAGCCGGCGAGGTAGCCGTTGGCAAGCGCGTGCGGGTGGGGCGAACCGTAGGCGTTGCCGTGGGCGTACCAGACTCGGCGTCAGGCGTGGGTGTGTGCGTCGGGAGCGGGGTCGAAGTAGGACTTACCGCAGGCTGCATCTCCGCTGCCGCGGCCTGGGCCTCGGGAGTTACAGTAGGTGAGGGTTGAACAGCGGTGGCCGTGGGCGATGGGGCAACGGTGGTCGCTGTGGGGCTGGCAGTGGGCGCGTTGGCGACCTGCTCGCCCACGCTGGTTTGAGTCGACTGCGTCAAGGAGGCTGCGCTGGGCTGGCGCATACTGGTCATCCACAGCAGCGCTGTCACCGCCAGCAGCGCCACGCCCAACAGTCCTAAGGCCGCAGCACAGCCAACCCGTCGCTTGCCTGGCGCTGCGGCCGTTTTGCCGCCATCGGCCATTACAACAACCGGAGTCATGACATCAGGCGCCGGCGGGAGAGGCGCCTCACTGGCCAGCTTGCGCGAGGCCACGGCCGCCGCCCGGCGCATCTCGGCCGCGTTGGCCCAGCGCTCCTCGC